>JAXDBS010000028.1:0-56803 GCA_034678545.1 Cloacimonadaceae bacterium (SeqCode) | reverse complement strand
TGGGTGCGGTCGTTCTTGCCTTTGAAATTCTTCTTGGGGAATTCGACAACCAACTGACCGTCTATCCTCAGGAGCGTGACTTCGTTCAGGTATACACCGTCATCCAGTTCGATCACCGCCCGCGCTTCCACAATTCCGGTCTGGACATCTCTAAAACGTATTTTCATTCACCATCTCCACCATCCTCAGAAAAAAAAGAAGTAAAATAAGGTCAAGATATTTCTGCCTCTGCCGCATGGCCTGAACTTTTTCCTTGAACAAAAAGCGGCTGCCGGATAAAATGGCAATCATTAATAATGTTGTAAGCATTTGCACAGCGCAAGGAGTTTTAAGATGAAAACGATCGAAGGAAAACTGGTCTCCAAGGGATACAAGTTCGCCATCGTGGTCAGCCGCTTCAATGAGATGATCGGCAAGAAGCTGTTGGAGGGTGCGGTGGACGGATTGCTGCGTCACGAGGTTTTGGACCAGGATATATCAGTGATCTGGGTGCCGGGCGCGTTTGAGATTCCTCTGGCAGCCCAAAAGGCCGCCCAAACCGGGAAGTACGACGCCGTTATCTGTCTCGGAGCGCTGATCAGGGGAGCCACCCCGCATTTTGAATACATCAGCGCTGAGGTGACCAAAGGCATCGCTCAGGTAAGCCTGCAGACAGGCCTGCCGGTCGTGTATGGGATCCTGACCACGGATACGCTGGACCAGGCCATCGAACGGGCCGGCACCAAAGGCGGCAACAAAGGCTTCAGCGCTGCTGCCGCAGCCCTGGAGATGGTCAACCTGTTCAGAGAGATCGGCGATGGGCCTAAGGCGTAAGGCCAGAGAACTTGCAGTTAAGACGCTGTACGCCCTCGATTATTGCGAGAGCGAGCCGGAGTTTAAGGAGTTCGGTTTACTGAACGCCTATCCGGAAATCCTGAGTGAAATGGCCGGGCACGAAGGGGTGGATTCCGGTAATGCAGCCGTCCTGTTTGCCGATGACCTTGTGCGCAACGCCATTATCCATCTGGACGAGATCGAATCCATGCTTGCCAAGCATTCCAGCAACTGGAGCCTGGACAGGATCGTTAGCCTGGACCACAACATCCTGAAGGTTGCCATCTACGAGATGATGTTCACCGATACGCCAGCGCCCATCGTGATCAACGAGGCGATCGAACTGGCCAAGAAGTACAGCAGCGAATCATCAGGCAAATTCGTGAACGGGATTTTGGACGCCGTGAACCATGACCTGGGCACCAGGGCCGGCTCCGCCGAAACATATCATTCATAAAGGAACTTAATGTTAGAGATCTTGCCCGAAAGGGATCTGAAACTGTCCTGCAGCATTGGCGTGATCGCCTACAACGAAGCAGGCAACATCGTTAAATTGCTCCAGGCTATCTGTGGCCAGCAACTCATGCAGGTCGAGATCGCCGAGATCATAGTGGTGTCAAGCGCCTGCACGGACGGCATGGACGACCTGGTATGCGAATTTGCCCTCACGCATCCCCAGGTCTCGCTGATCTGCGAAAAAGAACGCAGCGGCAAGTCCTCCGCCATCAATATCTTTTTACGGGAAGCCAAATCCAATATTTTGATCATCGAAAGCGGGGACACCATACCCGCCTCCGACACCATTGAAAAGCTGGTGGCACCCTTTGCCGACAGCAAGATCGGCGCCACGGGGGGCAGGCCAACCCCCGTCAATGACGATAAGACCTTCATGGGATACTGCGTCCATCTCCTCTGGCGACTGCATCACCGGATGGCGATGATCCATCCCAAGCTGGGGGAAATGATCGCCTTCCGCAGGATCTTCAACTCCATACCCAAGGACTCTGCGGTGGACGAGGCAAGCATTGAAGCGCTGGTCAAAACCAACCGGCTGCAATTGCTCTATGTGCCGGATGCCATCGTTTACAACAAGGGACCGGAAACCTTCCGCGACTTTGTGAAGCAGCGCCGCCGCATCCAGAACGGACATCTCTGGCTGATGCACAAGCACAGCTACAAGGTGGCCTCGCAGGAAAGCGGGATCATGCTCAAGATATTTTGGGACGAGGTCAGGTCCAATCCGCGCCAGACAGGCAGGCTTATCCTTGCAGTTTTGATGGAGATTTACTGCCGCTTGCTGGGCACTATCGATTACCGCATCAAGAAGAAAAATCCCTTCGCCTGGGACATTGCCGCCTCCACCAAGGATCTGGGCGGCAAGGATAAGGACTGATCCGCGATGCTGTCACTGCTGCCCAGAATGCTGGGATACTATTTAATGAAGGTGCTGGGTTTTCCCCGGCTGCTTCCCATGAACTACACTGTCAGTCTGCTATACACCTGCAATTCCCGCTGCAGCACCTGCAACATCTGGAAGAAAACCGCCAAGAACCTGACGGTTGACGAGTATAAGAAGATCTTCCGCAAGATAGGCCATACTCCCTACTGGATCACTTTCAGCGGGGGCGAGCCTTTCCTGAGAGCCGATATCGTAGAAGTTGCCAAGGCTATCTACCGGATCTCCCGGCCCCGTATCATCAATATTCCCACCAACGGCATTTTGGTTAAGACCATTGTGGAAAACACCGAACTGATCGCCAAAGCCTGCCCACGTTCCCAGATCATCATCAATCTTTCCATAGACGGGATAGAGGACCAGCATGACCGGATCCGCAACGTTCCCGGCAATTACAAGAAAGTCATCACGACCTTCCAGAAACTGAAAGCCTTGCCCTGCAAAAACCTCTCCGTCGGCATCCACACTGTCATTTCCAACCTCAATGTGGACACTTTTCCCGCCATTGCCAACCACCTGCTGCAATACCATCCCGATTCCTACATCACGGAAATAGCCGAAGAGCGGGTGGAACTGGACACCATGGGATCAGACATCACGCCTTCCGAACTCGCTTACAAGTCGGCAATCGATTATCTGATCCACAGGATTAAAAATGACCGCTTCGCCGGCATGAACAAGATCACCATGGCCTTTAGAATAGAGTATTACAATCTGGTTAAACGGATCATGCGCGACCGCAGGCAGGTGATTCCCTGCTATTCCGGCGTGGCCTCGGTTCAAATCTCTCCCGAGGGGGACGTCTGGTCCTGCTGCATCAAAGCCAAGCCCCTGGGCAATCTGCGCAAACATAATTACAACTTCAAAAAAATCTGGTTTTCTCCCGAAGGCGAACTGGGGCGCAGGTCAATCCATCAAAAGGAGTGCTGGTGCCCTCTGGCCAACGCTTCCTATACCAACATGCTGATGGATCTGCCGACCCTGCTGCGCGTCTTTCACCGCAGCTTCATTAAATGGTGGTCTTAAGTGGTCGTCCTGCATTCGCATCAGGCCGCGCCGCCTTTCGGCGTCTTTGACTTCAACGCTTCCCAGGATGGCGGCTTCGGCTGGTTCCTGCTGACCTGGCATCCCGAACAGGATCATGTCCTGGAGGAGATCCAGACCCAAATCAAGCTCGATATCAGGAACGCGCAGTTGGAAACAGTCTCCCAATTGGAGATCGAGACCTGGCTGAAAAACTTCTTCGCGGAGTACCATTGGAAGCTGCACGCCCTTTTCCGCCGCACCAGCCTCAGGGAAAAAGGCATTTCCCTGCTCCTGGCGGTGCTTTACGACCACGATATCTACTACGTGCAGTTCGGCCGCCTGCTCTGCGGCATTGTGGACGAGGACTACATCAGGCCGGAAGGCAGGAACTGGGAGAATTTCCACGTCTCTTCCCTGGATGAGATGTCCCTGCTGGGACTTTCCGAGAGCGACATCCGGGTGAAGCCTGGACGGATCACGCTGGCGGCCAAGCAGCTCTTTGCCGCGCTGCCGAGCACCCTGGCGGACAGGCTGATGAAACAGAACGTGGACCACGCGACCATCGCCACCCTACTGCCCGCGCTGGCGGAATCCACTCACGGGTGTTACTTGGTTCTGGAGGCCAAAAGCAAGCCTGCCATCAAGCGCCACCGGCGGTTCAAGCGCCACCAGTTCAGCGCCCTGATCATCCTGTTGCTCACGCTGGCCGCGGTCAGCTATCTGCTTTTCGGCAACCAGTGGCTCGAGTGCACCGGCCGCAAGATCAAACAGCTGCTGACCAGCAAGATCAGGCTGCAGGTGGAACAGATCCCCAACGAGCTGAATATCCAGTCCCACTCCCTCCGCAGCGGATTTGAGAAAATTGTTCAATACGCCAATCAGCCCGCCCGCCAGATCCGCCTGATCCAGGAATGGCAGACGGACATTGAGTTTATGGTCACGGCCGCTCCCTCCTTTGACCTGAAAAATATCTACGTCGTCTCGGAGGACAAGCTGATGGCCTATACCAAATCCTCCAAGCAGTTGGTCTGGAACAAGAGCCTGCCCGCCAATATCCGGGACGTTGCCGTAGTCCGGGACAACCTCATCGTCTTTTTGGACAATCGGCAGATGCTCTGCCTGAAGGACAACAGCGAAGTCGAATGGGTAAAGGAATCGCCGGAGAGATTTGCCGCCGGGGGCTTGCCCGCGCCGCAGGAGATCGGCAGCGGGAACGATCCGCGCCTTATGGGCAGCATCCTGGTCGTGCCGGCGGAAAACACGCTCTCCGTTTACGATGTCAATTCCGGCAAATTGCTCGGCCAGACCAAGTTTGACAAACGGATCCAATACCTGTCCCATTATGACGAATTTGACAATTGCTTCTACGCGGTCGTCGCGGATGGCATCCACTGCATTGGCCTGGACATCATGTAAGGCTGCTTCTGATCAATGAGTAACCAATTTCTACCAAAACTAATTCTGTTCGCCTCGCTGTTGCTGAGCCTGGCTGTTCTGCAGGCCGGGACAGCCTTTGCCCGCCTCCAGTATGACGGCGGGGGGGACTGGTACAACGATCCGGAAGTCCTGCCCAACCTCGCTAAGTTCGCCAACCGCATCCTGAACTCGACCTTCCCCACGGACCAGGCGATCGTCAAAGCCGGAGACGCCACGCTGTTTGAATACCCCTTCCTCTATCTGACCGGCCACGGCAACATCCGTTTCACGGACCGCGAACTGGACAACCTGCGCGAGTGGATGCTGCGCGGCGGTTTTCTCTACGCCGATGACGACTACGGCATGAACGAAGCTTTTCGGCGGGAGATCAAGCGAGTTTTTCCGGAGCGTGACTTGGTGGAACTGGGACCGGATTTTCCCCTCTACAACTGCTATTTCGATTTTCCCCGCCTGCCCAAGATCCACAAGCATGACGAAAAGGCGCCCCAGGCCTTTGGCCTGTTTGACGACACGGGCCGCCTTATGCTGCTTTACACCTATGAGACCAACATCAGCGACGGCTGGGCCGATCCCGAAACCCACAAAGACCCTCCGGAGGTGCGTGAAGACGCTCTCCGTTTCGGCGTCAACATCATCTATTACCTGATGTCAGGCAACCTATGAGGATCTGCGCCGTCTCGGACATGCACTACAAGTTCGCCGTGAAGAGCCAGGCGGACCTGGAAGTCAACGCCAAGGCCCTCACTTTTTTAAAGACCCTACCGGGGCGTTATGACTGGCTGATCCTCAACGGTGACATCTTCGACCTCTGGTACGACTGGAAATACACCATCATCAAGGCCTACTTCCCTGTCCTGAAGGCTCTTTCCGACATCGCCGAACGCGGCTGCCGCATCGCCTATATCAGCGGCAACCATGACTTCTGGTTTAACGACTTTCTGCCCGATCAGCTTAAGGCGGAGCTTTACCGCGACGCCTTCGTCCTGGAGACTGACAGGAAAAAGATCTACTTCACACACGGAGACCTGCACACCTCCAACGATTTCCAATACAAGCTCCTGCGCGGCTTTGTCCGCCTGCCCTTCACCAAGGGCCTGTTCCATTTTATCCATCCCGACCTGGCTCTGGCCCTGGGCAAGGCCCTTTCCCGCAGCAGCAGACTGCGCCGCCTTTCACACAAACTGCAGCAGCGCAAGAAAGCCGGGTTGGAAAAATACGCCGCCTCCCTCCTTAACGACTATGACTATGTGGTCATGGGCCACACCCACGAACCCTGCCTCATCCCCATGGGCAAAGGCGTCTATGCCAATTGCGGCGACTGGCTGGTCAACCATTCCTACGTCACGATCATAGACGGCAAGCTGGAATTGCGCACATTCAGATAAAGTGACGCCGGATTCGTCCGGCCTCTTGCCAGATTCATCTGGTTTTATGCATTTCCCACCCGCCACCCTATTAGGAGTAGGGCTGCGCCCTACGACTCTTCTTCCGTCGTTCCTGCGCCCGGGGTCCCCTGACAGCTTGCTGGCTGGGGTGAACGAGTAGAAACCCAGCCTGGTTATATCTATTCCCGCCCGCCACCCTATTTGTATGGGGCTCCGCCGCATATCCCGTACGGTCTATTTGTCATATCTACTTTAATCGCGACATGCGTCTCGCATCTCAAGTAGTTTTGGCAGTTACCCAGCCTGCAGATCAGTCCGGCAGGACGAAGCTGTGTAACCCGGCACGTAAGTGCCGGGCTGGCTGCCTAAAAAGGGAGAAGTTCTTAAGGACGGCACAGCACCGGCCCATCCGTTTTTTTTTAAAGCATCCGAAGTCCGTTTTTCCCTTTGGTCTGATTTACACCCTAAGCCAGCATTGGCAAAAAGGACTACGGGGCAGGTGTCTCCCGTTTCGCCCTTGCTAGCATTACGGACCCAATACGGACAAAGTCCGTATTGGGTCCGTAATGGGTAAGTAGTGCAAGCGGGGGAGAGGGGGTGGGATTTAGCGGAACGCATTGGTATGGAAGGGGATGGGCCGGGGTTGGAAAAAGCGTTAAAATCGGGCTGAAACAAAAGAAACAGGGGAGATATTGGAGGGTGGAAAAGTGGTGGGCCCAGAGGGAGTCGAACCCCCGACCGTCCGGTTATGAGCCGGAAGCTCTACCAGTTGAGCTATAGGCCCACTTCACACTGCGTTACTGATTCAAATTCTCCGGGGCAGGATTTTGTCAAGTGTGAAAGCAGTTTGAGCCCGGTCAGTCGAAATAGTAGATGGCCTTGATGGGATCGATGCCGGAGGCTTTGAGGGCGGGGTAGAGCCCGGAGACGAAACCGACCAGCATGGAAAAGAAGAGGCCGAGCGCCATGCCCTGGACAGGCATGGGCATGGCGATCTTGACGGCGGACTGCATCCCCAGCAGGGCCAGGGCGGCAAAGCCGATGCCGATCAGGGCTCCGATCACGGCCAAAGTCACTGCCTCGAAGATGAAATAGAAAAAGATGTCCGCCTCGGTGGCGCCGATGCTTTTGCGCACCCCGATCTCCAGCATCTTTTCCTGGATGGAGATGAGCAGGGTGCTGAAAAGCCCGATCCCGCCCACAATCAGGGAAATGGACGCGATCACGAACAGGGTGATGTTCCACTTGCCCATGTTGGTGTCGATCTCCTGGTTGATCCGCATGAGCAGGTCGCCGATGTCCTGGAAGGCAAAATTCTCAAACATGCTGTGGCGGGCCAGGAGGAGCTGGCGGAGCTGGGTCTTGAGTTGGGCGTAGTCCGCTTCGCTTTTGGCCTGGACATAGATGTAATGCACGGTGCGCTGTGGGGTCAGATAGACAGAGGCGAAGCGCAGTGGCACATACACGGCCTTGAGGTCGTTGCGGCGCTCCCAGGTGTTGAAATTCATGCCGCTGCGGCTGTTGATGGCATCGCGGTCCAGTACGCCGATCACCTGGTAGCGGTGGCCGCCGAGATTGATCTGCCGGCCAACCGGATCAGCGTTGGGGAACTGCTCCTGCGCGAAGTAGTAGCCGAGGATGATCACGGGCCGGGCTCCGCTCTCGTCAAAGCTGCTGAAATAGCGGCCGCTTTTCAGCTTGTAGGTCTTGTTGATAAAGAAGGAGCGGTTGGTGCCCTTGAGGTTGACCTGGATGTCGCGGTTCCCGATCCTGTAGAGGGCCTGGCTTTCTATCATGCCGTAGATCGTCTGATAGGAGAGGCTGCCCCTGATGGCTTCAAAGTCGCTGTAATCCAGCAGGCGGACGTTCTCTGCGGTTTTGCGGAAACGCCTGCCGCGCTGGGAGCGGGCATCCTCCTCCTCCAGCTTGGGCGTCACGATGATGGAGTTGTTCCAGCCCATGCCCTCCATATTCTTGCGGATCATGCTCTTGAGCGAGTAGATGGAAGAGAACATGGTGACCACAGCCAGCACGCCGATGACGATCCCGGTCAGGGTCAGAAAGGAGCGCAGCTTGTGTTGCGAAATGCTTTGCAAAGCACTGCGGAAAGCGTCAAGGAGGTGCATGGGATCCCTTGTTTAAAAGAATTCCTTTTTGCATTTGGGGCAGGCCCTGAATTCTCCGTTCGCCTTGCTGTAGCGCTCCTCCAGGTAGGGGTGGCCGCATTCGCTGCAGGCGATGGGGACGGGCTTGTAGCTGGAGATCCATTTGCACTCGGGATAGGTGGAACAGGAATAGAAAGGCTTGCCTTTCTTGGAGCGGCGCTGCACGACGTCGCCCTTGCCGCACTCGGGACACGTGATGCCCAGCCCGATGGAGCGGGAATACTTGCATTTGGGATAGTTGGAGCAGGCGATGAATTCTCCGAACCTGCCCTTGCGCTGGATCAGCGGGCTGCCGCACTGGGGGCATTTCTCGTCCAGTTGTTTGGGCTCCTCGATGACGATCTCACCCTTGCTGTTGCGGGAAAAGCTTTTCATGTTCTTGCACTCGGGAAAGCGGCTGCAGGCCAGGTACTGCTTTTTGTTGGCCCACTTGATGACCATTTTGCCCTGCCCGCAAACCTCGCAGACGAGCTCGGTCTCCTCCTGCAGGCCCTGCCTTTCCTTTTTCACGTCCACAGCCCCGATCAGCTTGACCAGACCGTCGTAGTACTGCCGGACGAGCTTATGCCAGACCAGCTTGCCGTATTCCACCTCGTCCAGCTCGGTTTCCATCTCCGCCGTGAACCTGACATTGAAAATGGTGTCAAACCTGTCCACCAGGAAGCGGTTGACCTGCACCCCCAGCTCGGTGGGGACGAAGGATTTTTTCTCCATTGCCACATACTTGCGGACGCGGATGGTGGTGATGATGGAGGCGTAGGTGCTGGGGCGGCCGATGCCTTTGGCTTCCAACTCCTTGATCAGTGACGCTTCCGTGTAGCGGGAAGGCGGGGTGGTGAAATGCTGGCTGGGCTGAAAGGATTCGTAGAGCAGCGTGTCGTCCGTGGCGTAATCTGTGTGGATCTTCTCGCCCGCGGGAAAGGAGTAATGGGGCCAGGCCTTGAGGAAGCCCTCGTCCGCCACTTCGCTGCCGGAGGCTTCAAAGACGGCCTCGCCGATCCCTGCCTTGACTTCGGTGGTTTTAAGTTTCAACGGCCGCATCTGGGTGGCGGTGAACCTTTGCCAGATCAGGGTGTAGAGCTTGAGCTGGTCCTTGCTGAGATACTGTGCCACCGCTTCCGGCGTCTTAAAGGGGTCGGTGGGGCGGATCGCCTCGTGGGCGTCCTGCGCCTTGTTCTTGTTTTTATAATGCCGCGCGCTCTTGTGCACGAAGTCCCGGCCGAAGCGTTCAGCGATCAGGCCGCGCACGGACTGGACAGCCTCTTCCGCCACTCGCAAAGAATCGGTGCGCATGTAGGTGATGAGTCCGGTGCGCTCTCCGCCCAGGTCCACGCCCTCATACAATTCCTGCGCGATCTGCATGGTTTTGTTGGCATGCAGGTTGAGCAGGCGGGAAGCGTCCTGTTGGAGGGTGCTGGTGATGAAGGCGGGGTAGGGCTCGACACTGCGGACGCCGTCCTTGCGGTTCAGCAGAGTGGCTTCCTTGCCGTCTATGGCTTTGATGATCCGCTCCGCCTCGGCCTGGTTTTGGATGTCGGCTTTCTTGCCCTTCCAGGTCTCTAGTGAGGCCTTGAAGGCGGGCAGCCTGCCTTTGTGGAAGAGGGTTTCGACCCGCCAGAATTCCTTGGGGACAAAGGACTGGATCTCGGCCTCGCGCTCGCAGATCAGGCGCAGGGCCACGGACTGGACGCGGCCAGCGCTCAGGTCCTTGGAAATGATCTTCCAGAGCAGGGGGCTGATCATGTAGCCGACAAAGCGGTCCAAGACGCGCCGGGCCTGCTGGGCGTCCACTTTCTGCATGTCGAGGCCGCCGGGATGGGTGATTGATTCCCGGATGGCGTTGCGGGTGATCTCGTTGAACACGATGCGGTGAACGGGTTTGTCGCCGATCTCTTTCTGCAGGACCTGTTGCAGGTGCCAGGCGATGGCCTCCCCCTCCCGGTCGTGGTCGCTGGCCAGGTAAACCGCGTCAGCCTTGGCCACGCTGTGCTTCAGCTCTTCGATGACCTTTTTCTTCTTGGGGTCAATGAGGTACTTGGGCGAGAAATCCTTGTCTATGTTGACGCCCATTTCCCTGTCCGGCAGGTCGCGGATGTGCCCCATGGAGGCTTTGACGTCAAACTTGTTGTCCAGGAATTTGCTGATGGTGCTGGCCTTGGCCGGCGACTCCACAATGATCAGACCTTTTGGCATAATGGCTCCGTGTGTTTATTCTCTGTCCAGGAATTCAGCTTTGCCGCAGCATTTCTTGTATTTTTTACCGCTGCCGCAGGGGCAGGGATCGTTGCGCCCGACCTTGGGCTGGACCGAAACAGGTCTCAGCTTGGGCACTTCCGCCATCGCCTCCGGCGGCATGGGATGCTTGGGCGCGCCCTGTTCCGCAGCCTCCTGCGCGTGCAGGAAGGCGTTCAGCTCGCTGTGGCTGAGGTTGGCGTTCTGGAGCATGCTCTGCAACTGCTCGCGGGATACGATGTAGGTGGTGAAAACTTTCTTGGTGACGTTGTCCTGGATGCGCTGGATCAGGCTCTGGAACAGGTCATAGGATTCCTTCTTGTATTCGATGAGGGGATCCTTGTTGGCGTAGGCACGCAGGTGGATGCCGTCCTTGAGCAGGTCCATCTCATGCAGGTGGTCGCGCCATTCCGAGTCCACCACTTCCAGCAGGGAGCGGCGCTCGATCTCGCGCATCATTTCCTCGCCCACGCGCTGCTCCTTCTGGGCGTAGGCCTGCTGCATGACCTCCCAAAGCTCGTCCCGCAGGAAATCACGGGTCAGGCGGTCGCTTTTCAACTGCTCGGGAGTGATGATCACATTGATGCTGTTCTTGAACCAGGCGCAGAGCCGCTCCAGGTTCCAGTCCTCGGGATATGAACCTTCCGGGAGATAGCTGTCCAGCAGATTGTCCAGGCACTCCTCCACCATCTCCAGGATCTCGTTCTTCATGTTGTAGTTTTTCAGAACATTGCGGCGGTAGGAATAGATCACCTCGCGCTGCTGGTTCATCACTTCGTCATACTTGATCAGGTTTTTGCGGATCTCGAAGTTGTGCTCCTCCACGCGTTTCTGGGCGCGCTCCACGGCCTTGGTCATCCAGGGATGGCGGATGGCGTCGCCGGGCTTGAGGCCCAGCTTCATCATCATTGGTGCCATGCGGTCCGAGCCGAACAGGCGCATGAGATCGTCTTCCAGTGAAAGGTAGAAACGGCTGGTGCCGGGATCGCCCTGGCGCCCGGCGCGGCCGCGCAGCTGGCGGTCTATGCGCCGGCTTTCGTGGCGCTCGCTGCCGATCACGTGCAGGCCGTCCTCCGGCACGCCGTAAGGGTTTTCGTCAGAGATGGCCCGGGGCAGGCCTCGGTATTCCTCAGAGGTTTTCAGGACGACGCCGGAGCCCAGCTTGATATCGGTTCCGCGGCCCGCCATGTTGGTGGCGATGGTCACGGCTCCGGGCTGGCCGGCGCCCATGATGATCTCGGCTTCCTTTTCGTGGTACTTGGCGTTGAGCACGTTGTGGGGGACGCCCTTCCTTTTCAGCAGACGGCTGATGATCTCGGAGACCTCCACGCTGACCGTGCCGACCAGGACAGGTTTCTTCTGGTCGTGCCAGTGCATGATCTCATCCATGATGGCTTGGTATTTTTCGTTCTTGGTGAGGTAGATGACATCGTCGTGGTCGATGCGCGTGACCGGAACATTGGTGGGGATGAGCGTGGCGCCGAGTTTGTAGATCTCGAGGAACTCCGATTCCTCCGTGATGGCGGTTCCCGTCATGCCGGCCAGCTTCTCATACATGCGGAAATAATTCTGTAGCGTGACTGTGGCTAAAGTCTGCGTGCCGGCCTCGATGGCAACGTTCTCCTTGGCTTCAAGGGCCTGGTGCAGGCCGTCCGAAAAGCGCCGGCCCGGCATCTGGCGCCCCGTGAACTCGTCCACGATCACTACCTTATCGTCCAGGATCACGTATTCCACGTTGTTTTCGAACAGGGAATAGGCACGCAGCAGCTGGTTGATGTTGTGCAGCCGCTCGCTTTTATCCATGAAGTCGTTGGTTACCTTTTCCTTTTTGGCTGCCTGCTGTTCCGGCGTCAGTTTCTCGTCATTGTCCACCTGGGAAAGCAACTCGTCCAGGCTGTCCACCAGGAAGAGGTTTTTATCGGAGCGGGAAAGGAAATCCCTGCCTTTGTCGCAGAGGTCCACGCTGTTTTGCCTTTCGTCCACCACGTAGAAAAGCTCGTTGTCCAACACGTGGAGTTTCTTGTCGCGCAGGTAAATCCCCTCAGTGTCGCTGACCAGTTTCTTGTATTCGGCTTCCTGCATGAACTTGACGAAACCCTTGTGCTTGGGGGCGGCGCGCCTGACCAGGAGCAGGTTGCGGCCCAGCCTTTCTACGTCCGGCTTGGGATTGTCCTCGCGGGTGTCCTCCCGGATCTCGGTCAGGATCTTCTGCACCAGCGAGTTTTGCAGTGAAACGAGCTGCTGGATGTGGGGCCTTAGTTCGTGGTAAAAGTTCTTGTCCTGGGCGATGGCGCCGCTAATGATGAGCGGGGTTCGGGCTTCGTCGATCAGGATGCTGTCCACCTCGTCCACGATAGCGTAATAGAAATCCCTCTGCACGAGTTGGTCAGCGCTGACTGCCATGTTGTCGCGCAGGTAATCGAAACCGTATTCGCTGTTCATGCCATAGGTGACGTCGCAGTTATATGCTTCCTTGCGCTGGATAAAATCCAGGCCGGTGGTGACGCAGCCCACTGTGAGGCCGTGGAACTGATAGACCGGACCCATCCATTCGGAGTCGCGCTGGGCAAGGTAGTCGTTCACAGTGACCAGATGCACACCGCGGCCCACCAGCGCGTTGAGGAAGAGGGGCAGCACGGCGACCAGGGTCTTGCCCTCGCCGGTGGCCATCTCGGCGATCTTCCCCTCGTGCAGGGCGATGGCGCCGATCAACTGCACGTCGAAGGGCACCATGTTCCACTCGACTTCGTGCCCCCGGACCTGATACTTGTGCTTCAACAGCCGCCGGCAGGTGTCCTTGACGATAGCGTACACCTCCGGCAGGAAGCCGTCCAGCGTTTCGCGGGTCTTTTCCTTCAGCTCTTTTTTGGTGCGGTCGATGTCGTTGTCCAGGCGGGCCCGTTCAGAATCGTCCGCCTCCTCGCGGTAGCGCCGCTCCAACTCAGCCACTTCCTCCCGTAAAGGCTGCAACTGCTCCGCGATCTCCTGTCTGATCAGGGCAACGCGTTCCCGGAGCTGATCGTCGCTGTAGTCAGCGAGTGTGGCGAAGATACCGTTGATCTCATCCACCAGGGGGTAATATTTGCCGAGTTCCTTGCTGGATTTGTCCCCGAAGAGCGAGCGCAAGATCTTTTCTAACATAATCTATCCTTATAACTGATAAAGCGTTGACATTGCCAATTCAACTTTTGGAAAACAGGTCTGATGTCAAATGAAAATAATCCGGAGTCGGGCTGAACGGTTACAGGAAAGGACCGTAATTTCCCAGCCTGCCGCGTGGATGAAACTTAGTTTGAACCGATTCTGGTGATCAGGGCCGGCGGCTTTGCTGATTGCCGTAAACCGACCATTTGTTGTTGTCGTAAATGAAATAGCTGAGGTCGCCATGGTCGGCCGGCTCTTCCGAATAGACAGTGGTATTGGCCTTTTGGAGCTTCATGGTGAAAGAGACGACCGCCTCGTAGTCTTCCACCTCGATCCGGACATTCTGAAAATCTATTAAAAGGAACTCCGCCATGCGGTCCTGCCAGAGCGCGCGCACCTGCCAGAGGGGCATGCCTTCGTGCAGGTAGTCGGAATGAAAACACAGCATAAAAGTGTTGATGTCATGGTTGATGAAGGCTTGCTTGACTTTGTAGAGGACAGTGTTGATCTCGGCCTCGTCATTCACGGAATTGGTCGTCGCCAGGCAGCCTGCCAGCAGCAGCGCAGCCAAAAGCAAAGCGGCGGCATTGATGACGCAGCTGAGAGTGACCGATCCAATGCGTATGGTCAAAAGGCATTTCATATCATTCGACTCCCTGCCATATTACAACTCAAACCAATGATAACTTCACCACGGTTTCGCTGTGCCAGGTCTGGGGAAACATATCAAAGGGAGTAATGGCGTCCGCTTTGTAGCCGTTCTCACACAGGGTTTTCACGTCTCTTGCCAAGGTCATGAGATTGCAGCTGACATACAGGATGAGATGTATTTTAGCTTGGGCGATGGCCAGCAGCGCGTTCGTCTCCACGCCCTTGCGGGGCGGGTCCAGCACGATGGCCGTGAATTTACATTTCTTCAGCAGCGAAGGCAGGGCCTGCTCCACTTTGCCGGTGTGAAAAGCGGCGTTGGTTATCCCGTTCAGGTCGCGGTTATGCTCCGCGTCGGCCACTGCTTCCGGAACTTCTTCGATCCCAACCATCATCCGGACGGAACTGGCCAGGGACAAGCCGATGCTGCCAATTCCGCAATAGGCGTCCAGAACGGTGTCCTCCGGCTGCAGATATTTTCTCAGCTGAGCGTTGATAAGTTCCGCCACCGGGCTGTTGACCTGGAAAAAGCTTTTGTAGTGCACCCTGAGGCTGATCCCGCCTAACTTGTCCTCCAGCCAGGGTTGGCCGAACAGGACCTTTTCCCCATCTCCCAGGATGACGTTGCCGGGGCTGCGGTTGATGTTTTGGATGATCCCCCGGATGGCGGGAAAGCGCTCGGTCAGGACGCGCACGAGCTGACGCGTGAAGGGCAGTTTCGCACCGCGGGTGACCAGGATGACCAAAATCCCGTCCCCCTTGCGGCTGACCCTAATCCCGGCGTGGCGCAAAGTGCCTGTGTGATCCGTTTCGTCATACGCTTCCAGCTTGACCTGGCGGGCAAATCCAGTGATCGCGTTAAGGATCTCGTCCATCACGGGAGGCTGCAGCAGGCAGCGCTTATGCAGGATCACGTTGTGGCTGTAGCGCTCGTACATGCCGAAG
This sequence comes from Cloacimonadaceae bacterium (SeqCode), assembly GCA_034678545.1. Classification (GTDB taxonomy): domain Bacteria; phylum Cloacimonadota; class Cloacimonadia; order Cloacimonadales; family Cloacimonadaceae; genus UBA5614. Next base: position 41,552 of record JAXDBS010000028.1, on the reverse strand, counting down.
CAGAGGCCGTCTTCATCCCTGCCGGCGGGCAGGAAACTCTTGTTGCGGTAGTGCCGGGGCAGTGGGGAAGGCACCATCTTCCTGACTTTTCTGCTCAGCTTGAGAGGTTGGAACACCTCTCTGGTCAAATGCGTTTTCCACTCCAGCTGGAGTTCGTAGGGAGCCATCAGCCAGTCGCAGCCGCCGCAGGCATTCTCTCCGCCAAACGCTTCGCAGCCCGGGATGAGGCCGGCTTCATCCACTTTGTGATATTCCGCCGGCTGGGCGAAAATGACATCCTTTTTCTCCACCCGCACCAGCGCGTCCACACAGTCCCCCGGCATTGTGAACGGCACCAGCACCGCCTTGCCCTCCGCGTAGCCCAGCCCGTAGCCGTGCAAAGCCATTTTTTCAATGCTGAGGAAGGAGATTATTCTGCCCATCGGATGCGAACCTTATGATGGTTTTTTTCTATTTGTTTAAACAGCTTTCGCGCTTTTCGCGGATTTCGTGGTTAAAACAGCTTACAGCGCTTTCATCAGCGCCAGCAGTTTTAGCTTCCAGACCATCCAGGCCGCTTCATACACGATCTTGCGTGACATCTTGGAATGCCCGTCCGCCCTTTCCGTGAAGATGATGCTGATTTCCTTGAGCTTAAACCCTTTCATCCAGGCTTTGTAGTTCATCTCGATCTGAAAGGAATATCCTTCGGAGTGGATGTTGTCCAGGTCTATCTTTTCCAGCACCCTGCGCTTGAAGCATTTGAATCCGCCGGTCGGGTCCTTGACCGGCATGCCGGTGATGATGCGCACGTATTTGGAGGCCAGGTAGCTGATCAGCAGCCTCTGGATCGGCCAGTTGATGATATTGATCCCGCTGCAGTAACGAGAGCCGATGACCAGGTCATTGTCCTGCGCGGCCTCGAGCAGGCGCGGCAGGTCGTCAGGGTTGTGCGAAAAGTCGGCATCCATTTCCATTATGTATTCATAGCCTTTCTGAAGGGCCCATTTGAAACCGGTCACATAGGCCGAACCAAGTCCCAGCTTGCCCGACCTTTTAATAATATGCAGGCGCGGCTGTTTTTCCATCAGCTTTTCCACGATGGCGCCGGTGCCGTCAGGGGAATTGTCGTCAATGATCAGCAGCTCGATCGTCTCGCTTTGCTTCATCACGGCCTGCACGAGGCGCTCAATGTTTTCCTTTTCGTTGTAGGTGGGTGTGATGACCAGGACTTTCATCTTCTTACTCCATTCTCAATGTGCTGAAAAACCAATCATTCTGTCAAGCTTTAACTTGGGATTCACTTATCAAGGTTATTCTTCAGCAGCTGACCCTCAGGCACTTCTGCTGATGGTTTGGCAGGACTGCCAAGCACGATTTTGCCGGCCGGAACGTCTCTGCTGACAAGCGAGCCCCCCGCCACCATGCCGTCCTCGTTGATGGTCTTGCCTGGCAGGATGGTGGAGTTTACTCCGATGCGCCCGCCGGTCTTGACGGTGACGCCTTTGAAATGGTTGAAGCGTTCCTTGTCGCGTCCCATGTAGTTGTCATTGCTGGTGGCCACGCAGGGCGCGACGAAGCAGTAGTCCTCCACTTTGGAATAGGCGGTGATGTAGCAGTTCGTCTCGAACTTGTTGCGGTTGCCGATCTCGCAGTAGTTTTCTATCGTGGCGTTTCTGCCGATGATGTTGAGTTCGCCGATGCTCACGTTTTCCCGGATCGTGGCCAGGTCTGCGATCAGGTTGCGTTGGCCGATTTTACTCTGGGCATAGATGATGACGTTGGCCCCGATCTGGCAAAAGTCGCCGATCACGGCAGGTTGCATTTCCGCCGGCGGCTTAAAGATGCTGCGGGGCGAGGACAATGGCCTTTTCCCGATGATGGTGTTGTCGTCTATGCGCACGTTTTTCCCGATCTGGGAGCCGGTATGGATTACCACGTTGTGCCCGATCCGGCAGCCGTCTCCAATGACAGCGTCATCACAGACAACTACATTGTAGCCAAGGATCACGTCTTTTCCGAGTGTGACCGAAGCCGCTATATGCTGATTCATTCTTCCTCCGCAACTGGGTCTGAGTGAAATGAATCCGGGGTCAGCCTTTATGACAAGAAAAATCTTTGACACAAAATTGCTTCCTTCATATGATACACCCTAACATGGATTAAGCCGTACCCTCCGATGCAGCAATTTGGAAGGGGCGGCGGGGAGCAGTGTGTATGAAGACTTCTTCCGTCATCTACATGATGCTGGGGCTGCTGATGGTGGGGATCATCTATGTCCTGGCCATCATGCCGCAGACCAACTTGAGCTTGGCCGTCTATATTGCGCTGGGTGTGACCGCCTTTGTGATCCTGTTTTATCGGTCCTCGCGCTGGCCCTTCATCTGGGGTTTCGCGCTGGGCCTGGTCATCGTGGTCATGCTGGTGCGGTATCGGCATCTTCAGGACACGGAGACCTGGCTGCCGTTCTGACCTTTCGCTGGGCGAGCGTTTATTCCCCAGGGCAACTGATCCGAGATGCGTGAACTGATCGACAGCTTCATCCAAAACCTGGGCCTGGAAGGCAAGTCAGCCAATACGCAGATATCCTATCGGCTCGATCTGGAGCAGCTTTCCGATTTCCTGGCCCCTTTCTTTCCGGACGGCCTGATTGACGTGAAACAAGTCTCCGCGCTCATGGTCAGGGACTTTCTCCGCTTCCTGCACGAGAAGCCTGACCAGAACCGCTCCCTGGCCCGCAAGCTGGCTGCGGTGAAGTCGTTCTTCCGCTATTTGAAAAGGTTTGGAGTCATTGACCTGAACCCGCTTGACAAGATGGAAACGCCCAAATACGAAAAGCCCCTGCCCAAGTTTTTCACGGAAGAAGAGATCAGCCTGCTGCTGCAGATCCCCGAGGCGGATGACAGGTTCGGCCTGCGCAACCGCGCCATCTTCGAACTGATCTATTCCTCCGGCCTGCGCATCAGCGAGGTGTGCGGCATCCGGCTGCCTGACCTGGACCGCAAAAACCTGCTGCTGCGCGTGCGGGGCAAGGGCAACAAGCAGAGGATCGTTCCGGTCGGACGGCCAGCCCTGACCGCGATCGAGCTTTACCTCAAGATTCGTCCCGCCTTCGATCCGGAGGGAGGCGAGGACCACCTGTTCCTGACCCGCACCGGCAAACCCTTCTACGGCCGCCAGCTCAATCTCATCCTGCAGCGCTACATCCGGCTGATCACGCAGCAGAAAGGATTTTCACCCCACACCATCCGCCATTCCTTTGCCACCCATCTCCTGCAGAAAGGCGCCGACCTGCGCGCCATCCAGCAGATGCTGGGACATGCCAACCTCTCCACGACGGAGATCTACACCCACGTCACTTTAGAGGATGCCCGCCAGGCCTATCAGAAAGCCCATCCCCGCGCCAGGGAAAAAACCGGCAAATAAAAAACCGCGGCGAAAGCCATCCGCCCTGCCGCGGCATAAACATTATCGACTTAAATCAGCTTTTCCTTTTTCAGAATATTGCCGAATCGGGTCATGGAAATGTAGTGGTCAGCCAGCAATCTCCCGTCCAGAACGAGGTTGAAGGCGGCATAGGGCGATGGCGCTTTCTGCGCCTCCGAGGCAGATTTCAGTTCAGTGACGCTCAGGTTCAGTCCTTTCTGGCGGGCAAAGTCACCCAGTTCGCTGACGAATCTCGCCACCCAGGGGCACTGATTGGAGTAGATGATGTTCAGCCCCTTGATCGATCCCAGAGCTTTCTGCCAGTCATTGAAGCGGGGCGGGGGAGAAGGCTCCGATTGTTTCAGCATGAGTTCATATCCCGGCGGTGCTTTTTCCACGGTGCTGAAACCGTTTTTCAGAAACAGGCCGGGCCCGGCCATGAAAGGCCCCGAGCTGCAGAGAGCGGCGGCTCCCTTCATGCCTTTCGAAACGGCCTCTTTCCAGCACGCATCGAGCAGGAGGGAACCCAGGCCCCGGTTACGATATTGCCTGGAGGTCACCCAGATGCAGTGGATGAACATGTATCCCTTTGCGGAGACAGCTCTCCAGGCGTATTCTCCGGGCACGTATTCGATGAAGGCCTGGGGCTGCTTTTCCCTTTCCGGATAGAGCAACAGGATGGTCAGACCCTCCTGCTGCCTGTGTTGCAGCCATTTTACCTTGATCCCGTAACTGGCCTGGGCCGGATTCAGGTAACAAATGGCCTGGGGATGGCTGGCCAGATTCTCAGCCGTTATCTTCACCAGTTCGTATTTCATTCCACTTCTCCCCGTCTCTTTTTTTTCATATCTATCGCAAACTCCTTTCTATACTTTTGTCAACCCCTTATTGGTCCTCACTTCTATCTTGCTTTTATAACTTTATCAATGCGGTACTATTGCGGTATCATTGCGGTCAAAATCCGTAATGGTACCGCAATGGTATTGTGATAAAACAGCAATGCAAGCAGGAGCGGTCAGGGTGGGGGACGAGGGAAAAAAGAGGTTGACAGGAGAACGGGGCTTGGCATTTTTGGACATATGTTCAAAATAAGGAGTATGCCATGGGACGCAACTGCATCAGCCGGCACGTGCAGTCCGCTCCCCCTGTAAAGGGTTTCCGGCCCTTCGGCAGGCTGGGCGGACAGCGCGGTACAGTGGTGCTGTCACTGGACGAATATGAGGCTATCCGGCTGTTGGATTACCAGAACCTCAATCAGGAGAAAGCGGCAGCCCAAATGCAGGTTTCCCGGCCCACCCTGACCCGGATCTACGAAAAGGCTCGGGTAAAATATGCCACCGCCCTGGTGGAAGGCTGCAATCTGATGATCGAGGGCGGGGACATCCATTTGCAGAAGCATGTATTCATCTGTCAGGATTGCGGATTCATCACGGAAACGGATAAGCAGCACATCTTTCACTGTGGGAAGTGCAATTCGCCCAATCTCGTTTCCCTGGACGAATGCTACACCCAGTCCTGCAATCAATGCAGAAAATGTTACAGAGGAGGAAGGAATGCCAGGTTTTAATGGAAAGGGCCCGCGCAGCGGCGGCGGCCGGGGCAGGGGACAGCGCTCCGGACTCGGCGGCGGCTACGGCGGAATGCAACGGGGCCGCAGAAGCGGAGCCGGTTTGGACAACGCGGGTTTCATTGACAAGGCCATGCAGACGCATCCCTATATTTACCAGTATACGCTGGATGAGTTGAAAGAAAGAAAATCCGCCCTGGAGGAAGAGATCGGCTGGCTTAACGACAGGATCAAAGAACTGGAAAAGCAGGAATAGATACATTTGCTGCATCCTGATGACTTCTGAAAACCACTCTGTAAGAGAATTTATATGTGAAAGACATCATAAGCAAAGGAGAAATCATGAAAATAGCCATTCCATTAGAGGGAGGAGAGCTTAGCTCCCACTTCGGCCACTGCGAAGCCTTCGCGGTCTTTACAGTGGAAAACGACCAGATAGTTAAAGAAGAAGTGATCGACCCTCCGGTGCATGAGCCGGGCTCGCATCCGCGTTTTTTAAGTGAGGTGGGCTGTAGCGTCGTGATCTCAGGCGGCATGGGCATGAAGGCGCAGGAGATGTTCTGCCAGAACGGCATCAAGGTCGTGGTTGGCGTTGCACCCATGCCCCTGAAAGAGCTGGTCAACAACTATCTGCAGGGGAAACTGGAAGCCGGGACCAACCGGTGTGACCACTGATGAGAATTGCCATCGCCAGCGGCAAGGGCGGAACCGGTAAAACCACCCTGGCAGTGAACCTGGCGCTTAGAGCATCAGAAACAGACCACGTGGTTTTGGCTGACCTGGATGTGGAAGAGCCCAACAGCGGCATCTTTATCCAAGGGAAGCTGCTCAGTGAAGAACAGAAATTCAGGCCGGTGCCCGTCTGGCAGAAAGAGGCCTGCACCCTGTGCGGAAAATGCAAAGAGGTCTGCCACTACAATGCCATCCTGATACTGGGCAATGAGATCCTGGTGCTGCCGGAGCTTTGCCATTCCTGCCATGCCTGCAGCGAACTCTGCCCCGCGGGCGCATTGCCCATGCGAAACACGCCGCTGGGCTGGCTGCGCAGCTACAAGTCAGGCCATCTGGACTTTGTGGAAAGCAGGCTGGACATCGGAGTCGAGATGGCATCGCCTTTGATCCGCCAGACTTTAGAGTATCTTGACCGGAACTTTTCTGAAGCGGATTACCAGTTTCTGGACTGCCCTCCGGGTACGTCCTGCTCCGTCATTACAGCAACCAAAGAGGCGGATTTCATCATCCTGGTGACAGAGCCCACGCCTTTCGGCTTGTATGATTTGAGCCTGGCAGTCGAGACTATGCAGCATCTGGCCAAGCCGATGGCTGTAGTCGTCAACCGTTACGGGATCGGCAACGATGAGGTTTTCCGCTATTGCGAAAAGCAACAGATCCCGGTCTGGGCCAAGCTTCCGAACCGGAGACAGATCGCCGAGCTCTATTCCAACGGCGAGATCCTGTACACCAGGATCCCGGACTTCAGGGCGGGGATCAACGACATCCTCAAACAATTGAAAACGCAGTCGGCACAGCCATGAAGGAAATCGTCATAATCTCCGGCAAGGGCGGGACCGGCAAGACCTCTGTGGCGGCAGCCCTGGCTTGTATCGCGGAAAAGACAGTCCTGGCTGATTGTGACGTGGACGCCGCCGACCTGCACCTGATCCTCAAACCCGAGATCCTGGCCAGAGAAGATTTTTACAGCGGCTGCAAAGCAGAGATCGATCCGGGAAAATGCACTTCCTGCGGCCAGTGTGAACAGGTCTGCAGGTTTAGCGCCATTGCGCATGAGGGCGGATTTTATCACGTCAAAGCACTGGCTTGCGAAGGGTGCGGCTATTGCTACCATGCCTGCCCGGCGGGAGCTATCAGCCTGCCAGAACAGAAAGTCGGCGAATGCTACGTATCGAAAACAAGGCTGGGAAGTAAGCTGGTGCATGCCAAACTCGGCATCGGAGCCGATAATTCAGGCAAGTTGGTGGCCAAGGTCAAGAAAGAGGCCAAACAGTATGCGGAAAAGGAGAAGCAGGATTTTATCCTGGTGGACGGCTCTCCCGGCATCGGCTGCCCGGTCATCTCATCGTTGTCGGGGGCTGATTTTGTTTTGTTGGTGACAGAACCTACCTTAACAGGGCTTTCCGACCTCAAACGCGTGTGGGAACTGGCAAAGAAGTTCAGAATCCCCGGCGGCTGCATCATCAATAAGGCTGATCTCAATCCCCAGTTAGTTAATGTAATCAAGGAATTCCTGCGGGATGAAAACCTCTTGCACCTTACGGAGCTTCCCTACGACGAAGATTTCCATCACGCAATAACACTGGGGCAAAGCTTGGTCGAGCATGCGGCCGCCAAGTGGAGAGCCCAATTTCAAAACATATGGCATAACATAAAAGAGGTGACATTATGAAAATTGCGTTCACGTCAACAGGCGAAACCTGGGACGCCATGATCGATCCGCGTTTCGGACGGACAGAGTATATCCTGATCTACGACGAAGCAAGCGACAGCCTTACTTCATACGACAACAGGGACATCATCAAGGTTCAGCATGGTGCAGGCCCCCAAACTTCGCAGAAATTATTCGAGCTGGCCCCGGATATCCTGATCACAGGGAACGGACCCGGCGGCAATGCGAGCAGTATCCTGCAGCGCATGCAACTCAAGATATTTGTCGGGGCGGGCGGGTTCACCATCCGCCAAGCCTATGACAAATATAAGAACAACCAGTTACCGCAAGGAGGTTAACATGCCTCGACACGATGGCACGGGACCTTCCGGCAACGGCCGTCCCGGACGTGGTTTGGGACCCTGCGGAAGGTTCGGATCTGGCAAAAGCCGCATACAGTCAGCCGGCAGTACCACTGTCAATATCATCCTGGATATTGTCAGATCAATATTGGAAAAAAAGCAAAATAAGAAAGGAGGTTAAAATGCCTTATCACGATGGAACAGGACCCTTCGGCGATGGCCGTCCCGGACGCGGTTTGGGACCCTGCGGAAGGTTTGGCGTCCCCGCAAGGGGAGGGTTTGGCAGAGGCTTTGGAAGGGGTTCCGGTTTCGGCCGGGGCATGGGTTTCCGGGCCCGCCGCTGCTGGTGGGCTCCGTATGGCAATTACAGTCCGCGGCCTGCCGATGATATCTATCCCTATACCAGGGAAGACCTGCTGGCTCAGAAAGATGAGTTGGAAAAGCAGCTTAAATGGCTGTCCGAACAGATAGAAAACTTCAAGGAAAGTTGATGTCGAAAGAACACAAAGATTCAGATGCAAAACTCTCCAACATAAAACACAGGCTGATGATTTTCAGCGGCAAGGGCGGAGTGGGCAAGTCCACCATTGCCGTGAATCTGGCCTATGGTTTGGCCATGCTTGGGAAAAAGGTCGGCTTGCTGGACGCGGATCTGCACGGCCCCTCCCTGGCCCGCATGACGGGAACGGATGCCGTGAGGGCTGAAGCCGGTCCGGTGGGAAAGATCCTTCCGGTAAAGCTGCATGATAACTTCCACGCCTTATCCGTTGCCTATCTCATCGATAATGTGGACACGGCTCTGATCTGGCGCGGGCCTCTGAAAATGAAGCTGCTGGAGGATATGATCAAAAACACCCAGTGGGGCGATCTGGATTACCTGGTGGTGGACTGCCCTCCCGGTACCGGGGACGAACCCCTGTCGGTGGCGCAGCTGCTGGAACATGTAGACGGTGCTGTCGTAGTCAGTTCTGCCCAGGATATCTCCGTTCTCGATGTCCGCAAGAGCCTGGATTTTGCCCAAAAACTGAACATCCCCGTTTTGGGTATAATCGAAAACATGTCATTCATAGATTGCCCGCACTGCGGCAAAAGGATCGATCTGTTCGCCGGCGAAGGCATCCCCAAGGCCTTGCATGACTACAACCTGAACCTGCTGGCTAAAATGCCCTTTGATCAGAACATCGCCGCCAGCTGTGATAGGGGGAGGCCTTTCATTTATGATTATGGCAAGACGGAATCCGCCGCTATCCTCCAGAGATTCGTTCAGAAGATAGTAGAGAAACTGGAGTGATGTTCTGTCTGTTTTTTTATTGCCCGCTGTGAAAGTATGATTATATTGTCAGGGAAATCACAATAAAAAAAAGGAGAAATCATGGAAAACACAATGGAAAAGAAAGGCATTCCCCTGTTGGGAGACAAGTTCCCTCAGATGAAAGTCGTGACCACGAGGGGGGAGAAGACCCTCCCGGAAGATATGAAAGGCAAATGGTTCGTGCTGTTTAGCCATCCGGGAGATTTCACCCCGGTCTGCACCACTGAGTTCGTCGCATTCCAAAAGATGTATGACCAGTTCAAAGCTCTCAACTGCGAACTGATCGGACTCAGCGTTGACCAGGTCTATGCTCACATTAAGTGGGAGGAATGGATCAAGGAAAAGCTGGGCGTCGAGATCCAGTTCCCTATCATAGCCGATAACGGAGCTGTGGCGGAGAAGCTGGGCATGATCCATCCCGGCAAGGGCACCAACACCGTGCGTGCGGTCTTTATCATCGATGCCAACGGCATCATCAGGATCATGCTGTACTATCCCCAAGAACTGGGTCGTAACATGGAAGAGATCCTGCGTTGCGTGAAAGCCATGCAGGTGGCAGACAAAAACGGCGTCGCCATGCCTGCCAACTGGCCCAACAATGACCTGCTCAAGGACAGGGTCATCGTTCCGCCCGCCAGGGACGTGGATACCGCCAAACAGCGTTTGGAGCAGGCCAAGAAAGGCGAGATCGAGTGTTACGACTGGTGGCTGTGCCATAAGAAATTATGACCGGATAACACTATACTCCTAAACAACCAAGTCAGCTCTCCCTGTCTGCCGCTCTGCGGGCAGGGAGTTTTTTTTCTTATCTATTGCTTCTGATTGACAACAACTACTGTTCTTATTTTATAAACACTTGAAAGACAGATGTATTATACTTCTCATTGTTAGGGGGTTGTGCGTGAAAAATATTCATCTGCTGCTGGCCCTTCTATTTAATATTGCTCTGTTGCAATCATTCGAATTGCCCTATGCGGAGCTGCCTATCCACACGGAAGCCGGCGAGCTGGGGAGCCTGCTCAGGATCGACCCGGATGACACAAAGCCGGAGTCCCTGCCAACCGCGGCCTGGTTCTGGTATGACGCGGAGAACCTCTATGCCCGCGTCGAGTGCAGGGTCGACAGCACCTTTAGCCAGGGCATTTATTGCCAAAGGGACTCCGACAGTCAGGGAGATTATCTCTACCTTTACGAAGCGGGACTGCTCAGACGGAGAGCGGCGTTTCCTCCAGGGCGTGCCGGATGGCCTGCAGTTCCTTGTGATGGTATTTGAGTTTGCGGGTGATGCCGGCGTAGAACATCACTGCCATCAGCGCGGAGATCACGTCCGAGATGGGCAGGGCCCAGACGAGTCCTTCGAACTTGAAGATGGCGCTGAGGACATACACGGCCGGGATATAGACCAGACCGTTGCGCGAAATGGCTACGATCAAGGAGGGCAGGCCTTTGCCCATGGCCTGGATGGATGACATCAGCGGCATCTGCAGCGCGATGAAAGGAATGGCCAGAGTAAAGGCGGTCAGGACCTGGCTGCCCATTTGCGTGACAGCCGCGTCCCGGATGAAGATCATGATCACGGTCCTGGGAAAAGCGATGAACAAAGTCAGGAAAAATGCCGCCACAGCGGCGGAATAACCCAAGGCGGTGCGGACTGATTGCTTCAGACGCCGGAGGTTGTTGGCTCCGTAGCTGAATCCGACCAAAGGTTGCAGGCCGATGGAAAGGCCGATCAGGACAAAGATCGGCAGGCTCATCACGCGCCAGACCACTCCGAAAGCGGCCACCGCCACGTCGCCGTAATGCGCCGCAACGCTGTAACAGATGGCGTTGCCCACGCTCATCATGAGCTGGCTGAGGGAAGCGGGAACGCCGATCTTGAAGATCTCCCTGTACACCGGCCAGCGGAATTTCAGATAATGCAGCGACGGCATGGCCAGGCTCTTGCGCCGCCAGTAAAAAGAAAGCAGATAGGACAGGCTGCCGCCGGCCCCGATCAGGGTGGCGATCGCGGCGCCGCTGACGCCCATCCCCAGCAGAAAAATGAACACGGGGTCGAGCACGATGTTGGTGACGGTCCCGATCAGGTTGGCGGTCATCACGGTTTTGGCCGATCCCTCCGACCGCAGCAGTTGGGACACTGTGAAGTTGAGCATCAGGATCGGCACGCCGCCAAATATGATGAGCATGTAGGACCGGGCGTAGCCGAGAGTGTTGTCGCTTGCCCCCGCCAGGCGCAGCAGGGAGGGCAGAAACGACAATCCCGCCAGCATCACCAGCAGGGAGGCGGCAAAGCAGGAGGCGATGGCCAGGGTCGAGGTCTGCCGCGCCCCGGCATAATCCTTTTTGCCCAGCAGGCGGGACAAATAGGAGGCGGCCCCGTTCCCGAAGATTCCAGAAATCGCCATCTGCATCATGAACAGTGGCATGCAGATGCTGACGGCCGCCAGCTGGTAGGGATCGTTCAGCTTGCCTATGAAAAAAGTGTCTGTCACATTGTAAAAGATCTGGACGACCATGCTGACCACGGACGGTAAAGCCAGCGTGAGCAGGGCCTGGCGGACCGGCATCCGGCCCAGTATGAAAATGCGTTTTTTATCCATATCGTTCTGCTTCTGGCGTATCCCGGCCATCCCGTTCCTGTTTCCAAATTCAACCGCTCCCGCCACAGTAATGATATCGCCGGCGCGCAGGTTTAACTGTCAAGCAGATTGATGCCCGGCCAGCCCGGAAGCCAGGCTCTGCCGAACGTCTGTCGAGCCATGTTTTCCCGGCCCCTTCTCCGCCGCAGCCGGAACAGCCGTCCGCGGCGCCCTCCCGCTCCGCCCTTAACAGCATTACTTACCCAATACGGACAAAGTCCGTATTGGGTCCGTAATGGGTCCGTAATGCAAGCAGGGGCGGCAGGGGCCGGGAAAATGTGGAGGGAAGAAAAAGCTTGACACCGGATGCAGATCCGATACTCTTTTAGTGTGTTGTTAAGTATATGAAGAATAAGTAAATCAGTAACGTCGAAACGCAAACCTGAAAACCTTTAATCTTATCATTGCCAAGCCAGCAGGGGGAATTTGCCATGAAGAAAGAATACTGCCAAATAGAATTGTACAACTCAGGAAACCTGGACCAGATCGGGCAGCTGAAGAAGCTACCAGGCCACTTCCTGCGCGAGATGAAGCGCGTAATGCAGGTGTTCCCCTTCCGCACCAACAACTATGTGGTCAACGAACTGATCGATTGGGACCAGGGGATAGACGACCCGATCTTCCGGCTCAACTTTCCCCATCCGGAGATGCTGCTGCCCAAGCACCACCGCGCTTTAGCCGCCGCTGCCAACGCAGGTCCGGAGGTTCTGCGCGAGACGGTTTACAACATCAGGATGAGCCTGAATCCGCATCCGGCAGGTCAGAGAGATAATGTCCCGGTCCTCGGCGTGGAGAGAGTTAAGGGGATTCAGCACAAGTATGCGGAGACGGTCCTGGTCTTCCCTTCCGAAGGCCAGACCTGCCACGCCTATTGCACTTTCTGCTTCCGCTGGCCCCAATTCATCGGGATCAACGACCTCAAGTTCGCGACGGACGAGTCCCAAAGATATCAGCAATACATCAGAGAACACAAGGAGATACGGGACGTGCTGCTGACCGGAGGCGACCCCATGGTCATGCATGCCGACGTCCTGCGCCTGTATGTGGAGCCCTTTCTGGGCAGGGAATTTGACCATATCCAGGCGATCAGGATCGGCTCCAAGACCTTGGCCTACTGGCCTTTCCGGTATATCTCGGACCCCGACAGCGAAAAGATCCTGAAGCTGTTCCGGCAGGTGGTCAAAGCGGGCAAGCACCTGGCGTTCCAGGCGCACATCAGCCACCCCAGGGAATTGCAGACGCTCCACGCCCGCACAGCCATCAGGAACATCCAGGAAACCGGAGCCATCATCAGAAGCCAGTCCCCGATCCTGAACCACATCAACAACTCGGCAGGTGTCTGGCAGGAAATGCTGGAGCTGCAATACCGGCTTGGCATCGTTCCTTATTACATGTTCCTGCCCCGGAACACGGGCGCGCACCATTTTTTTGCCGTGCCCCTGGCCCAGGCGTATTATGTGTACAGCGACGTGATCCGCAGGGTGTCGGGGTTGTGCAAAACCCTGCGCGGGCCTTCCATGTCCACCCGGCAGGGCAAGGTCAGGATCGACGGCGTAACCAGGATTTCCGGCACTAAGGTGTTTGTGCTTTCCTATCTGGAATCACAACAGGTGGAATGGGTGAACCGCCCCTTCTTTGCCAAGTTCTGCGAAAACGCCACCTGGCTGGATGAACTGCAGCCCGTGTTTGACGAGCACAACTTCTATTTCATCCCCAAGCCGGTGCAGATCAAGTACCGTCTGAAAAGGCGGAAACAGGTCCAAACTTAGGCAGATGAAAAAAGCAGCCCCGCCTGACAAGGGCTGCTCAAATGCCGTGTTGGAAACCGGCTATTCCCCGACCCTTTTAAAGTTGAGCAGTGGTCGGCAGGATTGGCCGGCAACAGGCTCGCGGCTGGGCGTAGCTCCCGCCCCGGCGGTCAGCCTGAAGAAGAGCATAGGGTCCATTTCGGATGTCAGTTCACCTTCCAGATGGGTGATGGCAGCGCTGAAGCACGCTCCCAAATAAAACGGTCCATCAGGATAAGGAGCAAAGTAGAGGGCATACCAATCCGCGGCCGGAACGGGATCCCAGTCAAGACAGAGGTAGTTTCCCGATCTGGTTATGGTCAGGTTCTGGGGCGCGTCCATCTGAGCGGGGATTTCTTCCAGCCTGATGTTGTCGATCATCCAATAGCTGAAGTTTTCGGCTGCAGAGCCGTCTGCCCTGAAACGTATCCTGAAGATATTCCCGACCGCAAAGGAAGAGATATCCATAAAAAAAGTTGTCAGCGAATCGACAGTGTAATAGGCATAAGTCCCGATCGGCGTCCAGATCGAATCATTACAGATTTCCAGGATCAGGACATTATCGCCCAGCCAGTCCGAATACTCGAAATCAATATCGAACTTAAGCTTGACGGATGGCATCCCGGTGCCGTCAAACTCATGGCTGGTGAGTGAAAAGTCGTAACTCACGAAGTCGTCTGAACTCAGGAAAACAACGGAGGGGAAAGGATTGCCCAGCGTTTCACTGATTTGCCAGTAGGAACATTCCGTGGCCCAGTGATTGGTATCCAGTGAACCTGAGGACCAGTCCTCCAGGAAAGGGAGCGCCAACGGCGGCGGGGGTGGCGAAGACAATTTGGCAACGAAGATATCAAGATCTCCAACACTGGTTAGGGTGGTATCGCCAAAGACAGCGGGATTGCCAAAACTGCCTGTCACGTAACTCATGCCCAAATCATCGACCGCAATGCTATAACCAATATCCGGACCATTGCCACCGGCTTGTTGAGCCCACATCCAGTTGCCGCTGCCGTCCAGTTTGGCCGCGAACAGGTTCGGAGTCATGGTATAGGCGCTGGTCAGGACATAGCCGCCAAAGTCGGCGGTGTAGGTAAAAGACCCGGTGAGATAGATATTTCCGCGCGAGTCGAGGGAGACGCAATATCCGAGGTTCCCGTAACCCATGCCATAACCGCCGAAGGATTGGTTTGCCCACAGCCAGTTTCCATCAGCGCCCAGTTTGGCGACAAAGACATTGTAATTCATTTCACTGGAAAGGATAGTGGAGCCGAATTCAGAGGTGCCGGCAAACCTGCCCGTGAGATAAGCATTGCCGGCATTGTCGGCAGCAATGCTTGAGCAATATTCTGATCCCGTTCCCCCCGTCTGGCCGGCCCAGAGCCAATTGCCGCCGGCGTCCAATCTGGCAATGTAGCCGTCAGTGCCGCTGCTGGCCAAGGTTGTCGTGCCGAAACTGATTGACCCGCTGAAATGACCTGTAATCTGGCAGTGGTACAATCCGTCAGCAGCAATACCGGAAATGACATCATCACTGGTTGAGCCCGCGCTTTTTGCCCACAGCCAGTTACCGTTGGTATCAAGTTTGGCGATGAAGATGTCCTTGCCGCCCATACTTGTCAGGTTTGTGGAGCCAAAGCTGGACGATCCGTTAAAAGTTCCGGCCACACAGACATTCCCCGAGTCATCAACGGCTATGCTTATGCCATCATCGGAGCCTGTCCCTCCTGCCTGTTTCGCCCACAACCAGTTGCCGTTGGGATCCAGTTTTGCGATGAAAACATCAGTACTTCCATAGCCGGTTAGGGAGGTAGAGCCAAATCCCGCGCTTACCTGAAAACATCCTGTTACATAGCTGTTTCCGGCACTGTCCAAAGCGATGGAGTTGCAGCGGTCCTCCACTGAACCATAAACCTGTTGCACCCAGATCCAGTTCCCTTCCTCATTCAGCTTGGCTGCGAAGCCGTCGCTGGCACCGCTGGTGTAGAGAATAGCCGCTCCGAAATCAGACGTACTTTTGATGTAGCCTGTAATGTAATTGTTGCCGGCATCGTCAGCAACTATGCCCGTTGCCCTATCCTCCATGAGTCCGCCGGCCCGATTTGCCCACAACCACTGCGGCGCCTGGGCAAAGAGCAGTCCGCTGAGCATGAAAAGCAGCATGGCAAAAAAGGATTTTTTCATTTTAAAACCTCCAGGAAAGCTTGCCGATTTGAGTGGTTAATCCGCTCAGAGCAGTCTGGTAAAAACAAGAAAACTGGCTTGGAAGAAAGGTGCAGCAAAGGCTTATTGGGAAAGGAATACAGAAAACCGGGATTGGCTCAGGGCAGGGGGAAAGATAATCCCCCGGCGGGTGATGGCAAAAACAAACCGAACTCAGATAGATCACCATATCTTTCCATGCCACACGTTTGATTGGTTAGATCAGTTAAACATACTACGACATTTACATCAAGCAGTCCGATCAGCCAAAGCTTAATCGCTGAACACAAAAACAGTGTCATTCCAAGCTGATTTTACGTCAAGGAATTAAAACCCTGCATGGCATGAAAGAAGTATGCGGGACCGTTATTCAATCCCTTAAAAACCCGGGCTGGAGGGCCCGGGCAAGCAAAAAAACGAAGATTGGTGCCGACTTATTCCAATGGAAAGGCGTTGGTCAGCCAGTTGAAGTGCAGGGAGGAAAGGATGGCTCCCAGCAGGATGAAAAAGACGATCAGGAACTTGAAGTAATCCTGGGCCTTGAGCATGGCGACCAGCTCCGGGTCCTTGGACATGTAGGCGGAGGCGGCATAGAACTCCTCGCCGATCAGGGTGTAGTCGCAGGTGGTGATGAAGAAGGGGACCTGGGTGACAGAATCGGTGCCGGCGATCTGGATGGAGCCGGTGGCGTTGCCGGTCTCGGTCATGAGCAGGGCTTCGGCGTTGAAAAACCCCATGTAGAAATTGGTGGCGGTCTTTTCCCTGATCATGGTGCCGTTGACCCCGGCGGCCCAGGGGAATTGGTCGCTGGAAATGTAAAAGATATCCACCTGGTTGTAGCTGTCGGGGCGACCCGCCTCGAAAAAGGCTTCCCGCACCATTTCCTGAGCCAGCGGCATCACGTAGTAGTCGTTGTTGGGGACCATGATGCGCGTGTCATACTCGGCGGCTTTCTTGGCGACCTTGTTCAGGATCATCATGGAGGCGATGGTCGTGATCTCGCCAATGGTGCTCCAACCGGGCACGTAGAGGATGGGGCGGCCCATCTCGGTGGCGCGGCCCACGGCGTTGTCAATCTCCTGCAGCCCGGCAATGGGGCGCAGGTAGAGGTCGCGGCTGCGGCGGGCCTGGTAGCTGGTGAAAAGGACGATGAAGGCAAAGACGACGCTGGCGATGAGTGCGGCCAGGAAACCGCGGTTGAACCAATTGGAGACCGGCAGGCTGGGTTTGCTTTCGCCCGACAGCACATAGGCCGCGGCGTTGTCAGTCTTGAGGATCTGATAGATGTAAGTGCGAGAGTTTTTCAGCTGTTCGCGGTGGAACAGGTTGAACCACTTGCGTGGATTATTAACTTTGGAAGCTGTTTTGTAAACCGGATGATTCAGCAGGGCGTTGAGATAAGTTTCCTGCTGCGTGATTAGGGCGGAAAGGGAATCGGCTTGATCAGGCTGGGTTTTCAGCCGTCTTTTAAGGCTGGCCACCTCGGCCCGCATTTTATCGAGCTGTTTCTGCTCCTCCGCGCGGAAGATATTGACCGAGAGCGGCAGGCCGCTTTGCTCATCCAGGGCGAAGGTGAGGTTGGGTTCCAGCAGCAGGGTGCCGGTCTTTTCGTCCACGCCCGTGACCAGCCGGTCCAGGGTGGTCTCAAAATTGACGATGTCATCGTAGCTGCGGGAGATGGTGGAGATCTTCTTGGCCGGATAATATCCTGATTCCAGCAGGTTCTTGCGGAACACCTGATAGTAGTATTTGGAGAGGTTTCTGCCCTGGTAATAGACGTCGAGGTTCTGGAAACGGAAAGTCCGGGCGTCATAGGTCAGATCCTGGGCCAGGAAGTAATCAGTGTACTTGTCTTCACCCCGGTAGCGGAAAGCCATGCGCAGCCTGATCTCACTGAGGCCGGCTTGGGTTTTGGAAAGCCTGAGCAGGATGGACTTGTCGGGATAACGTTCGCCGATCGTCTTGATCAGCTCGCCCGAGGCATTGTAAACGCGGAAGGATATCGCCTCGATCTTGTAGTTGATGTTGTCCGAGACCTCATAGTTGATCCTGACCTTGGTTCTGGCCTGATTGACAAAAGCGGCTTTGGTGATGAAAATGATCGGCTGGCCAAAGGACAGGGTATTGGTATCGCCCTTGTCGTCAGGTTTGTCTGCCACGGTGAAAAGGGGCTCGTCGGGCAGTTGGGACGAACTCATGAGGCGCGGGGACACAGGCTTGGAATATGCCGTAAAGCCGCTGTAATCCTGGGTTGCCAGCACCAGGACAGAGTTGGCCATATCTCCGGAGGGGAGCGTTGTGCCGGGCTGGCCGCCCGGGCCAGGGATCTTTCCGTCTTGGGTTGGGACAGTCAGGTAGTGGCAATAATCATTGGGCTTTTCCGCCAACTTGGTTGCCTGTTTGAGCCAGGAAGGCGGCAGGGATGGATCCTGCCCGTCTTTCTCTGTCCAGGCTTCCGCCTGCGGAGCCAGGGATTTGGGGAGCAGGTAAAATTGCCAGGTGTAGATGTCGGCGCTGGTGATCGGGGGTGTCCACTGCAGCCTGAATTCCTTTGTATCGGTGAGGTAAACGGCTTCCAGTCGGGCTGAGTTTTCGGGGGGATTGTCTTCAGGTACGGCGCTGGCGATATGGGCGGGCGGCAGGAACTCACCTTTTTCATTTACGGCCAGGACTGTGTAATAGTACCTGTTGCCGGCTACCGGATTGGCGGCCAACTGCTCGAACTCGGTGGGCCGCAGCCCGGCGGCGACAGTGCTGTCCGGATTGATCACCCTGACTGAGTGCTTGTAGAGATTGGCCTGATCGACTATTCCCAATACTGTGAAGTGGGGCAGCAGCCGCTTCAGGATGGCGGGATCGCGCGGGACGGCCCGATAGAGCGGACTGTCGGGACTTTGCTGCTTTTCCTTTTTCAACCGGGCGGGGGAATCTATGGTCAGGAGATTCTGGTAATCCTTGTCATAATAGAACATTTTATCCGCCGCCACGCCGGCCACGGGATCAACTTCCACCTGGCCGAAAAAGAACAGGGTGTCGGGGCTGATGCCGCGATAGATACGGTACTGGATGATCCGCTGTGAACGGGGCAGGGGTTTCCAGCTGAGCATGATCCCGGATCCGTCGTCATGGGGGGCGTCCTCCACCGCCAGAGACTGGATCTTGCCGGTTGGTGCTGAAGTGTTCAAGGCAAACAGGTTCAAGGTCAGAATTATGGCTGCTGCTGCCACGCTGAGCAGAGAATTGCGCATTTCTACCTCATTTTATCTTCGCTTCGCTCTGGTTAAGGCTACCGGATTGCGGATGAGCGTTGTCCTGGATAATCTCCGGCTTTATTTGATCAGTCCGAGGACATCGCCGACCAGGAACTGGATCCTGCCGATCAGCAGTGATATGCGCGCCATCACGGTGAGCCCGAAGGATGCTCCGAAGCCGATCATCATGTACCATTTGCCGATGGTGGTGAATTTCCCATACAGACCCGTATGCGCCTTGGAGAAATAGAAATAGAGCAGGACCGCTATGGTTCCGATAAAAATGATGACCAGGTTGAGCGACTCCAGGGGAACCATGGCCTGCCGCATCTGAACCAGAATGCTCGCGTGCATGGCCAGTGGCACGCCGGCGCCTACACTCATCATGGAGAAAGCGATCGGGTAGCGGGACAGCCAGCTCAGGTTGCGGCTGAAACGGAACAGGTAAAGCGAACCGATCAGGGCGGGAATGATGAGGATGTACTGGTGCTTGAGGAAAATGGGCTGATAGAGCCAAGGGATGAAGATGCGCTCGTAGGAATAAACCACGCCGTAGCCGACCGAGATGCCCACCAGAAGCTGCTCCGCCATCTGGTAGAAGGGATTGTCCTTGTAGAGGAAGGAAAAGATGCAGAGCGTAAAAAACGCGGCGACCAGATTACTTATGGTTTCGAATGACATGCTTACCTCCCTGCGGCCTTTTTGTCTTTTGCCCGGGTAACGAAATAGCCTATGTTACCGATCAGGATGAACGCGAAGATCATGATGTGGGCTATCGACTGGGCGTTCATGCCGATGCGGGCGGTTTTGAATTTGTAAAGTATGTTGTAGGTTTTTTTATTTAGAGCGTTCCAGACTTTATCGCCTAAATCTTTCTGGGCCTGGGCTGAAATTTTTGTCACGTCGAAGGCAACCTTGCCGTCCTGATCCGTTTTGATCTTATCCAGAATGGCTTTCTGTTCAGGGTATTTACTGAGAAAGGACTGGTACTCCTGGGGGGAGAAGACCGCCTGGGTCTGGGTCGTGATGTTGATCAGCTTATTGATGGACTTGTCGCGCAGGATCTCCTTGCTGAACGGCCTGCCCTTGGGGAAATAGTCATCCCTGTAGGCGGCGAAGACATCCACCAGCTTCTCATACTCGGCAGCGCCCTTGAGGCCGGTGAGCATGCCGATCAGCTGGCCGGACTGCAGGAAGGGGTATTCGTCAGCCGCCATGACCGCGGTCACGCCGACTGCGACATTGGCCCCGAACTTGGAGCGGGCGTAGGTGATCCAGGTCCCGCCGGCCACCGAGCCGCTGGTTTCGATGATCAGGTTCATCTCGTTGTAATTGACGATCCCCTGCATGATGGGCAGGTTGGCCAGCTTGCGGCCTTCGGCATCCGTGTCGATGGCGGTGGCGATGTTGTCGCCCATGCCCAGGGCAGTGATCATGGGCATGATCTTGTAGCCGAAGTTGCAGTAATCAACCCCGGACTGGATCTCGGGGTATTCCTCTTTGACGGTGTTGATGGCATAATCGATGATGGGAGCCCCGGCCGCGATGAAGGTCATGGTAAAGACCTTGATCTTGCGCTCGAAGCAGTGGCGCAGGATGGCAATTTCCATGGGATAGAGTTCAGGCATGGTCGCGGCGTCGTGGTAGAAGCTGATCAGGATGGCGCGGTCTGGCCGGTCAGAGTAGGAATCGATCAGCTGATAAAGGTTCTCCGTCGGGGGGGTGGTCACTACGTCAGAATTGTATGGAACCATCAGCGGAATGATGATCGCCAGGGCCACCACGATGTAGATCCAGCGCCGGTCCAGGGCTTGCAGTCTTTCAAAGAAGTTCATCATCGCCTCCCTTTATTCCCCGCCGCCCAGGTAGGAGCGTTCTATGCCCAGCAAAATCTTGAGCGAGGTGGCCACGCTGCCGAGTCCGATGCCCAGCAGGATACCGCGTTTGGCTGCGTTGTTGGGCACGTCCAAGATCCATTGCGAAATGTCGGGAAGGTGGCGGCTGATCTTAAGGCCCAGCGGCACCTGGGCCAGCATCACGACCAGCGCGGCAATGAGCAGGACGGTGGCCTCGGGCGACCGGGCCCGGAAGGCCTTGTAGGCGGCCGAGGCGATGTAAAAGGCCAGCAGGGCGAACATGGTGGAGCTCATCGGCATCTGCATGTTCGTGAACATCCATAACATGGGGGTGCCGTTCTGGGTGCCCCAGCCGAAGCCTGCTATGCACGTGATCAGCAGACCCCCCAGGGTGAAGAAGCTGTACTGCCACTTGGGCGCTTTGCGCTGGATCTTGGCGGTGTGCATCATGACCAGGGACATCACGCCCAGAATGACTCCGAAGGGTGCCTGCACATAGATCCAGGGCAGATAGAATTTATTAATGAAATCCTCGGACAGGATCTTGTGGGGAACGAAAGCCCACAAAACCCAGATAAAGCCTCCGATGATCACAATGGCAAGCGGTATGTTCTTTTTCACTTGTCCTCCTTATCTATTTCACAGGGAAAATTTCTATATAGCTGGTTAGCTGCAGGGAACTGAGAGCGGCTCCGATGATAATGAAGGTAAGGATCAGGAACTTGTAATAGTCCTGCGCCTTGAGCGTTCCCAGCAGCATGGGTTCACGGTTCAGGTAGGCTGAGGCTGCATAGAGCTCCTCGCCGATCAGCGTGTAATCACAGGTGGTGATGAAGAAGGGGATCTGGGTCACGGCGTCCGAGCCGGCGATCTGGATAGCGCCGATGGCGTTGCCTGTCTCCGTCATCAGCAATGCTTCGGCGGCAAAGTAGCCGAGGAAGAAATTGGTGGCCACTTTTTCCCTGATCATGATCCCGTTAACGCCCGCCACATAGGCAAACTGCACCTGGGTCAGGTAGAAAACGTTGTTCTTGTCATACGAATCCGGCCTTCCGGCTTCGTAATGAGCGTCCCGCACCACTTCCTGAGCCACCGGCATCACAATGTAATCATAGCAGGGTACGATCAGGCGCGTATCGTATTCAGCCGCCTTTTTGGCAACCTGGCTGAGAATGCCCAGAGAGGCTATGATGGGGATGTCGGAGAGATGCCCGCTGCCCATCACGTAAAGAATGGGACGCCCCATTTCGGTGGCTCGCCCGATGGCATTGTCGATCTCCTGGATGCCGCCGATGGGGCGAATGTAGAGATCATGGCCCCTGCGGGCTTTGCGGACGAAGAAGAAGACCATGACGCCAAAGACCAGCGAGGCGAACAGGGCTGTAAGCTTGTTCCGGTCAAACCAATTGGCGACCGGCGTCTCATAGACAAGCTTGCCTTTGTTGTCCTTGAGCGAATCGCTTTCGACGAACATGCCCTTGCCGTCTGTCCGGACCATGTAGAAGGTGGCGCGGCGCTTGTCCTGTTCCCTGGTTCTGGCAATGAAACGCATGCGCGCGTCGTCCGAATCGATCTGGTTGGCTTCCGTCAATTGGGCCAGTTTCAGGGACTCCAGGCTTTTTTGGATGCCTTCCTTTTGTTTTGTCAACCTTTCCAGGGAAGCCGTCACAGCCGGATCGGACTTGATCTGGGCGGTCAGGGCAGCTTCCTGGGCCTGCAGCTGCTTCAGCTGATCGCTGTACTCGGCTTGTTTCTTCTCCTGGTCGGGTTTGCCTTCGGTGGAGTAAATGCTGGTTCTGACGGCTTTCTCCGTTTTGGGGTCAACCATCAGGTCGATGCTGGAGTCCATCAGGACCAGGTTGGCTTTGGGTTCGCCCTGTTTCAGTTTGCGGCTGTACTCGACGGAGTCGCCATAAGTGATCAGTGAGTCCCCGGAGATCAGGTTGACTCCGAGCACCATCTTGAAGAGGTTGGTTTCGTAGGGTATGGTGATCTCCATGTTGCTGTCGTAGGAGGTCATCTTCTTGGCCTGGTAGAACAACGTCATGGAAGGCGGTTTCTGGTACACCACATTCTGCAGGGTGTTGAGATTATGCCCGTTATTGTACAGATTGCCCGGATTAAGGGACAAAATCTGGTCAGACCAGTCCAGGCTTTGATTCAGCTTGTAGGTTTCTTCTATCTCCGGTTTGCCCTTCAGTCGCATGACCACTTTCATTCCCTGCTTGATATCATAGCCGGAGGGAACTTTGAGCTTGATGATGTTATCAGGATAGAACTCGTTGACCGTTTTGAAGGGCTTGGCCTCTCCCTTTTTATAAAAGTCGAAGTAGATGCTGCGGACTTTCTGCGTCTCGTTGGCATTGATCAGGTAGTTGATTTTCATCTTTTCGTTCTTCTCATTGGTGAACGAGACTTTCGTGATGAGCACGACGGGGCTGCTCCAGATGATGGCCAGGCGGTCACCTTTGTCATTGGGCTTGTCTATGACCCGGAAGACGGGCTTGGGCGGCAGTTGAGTGCTGTCTGTCAGCTTGGGAGAGACCAGATGCGAATAAGACATGAGCCCGGAGCCATCAACCAGAGCCAGGCAAAAAGAGGAATTGCTGATCTGCTGCGCAGTGATTCCCTGGGCCAGGAGCTCTTTGACGTCCTTTTTGGCATAATTGGAATATCCCGCCGGTCCCATGGCCACGGGCATGGCGGGCAGCCCGCCCAGTCCGGGCAGACCTTTTCTGGCTTCCCATTCCGCCGGCGGAACCTGCGGCAGCATCAGGATCTGGTATTGGACCAGGTCGTCCTTGTAGAGCGGATATTCCCATTCGAACTGGAGCGTCTGCTTGTCCTGCAGATAGACGGCATTAAGCTCGCGGGCCGGTTCAGGCGGGTTTTCCCGCGGAATTCCGGGCTGAACCGCGGCGTGCGGATGGTAGATGTTCCTCTCGTCCACCGCGACCACGCTGTAATAATAGGTGGAATCAGCTTTGAGCCCGGCCCGGATCGTGACCTGGTGGATCGGCAGACCGGCATAGACGGTGGAGTCTTCCTGGTTGGCGGAAAAGCTCTTCTTCGTCCGGTAATAGAACTGGTTCTTTTCCATCATCGCCTGCAGGTTGAAGTGCTTGGCCAGTTTGGCCAGCACTTTGATGTCCCGCGGCGGGTTGCGGTGGATCGGGCTGTCCGGACCCTGCTGCTTTTCCTTTTTGAGCCGGGCGGGGGACTTGATGTCGATGAACTCGTCCGCCGAGCTGTCGTAGAAGAACATGGAATCGGAAGCCACGCCTGTCTTGACATTCACGGCGATGGAACTCAGGAAGAAAAGCTGGTCGGGATCGACTCCCCGGTAAACGCGGTACTCAATGATGCGCCTTTCCTTGGGCAGGGGCGTCCAGCTCAGGACCAGCCCGCTCCCGTCGTCGGCGGGAAGATCGCTGACCCGGAAGTTCTTAACGGTGAAGGCATCCTTTTCTTCCACCGCCACGGCGATCGAGATGGTCGCCACGGCCAGGCAGCCCAGCAGTAAAAAAAGGATATTCCGGATGCGGGATAACCTCATAAACGGTCTCCTGTATTTTATTTATCGAATAAAATCAAATCAGTTGACGCTGATAGAGGCATAGGGTGATTGTCAATCACTTTCTTTCAGGCTGAGGCGTGGGTGAGGGAAACTGCATTTGCCACAAGCAATAAAAAAGGCTCTTGCGAAAAGAGCCTTTTTTTATTCGGGTTAAATCACGCTGGCTTAATACATGCCGCCCATGCCGGGGTTGGGCATCGGGGCCGGAGCTTCCTTTTCTTTGATATCGGTGACGATGCACTCGGTGGTCAGCAGCAGGCTGGCGATGGATGAAGCGTTTTGGATGGCGCTGCGCACGACCTTGGCCGGATCGATGATGCCGGCTTTGAACATATCCTCATATTCTGCGGAAATGGCGTTGAAGCCGATGTGGATATCTTTCTGGGTCTTGATCTTTTCCACGACCACGGCGCCTTCCTGGCCGGCGTTGGAAGCGATCTGGTAGGTGGGCTTTTCCAAGGCCTTGGCGATGATCTCATAGGCGACCTTTTCCTCGAAGCCGAGGTCCTTGGTGGCCTTCAAAGCCTTGGCGGCATGGATCAAGGTCACTCCGCCGCCGGGCACGATGCCTTCCTCGACCGCGGCACGGGTGGCGTGCAGAGCATCGTCCACGCGCGCTTTCTTTTCCTTCATTTCGGTTTCGGTGGCAGCGCCGATGCGGATGACGGCCACGCCGCTGCTCAGCTTGGCCAGACGTTCCTGCAGTTTCTCCTTGTCATAATCGGAAGTGGTTTCCTCGATCTGGGCCTTGATCTGTTTAATCCTGCCCTGGATAGCGGCTTCGTCGCCGGCGCCTTCGCGGATGGTCGTGTTTTCCTTTTCCACCAGCACCTTCTTGGCGCGGCCCAGGTCCGCCATGGTGCAGCTGTCCAGCTTGCGACCCATTTCCTCGGAGATCAGGGTGGCGTTGGTCAGCACGGCGATGTCTTCCAGCATGGCCTTGCGGCGGTCGCCGAAACCGGGGGCCTTGACGGCGCAGACGTTGAGGATGCCGCGCAGCTTGTTCACCACCAAAGTGGCCAGGGCTTCGCCTTCCACGTCCTCGGAGATGATCAGCAGGGGCTTGCCGGTCTGGGCGATTTCCTGCAGGATGGGCAGCAGGTCTTTCATCACGCTGATCTTCTTGTCATACAGCAGGATGAACGGGTCTTCCAACTCCGCGATCATCTTCTCGCCGTTGGTCACAAAGTAGGGTGACAGGTAGCCGCGGTCAAACTGCATGCCTTCCACTTTCTCCAAACCGGTGTCGATGGACTTGGCCTCTTCGATGTTGATGATGCCTTCCTTGCCGACGCTGTCCATGGCCTGGGCGATCAGCTTGCCGATCTCCGGGTCGTTGTTGGCTGAAACCGCCGCGATCTGGGCGATCTCGTCACTGCTCTTGATGGTCTTGCTGTATTCGTGGATCTTGTCCACCACGATCCGGGTGGCCTTTTCCAGACCCCGCTTCAGAAACATGGGGTTGACCCCCGCCGTGACGTGCTTGAGCCCTTCCTCGATGATGGCCTGGGCCAATATGGTGGCCGTGGTGGTGCCGTCGCCGGCGATGTCGTGGGTCTTTTCCGCCACTTCCTTGCACAGCTGCGCCCCCATGTTTTCATACGGGTCTTCCAGCTCGATCTCCTTGGCGATCGTCACGCCGTCGTTGGTGATGGTGGGCGATCCGTATTTCTTGTCCAGAACCACGTTCCGGCCGCGGGCCCCGATCGTGATCTTCACGGCGTCGGCCAGCTTGTCCACGCCTTTCTTCAAGGACGTGCGGGCCTCGTGCGAGAATTGAATTTGTTTGGCCATAGTAGTTAACCTCCCTATGCTCTTGGTTTTATTCTGTTTTTTGTATTCTTAGCAGTCACTAAGTTCGAGTGCTAATGTTTCCCGCCCCGTTTTCCTGTCAAGCAGAAAATCACAAATCCGCCATTTTTTTTTCTGCCTGCCCTGTTTCCGGGTTAAACCAAACAAAGCCTGTCAGGCCTGGAAATACTGCTCGCAGCCCTGCAGGCCGGCCTCGATTTCCTTCTCCAGGTTATGGAACAGGCGGGGGACAATGATGCCGGGCAGGACCGTGGCGTTCTTTTTTTCCAAGGCCTGCCGCAGGTGTTTGAGGCTGCCGCGGCCGCCCATCCCCTTGAGCGGGAAGCCCATCGTCACGAAGGGCAGGACCTTCCTGCCGCCCAGGTCAGGCATTTGCCCGATGGCCTGGTAGGTCACCGGAGAAGGCCCGAACCCCCAGACCGGCCCGCCCAGGCACAAGGCCTCGAATCCGGACAGGTCAGGCAGATTGGTAACCTTGAACTTCATGGCCTGCCTGAAGTTGCCGGTTTTGATGGGCCCGTCGGTTTCCAGTTTGACCGGGGTGACGGCGTGCCCCGCCCGCGTCAGCCTGGCCGCCAACGCCCGGGCCAGCTTTTCCGTGTTGCCTGTAACTGAATGGTAGATCACGGCGATGTTCATTTTGCCTCCAGCTTCAGCCGATTTTTCTCCAAACCTCAAGCGCGCATCACTTTGTCAAGAAAATATCTCGGGGCCTGCCCGGCATTATTTGCCCGCCTGAAAACATTTCTGGCTTAAAAATAAGCCAAATAAATATCAAAAGCAGGTCAAAAGCATATAACAATACATTTGATATATATTTGATTTACTGTAAGCATACAATTGAGCCAGATTTAACTGCGGGGCAAGGGGTGGGGAAGCAGGAAATAGGTTTTATCTGAGTAAACCGGAGATGATTGCCCAATCATTTTACAATAAATATCTTCCTGCCTGGCATATAGTTCGGAAGCAGGATGGACAAAGGTCAGGAATTGGAACGAAAAGCGCGTTATAAGGGGTAGCTTTGCAGAGCAAAGAGATTTGAAAGAGAGTGGGAACCCTTGATTGGATAAGGGCAAGCCGGTTTGGCGGCAGCTTTCAGGTTAATTCAAAGGATGTTTTAATGATATGGGCCTATATAAAAATGGTATAACCAGACACGTAAAAGGAGAATTTATGAGAGACAAGATCATCCGCCTGCTGGCGGGGGAGCTCAGCCGGCACGAAGAGGTGCTGGCCTGTTTTGAAGGGGGCTCCGCCGCTTTTGGCCGGGCTGACGAGTATTCGGACATTGATTATCAGATCGTGGTCAGGGACGACTTTGCGGAACAGGCGGCCGCCATCGTGGAGCAGGCTCTACGGCGGTGCGCCCCGATCGTGGACAAGTACATCCTGCCCCAGCCCGCCTGGCACGGCCAGTGGCAGTGCCATTACAGGCTGGAAGGGGTATCGCCCTATCTTCTGGTCGACGTCCTGATCATGAAGGAGAGCAGCCCCACCTACTTCTCGGAACCTGAACTGCACGGCGATTCCATCGTCCATTTCGACAAGACGGGTCGGGTGGGGAGGGAGCATGTTGATCTTACCGAACAGGCGGACATTATCCGCAAGCGCCTGGAACGGGCGGACAATCTCTGCCGGATGATGCACCTGCTGGCGGACAAGGAAATTGGGCGCAAACGCCACGTGGACGCCTTTGAGCTCTATTACAATCTCTATCTGCGCACCCTGGTGGAACTGCTCCGGATCAAGTACGACAGGGCGCGCTGGTCATTCGGGCCGAGGTATCTGAGCCACGACCTGCCCCCCGAAATCTATGACCAGATCAGGGACCTGCCCTATGTCTGCGGCCCGGAGGACCTTTTGCCCAAAAAAGACCGGGTCCTGCACCTGATGAGTGAGCTGCTGGCCGAACTGAAATCTGAAAAGGGCACAACCATTGATGCAAAAGAAGCGGGGGGCAAAGCAAAATCATCCCCCCAACAACATACTGCGAGGTAAAAAAAAATGAACAGAACATTCCTTAGCCTTGTTTTGATCGCGAGCCTTTCAGCCGTCCTGACCGCCCGGATGCCGGACGAGTGGGCGGGTTTCACGGCCGTGCAGGATCCCGGCAGCCGTTCCTGGCGGCTGCTGGAGGAGCTGACCCTGACAGACGTTGAAGGCAGCTGGGTGAACCACGAACTGGCCCACAACTATTTCAGCCAGTCCCACCCCGACCTGGTGGACAGCACGTCCTACAGCTATTTTGAAGCATCCGCGGGCTGGCTGCAGGGCGGGTCCGACCATTTCAGCTACAATGCAGCCCAGGACCGGATTACGGAGATCGTAACCTGCCTGGACGCATTTACTGAGTCCATACCCATGGCGCGGAGCCTGTATGAGTATGACCAGGCCAACCGCCTGACTGCGGCCCGACTGCAATCCAGCGGCCTGGACCGCACCTGGTTCGATGTCAAAAGGGCCTGGGTTTCCTATGACAACGGAGCATTGAGCCAGATCATGATCTACGATTCCAGCCTGGTGGATTATCCGCCCACCTGGAACAAATGGGAACTCCAGTTTGATTACAACGGACGGATAAACCTCCTGACCGAATACAACTCCGAGGATTCCCTGAACTGGATCTTAAGCTTCAGGACTTCCTTTTGTTATCACGCATCCGATACGACGACGGGAGCCGGCCTGGTGGAACTCGTCAGCAGAAGGTTCCCCGGTTTCCTGCATTACGGCAGGCCCCTGGAGGTCGGCAGGCTGTCGGAACAGGTCAGGGAGATCTGGATGTACCAATACTGGAGGAATGAGGCCCGCAACACCTATGTCTATGATTACGCCGACCGCCTGATCATTGACCAGAGCTATTACAACAACATAATGGGGGACTGGGTCTTTGACATTGTCCATACCTTCGCCTACGACTGCAATGGCAACTGCGAGAGCCGGCTGACCCAGGCCTGGAACGAAGACCCGCCCGCCTGGCTGAATGAGAGCATTGTCTGCTACACCTGGGAGCAGTCCACTGCCAACGGGGAGGAGACCCTTCCTGCGGCCGGTCAGTTCCAGGTCACGGCCTATCCCAATCCCTTCCGGAGCAGTCTGTCCGTGGCGGTCAGCAGCAAGGCGGCTGCCCCCGTCAGGCTGGAACTCTATAATGTAAAAGGGCAGAAGTTATTCTCCTGCAGCGCTCTGCCGGGCCGCAAACTGGTCCTTTCGGACGAGGCCCTGAAGGCAATGCCGGCGGCCGGTATTTATTTCCTGAGGGCGGAGCAGGATGGCCGCAAAGTGACAAGCAAACTGCTGAAACTCAGGTAGAATTCCACCCGGCCGGGATTTGTCATCCCGCAGAACCCAGGCAGGCTGGTCCGAAGCACGCGGACAAGCCTGCCTGTTTTTTTGCCGCAGCAGGAGCAGAATTCCCGTTTTTCCTTGACAGTCTGGTGAAATGTAAAAATCATGATATAAAGGAGAATTGGGGTATTGCGGGCTCTGCCTGGCAGCCCCCGCGATAAGGACCGGCATTGAACTGAGCACAAATGCCAACCTATTAATATAAGGAAAGGAGATGTTATGCCAAACAGGTATCTGCCCACCCTACTTAGCATCCTGTTATTGTTTGCCCTGACTGCGGGTTGGGGCGTGATCACCGACTACACGTTCAGCGGCACCACAGGCAACGCGTATGCGGAACTCACGGAGGGCACCACCCACGGCACTTCCGCCAACGACAACGAGGTGTTCAACAACATCCCGCTGGGTTTTGACTTCAACTACAATGGCACGGTCTATTCCAACGTCAGCATCGCGACCAACGGCTTCATCGCGATGGGGGCGGCCGTCACGACCTCCAACTCGGCGATCAGCTCCGGCACCACCAACAACGTGGCGGTCGGCTTTAACCGGGATCTCAAATCCCGCGATACGGGGTCCCTGATGTCTTTCTCCTCCGGAACCGCGCCCAACCGGGTGTTCACCATCCAGTGGAAGAACTACAAGCGGACTCCCACAGCGGCGGCCAATGACACGATCAATTTCCAGATCAAGCTGTTTGAGGGGACAAACGCCATAACTTTCAATTACGGGTATTTCAACGTTGCCACCGTGTCTACCGCGGCGACCGTGCAGGTCGGACTGCGGGGCGACGCCAACACGGAATACACGAACCGGACGACCACGACCGACTGGACCGCGACCACACCCGGCACCGCCAACAACTCCAATTGCACAATCAACGCCACGGTCTTTCCGCCCAACGGCCTGATCTTTGCCTGGACGCCGCCCCAGGCCGGCACGCCGCCCAATCCGGCCCAGATCGTATCCCCCGCCGACGGGGCAGCCAACATCGCGCTCTACGCCAACCTGAACTGGCTCTCCGGCGGCGGCGCCCCCACCGGCTACAAGGTCTTTCTGGGCACCGACAACCCGCCCACCAACCTGGTCAACGGCATCCTCCAGACAGCCGCCACTTACAATCCCGAAAATGACTTTACCCACACCACTACCTACTATTGGCAGATCGTGCCCAACAACGAGTTCGGGGACGCCGTGGGCTGCCCCGTCTGGTCCTTCTCGACCATACCCGATCCCACGGTGGCTGTCTTTCCCTATGCCCAGAACTGGGATGGGGTGACCGCCCCGGCCGTTCCGCCCACCTGGACGGTGATCAACGACAACAATGACAGCTTCACCTGGGTGACGGTCACAACAAGCGCCAATTCGGCCCCCAACGCCCTGCGCTGCAGCTACAACCCCTCCACCGGCGTGGACATGGA
Source organism: Cloacimonadaceae bacterium (SeqCode) (assembly GCA_034678545.1). Taxonomy (GTDB): domain Bacteria; phylum Cloacimonadota; class Cloacimonadia; order Cloacimonadales; family Cloacimonadaceae; genus UBA5614. The sequence goes on along the minus strand of JAXDBS010000028.1, from coordinate 10,636 downwards.
CGACTGGGTCATCTCCCCGCCCCTGCAACTGGCGGCAGGCCCCTTCTACAAGGTGCAGTTCTATTACAAGGCGCAAAGCAGCTCTTTCCCGGAGAAGCTGGAAATCAGATACGGCACCGCCAATACGGTGGCCGGCCTCACCACCCAGATCTTTCAGGACATAAACATCACCCATACGGACTATGTAATGGCGGAGGCATATATTCCGCCCACAACAGGCGGGATCCACTACCTGGGATTCCACGGCTTCAGCAACGCCAACATGTATAACCTGTATCTGGACGATATCACGATCTCCGAACTGGTGCCCCTGTTCAATCCGCCCCGCAACCTCAGCGCCGTGTTCGGCGGCAGTTCCATCACCCTGACCTGGCAGGCTCCGGAAACTTCCGTTCCCGTGGGTTACAGGGTCTACAGGGACGGCACGCTGATCACAGGGTCCAACGTTACCAGCCTGACCTATACTGACCTCACGGCCGGCGCCGGTATCCATTCATATCACGTTACCGCCATCTATACCAATCCCGGCGGCGAATCCGTGCCTTCCAACTCCGTCTCGGGCGAGATGCTGACCCCGGTCACCAACCTGCTGTTCAATGTAGTGGGCCACGACGTCACCCTGACCTGGACTGCCCCGGCCGGCTGGGCGCCGGCCTCCCCCCAGGCCGCCCGGAACCCGGAACGCCCCCTGACCGGATACAAGGTCTGGCGCGACGGCGAGATGATCGCCCAGATCACTGATCCCGCCAACCTCACCTACACCGACACAGGCCTGCCCAACGGCTCTTATATCTATGAAGTAACTGCCGTATACACGACCGGCGAATCCGCCCCCTGCCCCTTCGTGATCGCCACCGTATTTGTGCCGATCGTGCCCACGTACTTCTCGGACGGATTTGAATCCTACCCCAACTTCGCCCTGGATTTCGGCATGTGGATCACGGCTGACATTGACAACAGCGCCACGATTGACTATCCGGAAATGACTTTCCCGCACGAGGGCGAGCCCATGGCCTTCGTCATCTTCACGCCCGGCGCGACGACTCCTCCCCTGACCGATGCCCAGGCCCACGGCGGCCTGAAAATGGCTGCCTGTCCCGCCGCGGTCACCGGCCCCAACAACGATTGGCTGATCACGCCCACCCTGCACCTGGGAACGGAAAACAGCTTTTCCTTCTGGGCCATGTCAACCGCGGACGGAGGACCCCTGGAACGCTTCAGGGTAGGCATAACGACAGCGGCCAACCCCACTCCCGAATCCTTCGTGATCCTGTCAGGGCCGAGTTACGTGGAGCCGCCCATGCAGTGGACCCAATACACCTACCTGATGCCCACCAGCTACGATAACGAGTACGTGCGCCTCGGCATCAAGTGCGAGTCCAGCGGCGGCAACGCCCTCCTGATCGACGACGTGAAAATGCAGGGTTACAACGGCACCGGCAGTGGCGAAACCGTCCAGCCTGCCAGCACTACCGCCCTGCTGGGCAACCATCCCAATCCTTTTCATGCGGAAACGCGGATCGCTTACGAAGTCAAGGATGACGGCCCCGTCAGCATCAGCATCTACAACCTGAAAGGCCAGAAGATCAAAACCCTGGTCGAGGGCAAAGCCAAATCCGGACGCCACCAGGCCGCCTGGAACGGCACCGACGACAACGGCAAACCCGTGTCCGGCGGCGTGTACATTTGTAAGATGCGGGCCGGGGATTACTCCTCCACCCGCAAGATGATCCTGATGAAATAAACCTGCCAGGCATAACCTGTAATACAAGGACGCCGCTCCCCAAAGCGGCGTCCTTTTTTTTGCGGGCCGCAACCACATTCGCCCCGCCCGCGGCAGGGATTCTGCAGACGGGGGCGTCTGCAGTTACGGCCTTTCCCGGGAACCAATAATTATGATAGACAAAAAATCAGCTTGATAAATAAATGAATTATGACACTTGTCTTCCGCACCGCCAGCTTCAGGTTTTCCTGAGGGGGGGGGGTGCAGCCCCACACCAAAAGAGAGGCGGGAGGACAGAGGAAAATCTGAGGCAGAGCAGTATTGCGCAAGAAAGGTTGATAATGTTAGAAAGAATCAACACCCCGGCCACCCAGCCGGACGAAGTAGAATTTGACCGCGCCCTGCGGCCCAAGACCCTGTCCGAGTTTATCGGCCAGCACCAGATCAAGCAGCTGCTGGAGATCTCCATCCAGGCCGCCAAACTGCGCAAGGAACCGCTGGACCACGTGCTTTTCTACGGCCCCCCCGGGCTGGGCAAGACCACGCTGGCCGGCATCATCGCCCGCGAACTGAACGTGGAGATCACGGTCAGCAGCGGGCCCGTGCTGGAAAAGCCATCCGATTTGGCGGGCATCCTGACCAACCTGCAGCGCCACGAGGTCCTCTTCATAGACGAGATCCACCGCATGAGCCACGTCATAGAGGAGTACATCTATCCCGCCATGGAGGACTTCAGCATGGAGATCATCCTGGACAGCGGCCCCGGCGCCCGCACGCTTAAAATTGACCTGGAGCCCTTCACCCTGATCGGGGCCACCACCCGGGCCGGGCTGCTCACCCCGCCCCTGCGCGACCGCTTCGGGATCGTCCTGCGGCTGGATTATTATGACGTGGACTCGATCGAAAAGATCATCATCCGCAGCTCCGGCATCCTGAACATGCCCATCGAGCCGGAAGGCGTGAAGGAACTGGCCCTGCGCAGCCGCGGCACGCCCCGCATCGCCAACCGCCTTTTGCGCCGGGTGAGGGATTATGCCCAGATCAAGGGCGACGGCGTCATCACCGGCGAGATCGCCCGCCTGGCATTGGAAATGCTGCAGGTGGACCATGCCGGCCTGGACGAAATGGACAAGCGCATCCTCTTCACCATCATAGAAAATTACCGGGGCGGGCCGGTCGGGATCAAGACCCTGGCCGCCGCCATCGGCGAGGACGCCGGCACCATCGAGGAGCTCTTTGAGCCTTACCTGGTGCAGCAGGGCTTCCTGGAACGCACGCTGCAGGGGCGCAAGGTTACCTACAAGGGGTATAAACATCTGGGCGTGAAGGTCGAAGCCCAGCAGGCCAGCCTGTTTGACCTGCCCGAAGCCTAAAAGCTTTAAATGAACAGGGGACATATCCTCAGCGGCATCCGCTGGACGCTGGCCACCTCCGTCCTGCGCCGCGCCATCACCCTGGCCCTGTTTTACTTTGTCGCGCTCTGGCTCTCCAAGGAGGAGCTGGGAGCCTTCCGCGAATACTGCCTAATCCTGAGCCTGTTTTCCGGCCTCAGCCTGCTCAGCCTGGACTTTCACCTGATCATTGAGCGGAGGAGCGGACACACCGCCCTGCTGGCCCTGTGGCAAATGGCGCTGCTGGCCTCGGGGGCGGGGATCGTCCTGCTCAGCCTGGCGGCCGGGCTGCTGGGCCTGCTCTACAGAAGCGAACTGCTCGGCCGGATGCTGCTCTACACCTCCGTTTTTCTGGCCTTGGAGATCCTGCGCCGAACCGTGCGCAGCGCGGCTTCCCGGCAGCTGCAGTTCCGGCCGCTGGCCCTGGCGGAGACCTGGAACGTCATCGTTTATGCCGCCCTCAGCCTGCCGGTCCTGTATTTCGTTCGCTCCGTCTGGGTTTACCTGATCGCCTTTTTCATAGGCAACGCGGTGGAACTGGCCTGGCTCTGGAGAATCAATCAACGGCAGCACCTGAAAGCCATCCGCTCCGCGCTGCGGAGGCGCTTGGTTTTGCGCTCCGTTCTGCATAAATACCGGGGCTTCGTGACCCAGGCCACTATGGTCACCCTGCTCAACCAGGTGGCGGGCAACGCCCCCATTTTGGTCCTGGGGATGCTGGTCGAGCCGGTCTGGATGGGCCTGTATTTCTTCGCCTCGCAGTTGGTGGGGGTGCCGGTCAGCCTCTTTACCGGAGCCCTGAACCAGGTGTTCTTTCCCGTGCTGGCCGGACGCCGGGACGGGGACATCGCCGGCCTGGCCGGACGTTATCTGCGCCTGGCGGGATGGGTGGGCCTGCCCCTGGCCGCCGTTTACACCTGGGCTGTCGCCTGGGGGGTGGGAATGCTCTTTGGGGGAAAATGGGACGACGCCCTGCCCCTGCTGCCGGCCATGCTCATCCTGTTCGGCACCAGCCTGTATGTCAATCCGCTGGGCGGGATCCCCTTCCTCAAACGCAAGCCGGGATGGGAACTGGGCTGGAACGCGGCTTCCCTGCTGGCCAGGAGCATGGCCCTGCTGCTGGGCCTGCGGCATTCCTTCACGGCGGCGGTGACAGCCTATGCCATAGCCAGCGCCGTGACCAACCTCGCCTTTTTTATCATCTGCCTGCGGCTGGTGGGGATGAAGATCATGGCGGTCCTGCCGAAGGCGCTGCTCAGCCTGGTGCCGGCGGTACCGTATGCCCTGCTGCCGCTGGGCCTGACCGGGATGAGCATGGGGCGGGGGATGGCGGTCTGCCTGTTGGGGTGGGCAGCCCTGTTCTGGCTGTCGGACGTTTTCTGCGGGGGCAGGTTGCGCTCAGATTTGAGGTTGCTGGCTTTACCGGACCGGGGCGGCCCTCAGCTTTCCAGATAGCGGGGCAGGAAGGCCAGGAAGCGCTCCACTTCCTCCTTCAGCCGGTCCAGGCAGGATTTCAGCAAGTCCGGCTGCCGCAGCCGGAGGATATCGTTGAGGCTGATGGCGCTGAGGTAGATGCCGGTCAGGGCCAGGTTGCCGGCCACGCCCTTGATGGAATGCGAGATCTGGTAGATGCCCTCGTAATCCTCCCGGACGGCCAACTCGTCCAGCCGGGACAGATCCAGCTCCGGCATCGCCGCAAACTCGGCCAGCAGCTCCTTCAGGAAATCCCGGTCGCCGGCTCTCTGCAGGGCTTCCTCTTCGTTGAATACGGGTTGGGGCATGTTCCTCCAGGTTTTTGTCAGGTTATGGGTCCAGTCAGCCGTTAATGTTTCACGTATCCCAATTAGCCGGAAGGCCAGATTTTGTCGATGGTTTTGTTTACCGCGGTCCGAGCCCTGCCGGAAACCGGGTTCAGCTATGGCCATATCTGCTTTTTTTGCAGCCACATCTCAGGCGCAGACAAAAAAACTCAAGAAGTTCTTGACATATTTTCCCGCATTTTATACCTTGCCATAGAGGTGTAAAAAGGGGGATTGAACCATCCGCCCGTTTCCCCCCGCCAGCGCTTCCGTGGTTTTTACGTGTTTGATTCGGACAGCAAGAAACTCTTCCGGCCCGGCCGGGAGACAGGAGATGCAATGCCATTTGCCCTGAATGAGTGTTTTTGCCTTAACCCCGCCGCACGGGGTGCAGGTGCGCCTGCCCGAGCCAGCTTTGCCATTCAATCCTATTCCTATATATACAGAGGGGATGCGCCCATCCCCCCCATTTTTTTGACAAACATAACTTGTCTTTCAAAATCAAAGGCGGAGATCAACCCCCGGGTCAGGCTCCGCGGCATCCTTTTGGCTTCGAAAACAGTCGTGCCCGCAAATGTTGCGGGCATACCCAGTGCGCAATATCTTCATAAAACATCTTAAGAAGGAGTTTTTTGTTATGAAGAAATTACTAATTATGATGGCAGTGCTATTTGCCTTTGCAAGCATATTTGCCGCCCCTCTGACCGAGGGCTTTGAAAGTGCTACCTGTCCAGCCACCGGTTGGAGCCTGGCATATGGTAGTGCGTCTCCCACCAACCCGATGACCCACTCGACAACATATTACTATGAGGGAGCGAGGTCATTCAGGTTTTCGTCCTATAATTCTGATGACGACTACAACCAGTACCTGATCTCTCCGCAGGTTGTTACAACCTCAGGAGACCAGACTGTCAGTTTCTGGTATCGCCGTTATGATTATGGATCTGAATTATTCAAGGTGGGCTGGTCATCCACTGATATCCAGCTTACTTCTTTCACTTGGAGCGATGAAATCAGTAATGCGTCAACAACCTGGCAGCAATATACCAAGACTGACCTGCCGGTCGGCACCAAGTACCTGGCAATTCACTATTATAGTGATAACATGTACTATTTATATGTCGATACTTTTGTGGGTCCGGAGAAGTATGTAGCGCCCACTCCGGTATTGTCGCTTGATCCAACCAGCTGGAATTTCGGTGAAGTGGATATCACCACCGGACCCTATTCCAAGACATTCACGATGACCAACACGGGCGGCGCCGACCTGATCATCAGCGCCATTTCAGGTGCCACGGGCGATTTCTCGTTTGCCAACGTCCCAGCCCTGCCCTGCACCATATCAACAGGGAACGACGAAACCTTTGACGTGGTTTACAATCCCCTGGCAGTAGGATATGACAGCATAAACGTCTCCATTACCGATAATGTGGCGCGCGCCACCACCCTGGTTCCGGTTTACGGCACGGGAGTAACGCGTCCCGCCGGTTCCACCTGCGGCAACCCCTATGATTTCACCCTGCCGGTGGTGGATTATTCGGATAACACCTTTGATTACGGCGAAGATTATGACAACACCATGGTAACCGCCTCACCGTCCAACTATTACCTGGGCGGATATGATTTCGTAGGCAGATTCACCCTGGCTGCTCAAAGCTATCTGAGCGGCAGCGTGTCAGGGTCCTGGACAGGTGTGCACATTGTGGCGACCGAGCCCAGCGTGGCAACCCCTGCCGCCATTCTGGCCCAGGGTTCCGGCTCCACCGGCGGCAGCTTTGCTGATGTTGTGCTGGATGCGGGCACCTATTACGCGATCGTAGACACATGGCCGACTCCCTACTACACTGACTTTGTCCTGAACCTGTCGGCAGTCGCCGTGCCGGAAGACCCGGTATTCGCCTATGATCCCACAGCCCTTGACTTTGGCCCCGGAGAGCTGGGCGTTCCGGTCGGACCCTTATACGTCACCATCACCAACGAAGGCGGCGGAGAACTGGTCCTGAATGCAACCGACATCAGCATCATCGGTACTGACGCTGCCTCGTTCAGCTTTGACAGCGCCAATCTGCCCGATACGCTGGGTAACTTCGAATCCCTCCAACTCCCGGTGTACATGAACGCCTCCACCCTGGGCGCCAAGACCGCCACCCTGCGCATCACCAGCGCTTACCGCACCGACTATGACGTGGCCCTGAGCGGCGGCGGCTATACCGGCGTAGCGGTCCAAGGCGTGGACACCGCCGTGACCCTGACCAACACGACCGATGTCTGGGCTTTCCTGGACAGCGGCGGTTACAATGCCAATTACGGCAATAACGAATGGACTTACCTTACCTTTACGCCGCCCACCGGCTACCGCATCCAGTGCAGCTTCAATTCCTTCTACACGGAAGCCGGCTGGGACACCCTGTTCGTCTTCGCCGGCGCGGATACCACCGCTCCCGTCATGGCCACCTACGATGGGCAACTGACCATCCCCGCCTTCAATTCCTACGGCGGCGCCATGACCTTCAAGTTCAAGTCCGACACCTCCGTCAACTATGCTGGCTGGTTCGCGGACATTGACCTGATGGAGATCCCGACCGTGCCCATCTTCGAGTATTCCCCCACCAGCATCAGCTTCGGCTCTGCCGTCGTGGGCGAAACCCAGGGCCCGGTGGACGTTACAGTCACCAATACCGGCGCCGGCACGATCGTCGTGCAGGCGGCTGACATCAGCATCATCGGCACGAATCCCGGCGAGTTCAGCTTCGATCCCGTCAACCTGCCGGATTCCCTTGAGGAAGGCGAATCGGTGATCATCCCGGTCTCCTTCACACCGACCTCAGCCGGTGCCAAGACCGCCACCCTGCGCATCACCAACGCCTACAGGACTGACCACGATGTGGCCCTGGACGGCCTGGGCTTCCCGACCGACGCCCTGGTCGAGGACTTCGAAGGCGCCACCTTCCCGCCCTGGTTCTGGAAAATGGACGAAACGGGAACTCCCTGGGAAGTCACGACTAATCTGACTTATGTGATAGCCGACCTCAAGAGCGCCATTATCTTCCAGGACAGCACCTATGCAGCCGGCCAGCTGATCACGCCCCGAGTGGTTTTGGACGGCTCGGTGGAAGTGCTGAGCTTCTTCACCAGCGGCGTGAACAACACCTTTGGCGAAGGCAACAGCATCCTGTGGGTCACTTACCAGGAAGACGGCGATACCGGCTGGACCGCCATCGGCGACACCATCGATTACTCGCTCAGCGACGACGTCCGCCAGGTAGTGCTGGATATCTCCTCCCTGCCCTGGGGCGTCTACAGGTTCAGCTTCAACACGATAAGTAACTTCTGGTATGAAGAAGCAGGAACCATATACTCTTCCTGGGTGCTGTTGGACGACATCCTGGGACCCGCCATCTATGTTCCGGAAGTCGCTCCCGCGGTGACTCAGATTCTCCCGGAAGCAGACGCCGTTAACCTGCCCAAGACCGGGTTCGACCTGACCTGGGAAGTTGATCCCGACCAGGGCATCCCCGAATATTTCGGCGTGTTCCTTTCCACGGATCCGGATGATCCTTACGGACAGGAGTATTGGGACCCCATCTATACCGATTCGTTCAATCCGGTGGAGGAAATGAGCTATAATCTCCTGCACGGACAGCCCTATTACTGGACCGTCTATGCCTACAACGCTTACGGTGAATACTACTCCACCACCCGCCGCTTCGACATTGCCCCTGAGATAATGTATAACCAAATCAACCTTACTGGCAGCGTGGTCGGCAACGAAGACATCGTGCTGAACTGGCTTCCCACCTATGCCGATACAAACGGTACGTGGATCTACTACGACAACGGTAACAACACTTACGGTTATGGCAATGGCGGTGTCGCACACTTCAAGGTGGCTGCCAAATTCCTGTCTTCCTCGCTGGTGCCGTATGCCGGACAGGACATTACAGTGGTCAAGTTCTTCCCCCGGGCTGACGCCGAGTTCACCATCAAGATCTGGACCGGCAGTGACGCCGTCCTGGCTCCCGACACGGAGATCTACTCGCAGGTGGTGGGCAATGAAACCCCCAATACCTGGAATGAAGTGGCTCTTTACAACCCTGTTCCCATCGATACGACGGTCGCCATGTACATCGGTTACGAGGTTTCCACCCAAACCGGATATCCGGCCGGCTGCGATAACGGCGGCGGCGGTTTTGTGGATGGACTGAGCAATATCTATCAATGGGGTTCAGAGCCGTGGGAAACAATTCCCTATACCTACAGCTGGAACATCAGAGGATTTGTGACAGACAGCGGAGCCAGAACAGCTGAGCTGACGAACATCCCGTTGGTCAGTGATAAGCGCAGGAATAACGACAGTGATTATTCGAGGCGCGGCGTTGACCCGAATGATGTCCCAGATCCGAACCAGCGCTTGCTGGAAGGCTACAATGTCTACCGCGATGCCGGAGCCGGCTATGCCCTGCTCACTCCGACTCCGATCAGTGGCTTGACCTATACCGATGACAACCCCGGCGTGGGCGTCTATGATTACTACGTCGAAGCCGTGTATGAAGGCGGCACGGTCGAGTCCAACGTCTGGCAGGGTGAGATCGCCCTGATCCCGCCCATTGACCTGCCCTTCACCGAAGACTGGGCCTCCGGATCCTTCCTGACCAACAACTGGACACCCGGCTCCACCAACTGGTTTGTCACCTCAGGCACAGGTAATCCGATACCTTCTGCAACCTTCAGCTGGACACCTTCGGTTCAGAATTACAGCATCCCGCTGACCAGCTTCCGCTTCGACGGCAGCGACCTGCCCTTCATGAAGCTGAAGTTCGACCTCTACCTGGATAACTACAGCACATTAGCAGAAAACCTGATGAGCTGGGAAGTCTGGGACGGATCCGTCTGGACCACCCTGGGCACAGTATCGTCTCTCGATGACGATTTCGACTGGACATCTTATGAAGCTGATATCACTTCCTACGCGGCCGGGCACGAATTCCAGATCCGCTTCCGCGCGCACGGCGAAGACAGCTACGAGATCAACAACTGGTACATCGACAACATCCAGATCCTGGCGGAGCTGGATGTGCCTGATGTGACCGTCGTCTACTCCGATGTGGATGAACTCATCTTCTATTGGGATTACATCGACCATGCAGACTGGTATGGCATCTATTACTCGACGGATCCCTATACCGGCTTCACGTACATCGGATCTGTTGACGGCGCTTACAACGGGTTCTACTGGACTGGCCTGATCGAGAAGGAATTCATCAAGGTCACGGCCGGCTCAGGCACCCCGCCCGCCAGAGGCGGACAGGTGCTGCGCCCCGCATACGTAAACGAGGCTGCCACCCAGCCCAACCGGAGCGAACGCAGACTGCCCTCAATGAACAAATAATGTGATAAACAAACCTGCCCCGCCGGCAGCAACCTGCCGGTGCGGACAGACAGCTTGGCTGATTGCCCCCGCCTGGAGCGGGGGCTTTTTTTTCTATTCCCACCCGCCCACCCTTTGTTTTGTATGGGGCTTCGCCCCCTGCCCCGTTTTCTGCCGTGGTTATTCTTGGGACGTAGCGACGGACGCCCCCGCCTGCCGGATCAGCTTGTACAGACGAGGCGTCTGTACTTACGGCACCGTCGTTCCTGTGCAGGAGGGAACCCATGCTGTTTTATCTATTCCCGCCCGCCGCCCCTTATTGTATGGGGCTTCGCCCCCTGCCCCGTTTTCTGCC
>JAXDBS010000027.1:0-9425 GCA_034678545.1 Cloacimonadaceae bacterium (SeqCode) | reverse complement strand
TAGAGCAGGAAGCGTAGCCGGAGAGGCCGCTGATGCTGATGAGGCCTGCATTACGTAATCCGGCCATTATCTCGAGCGTTTCGCCGGGATTGGCATTAAAATTGTTGTTGCCAGAAGAGCTTCCGATATTGTCATCATCAATCAGGGTCATGACATAGGTCAGGGGTGACGCCTCCGGATAAAACTGCTGGATCAGCGGCTTAAAATCGTGTTTGGCGATCGTGACGGTGACAACATCCGCGCTCAGGGGAGCCGCGAACTGCAAACAGACCTGGCCCTGAGCATCGCTGAAGGAGCGAGCTATGATGATCCCGCCCTGGACGGCGGTGACGCTGGCAGCCCCCACTGGCAGTCCCTCCTGATCTATAACATGCAGGGTGAGATTGCGCATACCCTGGTTCAGAGCGGCGGGAAAATCAGCTGCAAAGGTATGCGGAATAGTGATATAGACTTCCATGGTGGGATCGCCCATCAGGTTGCACCACTGGGTAAAGGAGGAAACCATACCGGCGTTGCTAACCGAGAAAAGGCGGGAGAAATTCAGCTTACTGTAAAGCAGCGCTTCGCCCATGGAACGCATGCCTTGCGCAAAAATGCCGTCAAAGATGCCCCCGCTGAGGGCGTTGTTGGGCATGGTATGCGTCCCTGAGCCGTCCATCCCGATGGCGGTGACCGCACCTTTGGGTACCGCAGCTGTACCCAGGCGGATAAAGGATTCAGTGGTGCCGGTCGAGGTGAAGTTGCCGGTGGAGCAGGTGATGATCACGGTATGCGGCAGCTTGACTCCGTTGATCAGTGATTCAGTTGGGCTCCAGCTGCTCATGCCGATATATCCCCGGTAACTGAAAAAGCCAACGCCCTGGTTGATGGCCTGGTTCATGGAGGAAGGACTGGGGCCGTCCTGGGCCAGTATAGTGTAGGTGTAATCCGGATTATGCAAGAAACTGAGTTCCCTCAGGTAACGAGCAAAGTAGATCACGGACATACCGTCATGGGCTGAATCGCAGACTATCAGCATTCGGTTCAGCCATTGGGCGGATGGAATGCTGATGTCGCGCTCGTAGGCGTAGATCTTGGCCAGGATCACTTCCAGTTGGGAAGTGCTTTCCGCCGATATGCGGCCGATGAACACATCGCCCAGTTGGTCTGTGCCGGCTAGCATCTGGTAGGGGTAATCCCCATTGCCGCCAGAACTCCAGGTGGGAACGGCAAAGGAGCCGGAAACGTCACCGATCAGGACTACATAGTCCGGCCTGGAATTGATGTCGTTGTAAAGGTTTTGCAGATAGCTTTTTATGGCTGTGTTGGAGGAACCGGTGACAGCCGTGCTGACGAGTCTGACGTCGGCCCCTTTTTGGCGCTTCCAAAGGGCGAACTGGATGATATCATTCATGAAGGTTTGGTCGGAATAACTGCCGTGGATCATGACAATCCGCTCCGGGACGGGGGCCAAACCGGCAGGCCGCAAATTCCTGTAATTGAGGATCTGGGCCTGGTAGATCCGGTCAAAGGCAGGCGAGATAGTGCCGGAAAGCTCCATTTCATTGATCCCGGGCTGGTCTGTGTAGCGCACGCGCAGGCTTATCCTGTCCCGGACCAGCAGATCGCGGGCAGCGCTGTCCCAGGAAAAGGGCTGCAGCTGGATCGTCACTATCCGGAAATCACGCAGGATCTGCGGATCGCTGTAACGTATTATCTCCTGGGGAAAGACCTGGCTGCCCCTGTAGCAGGCGTCGTTGATCACCAAATTGCGGGGATTGCTTTCATCATTACCGCCCTGGGCGGGATAGGGCAGAATATGCCTGACCATTTTGGTGTGGGCGTCCACCAGCTCGATCTGTACCGAACCGTGTCCGGGTACTGCAACCATGGTGGAGAGGGTGGGCAGTTCCGGAAAGCCTGTATCGGCAAGGTATCCGGCCCCGTCCATTTTGATCCTGTGATAGACTGTCCCCTGCAGATTCACTTCCTCTACTTCATAGGCGGGAAGGGTAAAGCTGATCTCCATGCCTGCGGAGGAATAGGCATCAAGGGTGAAAGCGTCGTTGGCAACCTGAACGGCCGCCAGGCCTGCTGAGCAAGTCAAAAAGACCAGGCAAAGCAGGACAGATAAGAAGGCGGTTTTTTTCATACTGAAATCCTCTGATGTAAAGCAATCGAATTGATTACAAACAATAATCATTCCGTATTTCAGGAATAATTACGGTTCAGGTCAGAAACCAGAGGTTTTCAGCTGTCTATGGCTTGTCCAACTGCTCGGGAGTCTGGGCCTGATAATACTGCCCAAACATCCCAAGCGAATCCATGTATGGCTGCAGGGCAGGCCTGATCCCGGCGTCCATCTGGTTCATCAAGTTTTTAGCCCGGCTGAACTGCATGGTCATTTTACCGAAGTCATAGACCGTGTATGCCACGTCATAATCGGAGGGATATTTCTTAACGGCTTCCTGCAGGACCTCAAATGCCATTTCGGGATCGGACCTGTACCAGGTGTAAGCGATCTGGGCATAGGATTCCGGTTCGAATGTCTGCTGTGCCAGTATTCTGCGGGTTGTGCTTACAGCCAGTTCCTTCTGTCCGGAGGCCAGATAGAGCTGGAGCAGCCTTAAGTCCTTGGTGTACTCTTGGGAGATGAACTCGAAGGCTTTGTCGAGATAGTGCTGGGCTTTCCTGTAATCACCCTTGTCCAGAAAATGGTTATAGGCGCGGTCGTAAGCGGCGCCATAATTCATCATCAGGCGGCGCATGTTTTCATCCTTGTAAACCCTGGCGTCATGTATGGAGCGATAGGAATATACTTTTTCAGTATTGTTCAGCAGCCGGGCTATGTCCAGGTTGCGCTCGGCCGACACCGGAACGATGCGGCTGACCATGCCTTCGTTACGCAGGTTTTTGTCAAAGCCGACGTTGGTTTCGCAGGTCACGGCAAAGTAAATGGGGCGCTTGCCGAAGTTATCCTGAATGATCTTGATGACGGAAAGGTCGGAGACACGGAAGATACCTTCGTTCCTCCACATGGGATAATTGGGAAAACTGACAGTAAAATTCTGGGTAGAATCGGGAGATGTTATCTCAACCGAGAAGCCTTCCCCGGACCGGGCGGTGTTCTTTAAGAGCGAGCTTACACTGGCATAAACATCTTCATACTGCGTCATGGGTATGTAATGCAATCCGTCAATTACGTTATCGGGCCAGTCAAACAACACGCCTTCCCTGTCCCTGAGCTGGCGGATGTACCAGGGTGTATTGAGCAGGCTGAGATTGGCTATAGTGACATCCTTGCGAATCCCTTTCAGCGCGCCGTTTTTGAACTGCATGGCCGAATCGATGGCCTTCCGGCTTTCCGGGGTGAGAGTGACCTCTTTGGCGGGGTATTTGTTTTCCCTTACGGCCGGATCAAAAACGGCCTGGCAGTACCAGAGCGGGAAGGTGTCATTGTCGCCGTTGGTGAAGATGATGGCGTTCTCCTCCACAGAATTGAGAAAATTCATGCCATAATCAACTGCAATATATTCCTTAGAGCGGTCATGCACCTTATACTGAGAAGCCAGGTTAACAATGGGGAGCAGCATGATAACAGCCACTCCCAGATAGAGCAGGACCTTGTTCAGCCTCATAAGCTGCCGGATCAGATAGATGCAGCCGATCCCCATGGCTATGGCCCACATGTTAAAGGCGCTGACAAAGAAGTAATCCCTGTCGCGCACCTCGCCGGATGACAGGTTCAATACAAAAACGAAAATGACGGTTGTCATGATTAACACGCTCAGATAATAGATAAAGGCATGTTTGTTACGCCTGGCAAGATTTACAAAGCCGAAAACGCCAAATCCGACGGCTATAATGTTCCCTATTACGGCGAAAACAGCCTGAGGCAGCCTGGTCCAGCCGGAAAGCGTCTCGGCGTTGAACCACTGCCAGCCGAAATAGCGCAGGAAGTGGAAACCGAACTGATAATCGAGAGCCGCCCGCCTTACGGTGAAAGAAACCTCACCGTATTGACGGCGCAGGATATAGTCCATGAATAATTGCCAGTTATGGGGATAGCCTTCGTTGATGAAAGGACGCGCCGCGGAGCGGATCAGCAGAAAAACGTGGGGGGACAACCCTATCCCGGCCAGGATAAGTCCAAACACCCATACTTTAGTGGAAATCAAATCCTTGTAGTTCAGGTAGAGCAAAATGGCAGCCGAGACCATAAACATCCATTTGTTAAAGTCATTGAACTTAATGCTCCTGCCGATCGGGTCCGTGATGAAATAGACGGCCAGCAGGATGACAGCGTAGATAAGCATCCTGATCCAGAACCTGCCTTCTTTGACGGCTTTGCTGATGTAGGGATAAAGAATGATGAACATAACGGAAGGGACTGTCTGCAATGCGGTCTGGTGCACGCAGAAGCCGAGGAAAAAGGCATAAACGATCAGCAGCAATATGTTCTGATGTGAGAAGTCTTTCGACTTTTCCACCCATGCCAGCGTTAGCCATAGTGTCAGGTTGACGAAAAAGAGCATCCCGGAGTTCACCTCCGCTTCGATCGAAGTCGTCCAGTGAGTGAAGGCAAAGGCTGTATATAGCGCGGCCAGGACTCCCGCCCCGACAACCAGCCACTTGTGCTCCTCTATCATGCTGACAAGTTTGACCGTGATAAGGTAGGTAAGCATGACGCCCAGAGCTGAAAACAGGCCGGAGATAAAAGCCACGATGACGGCGTGGGGAAACAGGTTGCCGGCGATGGCGCAGAAGGCGCGGCTCAGAATAATGTGCATGGGATTGCCGGGAGGGTGGGGAATGCCCAGAATGCTGCCGCAGGTGGCATATTCGCCGGAATCCCAGAAGGACATGGTCCTGGCCTGGGTAAGCATATACACAATGACTGCAGCCAGGAAAACAAATAAGGCTACCAGGCGGTTGGTCCGGCTGTCGACCACGGACAGCGGCTTGTAATTCTCCAGTGTCGCCAATTGCTTCCTGCGGGGTGGAGTATAGCCTTTTTGCTTTGTATCCCTTAATTTTTGGGCTGTTTTGTAGTCCTTGGGATTCTGTTTGGACATTGTTTCTCCTTTGCTTGGTTAATCTTTTAAGCCTGTCTTGGCCGTGCTTTCTATAATCTGTTTTTGAGCCATGAAAAAGAGGATCAGGATCGGCAGAATGCTGAAGGTGGAGGCTGCCATCAGCAGAGTTGTCTGAGCCGATGCTTCCGCATTGAAGTAACTGAGCCCCACCTGCAGCAGCCTTTTCTCAGGAGAGTCGGTCATCACCAGTGGCCACATAAAGCTGTTCCAGGAGCCTATCAGTGAAAACACTGAAGCTGTCGCGATCACAGGTTTGGAAAGGGGCAGAACGATCCTGCGCAGCATACCAAGAGTGCTGCAGCCGTCAATGGAAGCAGCGTCAAAAAGCTCCTTGGGCAGGGACTTGAAGTGCTGGCGGAACAGGAATACCGTGAACACATTGACGCACCACGGGATGATCAGTCCCTTGTAGGTATCAAGCCAGTTGAGCTTATCCAGCAGGACATAGGATGAAATCAGATAGATCGGCTCTGGCACCATCACCATGCTGATGAAGAGCAGGAAGATCAGCTCCCGGCCCTTAAACTCCATCCTGGCAAAGGCATAAGCTGCAAAAGCAGAGGTTATCAGGACACCCAGCAGGGATAGAAACGACACATACAGTGTATTGGCGAAATAGCGGGCAAACGGCACCTTGTTGAAAGCCTTGATAAAATTGCCCCAGTGCAGGCTGAGCGGCTTATGAATATGCCTGATCGAACTGGCCGGGACTTTGACGTAATCCCGGATGATCTGGCCGTCCTCATTGAGGAAATGGACCAACGACGAATCCTGCTCTGTCCGCACTATGATTAGCCGTTGTTCGGGACTGCTGCCGGAAAGGATGTCATAATCCTCCCTCGGGATGAAAGAGGCCTGCCCCTTGTTGAATTCAGCCTGAGAAGTAAGGGCTGTGGAGATCATCCAAATAAAGGGAACAACCATGAACAAGCCGCAGGCGATCAGGATAACGTAGATGAAGGATTGTCCAAATAGCTTTCTCATTCCTGCCGCCTCAGTAAGTGACGTGTTTTTCGAGACGCTTCTGGATAACCGTCAAACTAAGAATGATAGCGAAAAGCACCAGCGCGGCAGCACTGGCATATCCCATTTCCTGAACGTCAAAACCCTTGTTGAAGATATAATATACGATCAGATTGGTCGTGTCCAGAGGACCCCCCTTGGGCGGTCCGGTCATCAGGTAAACCTGGGAAAAGGCCTGAAAGGTCACGATAGTTGTCATCATCAGCACGTAATAGGTAGTCGGCGAGACCAGCGGCAGAGTGATCTTGAAAAACTGCTTGATCCTGCTTGCTCCGTCAATCTCCGCCGCTTCATAGTAATCCTTGGAGATATTCTGCAACCCTGCCAGATAGATGATCGTGTTGTAGCCAAGGCCTTTCCAGACCGTCAGGATGATGATGGCAAGCAGGGCCTGGGACGGACCTCCCAACCAGTCGGGAATTGCGATCCCGAAATTGGAAAAGAACATGGAGAAGATCCCGCGAGGCTCGGCCAGCCACTTCTGCGGTGTGAGTCCGATGATATCCAGGAATCTGTTGGCCAGGCCCGTCTGTTCATTGAATATGATCTTCCAGACAATGGAAACGGCCACCATGGAGGTTACGAAAGGCAGGAAATACACAGTCCGGAACAAACCGCGCAGGTATTTGACCTGGTTCAGCAGAACGGCGAACAGCATGGAAAACACCAGGCTGGCAGGTACGACGAAGAGCACCAGCCAGACAGTGTTCATAATCGATTTCCAAAACACGGGATCGTGCACCAGGTTGACATAGTTTTCCCAGCCGATGAATGCTCCGGTCCCACTGATCTTCCACTCAAAGAAACTGATCAGGAAAGACATAACGATCGGCAGCAGCCGGAAGGCGACCAGCAGGGCGAGAGCCGGGAACACATACATATAGGGAGAGATTTTCCATCGGGTCTTCATCTTTGACACGCCCCGCAGAACAGCTTCTCAGTCATCACTGACCCCCGCTTTTTTGTCTGTATTCATTGGGATCAATCCCCAACTGCTTACACTTTCGGTAGATATTCTCACGCGGTATGCCTGAGATCTGGGACACGGAGGAAATGTTGCCCTCCGTCCTTTCAAACAGAGAGATCAGGTATTGCCGCGTGAAAGCTTCCTTGGCCTGCGCCCACTTCAAGTCAGTCAGCACGGGAAAATCCAGAGAACCCTTTGCAGGTACGATGGAATCAGGCAGATCCTCCGGCTGCAGGATGGAATGCTCAGCCAGGATAATGGCGTGCTCAATGGCATTGCGCAGTTCACGCACATTTCCCTTCCACTCATAATTGAGCAGGATATTCATTACCGCCGGCGACACAGTCAGTTTCGGCTTCTTGTATTTCTCAGTGAATTCCATAACGAAAGCGTTGGTCAGCAGCCTGATGTCGTCCTTGCGTGCTTTCAGGGGAGGGATGTTGATATTGATCACATTGAGCCTGTAAAACAGGTCTTCCCTGAAAAGTCCCTGCTCAACCTGAGTCTTGATGTCTTTGTTGGTCGCAACGATGATCCGCGCATCCGAATGCAGGTCATGATCGCCTCCCACCTGGCGGAAGATGCCCGTTTCCAAAACCCGCAGCAGCTTCACCTGAAAGGCCAGGGAGGTTTCTGTGACCTCATCCAGGAACAGGGTCCCGTCGCTGGCTTCCTGGAAGTAGCCCACTTTGTCGCGCCAGGCATCTGTGAAAGCGCCCTTTTTATGGCCGAACAGATGGCTTTCCAGCAGCGTTTCGGTCAGGCTGCCGCAGTTAACGGAAACGAATTTCTGCATCTTGCGCCGGCTATTGCGGTGAATGAGTTCTGCAAACACACTCTTGCCCACTCCCGTGTCACCGGTGATCAACACGATCGTATCCAGCTTGGCTATCTTCTGGATCTTCTGCAGGATGTTCTGGATGGGAGTGCTGTTGCCCACGATGGAACCGATATCCAGATCTCTCTGGATCAGTTCGTTGAGACGCTGGTTCTCCTGCAGCAGCCATTGGTTCTGGAGGATCTTCTCCACCTGGATATTGACCAGGTCGAGGTTGCGGATGGGTTTGACGATGAATTCGTCAGCGCCTATCTTCATGGCCGTAACTGCGTTTTCGATCGTTGCCTGGCCGCTGATCGCAATGATGGAGGTGAGAGGTTTGTTTTTCTTGATCTCCTCGATCAGGTCCAGGCCGTTTTCCCCTTCAAGCACCAGATCTATAATGGCCACGTGATAGATAAACTTGTCCATCAGTTCCTGCGCGCCGGAGATCGAGGCCGCGGTGCTCACCATATATTCAGCCTGGAGTTGCTTCTCCAGCATCTCCAGCGTTTCCGGGCTGTCATCAACGACCAGTATCCTGTGTTTCTTTTCTTCTTTCAATTTGCCATCTCTGCCGTAAAGCTGAGTCTGACTTCCCGGCTGCCGTCGTAATGCCAGCCGCATATCAGGCCCTCAGCATTGTTTGCCCGAGCGCTCTCTTCCAACTCTGCCCTGACCCGGGTTAGATAATCCGGGAGCCCTTTGCTCAGGGAAGCCAAATCAGGCAGATTGATCAACAGGTTGATCTGCTCATCAGCATATTCGAGCCCGAAGCCGATCCTGTTACCGTTTTTGGGCAGGTCCGGAGCTTTTTTCACCTGCAGAATCAGGCTTTCCAGTAAGAGGCCTGACAGATGCGGGTTCCCTTGGACCGGGATCCTGCGGGTCGGAAGTTTTACGTCAAACTGCAGGGTATGTTTGATTTCTAGGATGTTCCTCAGCAGCTTTATCTCATCCCCCAGCCATTGGCGCAGGTCATAGCTTTGCCTGTCATTGGTCAGGCGGTACACCAGTTGCCTGGAACAGGACTGAACCAAGTCATCGATCTGCAATCCCGCCTCTGTGATGCTTTCCAGATTGGGGATGTTGGGATACTGTTTCTTCAGTTGTTGTGAATAGCCGATGATCACATTCAGCGGAGTGTTGACATTATGGATCAAACCCTCCAGCACCTTGTACATGGACAGGGTTTCCAGCAGAGATTGCACCTCTTGCCGCTTCTCAGACATGCGTTCTCTGATATTCGGCGAGGCCGGTCCGGAAGATGTGCATGGCTTTGCGCAGGTCTTCCTCCTTCAGGATATAGGCAATGCGCAGTTCGTTGCGGCCCAGTCCCGGTGTGGCGTAAAAGCCTTCCGCCGGAGCCGCCATCACCGTTTCATTGCTAACGCGGTATTCCTTGAGCAACCAGATGATAAAATCCTCCGCGTCTTTGATGGGAAGCTTGGCCACGATGTAGAAAGCGCCTTGCGGCTTGATGCAGATACAGCCCGGGATCTTCTGCAGTTCGTCAAAGACCAGATCCCGGCGGCTCTTATAT
>JAXDBS010000026.1:0-26616 GCA_034678545.1 Cloacimonadaceae bacterium (SeqCode) | reverse complement strand
GCGGAGGAGATGGCGGCCATGGCGGTGAGGCCACACCTGTTCCCATTCCGAACACAGCAGTTAAGCTCACCCGCGCCCATGGTACTGCAGGGGCAACCCTGTGGAAGAGTAGGTCGCCGCCATCTCCACCGCCTGTTCAGCTTTATCCCCTCCCAGTCAAACACTCCAGACCACGAACATTAACCGCATCTATGATATCAGAGAAGGGACTAAGGTCAGACGAAAGTGGAATGATTTCGGGCTTGTGAATTCAAGGGGGTAAGTATTAAGTATTTTAATAGATAAACATGATTAAAGATTGATCTCAATCCATATTCCAAGTTGGAAAATTCGCACTCTGTCATCACGCTTTTTGTCGCGGGTAATGTCGTAACTGCTATTTAAACCACCTCTAATATTCTGATCGAATTGATAAGTAGCTGAAGGTGAAATACTTACTCGGTATGAACTGACATCAATCTGAGTATCTCCGCTCCCCTTGGTAGTATCATAATTCTGTTGGTAACTCAATGATAAGGAAGATGTCAATTCGTTTTTGATATTGATTTTCTTATCTGAAAACGGAAGTTTAATGCCTTTATCTGCTTTAAAGGAATATGATAGGTTTCCAGTCAATCCTCCTGAGTTTGATTTTCGCACTATCATATATGTATCCATATCAGTAAAATTTGTAGATCGATTCATAGTATAGGAAAGAGTAGTCTGTATCTGGCCAGAAATCCTTGTTGTGATTGACGCTAAGGGATTGAAAGCCCATGTTTTGGTTTCCTGCTTCGGCTTAATCCAGTTGATGTCGCCATTCTGTCTCAAAGTATATTGTGTGGATGTATTCAACCTTGTGTCATTGAGAAATCGGGACAAGCCCAGGATCGATTCGAGCTCTGTTACGGTTAAAGTGACATCCGGGAAGGTAGTAGCTATGACCTGGTTGCTAGCGCTGGCATAATGCAGAGTATTCGAATATGAAAAGTTCATTACAGAATCAAGCCGTCTGGAAAAAGCAATACCAGAGGAAAGGGTATAAGTGTTCTCATTGTTGCGGGAATCGAGAAAGGTTAATGGTACCTGGTTGGGCAGGCCTAACTGGAAGGCAAAATTCGGTCTTGAGAATTTACTTGTAAATAATTGCGCATAGCCATTCTGATATGTCGCATTAATATTTTTCACATGCGCCAGCCAGTCAATAATCATGAAGGGGAGATTGATTTTTGCCTTGCTGGAAAGTGAATCAATCTGTTCTTGGGTGTAGTTTACCTTGCCAAGGGAAGAGATATTCCCATCCTGTGGTTTTAGATCATCTTGTCCAAAATCATTATTATCTCGTTGTTTGCCCTCTTGCAGCAAGGACTTCTCATTTTCTTTAGATCGTATCTCTTCAAGTTTCTTTCTTTCTTCTTCAGAAAGAGATTCTTCAATATCTTTATGTTTTTTTTCCTCATACAGTGGTAACTCTTCAAGTTTTGTATTTTCTTCCTCTGAAAACTCTTCTTTATCCGATGGTTTAATCATTCCTGATTCCATCTGTGTTTTTTTATCATCGGAAGGTTTCTTCCCCGCTACAGATGTATTCAGTTTATTCTTTAGGTTGTTTAAAAGATTGGAGTTCATCAAGGTGAGATTCATCCTTATCGTGCGGTCTGCGTTCCCATCCCTATAATATGTTATGACTTCTTCGCTGTTTAAATATTCAGAGTATTTGCGTTGATTCTCAGTATAAGTTGAGGACAGACTGCTAGAAAAATTCAGTAGTGAAGGGATGTAATCAGGAGCATAATTTACACCAGCAGTCTGCTTGTATTCTGTTTCTTTGCCTATGTTAATATCGTGAAAATACTGAATCTGTTTTAGATCTCTTTTAGTCATTAGCCGATACGTCGTATCAAAATCAGGCGTTAGGGACCAGGTTATCCCGTTGTCTGTGTTCAGAATTTTCGTGGGATAAGTTTGAGCACGTGGAAACCAGGTACTGAGTGTATCTCTTTTTTCCCAATTATAACTTTTGGGATCTGACGAATTCAATGTGAAATTGTTTGTAAAGGAACTTGGGATTAATCTGATCCTATAGGATTTAATCAGTTTAAACTTAAGAAGGTCATCAGGGAGATTAACATTATAATTATAGGTTCCTTGCCAGGCCAAGGTAGTATCACGGATAGTGGCTGTTTGGTTTATAGTGCTCGATAAACGGCCGCTCAAAGACATCCTGTTTAAAGTATAGGCTAGGAAGCGTGACTTGGGTTGGACTGTCTGGCTGATCCCTATGTTAGCAGTATAGGCAAGGGTCTCAGACTTTTCCCGTTCTTTATCTTCCTGATCTAAGATACTGCTTCGAAGGATGTCAGAATTTGCTCTGTATCTTGGATATGAGATCGAGTAGTTACGATCCAGGCTAAGTGGAATTCTTAAACCCCAAACGGAAGGGAAGAATTTGTCCAGTGAATATGTGTTATTGATTTTTAAATTGTTTGTTGAGGCGAAACTAACTGTTTGTGTTCTGCCTCTCTGGATATTTGTGTTAAAGTTTTCCGACTTTCTCTCAAACTCGACATCCAATGTTGAAAAGTCGGCAAAGACGGAGTTAAGTGTTAACCTGCCAGCCAGGCCTATGTCTTCAAATGGCTCTGCCACCCTGATGTCATTAAAATAGACAATCCCGGAAAAAGGAGTGTTACTTTTATCGCGCCTTTGCACACCAATGCAGAATTCTCGGATATTAGTCAATGTGGGAGATCCCTTATATGCAAAAAAAGCGCCTCCACTTGAATACTCCTCTTCCACAGCCAGGGAGTCTTTGATCTTGGAAAAATCCTGCAGTGAATACTCAAGAGGAATCCACCAATCCAATTGCATTTTGTTGTTTGCAGTATGATAGTCAAGTATTTTGACAGGCTGGCGAACTTGATAGTAATTTAGCGAATCCGCTCCCATCCTGAATATAACATCAAGGGAATCTCCCTCGTAATAGAGAATACTCTGGCTGTTTTCAGGATAAACCCAAAGGCGGATTTTTTGATAAGACAAAAGACTGTAATAATCTATCAGACGTTGACGCAGAAGAACCTTGTGCGATTCTTTGAGATTAAACACCTCCAGTGTCAGGGACTGCTCCAGAGAAGGTTTATCATACTCAGTGTAGAAAGTGTTCCGGGGTGAAGTGTAATGGCTGGTTTTCTGGTTGTCTGCTATACCGGATAAATAAGATTCGTTATTGGAGTTTAGGATGGTTGCCGGAATTATTGCGTCATTTTGATACCTAATATTGAAATCCACCCATTTATTGCCCACTACGGTTGCTGAAGCAATTAGGATACGAGCGGTTTTATCTGTTTCTGCCCAGATTCTGGCGTATGAGATTTTATTTAAAGACGGCTGAACTCCGGAAGTGGAATTATTTACAATCTGGGAGGGTGAGATATCATTTAATGGGATTCTGATCAGCATGTATTTGGTGCTCGTGATATAATCGATAAGATAAGTATTCTGATCCTGGTTCAGGTTTGTCAAGGATACAGAATAACTCAGATAGCGGTCAAGCTGGTTAAGAACGCCATTGTTATCCAGATCTTCTGTATCCAATAGATTATTGTTTTCCGTTCCGTTTTTATGGGGATAATCGCCGTCAGCATTTGCATCTTCAATTATGGCATTATCGTTGGGATCGTCTCCAGGATTCCCATCGGCAATTCCATCTAAACCTGTATCCTCCGCTACAGTCAATTCTCCGTCATTGTTTTTGTCTTCTGTATTCAGAAAATTCATACCGCCGTACTCAGTGTAGAAGTCCTCGTTAATATCCCCAAGGTCTATGTGTAGGGTGACATTGGGTATTGTATCTGCGTACTTATCGACTTTAACCAATAGCTCGATGTATTTTTTATCCGAAAAATCAAGCTGATTGCCAAGGTATTTCATTATGCCATTGTAGCACCATGACTCCAATCCCGGCTGCTGGAGATTGTTTGGGAACAGCTTCATAGCCAAAACTGTGATGTTTTCATCTTTCTCGCTATCGTTTAAAGTCGATTCATCGTAGACTTGGCGCATTTTGACGTTCAATGGATTGTACCAGTTGATTCTACCTTTTGGTAAGTTAACTTGCCAGGGTTTACTGGCCATTACCCAGGTTGAGAATGATAATCCCAATGGATATGAATCAATGATTCCTTCCATATCGTCGATATAGGCCTCGTTTTCATGCTGATCATCGCCGGATATGTCCGGGATGGTCAATGCCACTTCCCCTGAAAGAGTGATCCTGGACTCAGTAGTTGTTTTTAGGATAGGCAAAGCATCCAACCATCTTGTAATGAATCCTGGCTTCCAGGAGGCCGAGCCGTCGACATCGGCCAGAAACAGGCGCATGTTCTCGTTACCAATCTTGGGTCTCTTTTCATTAACGGTTTCAGTTCTGTATATTGCAGTACCGCCGATTTTCGTATTCTCAGTTATATTCAGATCAGCTCTGATACCCACAAGCGATTTGCTTGCTACCGCAAAGCCTGATCTATATTCGTAATCAATCTCTATCTTGGCATCAGGATCCTTACCGGCGGCTGATAAAAAAGTGATCTGCCCCATATCATAGTTGACCAGATAATCAACATTCTCTTTCTGAACATTGCCATTGACCTTGACTGTGACGCTGTTTTCAAGGATACCGGATTGGCCCAATGAGATCTGGTCACGGCCAATCTTGCCATAAACAGAAATGAAATGCTTGAATTCATCATAATTGATGCTTTCATTTTCATCCTGGTAAATAAGCGTGTCTCCAAGAGGGGAGAAGGGATTAATCAAAGGCATGATAATGTATCCTGAGACCAGGTTCACAGTTGAATCGTCTCCGTCAACTTTGCCATCGCCGCTTGTATCCAGCCTGAGATAATCATTATAAGTAATAATTCCTGGAAAGGAAAGGCTGTCTGGCACGTTGAAGTTTCTTGTCCTGTCAGTGTTTTCCGTATATACTTCTAGCTTAAAATCATCTTTCTTGATGTTGCTGATACCCATGCTGTAGATATTACGCATCTGATAATCCCAGGTGCTGTAGGGATTGCTGGGAGAGTATTCCTGATTCTTGGTTCTGATAACCTTGGCATGAAGGATGCCATCAAGAATGTTGTTATTTTCGGGCACAAGGATCTCATCTTTTCTTGTATATTGAACCGCCACCGTGTAACGCCGATCGATGTTCTTCAGGATCTCGATCGTTCCGATACTGTAATTGGTTATGAAATCCGTGCCTTCGATCAGTTCATCATAATACGGAATGTATGACTCTGCGAGGGAAGTGAAAACAGGATCTCCAGGATTGGATGCCACATTATTGGTTGCATCTCCGTCATCCAGATATACTCTTACAGTTCCATTTTTAGGCAGGAGGGCTGGATATGCAATCTGCCAGTCTCCAGCGGTCGTCTTTATCGCATTGTTTCGCCAGCCTTCAGGAACGGACAAATCATTTTGGGTGTACAAATTATATATATCAAGCGGTTTCTCCAGGAAATAAAAGTTACGAGCTGAATAGTTCTTGCTGTAGATGATGGTGGAATCTGCCTGGCTTTGGCCTATGTAAGTCCTCGTATTTTTCTGCCCCTCCTCTTTGCTAGCAATGAGAGTCAGATCCAGAGCATTAACCTTCATTTTTGCCGTAACGCCAAACAATCCTTGGGAACTTGTTGAATAGCTGATATATCTTGATCCGCTTAAAGACAGGGCAATATTACCGGCTTCAATAGACTGGACTATCTCGTCTTCATCGCCAGTGTATTTCAGGTTCACATTATTAGGGTCAAACAGGGTTTCGTCCTGGTTGGAGTTATATTTCATGTTGACTGTAATTTTTTCACCTATTGTGCCGCTTAGCCTAAGGTTGCTTTCCTGTTGCATCCTCAGATCAAATCTGGCTCCCCTGTTGCTTTCATAGATCGGTATTATCTTTCTTTTTGTGCTGGTTCCGGACAAAGTAATCCGCTGAGTTCCGTCCAGATTAAGTCTTCCTGCTTTGTTGCCCAGGATCCTACGGAGGGTTTTGGGAATCGCAATATTCGGTAGATCAATGGAAATGTCCTTGATCAGGCCGCTTGTTTGCGTTGTAGTTACTTGCTGTATTGTTAAAACCTGGGCAGTAAGTGTGGTTCTGAAGACATGGGCTTTGACGCCTTCCAAATAATCATCCAAGCTGATGGTTACTTCAGGAACAAGTAATTCATCGCCGACCTTGGTAAAAATTGCTACCCGGTTTGATTCCAGCTCAATACTTTTTTCCGTGGCCGGTCCGATTTTGTTAACCAGGTAAGGATTGGCGCGGTGCAGATTGAGGCCGTTGTTGATCTTATAGATATCATACTGGTTATAGATAAACGGGTAATAACCTGGCAGGTAGTATTTGTGAAAAATCCCTTCAGCAAAAGCGCAGGAGAGCATTAATAGCAATAAGGCTATCAAAGCAATTCTTTTCATCAACCAGAATGTTTAGTTCTTTGCTTGTGAATTAAAATTTGTGCTGCCAGATACAGGCCTTCCAGGGTTAATGTCCGGTCGATGATCTGGATCGTGTCGGATTGGGGAGAGATCAGGTCTGCTATGCCGCCGGTCGCTATGATTTTTAATGGCATCAATCCTTGATGAGTCTTTTGCAGTTCTTTGACAAAACCGTCTATCATCAAAGCATGCCCTTTTACGATGCCTGATAACATGGCATCCCTTGTATTGGTGCCAAGCAGAGACTGAGGCGGGACGAGTTCGATTTCTGAAAGCAGGGCGGCTTTCTCGTATAACTCACGGGACCCTGTGATTATTCCTGGGGCGATTATGGCCCCCTGAAATTTCCCATTAGCCGATACAAGCTGCAGGGTTGTTGCCGTTCCAAGATCCACTATCAAGCAAGTTGTCTTGTACTTCTTCCAGGCAGCCAAAGCGTTGGCTATCAAGTCTGCGCCAATGAAACCGGGATCATTGACAGCAAAAGTCAATCCCAATTTGGAATAGCCGTTAATAATCATGGATTCTAATCGGAAAAACTTCCTGCTGAGATGCTGCCACATCCGGGTAAGATCGGGGACAACGCTTGCGATGACGACAGTTTTCACATCCTGAACATTCCATGCATTGATACTAAGGGAACTCAATAAGGCATAGTATTCATCAGAAGTTTTCAGCCGATCTGTCTGAAATCGCGCATGCCAGATTAGCAGGCCAGCCTTGAAGAGGCCACAGGTTACATTGGTGTTGCCAATGTCTACTGTCAATGTCATAGTAAATTACAACCTGATCAATTAATTACTGGGAAAACAGGTAAAAATGAAAAGTGTATTCATTATAAGCGAACTAAGAATGTCATAACTTTTTGTCAATTGATTTCAAACTAATTAAAGCCGAGTTCCTTAAGAGTTGCATTATTCTTCCGCCAATTTTTTTTTATTTTTACCCATAAATGTACTTCGGTTTTGATCCGGTTAAATGTTAAAAGACGATCTTCCGCATATTCGCGGATCTGTCTGAGTCCAGAGCCGCGATTACCGATGATGATTGGTTTCTGGCTGTCTTTTTCAATCCATACGGTTGCGTGGATGACATGTTTATCAATGTTTTCCTCATACTTGTCGATAACAACCGCTGTAGCGTAGGGAATCTCCTGCGCGTAGAACTTGTAAATGCCCTCCCTGATTATCTCCTGTGCGAAAAAGCGTAGCGGCAGATCAGAAATATGCTCCCGGTCATAAAGCGGGGGTCCGAATGGCAGGTTTTTTATTACTTCGGGAATGATGGTTTCTATATTATCGCCCGTCGCGGCCGATATGAAGAGAGTCGCTTCAAAACCATCGAACCTTTTCCCCCTGAATAATGATTTATCAACGTGGTTTTTCAGATCGCACATGTTGATCAGAGCCAATTTGGGGACGTTCACTCCAGCCAGTAAATCAAGCAATTGGCTGTCATAATCAGATGGGAAACTAACAACAGCCGTCATGAACAGAATGACATCCGCATCTTTTATGGTGTTAGCGACCTGTTTCATCATTCTATGATGCATTTCATATCTGGGCTTGAGGAAGCCCGGGGTATCAAGGAAGACAATCTGGCAGTCTTTGTCAGTATAGATGCCTTTCAGCGCCAGTCTGGTCGTTTGAGGTTTATCTGAAATGATAGATAGCTTTTCTCCGATCAGACGGTTCAGCAGAGTGGACTTGCCGACATTCGGCTTGCCCAGGATTACTACGAAACCGCTTCTGTAATCTAACTTCATATTGGCATTGATTTCAGCTTAAAAGTTGCGGCAACTTTACCCCTTATGTATGGGGTTTGGCTGGCAGCTGTCGGGATCAGAGTTGGGCAAATACTGACCGGATGATGCTGACGCATTCGTCCAGCTGTTCCCTGGTTATAACCAGGGGGGGGGCCAGGCGGATTATATGCCTGTGCGTTGGCTTGCACAAAAGGCCTTTCTTCATCAAGAGGAGGCAGACATCCCAGGCTTCAATCCCATCCTTGGGTTCGACGATGATGGCATTGAGCAGCCCTTTGCCGCGCACAAGCTTAAGCATGGGATGCTGAATCTTGCTTAACTCGGATCGGAAGTGGTTGCCCAGTTCGTAAGCCCTTTCTGCCAGCTTTTCAACCTTAATGACCTCTAGCGCGGCTGTCGCTACAGCACAGGCTAAAGGAAAACCTCCAAAAGTGGAACCGTGCTGGCCCGGTTTTATCACCAGCATGATATCCTTGTCTGCCAAAACCGCAGAGATCGGCAGTACGCCGCCGGAAAGGGCCTTGCCCAAGATCAGGATGTCGGGTCGTACGTTATCATAATCGCAGGCCAGCAATTTACCGGTCCGGGCTAAACCGGTTTGGACCTCATCGGCTATAAAAAGCACGTTATGCTTTTTGCATAGCTCATAACATTTTTTAAGATAACCCTCTTCCGGGACATTGACGCCTGCTTCACCCTGGATCGGTTCGACCACAAAACCTGCGATGTTTTTCCCGTTTTTTTCCAGGATTTCCTCCAGGGCAGGACTGTCATTGTAGGGGATCTTTATCACGCCCGGCAGGAAAGGCCCGTAACCATCATATGCGTCAGGATCGGTTGAAGCTGATAGGACAGCAATTGTGCGGCCGTGGAAGTTGCCTTCGCAGAATACAAGGATTGCGCTGTCCGGCGCAATACCTTTTACTTTATATCCCCATTTGCGAGCCAGTTTGAGTGCAGTTTCCACAGCTTCCGCTCCACTGTTCATGGGAAGAAGCATATCGTAGCCAAAATATTCAGTGATATATTTCTCATATGGTCCAAGCTGATTGTTAAAAAAAGCGCGTGATGTCAGACAAAGAGTGCTGGACTGCTTAATCAAAGCCTCGACTATCCTGGGATGGCAATGTCCCTGATTTACGGCTGAATAAGCACTTAGGAAATCATAATAGCGATTTCCTTCGGGATCCCACAGAAATACACCTTCACCTTGAGCCAGCACTACAGGCAGCGGATGATAGTTATGCGCGCCATATCTTTCTTCCAATTCAATGGCTTCCTGTGAGCTTACCTGTCCATAAACCAATCTGTCACTCATTATTCCTCCTAAGTTCATTTGTTCATTATTCATATGCATAGGATGAATTTTAAAAGCAGTTTTAATGTCAACAGAAAAAGCCCGTTCACGACTTTATGGCTAGCCTTTGAGACACAAATGGACATAATGTGTTGCGTGAATATCATTTTGTGCGTGCTTGCAACTGGGGATCCACCCGCCATCCTGCCGGGGTTAGCCCGCGTGTATCCCGGGTGGATATCAGGTGGAATCATGTTGGGAACTGAGAGTGCAAGTACGAGGGGGGAAATTTTACATAATAACTAGTCAACAAACCCAAACCTAAATTGCGTCTGTCATCAAGGCAAAAGTTGCCTTGCTTAGCTATGCTAGGTCGCCAAACAGTTTTAGATGACAGCCAGTTCCTTGCCAATGTGGTAAAACTTATCCAGCGCGAAATCCAATTGCTCGCGAGTGTGGGTAGCCATGAAAGAGCAACGGATAAGGCAGGAATTCGGAGGAACGGCTGGAGGTATGACCGGATTGATGAATACTCCTTCAGCATCCAGGCGTTTCCACATCTTAAATGCCACCATCATGTCGCCAACGTGGAGGGGAATGACGGGGGTGCAGGAAGTGCCTGTATCATAACCCATTTTTTGGAATTCTGACATCATGTAATTAGTGTTGTCCCAGAGCTGACGAATGCGTTCCGGTTCTTCTCTCATGATTTTTATGGCAGCCAGAACACTCGCGGTTGAAGCAGGGGGCAGGGACGCTGAAAAGATAAGAGCTCGTGACTTGTGCTTGAGATACCCGATCACATCTTCCTCGGCGGCAATGAAGCCACCCACGGAAGCCAATGATTTACTGAAGGTGCCCATTATGATGTCACTTTTCTCCGTGAGACCAAAGTGAGCGGCAGTTCCAGCTCCCATCTCTCCCATTACCCCCAAGGAGTGGGCTTCGTCCACCATCAACGAAGCTCCGTATTTTCCAGAGAGTTCAACTATCTCGGGCAGGTCTGCGATATCGCCTTCCATGGAAAAGATCCCATCCACTACTATGAGCATATTGGAACCCGTGTGCTTAGCAAGGATTTTCTCCAGATTTTTCATGTCGTTATGATTGAACCGCAGCATTGTACCCTGGGACTGGATGCATCCGTCTATGATGGAGGCGTGGTCCAGCTTGTCTGTGATTACAATGTCGCCTTTGTTGACCATTGTGGCGATACAGCCTAGGTTGGCCTGATATCCCGTAGGATAGGCCAAAGCGGCCTTTTTGCCCACTAGGTCGGCTAATTGTCGCTCCAGCTCAATATGGATGTCAAGCGTTCCGTTGAGGAATCTGGAGCCGGCGCAGCCGCTGCCATATTTCCTGATGGCTTCTATGGCTGCATCTTTGACCTTGGGATGTGTGGTTAGCCCCAGATAGCTGTTCGAGCCCATCATCAGCATTTTCTTGCCGTTGCAGATAACTTCCGTATCCTGTTCGGAACTTATCTCACGGAAATATGGATAATAACCCATAGCAATGGCGCGCTTGGCATCCTTAAACTCGTAACACTTATCCAATAAACTCATTGTTTTACCTCTATATGTCAGATCATTTTGAATTCTTTCAGATTTGTGTATAAAACTTTCACCAGGCTGTAAATCAAATAGACCAGCGGAACGGAGACCAGCATGCCGATGAGGCCAAAAGCCCACCCTCCCGCCAGAACTGTCAGCAAGACAATCAAAGGATGCATTTTAATCGAGGTGCCGATCACTAATGGATATACCACATTATTATCCACAACCTGCACCAGGTACATGCCCAAAGCCGCATAGATGGCCATTACGGGCGGTTTTCCTGCAATCAGAATGGAAAGAACGGCAAAAAAACCTCCCATCCATGGTCCGAAATAGGGGATGATGTTGGCAAACCCTGCAGCAAAACCAATCAGCAGGGAATAGGGGACACCCAGGATAGTAAGTACTATGGAAGAGAGGCTGCCCACTATCAGCACTTCAAAGAAAAGGGCTCTCAAATAGCATCCCACCACTTCATCAACTTTGTGCAGCAAAAGAATGGCGATTTCAAAGTAACGGTTCGGGACCAATTCAAGAATGCTCTTGCGAAAATTCACATTGTCTTTTAAAAGGAAAATGCTGATCAAAGGCACAGTTGCGATCAGGCTCACAGCAGTAAGGATTTTCTGATAATTATCGATCAATATTCCGGGAATATTCGTCATGCCTCTGTTTATGCTGTCGATCAGACTGACGAACTGGTCATGCAGTTTCAAGATAGGAACCTGGTTATCGAGTTGATCCACCCGGGCCAAAATATCCTGGATGAATTTTACTTTAAGCAAACTAACAGTGCCTTCGGAAGAAGAGGTCTGAATAAAATCCATCAGGCTTTGAGCCTGGGCAATGATCAAGGGCAGGATTCTGGTCAGGGCCCATGTTATGGTCAGGCCGATGACCACGTAAACAAGCAAGATACCAAGTAGGCGGGGAATCCGCCTCCGCTCGAGCCAGTTGATCCAAGGATTGATTATGTAAGAGAAAATGACCGCTGTGATCAGGTATTTAAAGATCAAGCTGTAGAACCAAATGCCGGCGACAAAGACCGCTGCAAATAAGATATAGATGAGCCAGCGTGTAAGTTTCAAGAGTTAAATCCCTTCGGATGAGATGTCTGATAATGCTTTGCGACTGATCAATCGGCACATATTGTTCAGCAGTTTCACGCCGGTTTTGGGATTTGATTTAACAAAGAATTCGAAATCAAGGTGAGAGACAGCCTGAAGATAAGTATCCTTGGTTGCCCGGGCTGAAGCCAAACGCCTGTTCTGGACATACATATCGATAATTCCCAATACTTCATTGGGGCTGATTCGGCAGCTGGATTGGCCAGTGCTGGCCGTTTCCTGTAGTTCAACCTCGCCGCTGCTGACCATGTAAAAAACTGCCAGTGGAACGTCCTGCTCAAATATGGATTCTCCCTTTGTAAACTTGCGATCATGTACGATCTGGGAAAAAAGAAACAGCTCATACTCGGTTAAATCCTGTAAGATCGCAGAATTGCGCATCCCTTTAAATTGATCTTTTCCCTTGCCCCTGGATTTCAACCATTTTCCAATGTCTTTCCAGCTCATCTTACTCTCCTGAAAGATATGCACCTTATATAATAATTATTGGCCGGTAGTGACCAAAGGGACAAAAGTGCAGCCGCCATGGGTTGTTGAAACAGTCTGTCCATCCCTTTTTTCAACCTTTACCAGATTCTGCATAAAGTGACCACCAACCGGAATCACCAAAATACCGGGGTCTGACAATTGGGCAACAAGTTTTTCAGGGACTTTGTCTGCAGCAGCGCTGACAATGATCTTACTGAATTCCATATATGGTGGGAATGCGTTTTGCCAGCCCTGCGAACCGTCCCCGATCCTATAGTAGATGTTGTTGAAGCCCAACTGCTTCAAAGTAGCCCTGGCTTTGAGGGAAAGGGGTTCCAGCCTTTCTATGGTACAAACCTCGCTCACGATCGTAGCTATAAGAGCAGTTTGATAACCGCTGCCAGTTCCAATTTCCAGCACTTTGTCGTTGTTGTTCAATTGTAAATGTTCCAACATGATGGCTATCATCAAAGGTTGGGAAATCGTCTGATTCAAGCCAATAGGCAGGGGTTGGTTACGGTAGGCAAAATCCCTGTACTCCGGAGGCACGAAGTTCTCCCTTGGAACAGCCGAGAAAGCTTCTATAACTTCAGAATCCTTTATTCCGTAACTTGCCAGTTCACTGATCAGCAGTTTTCTTTGATCTGAGAATCGCATCTGTTTCCCGGGCAATGTTTATTTCAGATTGTCATTATTTTCTTCAAGCCATTCCAATAAGAGCGGAATGGCATCACCCTTGGTCATATCAAACCCGAGGGGAGTGATAGAAATATATCCTTCCGCGACAGCTTCAGCATCTGTTCCTTTCTGATTTTCCCAGACTGGCAAGTCACCGCCGATCAAATAAGAGAATCCCGTATCATCCTGTGCGATCTTTTTGATAAAATTGTAGTATTTCCTATGACCCGTATTGGTAAGCCTGATTCCCTTGACTGAACCCATCTCAACGTTGGGAACATTGATATTCAAGACCTGATTGCTATGCAACACTTGTGACAGGCCATTCTTCAGCATCCTCACCAGCCACTCTGCTGCAGTGCCAAAATGCTGGTCCCTGTAGGAGTTTATCGATATCGCCACTGCTTTGTAACCCAGAAAAGCAGCTTCTTTGGCAGCGGCAACAGTGCCCGAATAATGGATGTCCTCACCCATGTTCTGTCCCGCGTTAATCCCAGAGATAACCAAGTCCACTGGTTTGATTATCAGTTCCTTCGCTGCGATAACCATGCAGTCCACAGGTGTGCCGTCAATGGAATACTCATGATTTGACCTGACATCCACCCGGACCGGATTGCGCAGAGTAATTGAATGAGACGCAGCGCTCCTTTCATGGGTTGGGGCAGCAATGGTGACCTCGTATCCTGATTCTGACAAATGCTTGGCCAGTGTTCGTAATCCTGGCGCGTCTATCCCGTCATCGTTGGTCAATAATATATGCATTTTACCTCAATATCTAATACTAAGATAATACACCGATAACTTCTTGGTTAAATATGAGTAACAGGATTACAGCAAACACGATCAAGAGAATCAACCAATGCTTCTTTAACGTTCTTATCAAATTCTTATATATACTGCGTTTTCTGTGGCGTCCGTGATGCACACGCTTGGTCCGATAATTATGTCTTTTATGAGCATATTTGATTTTTTCATATATATGTTGTTCATCGCTCAGCCACTTAACCTTACCCCTGTATGAGAGGTAAGGTTTATAACCCAGTCTGGTATAATGTTTTTTCTGGGATTCCGAGATATCCTGACTCTCATCACTCTCAATCGGCAGGCTGGCATGTCTTTTCTTTCTTTTCATTTACAATCCCCGTTTTTTTAAATTATAATGTAGACTATTTTGTCAAGGGAATTGATGGTTCCATCTTGGAAAGCAGCATATATGATCAAGTTTGATATGCAAATTATGAATCATAATTCATATTCACGATAATCTTATAATACAATGCAGGATTGAAATGCGCAGCCTGAGAAAACATATATCTTTACAACTTCAGTGCTTTTATTTTTCTTGCTAAATAGGTTATAGGTAATGGGGTGGTCAAAAACAAAGATATAACAGGAGAAACAAAATGAAACCATTATGCGTTATTATTCTGCTGGCATTGAGCGCTGTGCTTTGTATGGGGCAAGTGCCGGAGACTGATTTCGCCTGGACGATGGCCCGGTCAATTTCTTCTTCAGATGGCATGCTTGCGCCACTGGTCAATCCTGCCGCCATAGGATTCGGGAACAGCGGGGGAGTGGGCTTTACAGGATCTTGGAGCGATAAGGAATTCAACGATCATTATTGGTTCTATCAAACTGCCAACGGGTTTTCCTACATATATGAAAAAGCGTTCGACAAGGGTAACGATCACACGGTGTCCACAGGATTCGAGTTAACTGGTCCTTATGTTATTCCCAATCTGTATGTTGGCACCTCATATCAATGGCATAATTCTGAGTTTACATATCCCAGTGTCAGATCAGGAGTTTTATACAGACCACTGACAGCATTCTCATTTGCGTTTGTGCTGAATAATCCATACCGATGCTCTCCCTATTACACAATGGGTTTTGGCTGGAGACCTTTTGCCAATATCCCGCTCCTCAGGGAACATAGGCTGGAACTCACTGCCGATGCTTATTACACTAAGAACGAAGTAGATACTATCACAAAATCCTATGAGTTATTAAAGCCACTGCTGGGCCTGGAAACTGAACTGTTAGACGGGTTGAAAATCGGCGGAGCCTATAATCTGGAAAATGAGAGTGTTAACCTGACATTCGGCTTGAATCTGAGCAAATTGCATTTGGCTGCAAACAATAGAAACTACGAGAGCAATAACAATAATGTGATTAATAATACCTTCTTTCACCTATTTATCCCGGAAAAATCATTCCTGACCTTCTTCGAAACACCCGGGCGGGATTGGTATTCTATGCACACAGGCAAGGAAGTCGTTACAAATAAAGTCCCTCGATATAGAATCGGACCTTTTCGGATCTTCGATAAGGAACAGACAGGAGTCGAGACCATATTGAGCAATATCGCACAGGCAGCCGACAATGAAACTGTTTACGGCATCATTTTCAAGAATCAGAGTTTTTCTTCATCTCTGGCCTTAAAACAGGAAATCATATCTGCATTAAAAGAATTTAAAGCAAAAGGTAAAAAGATCATATTCTATTACGACAATATGAGCAATGCCGACTATATTTTTGCGGCCGCAGTAGCAGATGAGATCTATTTGAATCCTCATGGGATCATTGACCTGAAGGGGATAGCCATAACTTCTCCTTATCTCCGGGATGCCTTGAGTGCTCTTGGGATTGAAGTTATGAATTTTAGAAGTCATCCGACAAAAACAGGTTTTAACACGCTCAGTGAATCAGAAATGACAAGCGAAGAAAAAGCAGAATATGATAAAGTTATCGACAGCATGTATAGACAAATGCTCGACCTTGTGCAGGAAGGGCGCGGCAACAAGCTAAGCAAACCACTGAATGACATAATCGATGATGGGCCTTATTACATGTCGGAAGACGCGCTGGCAGCAGGTTTGGTAGATGATCTGGTATATGAAGCCGGATTGACAGACATACTGAAGGATAAATATCGAAAAGCACGTATGACATCCAATCTGCCCGAATACCAGAATTATTCTTGGTCACACCCCCGCAAAACCAAGGTAGCTATCATTTATGCCCAAGGCAACATAGTAATGGGCCGGGATGATTCGGGGAAGACAATTGCTCACGATACCTATGTTGCTTTGATCCGAAAAGTCAGGAAAGACAAACAATACAAGGGCATTATACTCCGGGTGGACAGCGGAGGTGGGTCGGCCCAAGCCTCTGACATTATTTACAAGGAAATTGAACTGGCGAAATCTGAGAACAAAAAACCAGTAATTGTCTCAATGACAGGTGTGGCTGGATCCGGGGGATATTACATAGCAAGCAACGCGGATCTTATTTACGCGGATCCAGGGACCCTGACTGGAGCCATTGGCGTTTTGAGCCTGGCTTTCAATGCCGAAAAGTTATTTGATAAAATAAAAGTAAACTGGTCAACAGTAAAACGCGGTAAACATGCGGATTTCGGCATGGTCACAAGAAAATGGACCGATGATGAGAAATCTATCATGAGTAGACTTGTTGCCAGTAGTTATGCGGACTTTACCAGTAAAGTGGCTCGGGGCAGAAATATGGAAATGGAAGCTGTTGACCGCGTTGCTCAGGGAAAGATCTGGACGGGTGAGCAAGCAAAGCAGATAGGGTTAGTGGACGAGCTGGGAGGTTTGCAAATAGCTTGCTCCAGAATGAAACAGTTGGCAAATATCAAGGGCGATATGGAACTGGTCAATGTATCACATACAGGTGGGGAGTTTGTTTTCTCTATCGAAACATCCGCGTCTATCGATAAGATATTCCCCGAACATCGGATTCCTGTGCTTAAGAATTATATTGACCTGTATGACCAATGGAGTGATTTGTTCAATGAGCATATCCTGTATATGTCAGATTATGATTTGGATGCGCTCTCTGTTCAGTAAATACAACATGATATTGAAGTTTGGATGCTGATGGGGATAACTTTTAAGAGAGCCGTGTTTTTGCTGCTTAGGACTTGGAATACATCCACACATAAATAGAGACAATTATGATTATTGACCATCGATATGAAGTGCTAGAAAGCTTGGGATCAGGAGCTTGGAGCAATGTTTACAAAGTTCAGGATAAAAGATCAGGATTCATATACACACTGAAACTATTTCAATACCTTTCCTCAGCCGAGTTGTACGAAAAATTCTCTGCAGAGGAAATGCACCATATAACTAAGATTGAACATCCGAACCTGGGTCACATTATGGATTTCGGCCATGTGGGGGATCATATTTACAGCCTTTCCGAATACTATGACGGGACATCACTGCGCAATTTCCGTTACAGAAAGGCTCAGACCGAAATCTTGTATGATGTAATCGTGCAGATAGCATATGCTTTGGAGGCATTGCACGGACAGGAGATTCTCCATAAGGATTTGAAACCGGAAAATGTGCTTTTCAGAATTGACGGTAATAAAGTGGGCGTCATGGTCATTGACTACGGATTTTCCAAGATCAACACTAACCCAGACCATCAAGAGATTACCGGATCTCTTCCCTATGCTGCCCCGGAAGCTTTCCAAGCAAGATTATTGACGCCGGCCAGCGACTACTATTCTTTAGGCGTATTATTATATCAAATCACAACTGGAAGTTATCCTTTTTCTTTGGCGCAGATCAATGCATTGGTAACTGGTTCCCAGTATTACTTTATCCCGAAATTCCCGTCAGAGCTTAATCCGGATATTTCGCCAGCATTGGAGAAGTTCATTCTGAGACTCTTGGAAAAGAACCCGGAAAACCGGTTTGATTCGGCTGGTGATGTTATCAATTACATCAACAGGATCCAAACGAAACAATATCCCTTTTCCATTGAATGGTCACTGGTCAACAGGATCAGATACAACAGTTACGTGGCACGTGAAAATTACAGCCATCAAATGTTGGACTATGTGCCAAACATTGAAGCCTCCAATGGAAAGATAATCTCCGTTATCGCAGGTGAGGGTCTTGGAAAGGAAAGCATACTTTCCCTCTTCCGATATCATTTGTTATATGGCAACTACTTTCTGTTTGATTACCGTTGCAGCAAACATGACCACGAACCCTTTTTCGCATTGATTAAAGAATTCATGCAATCAATAACTAAAGATGAGTTGCTAAAACTGAATAATCTGGATAATATATCAGCAAAGTTCAAGCTATATCTTTTTCAATCTGCTTCAGAAGCCAGAAAGATCTCTCAGAACCAAGATGAACTAAGAGCAGATTTTGAGTCAGTCAGGTCTCTCCTCCAAAGCCTGTCAGAACACAAGCCGATAATATTTATAATAAGGAATGCGCAATTTATACATAAGCACACAGTGGACTTCATTAATTTTATCTCCTCTTTTGTAACTGAACACCGTATCATGATTGTTATGGGTTTCAATGAGTACAATAAAGTCAATCTTATCCAGCATAAAGTCCTTATCCAGATACCTCCGTTTACTTATCAAGAAACCCTTGATTATATCAATAAATTGCTAAATCAGATTACACCAGAATATTTTAACGCAAGAATCTGGGAACTGGCGGCAGGAAATCCGTATTTCATCAGAGAGATCCTGGTGGACTTGGTAGAAAAAAAGAAAATTACTACCCAATCAGGATTGCGCTTTGATTTCGACTTCTTGGAGTACAAGTTTCCGTTGAAAGTGGTTAACTCAATCTATGCCAGGTTAAGCCATATAAATGATATCCATTACAGTTATCTGAAGATGCTTTCAGTAGTTGAATCTCCTCTTAACAGAGAACTCATAGCTTACCTGTTAAATATTAAGGACAAAGAATTATATGATTTCATAAATAGTTCCCTACTGAATGAAATCCTATCTCGCCAACAGCACCTGTATGTCTTCACATATAAGGTGGCGAAACAGCGGCTGAAAGCGAAAACCCCGCTTCAACGCATAAAAGGATATCACAAGAAGTAGTGAATTTTTATAGTGATCACCCTGTCAAGGATATTGGCATTTGCAGGGGCATCATAGCTAATGCTGAAATTGCAGCAGATATTATAGCTCAGAGGAATTATACTAAAAAACTGTATGAAATGTATGATGAAATTCACGATCAGGAGATGGCCTACAAAACGATCATTGACGTTCTGATTCTGGATCTGCATCCCCGTGTGAAATTACCCAGGCAACAACTGCTGCAGGATCTTGTTTTATTCCAGAGTAAAACTGAAATAACCGGGCACTGCAACTGTGGAAGTGGTTTTCTGAATAAACTAAAAAAACTGCCCGAAGTATTTGAGAAATACTATGTTTTAAGCACAATATTCAACCTTTCCGAAGATGCTCCCCAAACCTTCAAAAGCATACAAAAGGCATCAAGGCTGGCGATCACCGGAAAGCAAAATATACTGATCTGGTTGTCTTTTGTGCAGTATTATGCTCAAAATGACCTCAGCAATATGCAATATTACCTGGACTTGCTTGCTCATGTTGATCTGCCGCTGGACTTAAGGATTGCGTATATAGACAGACTCTCACTCTACAACAAGATCAGGGGCGAAGTAATAAGCGCCATAAAAATATCAGAAGATTTTTTACAGAGCATCCCTTCTGTTCAAAACGTGCCGGTTCTGCTCAGGCTGGCTTCTCTGCACAACAACCTGGGAGTATGTTACAGCCTGCTGAAGAACATTGAAGAAGCCGAAGAGCATTTTGATATTGCTCTGTCTATATGGAAAAGATTTGATACGAAGAGATATCTCAGCCTCATATACAACAATCTGGCCGATCTGCATCTGAAACAGGGTATTACCGACATCGCCAAGACATATGCCCTTATGGGATATGAACTGGCCAAGCAGCAAGGGTTGGGTTCCACGGTTGCCTTGGCATTGCTGAATATGGGAGAAGCCCATATAAAGCTGGGAAAATTCCAGCTTGCAGAAAACTATCTAAACCAGGCAAGGGATATTCTGACAGGCCTGAAAAGCGAGCGTTATCTCGAAGCGATTAAAGTCAATCTTGCTCTGGCGAAAAGCAAAATAGGCAGTTTTGGATATTATTACAATTTTATCAGGGAAAATGAACCGGAACTGATTGATGGCGTTATCAAAGAAGTGAATCCTCTGATCAAGACTTATTTTTATTATCTTTATGCGCTGGGCGCACATAAAAAGCTTGCCGGGCTGCTAAGCAAAAATGCTCAGATAGATTATCATGAAATTCATGAGGATGAATTCTATTACAATACGAAAAGCCTGATTGCCATTTTAAACAAGGACTACACCCTGGCGCTTGAGCATCTTAAGAACGCTGAAAAACATGCCGGAGAAGTGAAAAATCACTATGCGATAACTGTTTTTATGGTAACTGAAATCGAATGCTATATCGGATTGAATGATTTTGCCAAGGCCTATGATCTGATCGATAAAGCCATGCATCTCTGCTTAAAGCATCATTACTATTATTGGCAGCAAAAGCTGAAATATCTGAAAGCAGTGGCGGATCTGAGCGATCCAAATATTCCGCTTCGGGCGATATTAAGGCAACTGCTTGAGATTAACCAGGAAGTAAACCTGAATGATTATTACCTAATAAAAATGAAGCTAATGCTTCTGATCGTGCAGGTGTTATCTGCCATGAATGCCGAATCTGAAGCTCGGCAATGGTATGAGGAATACAATAACTATCTCCTCAAGATCACGGACGATATCGATAAGGAAGACAAACAGCACTTTCTCAAGCAGAACCAGCATCAGGCAGATGATCTTAAAAAAATCAACCTATGCAGCATTGTCACGCGATCCCAGAGTGTGAAAACGAATTGGAATGAGATGCAATACAGCCTCTCTTCACTGCAAAGCGAAGAGAGAATACTGTACTTCATTGACAAAGGTCTGAAGGAAGTCATTGCGCCCTGGAATTATCAGATCATGCTGTATTCCAAGGAAATGAACACTTACTCCGTATATCTGCAACATGACAAGCAAAATGAGTATTTACTAACATCCGAAATATATCAACATATAGAAAGATCTTTTAAAACTGATACAATCATAGCGGTTGATTCTGAAGGCTGCCATGATCTGATCATACCGCTGCAGATCAAGTATCACAGAATCGGTTTCATGATCCTTTCGGATAAGGGCGAGCTGAAATTCACAAAGGGCGAGATAGCTTTGCTGCGCAGCATAAAGAAAAGTATTGCCAATCTGATCATCAGAATTCAGGATTACTCGGCCATTACCAAAAAGATGGAAATGATGAACCGACTGATGACCATAACACATGCCCTGTTGAAGATCATTGATATCAACGCCCTGCAACAAGAAATCGTTTCATCCTGTGTATCTTTTACCGGCAGTTCCAGAGGCTTTCTTATCAAGAAGGACGCAGAAGGAAACTATAACTATGAAGTAGCTATCAATGCCAAAAAATCTCCGATATCCAATATTGCCGTGATCAGCAAAACGGTCTTGAGTGAATGCCAAAAAACCAAAACTCCCATATACACATTGAACGCTCAGGAAGACAACAGGTTCAAGAAATCGATCAGCGTCCACGATTACAAACTCCATACGATTTTCTGCGCCCCCTTGATTCTCCATGACACCATATTTGGCTTTGTTTACCTCGACAACTTCCTCGATAACAGCAAATCGATGTATCTGGATCCTGAGATAATAACTTTGCTTTTTGACCAGATTCATATCGCATTGAAAAATGCCCTTCAATACGAAACCATCATTCAAAAAAGCCAGGAATTGCAATCTCTGGAAGATCTGAAAGACGAATTCATGGCTATTGTGGCGCATGAGCTCAATACTCCCTTATCTTCTTTGCAGGGATATGTTTCAAGGATGAAGCGAAGCCTTTTTTCAGACGAAGAGGAAAGGCGCGACCTTTTGAACAAGATCGAAATGAGCGTGAAGAAGCTGATCCTTACCACAAATGATATCATGACTATGAATAATTACAATCTGAAGACTGAGCTGCCTAAAGCCAGCATTAACATCAACGACGTGTTGAGCATAATATATCATGAAACCGAGATCGTATCCAAGCACAGGAACATGATCATTAAACTGGAAGTGGCAAAGAACGTCTCTGAAATAGAAGGCAACTGGGAAGCCATCCATCTCATGATCTATAACCTGGTGCTGAATTCGATCAGGTTTACCAATGATTTCGGAACCATAGTGATTGGGGCCAGGCATTCAGCCTTCCAGGAGGAAAAGATCAATAACCGGGAAGCGCTGGTCGTGTATGTGCAGGACAACGGCATTGGCATCCCAGCTTATCAATTGAAAAATGTCTTTCGCAAGTTTTACGAGTTGAATGAAATCTATGCCCATAAATCCGGAACCACAGAATACCGCTCCAGCGGTTTGGGCCTGGGTTTAGCCACTGCCAAGAGAATAGCCGACCTGCATGGCGGCAACATCTGGATCAGAAGCAGGAAGAATGAAGGGACGACTGTCTTCGTCAGCCTTCCCATAAAGCAGGAAACAAAAAATAAATGAGATTATGATTATGAAATACAATATCGGGAAAATCACGCTGCTGAGCTTAGTATTTTTACTGGCCCTTGCTTCGCTGTCGGCCAAGCTATCGAAGGAAAACGAGGATCTGCGCTTTATCATCAGCTTATTCAACCATCAGCAGAATGCTCTGGCCAAGAAACAGATTTCTCTGTTTGAGAAGGAATTCCCCCATTCCGCGCAAATGAATAAAGTAGTGTTCATCAAGGCCAACATCGCTTTATCCGAATATGACCTGGATTTGGCTGACAGCCTCTACACTGCTCTGCTGGGGGAAAAACTGGAAGAGGCCATGCTCATTGACGTATTGATCAACCGGGCGGCCATCCAGTTCGATAAAAGCAACTATATAGATCAGATTGACCTGCTTAACAAAGTCGAAAGAATGACTCCCGACTCTAATCAGAGATATCAGGCATATGTTTCCAAAGGAAGGGCTTATGCGGCATTGCTAAATCCCCTGCAGGCTGGGGAGTGTTTCTCCAAAGCCCTGGGAATAAGGCCGGACGCCCCGACTGCCTTGCATGAATTGCTCACAACGTATATATTGAGCGATGACCTCGAAGGAGTGCGAAGCGTTTTATCAACTCTCATCGCGCGCAATCTGTTCGGCGATGCTTACACATCGACCATTAATGAACTTATTGATTACCTGGATGTGAATCAGGAATACAGCGATATCACCACTCTCGAGAAATACCTGCAAGATAAAAAACTGCCCTATCCGGATTCCATCCGTTTGCGTTTTGCCAGGCTGCATTATTGGCTGGATGATCTAAGCCTCTCAACTCAACTTATCTCTGAATGCACATCTCACAAAGCCTATTGTGACTACTTAACCGGCCTGATCCTGGTCAAGCAGAGCCAGGAGCAGAAAGCCGATTCCATCTTTGCCGGGCTGGCCATGGGGGAGCTTCAGGAATCGGACTATTTGCCCGGTTCCCGGGAAGATCTGGTCATCAGCAGCTGGCTGGAAAGGATAAAGATTCTCTTCCGGACCCAACCGGATGACGCTTTGTCCAATATCAGCAGGTACTTGGCCGACATCCCGCCTGCGGAACATGATCCCTATATCCTATATGTTCTGGGCAACCTGCAATTCAAAAGCCGGAAATATCAGGAGGCCATAACAACTCTGCTCAAAGTGAAACAGCTGACCCTGACACCCGAATTGTCTCACAATGTCCAGATTATGCTGGGAGACATTTGGTTCAACGCCAAAGTAGCTGATAATGCCGTACAGTCATATAATTCTTACCTCAACCGGTATCCCAAAGGCAGGTTTCGCGATCATGCCCTGTATAACATTGCCCTGATCTTTTTTGATCAGAAGAAATACGAACAGGCAAAACTGAGTCTGCAGCAGATCCGGAAGTCGGGACTAAATCCCGAGATAGTGGAAAAGACGGCTTTTCTGCTGGCAGAAATTGATTTTGCTCAAGCCAGTTATGAGAGGGCTCGGCAGCAATACGAACAGCTCCAAGCGCAGTTTATTCAGCAGCAGACTGTGGATTTCAGGATTGCCCAGTGTTATTATTACATGGAGCAATATCAGGCTGCGGCCGATTTGATCCCGCAATTGGAACAGGTTACGGATCAGGCATATCCGGTCCTGATGTTGAAGGGTAACATCCACTTCAACCTCAGGCAATACGAAAGTGCTTTGGCGATCTATGATTTTGCAGCTGGAAAAGCTGCTGATGAAGCTGAGCGCCAGGAAGTCAGCAGTTACAAAGCTCTAACGCTGTACAGGCTCAGACGTTTCCAGGAGGCGACAGAGCTTTATCTGACCCTGACCCGGGATGAGGAATCCCCTCAAGCTTACCTGATCATGGCCGCCAAGGCTTCTTATCATGCTGGAGAGTATC
Source organism: Cloacimonadaceae bacterium (SeqCode) (assembly GCA_034678545.1). GTDB lineage: Bacteria > Cloacimonadota > Cloacimonadia > Cloacimonadales > Cloacimonadaceae > UBA5614. Next base: position 1,909 of record JAXDBS010000026.1, on the reverse strand, counting down.
AGCAATCACTGCTTCTCTTCAAGCAGTTTCTGGCTGAAAATCCCCAGAGCGAATACAAGGGTTACGCTTTAGCCAACCTAGGAAGCATATACTACAATCTTGCAGATTATCCCCGGGCGATGCAGACTTGGATAGACCTCTTGAAGGGTTACAAAACGCATAAATCTTTCACCGAAGACGAGCAAGTAATCCTGTCCACCGCTTTTTCCGGACTGCAATGGAGTTTTCTGCAAAAATATGAACAGACGGCTATCGATCAGCTTACGGCCATGGCCGACGAATTTTCTTCCGAGTATATCAGCTTTGAACTCCAGTATCTATTGCTCAAGATTTACTACGGAAGCGAGCAATGGAGTGACATCATCACGTTGGCCGAGAATCTGAAAGCGGAATTTCCCCACCAAGAGAACAACGAGATCCGACGTTATGTGGCCGCCTCCTATTCCGGGTTGAACCAGGTTGCGGCCGCGGACAGCATCTACAGGCAGATCTTCAGCCTGGAACCCACTCCGGATATCCTGACTGAATGGGCTGATCTGCAAATCAAGGCCGGAAATCACGCTGAAGCGATTTCCAAGCTCGATCAGGCGGTGCAGATGGATCCGGTAGGGGTTAGGTTAAACAGGCTGCTCCAGACTGCATCCGATTTCCAGGCCGACAGTGTGGGCGTATACTGGAACGAGTGGTCTGAACAGGTGGACTCGCTTCTGGATTACAGTCATTTTATCTGGATGCAGTGGAATCATGACAAGGGCAATTGGCCAACAGCCCAGTCAGTTTCAGAACAGCTTTTGCTGAATCCTGATTACCAGATCAGGTCCCGGGCGCAGTTTATCAAGGCGGCCAGCCTTTACGGACAGGCTCATTATGAAGAAGCCGTGGTTGAGCTGTACCGCACTATTTACCTCTATTCTGAATCGGACGAGCTCGTCCTGGAGGCGAAGACATTGTTGGTCAGGACCTATCTGTCCTTGGGGCAGATGGCCGAGGCTCAATCTGTGTTTGAGGAGATCAGGGTCAGGTTGGGCAAGGATTTGCAGACCGAGCTGGCAGATCTTTTACAAGGGGGGACGGAATGATTTCCCCGACCAGGTTTATTCTGTCCGCTTTGTTGCTGGCTCTGGCGGCCTGCCTTTTCGCAGCTGCGGAGGAATTGCCCGACGTAGAAATCACAGGCCCGTCTGAGCTTAAGAGTATCATGGCCAAAAAGGGGATCGGCGGCAACGATCTGCTGCTTCCTGATGTAGTAGATTCGTTAAAACCTGTCTTTCCCCGGATCCTGGAGACACCTGATCCCAAGCCCGAGGAATATAAGAACTTTCTGCACCTGAGCGCCGACCACCGGATGGATCTCCTGGGTTGCTTTTTGTCGGACCGCTTTCTCAATTCGCCCCTCGCAGTCAGGGGCCGGCTGCAGAAGCATTCGCTGTCTGATCAATGGTACAATTGGCGCGGCGAGCTGATTGGCCAGTATTTTACTCCTGCCAGCCGGTTGAATTTCGGCTTCAGGAAGACCGATGTCAAATCCGAATTCTATTCCCAAGCTCAGTCTGTCAATGTGCTCGGACTCAACTATGACCAGGAACGCATAAGGCTGTTCCAAAATCCGTCCCAGTTCAGAGTGGGACTGGAAATTCATAATTGCCGCTACCGCTATCTGCAGGATACTGAAGACCGGGATGAAATGCTCCTGAACACCAACCTCGGCCTGAGCACAAGATTGAAAAACGGGCTGCTTTTCTCAGCCGACGCCTGGTATTCATATGAAACGGCCACAATTCAGGCTCGCCTGGATTTTTCCGGGGACGAGTATCTGGATGCGCTGGGCTGGTTCAGGAGCGTGTCACTTGTAGTGTCAGGCGATAAGATCGCCCCGGGGATTCATCTGTCCAAGCGTTTTCACATAGAT
>JAXDBS010000025.1:0-44388 GCA_034678545.1 Cloacimonadaceae bacterium (SeqCode) | reverse complement strand
CGCAATCAGAGATTCAGGTTATGCAGAGCTTTTGAAGTGACATACGTAAGAAGTTAAGAAATGAGTTTAGATCAAATAAGTGATAGAGCCAGACAATTGATCAAGCAGATGTTCGGAGCATCTGCAGAATTCCGACCAGGACAATTAGAAGCGATACAGAATATTCTATCTCATAGTGGCAAGCTTCTCATTGTTCAGAAAACCGGTTGGGGTAAGAGTGTGGTTTACTTCATTATGACGAAGATAAATCGTGAACAAGGTAAGGGGCCAACCCTAATTATCTCACCTCTTCTAGCTCTGATGCGTAACCAGATCTATAATGCCAATAAACTTGAATTAAAAGCTACTACAATCAATTCATCCAACACAAAGGAATGGAACGAGATCCAGGAGGGGCTCAAGAGAAACTTATACGATTTGTTGTTAATCTCACCTGAAAGACTATCCAGCAAAGATTTCCAGTCAGTAATTGTACCTGCAATAGGCAAAATTAGTGCCTTTGTTGTCGATGAAGTGCATTGCATTTCTGATTGGGGACATGATTTCCGGCCAGATTATCGTCGTATCAAGAGCCTCTTAACTAGTACTTTTATGGGTATTCCTATTGTCGGTACCACTGCCACAGCTAATGATAGGGTTGTGAAGGATCTGGAAGAACAATTGGGTTCAGGGTTTTCTATCATGAGGGGTAGCCTTAGCCGTTCTGGTTTGAAGCTTCAAAACATAGTATTACCTACAATTGCAGAAAGGTTAGCTTGGCTAGCTGATACAATCCCTAAGATAAAGGGTTCTGGCGTGGTCTATTGCCTTACACGTGGAGATGCATACAGAGTATCAAACTGGTTGAAAAAGTGTAGTATCGATTGTAATCATTACTGGGGTGGGGATATTCTTGACGATAATAAACAGGATCTTAGCCCTATTCTCGAACAGAAACTGCTCGATAACAAAATTAAGGTCCTCGTAGCAACATCCGCATTGGGTATGGGTTATGACAAACCAGACTTGAGTTTCGTAATCCATTATCAAGCTCCCGGTTCCGCCATAGCCTATTATCAACAAGTCGGCAGAGCGGGGAGAGAAGTTCCAGAATCATATGGGATATTGCTTCATGGCAGCGAAGAAGATGAGATTCTTGACTATTTTATGAGAGAAGCTTTTCCAACTGAAGATGAGGAAAAAGCAGTTCTGGATCATCTGAATTCGGTGTCATCAGCTACACAGGGTCAGATTTTCAGAAAAGTGAACATGAAGTCGTCAAGACTGGAAAAAGCATTAAAACATCTATTGATTGATGGTTATATAGTGAGAAATGGATACGATTACAGCAGAACGGTCAAACCCTGGACATATAATCAAAAGCGAAAGGATCAGTTACAGGCAATCAGAATTCAAGAAAGAGAAAGAATGACAGCTTATATATCACATACAGGTTGTCTTATGAAATTCATTGCTAACGAATTAGATGATCACACTTCAGAAGATTGTGGAATCTGTGCTTGTTGCAATCACGGACTTTTGCCCACAGAACCTTTGGAAGAAACAGTTCATAAAGCTCTTGAGTTTCTTCACCAGGATTACGTTATCATCGACCCAAGAAAAAGATGGCCAAATGGATTGGAGTTAAGCGTGAATTCACAAAATAAGTCGACGATTGTAATTCCCAAGGAACAGGTAATTGAACAGGGTAGAGCTCTAGGTTATTTAGAAAACGCAGGTTGGGGAAATGTTATTAAAAGGTGTATAAAAGATAACATTCCAGTAACCGAGGATGTGCTTAATGCTGCCGTTTACCTGATAACCAATCAATGGGCACCAGAGCCTTTCCCTGGATGGATAACCTATGTCCCTTCTTTAAGTCGGACAAGAGTCATTATTGATTTCGTAACAAGACTTGGAAATAAACTAGGCATTCCAGTTATAGATTCATTAACAATTTCAAATCACAATAAAAAGCCGATTCATACTTACGAAAACAGCCAGCAACAGGTTGAAAACAGTATCAATAACTGGACATTAAAGCCATCAGTAATGAATACTCCAGTATTATTAGTGGATGATTTTATAAATTCTAGATGGACTATAACAATTATAGGTAGGTTATTGAGAATAGCAGGAACTGAAAAAGTATATCCCTTCACATTGGGAAGTGTAAAAGAGAAGCAATAATGTTGAATAATGATGCTCAAGTAATATTTCTACTAACATATAAGCACTCACAATCGGAGTGGAGACCTCTAAATGCCCAAGAGTATTCGCAAGTAGCTTATCGGATTAGAGAAAAGGGGTTATCTGGTCCTAACGATCTTCAAAACATGAATTTAGATGAGATTACCAAAAACCTCAACATTGAGGATTCAATTGCTAAGAGAATTCGCAACCTTCTTGATCTTGGCGGGTCAGCTTCGCTATATATTGAGAGGTTATTTAATCAAGGTGTTACACTTATAACTAGGACTGATTCTCTTTATCCAGGTAAGTTCAAGACATTGTTGAGAGATAATACACCACCGTTTCTCTGCATTGTTGGCAAAATTCAATTACTCTCGGATTATCGAGATCCCTGTATTATATCAGCAAGTGACATTTCTAAGTTGACTGCAGCAAAAATAACTGATAGATTTGAAAACCAGATATGTCTGATCAACTCCTCACATTTTATTAAACAGCTGGCAGATTGGAGCAGATCTTGGGAAAGAAGTATAATAGTCAGTTCGATTGGTCTAAGTAAACTTATACGCCATCCTGGTATTCGTGAGTTAATACAGAAAGGTAATACTCTTATCATGTCTACAAATACAATTGAAGATTCAGAACAGAATTACCATGACCAATACCTGTATCTGATGGCTTTCGCAATATCATCTGGCGGTAATTTAGTCTATTTTCAGCAAAATAAAAGAGTAGTACAAATGCTTGATCATATTCGAGGTCTTGTTTATCTTAAATCCCGATTGGCTTTCGATGAGCAATTTTCTAGAGAAAAAGGTACAAAGATTATCAGCTTTTCACAAATTGAGAGGGAACAACAATCTAATCTGATCGAAGAGAAACATGTAAACTCCCAATATCCAATATATACGATTGGCCATAGTAATCATGAAATTACGAAACTACTTGAATTGCTCGAGTCTCATGAAATCGACCTGCTTGTAGATATCCGCTCTGCCCCGAGTAGTAAATATGCTCCTCAATTCAACCAACAATCTCTTAAGAAGAGTCTAAAGGAAGTTGGAATCCAATACAAATACCTAGGCTCAAGCTTAGGGGGGCGTCCAGAAGATAAAGATGTCCTCAATTCTGAAGGGAAAATAATACGTGAGTATATTGAACAAAAAGATTGGTATCAAAAAGGTATTCATGAGTTGATTGAAACGGCAATGACAGGTAAGCGAATAGCACTAATGTGCAGTGAAGAAAATCCTGCTCACTGTCATCGAGGATATATAGTGAGTAATACACTGATCGAAAGAGGAATCCAAATCCTACATATAAGGGAGAATGGTGAAGCACAATATCTTGGCTTGCTGAACTCACCCACTGACCAAATGGAGATACCATTATGAAAAAACAAATCACTCTTTATACTATTGGTTTCGCTCAAAAGAAAGCCGAAGAGTTTTTTACAATACTGAAGAAGAATAAGATTATTACTTTAATAGATATTAGACAGAGTAATACCAACATTTATGCTGGTTTTACGATAAAAGACAATCTCCGATATTTCCTTAAAGAAATATGCAATATCAAGTATACAGAAAATAAACTCTTTGCTCCTACTAAAGAGATCAGAGATCAATATCATAAAGATAGCGACTGGATTAGTTATGAAAGTGAGTACATCAAGCTGTTGGAAAATCGTAAAGCGACTGAATCTATATCGATTGATCAGATTGAATCTGCTGTACTTCTTTGCTCAGAACCAGTTGCAGATAATTGCCATCGCAGACTAGCCGCTGAATTTATCAAAAACAGATTTAAGAATGTGAAGATAAAACACTTATGAGATGTAAAATAATAATAACTGGTATTACTAATATGAGTGAGGGTCATATTTGTTTTAGTGGTTATGATGTGCAAACAAGAAAATATATAAGACCTATATTACCTGGTTCGCACATCTTAGAGTCTTTTTTGCATTCTTACAATGACACAATCGCTCTTGGAAGCACTATAGAATTGCAATTGTTATATTCTGAAACTAAAGCTCTACCACCGCATATAGAAGATAATCCTTTCGATCTTTCCTCCATAAGTGTTTTAGATTCTATGTCAAAGCCTCAATTTCAACAGTTCTTATCATCATTTGCTGATGAAACTGTTGAGTCTATCTTTGGATACGAGATTGAGCTTATTAATGGACAACCAATCCTTCCAGAGGGATCTGGACATAGGTCATTAGGTTCAATAATATGCCGAAATTGTACTGTTTACTTGGATCACATGGGAAAAGCCAGGTGTGACTTTATTGATCAATCAGGATGTGAATATCGTCATTTACCGATTGTTGGTAGAGATGAATGGATCAAAAAACCAGGTATCTACAAAGGTATTCCAATAAGACTCAGCTTAACAAGGCTTTATAAGAAAGATGACCATTCGGAACCAGTTTATTGGATGCTAGTGAGTGGAGTAATTGTCGCAGAGTAAAGTAGGAACAAGACTTAATTTATATCATGATATATTAAATACTGTAACCAAAAGAAGAGCATACAAGATCTATAGATGGATATACATTGTATCTAAACTATCGAAGCAGTAATAATCCAGCGATGATAGTTATTCGTCTACGGCAGTTATGTGTTACTATAAAATTAAAAACACACAAAACTAAAGCGAGAGGATAAACTTATAAATTGCATTTGCGTTTCGAGAATGGCAATATGTAGTCTCTCAACTTTGATACAAAACTGATTTATTATAACAATACAGATGATTTGAACTGGAGGAATTGTGCGACATACGTTTGAAGCAGACGTGAAGAGTGTTAAAAACTTAATTGGAGAGAAGTATAAATCAGGCTTCCCTATTATTAAAGAACTCATGCAAAACGCCAATGATTCCGGAGCAAATAATCTTATAATTGGCTTCACTGATGGATTATCCAATGCAAAGCACCCTTTGATAAAAAACAGTCCAGCAATGTACATCATAAACGATGGAGCATTCAGCGCAAAAGATGCTATTGCCATTGACGAAATTATATCAGACAATAAGGACCATAGCATCACTATTGGTAAATTTGGGCTGGGATTAAAAAGCCTTTTCCACTATTGTGAGGGCTATTTCTACTTATGTAACAAGATATATCATCTCGAAGAACTTCACAGCTTAGCTGGAAATGCTCAAGATAAGTATAGTCAGTCAATGAATTTTGTCACCCCTTGGGATGATGAATTTGATAAAAGTTCTCCTTATCATCATTGGATTGAAGAATTAACAAAATACAGATTAGAAGACTATTCAGAAATTACCCATAAACTAAGATGCGAGATTCAACATTTTTCTGATTGGTTTATTATATGGGTTCCTCTAAGGACAAAAGAAAACACTGTTGACAATAAGACAATCGGCATTAATTTTTATGATCAGAAGCTTAATAAAATTACTGAACAGTATGTTAATATAGCATTTAGCTATGCAATAGCAGATATTCTTCCTTTGATGGGTTCCTTGCACACGGTGGAATTGGTTTCTCCATATTTGGAACGAATCAAGATAACACATAAGGATGGAACCTCAATATCATTAGATGAGATTGTAGAGGCTTATAATAAGCAAACCATTCTCCAGAATCATTCAACAGATAGAGTGTCCATTATAACCAAAACCTCAACCTACATGACTCAAACTTACTTAGAGAGTTTTCTCTCAAAAAACCCCAAGCTGTTCGATATTTACATGAAAAGAAATGAGAATCAGGAGGACAAATCTCTCCCACCTCACGGTGGAGTACTTTTTACGATATCAGATTTTCCTGATGCCAAGGATTGCTTAGTCATTCAAAAAAGTAGTTTTTTGCCATTATCTGACCGTCAAATAGATAGTACTGAAATCCACAGATACAACCTATACCTTCACGGCTGCTTTTTTATGGATTCAGGACGACAAGATATATTCCTAACTGAACAAGAAGATAGTAACTTGCCTAGTGAAGAAGTATCATGGAATAGGTACTTGTTAGCCGATATCCTTTCAAAAGTAATCCCCACTTTAGATTCCTTTTCTCACACGTACCAGCTTAACCACAGTGCCTTAAAAACCATAACATCAGCGATAATAACTGAATTACCTATTTATCTGAGCCAATTTCCTGAATACCAAGATTATCTCTATTCAGAATTTTACTGGGTAGAACGTGCTATGTCCAGAGAGCTTCAATGGAGCAAAATTAAAAAGACTGAATTCTACTTAATCTCCTCTGAATACACAAAGTATTCTGTTCGCATTAATAGCTTTATCAAATTACTCGACCAAAAGGTATTTCTTTGTGATGCAGCCATCAGTATGATCAATAGGGAAGCTTCACCTTGGGATTTATCCTTTTTCAAAGCTTTCTGGGATATTAATTTCATTGATTTGATCACTGATGAGCAGTTCCGAAGTTTCTGGGTAAGCGAATCCAGGACACAATATGATCTTCTATCCGAAGATATGAAACGCCCTATAGAGGAACTGTTTATCAAATCTGTGAAACAGCAATTATCGACTCTTCAATTTAAGGTTATTAGCGACAATACTAACATCATAGCCACTATAATGATGAGTTTAATTGATTCTGATAGATACGTCTATACTCTGAATATTGATACCTTGAAACTCTTCAAAGACATAAACAACGTTGTAAATGCCATCATTCTTCCCAAAAGTAAAGAGAACACTTATAATAATATTGCCGCAAATGATGCATATCATTTACTCGAGTTTCTGTCTAAGAGCCAATACAAAAAAGAACTCCATAGGATAACTGCTGAGATATTAACTCATACAAATACTTCTGAACTGGACCCTCAATTTAAACAATTATTAATCTTTCAGGCATCAGACATAAATCGTAACGAGTTGTTTGTTTCATTAAACGAGATTGAATCATGTCTCTATGTAGCGGGCAACACCTCCAGAGCGAATATCTCAATGATAAACAGTGCCTTTATTGATGCAGATGTTAGGACAGTTGGTATCTTTGGAGGATCAGAATATGACATCTCAAAGTTATTAAATACTGTCGACACTCTAACAGAAAAATCATTCTTAAAATTCTATAACACAAAACTCGCAAATTTCAAGCTATCTAAATTGGAACATCGCCTCCCATTATTAACATTTTTGATTAATGGACTTAATTCGATAGATGACACCAATATCTGTCGAGTAATAAGATACATCTTTTCCAATAAAGACAACCTGAATAATGAAGCTCCGCTTTACATATATCAGAGTGATAATTTTTGGTTTCAAATCGCTTTAGCAATAGCCAAGTATAATTTCGATGACCATGATCGAGTAATACTTGTACCACCAGGCATGAAAATGAGCAAAGAAGATCAAAGAAAACTGAACATTGACGTTGTTAACGATGATGTCCCCGGTACATTACTGAATCAAGAAATACCCAACGATGTGTATAAGTGTATTAAGAACAAAGAAGCCTGGAAGGACATTTACACTAGAATAAGTAAAAATACACTGTTGTTCAATCTCCCAATCTTCAAGACAATTGAAGGGCATTTTATTAGTATAAATAGTCATGCAGATAAAGAAATATTCATGGTGAGAGATGCCAAGATAGCTGATAATCTTCCCCTTGAAAACGTTATTCTCCTTAATTACGATAAAATACTTGCAGATTATAATCCACCAATCAAGCAACTCGAAGATAAGGAAATTCTAAAAAAATACTTATCCTGTATTGAACCCCATTGCTATATGGCAGAAATTATGTCACTTCTGAATAAATTGGATACTTCAGATCTTGATATTTACCAGCTTCGAACTATACGTTGGATAGCTTTTGAAGGAATGTCTTATGCACCGACGCAAGTTCTACATCATCAATTTTATGATAATGACATAGAAGAGATTTTACACTTATACAACCAGCTAAATAACGGTCAGCGTAGCTTCATAAGTTCGTCATCATTATCTGAAGAAATGTTGAACCATGCATCTTTCCCCAAAATAAAGGAACTGCTTTTCCTGGATGAAATGAGTGTTTTTTCGAATATTGGAGATATCGTAGGAAACATTCCGATTTTTTGTATTGTTAAGAGCGAGTTAATACCTACTACTCTTGAGTTTTATAAACAGTGTTTTGCCTTAATTGATGCTTTGCCAATCAACATCTATCTAAAAAAATGGATAACTCATATTAAGAAAGAATATTTAGAAACCTATGTTATCCCTAATCTGTTCAAAAAAAATCCTCCTATATCAACCCAAAAGATCGTCTTAAACGGTATTCATGAGAACCTCAACTCGTATGCATTCATTATTCAGCCATCTTCAACAGAAATGTATCTTGAAATTCTATCATGTTATCTGAATTTTAACCAAGATGCCAAATTGCTAAATTATATAAAGCTTTGGACTGAAGATGGTAAGTGGATATCGGCAAGTAAGCTCTGTCTCCACGATGCAATTATTCCAGAATCAGGAAAAGTAGATAACGAACTAAATGCCCTACTGAGTAAATTCGAATTTATACCTCAACCGTTGCCAAGGTTTGATGTTATCCCCAGATCATATATGGGTAATGAAGACGTAAAAAAGTATCTTTTAGAAATTGGGAATAGCACGGATGTTGAAAAAGATTTGATTGGTGTCTTCTTATCCTTTTTATGCGATGCAAATCCTATCTGGAGGCGTTATGCCGAAGAACTATTCCTAAGTTTAGATAAGTCAGTTGATTCGATCAGAAATCGAGTGCTAAAAGACTGGCAAAAAGAACTTGAACATGAGTTAATCCCATTAGATAAAAGATTCGAGGAGATTAATGTAAATCTAACCTTACAGGATTTACCTGACAAGTGTTCCGTTACATCTCTAACTGGTGATGAAATTCAGATAAGTACATTTTCTACTTTGCATAGTGACCAGTTTGACGTTAACTATCCTACATATAATTTCTATATGTTCAAATTAGATGTTAATACAACAGAAAAACTTGATGAACTGTTACATCGTTTCGTTGATTTTGTGGTTAGGAAGATATTCAGCTTACTCCCAAACCAATCATTTATAGAGGAGAAAATTTGGAAGGTTTTTGAGAAAAGCTCCCAGTTGAACATAAAAATCGCTCAAAAAGTCATACAACAGGACCTTGTTAGCATTTTTAAAAGATTTAATATTGGCTCTGCTAATAATGATGTTCTACGATTGCTTAGAGATCATGACAATCTAAACCATGAAAGGGCTATTGAGGAATTCAATAATCAAAATGAATCGAGCATTTATCAAGAAAGGGAAGGATCAATAAGAAAATCAGCAAGTGAACTGATTATGAATACCGATGTACAAGTACTTCTTATAAATAGCATCAAGAAAGAAATCAAAGCATTTCAGTATGCTCCCGAATCTGTACTATTCGAATTATTTCAAAATGCAGACGATGCATATGTCGAAAAAGACTCTCTACAACTTGTAACAGAAGAATCAAACTATGAGTTCAGAATAACCACACATGATCGCAACATTCTCATAATCCATAAAGGAAGAAATATCAATGAAATGAGAGGTAACACAGCAGGTGGTAAGCAGCAATGGGGTTATGGACATGATCTACATAAAATGTTAACGATGAATTATTCAGACAAGCGATCTGAAGATGTAACTGGAAAGTTTGGGCTTGGATTCAAGAGCATATATCTCATTTGCGATAATCCGATCATTGTCAGTGGTAAACTGTGCTTTTCGATACAAGGTGGTGTTTATCCTGTTGAACTTGATTCAGAATCCAGGAATAAGTACTTCCAAGAATATTCCAATTCACACGATTACACAATATTTGATCTGAGTGTTAATGAAGACATTGATATAGAGTCTCTTATCGATGTCTTTCGAGCTCAATCTGTTTTATTACCTGTCTTTTCAAAGAGGATAAACAAAGTCATGGTTGATGACGAAACAATCTTGCACAATATTCAGAACATTAATGATCAAATATCCTATATCCCATATTTGGATCATGTGATAGTAATCTTTAGGGGAATGAAATGGCAATTAGCGATAGAAATGACAAACGATGGATTTATAGGGTTCTCTAATGTAAAACAAATCTGGGTTACAGTACCAACAGATACAATAACAAAATACCCGATAGCAATCAATGGACAATTTGCCATTGATATTGGCAGAAGGCAATTAGCTTACAATACCAATCAAGAGGCCATGGACATCATAGGCAAAGAATTTGCATCTATCTTGAATGAAGAACGTTTAGTAGAAACAATTTCAAAAAGTACTGAAATCCAAATTGATAACTATATCTTCTGGGATAGTTTGTTTCAAATACTTACATGTTCAGATAAGAGACAGGCTGAGGATACGTTATCTGCTGTTGATAGCATTTTTTGGAGGAATGCTGAGTTTAGATACTGCGAGTTACTAAATACAAAGTCTATTCTCCCTAATCGACTGGATGAATATCCACAGTTGACTTGTCTTAATAACGTTGAGTACATTGTCGAATCGGGTTTGAACAATGCGGATTTCCTCAACTTATTATTACAAAATGGAATTGAAATAGATTCCGTTATATCCAGCGCTGTGCACGATCGAATCAAATTGTTAGTTGATACAACATCAATAGAGATTGTGAATTTGAATAATTTTCTCGAAGTGGTTTCTGATACATGCCAAATCGATAATTTCCTTGCTCAATCATTTTCCGATGTCTTATCAAAACACCCGGAAGTAATCAATCAACACGAATTTAGAGAGTACAATAGACGAATCCTTTTCTTTATGAATTCCAATCAAGATTGGTGCCCAATAGAGAAGCTAATCCATTCAGGATACAAGGATGCCGATTTACTGAGAAAATTCATTGATAATGATTATCTCATTGATGATAGCTACTCTTTAACATGTAATCTTTTGCTAAATTTGTTAGGAGATGAAAATACTATACTTGTCAAAAATCTGTTAATGGAAGTGGATTCACTAAAGCGGATTTACGCATTGAAGTACTATATCAGACAGCACTTAAGCTTTCCTGAGTTTTACCAAGAATGCAAATGGATACATGATATAAATCCAGGATCAGAGCTATACATTCAACTCACAGAAATTGAACAAAGGCAATTCGATGAAATCATCAATGAAACGTTGGCGACTTCGTTAGATTTAGATTCGTATGAAACATATAGCTTTCTATGGTTCAAGACCATCACAAAAGCTTCATGTATTGCTCTCCAAGACCCAAGCGATCAAGGATCTGATGAAAGGTCAACTGTTAAGCTATCATTTCATGATCTTAAATCAAATAATCGGCTATTAACGCTAAATAATCCGAATAGATATCTGCTTCCTCTTTATGATGTTACCAGTCCAGATAATGTTGCCGTCAGTTTTGAAAGCAAAGAAAGAAAGATTCTGGCAAAAATCCAAGGCTTTGAGATAAAGAATAGTAGAATCGAGGTTCTTTTTGAACAGTCCTTGAAGCCTGATTTATGTTCTTTGTTTTCTAAATATACTACCTTTTGGGTCGAATTAAACGGTTATAAAAACGTCTCTACAGCAGTGCAAGATTCATATGCTGCTCTCAGTGTGAATTTTGCTGATAGTGATTCATTACTTGCATTGCTACCAAAAGATATAGACTTTGTTTTCGGACCCCCTGGCACAGGTAAAACGTATGAATTATCTGAAAGAATAATAAAGTTAAAGGAATCCATTGCAAACATTCTTGTGCTAACACCTACAAATAAGTCAGCCGATGAGTTATGCGAAAAGATAATGGCAAAAAATACAGATTTTACCCAATGGTTAGTTAGATTTGGTAATTGTATAAATGAGAAAATCCAAGAATCTGGATGTGTCAATTCCTCAGGCACAACTCTGAATAGTAAGACTTCCGTTACGATAACAACTGCTATTCGATTTCCATATGATGGATATAGAAACAACAAGTTCAAGGATAAAAATTGGGATTATATCATCATTGATGAAGCATCAATGATTCCCATTCATTACATTACATACGTAATCCACAAAGGTAACATCGTGAACCCCAATTGTAAATTTATCATCGCTGGAGATCCATTCCAGATACCTCCAATTTACAATTTCCCCAAAACAGCTAACAATAAAAAGCTTAATGAATTGATTGAGAATGTAGAGGATAAAATTCAAGAAGAGAATATTTACTCAATGGTCAACTTAATGAGCTTTTGCCCGGAGATTCAAGAGAGCAATATCAACCCTCACCCATTTAAAATATCGAATCTTAATACACAATATAGAAGTGTTGAACCTATAGGTAGATTATTCAGTAGATATTGCTATGATGATCTTCTTGAACACGATAGAAAAATCACGAGCAAACAACTTGCCAATACAGTTTCTTATCATGGAGTTAAAGTAAATTACATAAATGTAGTAACCTTTCCCTTAGCTGGAGGTGAAATCTACAGAGCTAGAGAAGTTGGGGATAGCCATGCTCATCCCTATTCGGCATTACTAATTGCAGAATATCTTCAAGCAATTGATGAAAGTGCAACTCGGACACTTGAAATTGGGATACTTAGTGCTTATCGTCCACAAGTTCTGATGATTTCTAAAATACTATCAAAATATAACTTCAAACACTTGGATGTGCAAGTTGACACTGTTCATGGGTTTCAAGGTGGTCAAAAAGAAATAATGTTCTGTGTATTCAACCCACCTATAAAATACCCATTAGGGCAGTCTCCAAAGATTAGTTGCCGCGATCGAGCTTTGATCAATAGAAAGTACATTATTAATGTAGGGATTAGCAGGGCCAAAGATGCACTATTTATCCTAATCCCAGACAGTTTCTATGAAACAAATGATGGATTGAAGTCCTTAAGAGGTTATGGAAATCTTAGGCAAATCTCAGACTTAAAGGATATATTATCAGGTAAGTATTTTAAAGAGTACACCTCTTATTTCAAAGGAGAGGATATTGAAAAGGCTATTTTTAACAGGAAGGATCATATATATGATGAATCAATTCTGATAGGTCATGATCAAATTAACGTCTATCGTCAAGCCCCCAAAAAATTCTTGATTAGCTATGATCCTAATTCTATAGATGTTCAGATTAAAAGTCCTTCAGATGCATAGCCTCCGTAATTAAGAGGAGAAGCAAATGGAACCGTTTATAACAGCAGCTCAGTTGAAGAAGAAGTATATTGCATATGGACACTTTTATTGTTTAAAATTCAGTGAGAAAATTGTCTATCCTTGCCGGAGCGTCTTAGATATTATTTTACGAGAGGCTGAACTACCTATAGATGAGCCATATATTAAACGCAAGCCCAATGCAGTATTCATTATGATGAATCCAGGTTCATCAGCTCCAATTGAAACTAAATCCTGCGATATAAGAAGCAACGAAAGCTTGAATGACTTCAAGTGGACTTTGGTTGAAGCAAAACCTGACATCACACAATATCAAGTTATGAGAATTATGGATAAAAAAGAATGGTGTCACATAAGAGTGATTAACCTATCTGATATTCGAGAACCGAATAGTGATAAACTCTTTAAGATAATCAAAGATTTAGATAGTAATTGTCACTCCATATTTAGTAAAGAGAGGGAATTCGAACTAATCGAAAAATGTGATAGGGATATAGATGCTCCCATCATAGGAGCTTGGGGTATTAGTAATAGCTTAGCTCCCTTAAAAGAGTTGTGTACAAAAAGCACATTGGGGAATATAATTATTGGTTACAAAGAAAAAGGTTCTAAAGATAAATATTATCACCCATTACCTAAAAGTGCTGATAAACAAAAAGCTTGGGTTACAGAATTAGTTAAGATTGTAGGTTAAATAAAATACTTTCAATGCCTAATTAGATTAGAATGAGAAACGATCCTTGGAAAGTAAACTGCCTATCTGCAAATATTAAAAGTCTTGATTTGCAGTTGTCGTGACATAATATGCAAAGTACGTGTCAAAAACGCTCTCTAGGAAGTGGTTTTCTGTTGCATAAGGTTGCCTAAGGATGCCAAATTTTGCAGACTAATTGTCACAATTTGCATTTTGGTTTGTCACTTTTAACTGACGAAAATGACCTGTAAGATGATAATGGTAAACCTGCTGCAGGACAGGGTACTATCAGTGACACACCTCAATAGGTTGATCTTACCAGGCGTAATCCGATCTGAGGCTGAGACGAATTATTGGGAGTGATTTCCCAAGTAAATCTTACATCGGCATTGAAGGTGGAAGACATATAATTGCCCCCTCTGATCGTACGCGCGGTACTGCTCAGGTAAAACTCGACGGGGCCGCGGGGATCGGTCAGACCGCTGGGGTCATAATCGGGATTAACGATGTCCCAGCAATATTCCTCCATGTTCCCTGTCATATCATAAAGGCCAAGTTCATTGGGCTGCATCAGGCCCACCTGATGCGAAACCAGGCCCGAGTTGTCATAATACCAGGCAACAGAATCAGGGTCATTGGACCCGGCATAAGTGTAACCGTGGGTCAGATTCCCTCCAATGGCCGCAAAATGCGATTCATACTGAGTTGGGAGCCTGTAGCCGTTGGCGGCCCAATTGCAGGCCATATGGATGGAAAGCGTGTCCACCGAATCCCATCCAGACGGCCAGTTGTCAGGATCAGTCCCATAAGAGCCGAAAGAATAGCAGGGTGTGAGAGATTCGCTGGCGCTGAGCCGGTTGCAGTATTCGACAGCCCTGTTCCAGGACAATAAATAAACGGGATGATTGTCGCCCACTCCGTATCCGCTGGCCGGATTATAGCCCATCGCAGCCTGGAATTCCGATTGGGTGACCTCATACTGGTTGATGTAAAAACTGGAGACCGTGACATTGGTGTAATTGTTATACGTGTTGCTGAAAGTGCCGCCCTGGACATAAACAAAATTCCCGGGATTGGGTGGATAGGTTTTATCGTCGGCAGTGATCCTGACGCGGTAGTCATCGTCGTCAAAATCTCCGGCTTCGTTCCCTGCCGCCCAAACGATATGTTTCCCGGTGCCCGGACTGATCCCGTCCCCGATATCTCCGCTGACATTGGCGGAATCAGGACTGATAGTATAACTGACGCCTCCGTTATCGGAGAGGATAATACTGATCTCGCAGGGATCATTGTTAACGTCTGCCAGGTCATAATAAATGTCGACGATCTTGCTGCCGTCGGTGCGCTGAGCTATGGAAACGTTACTTATTTCCGGGGGCGGAGTGTATTTAATGCTGAACACGCCTGTGTTGGCAGAGCTGGCATAGTTGCCGAAATCATCGGTGACTTTGACCAGCACCTTGGCGCTGTCAGAAGCCGGAGCAGAAGCCAGCCACAAGTAGCTGCCGGTGTTGGCATAACTTTCCTTGAGGCTGGAATAGCTGGCGCCGTTGTTGGTGCTGTAATGGATCTGGACAGGCTGGTCAGGCAAATTGGTGTCCGCAGCCGTCCAATTGATCTCATTGCTATAACCAATGAACCAGGTGTCACCGTTTAAGGGCGCAGTCAGAGCAACCTCCGGATCGACTGTGTCCAGGGTGGTGTTTCCTGATTCCGCATGGCCGGTAAGGGCGAATCCCGCTGCCAGTGAAATGGCCATTAAAGCAAGCATTAAGGTTTTCATTTTGACCTCCATATAATTATGACTTTTTTTAATCATTGCCTTTGTTCCTTCCCGGAAGTGAGGTTGGATTTCAGGGGAAATCGCTTTTGCATTTGTGTCTTGCCAGCCTGCTGGATCCTGCTCCCCGGAGCGGCAGGCCGGCCATAATCGCCTGTATAAGCTATGACCACATAGTAAAGGCTTTGGTAAAAATCCGCCGCCCCCTCATGCAGAAACCAGTTGTCGGATGTTGCAGCCAGCTGAGTGAAAGATTCGGGATAGACAGGCAGCGGGCTGTATAGGACCAGGTAACCGTCGATCTCAAGAGGCTGGCCGTGGATATCCGTGGTAACCTTGTCCCAGGAAATATAAATGTCAGTACTATTGATGGCCTGAATCCTGACGTTTTGCGGGGGAAGGGGACAGATGCCAAGGATACTGAACAGGCTGTCTGACTCATCACTGCGCTGGTTTCCGAAAGCATCCGTCGCGATGACTCTTACTTTAGCCTGAGCAGTCGACTGGGCGGGCGGCAGCCACTCATATACACCGCTGTTGGGCAGGGCATCTGATATACCGTTCCAGTCCAAACCGCCATTGAGGCTATAATACAACGCAATCGGCGTCCCGGTCAGATTTGAATCTCCGGCTTCCCATAAGATACTGTCGGTTTCACCAATTTGGTATATTTCACCGCCGACCGGCATTAACAGTGTTACTTCCGGATCAATGGTATCAAGTATAAAATCGTCGGAATAAAAGTTGGCAGTCAAACCTGAAAGGGAAATTGAAACAATCAAGACGAAAAGGAAAAGGACATATTTACCCATAATTCCCCCACGAGCCTCGCTCTGTCACTCTTTTAATGTTAGATTAAAACATGTCAAGAAGAATGATTAGTATTCAGATTTTACACTCCAAGTACATATCTCTGATGTAAGGCAGGAACAAATCCAGAAGAAAGAATAAGTCCTTGCAACCTGTATTTGATCATGCTGAAAGAAAAGCAAGGCCGAAAAGGAATGGCCAGAGCTTGCGGATTTGAGTCTAATTGATCAGATGTCTATGAAGGCGGTGGAGCGGTATTGGTCGGCGACCAGGATATTGACGTCGCTGTGGATGGAGGCAAGGAATTCGCGCATGGTCTGCTCGGCCAGTTCTGGCAGGTTGTTGATTTCGCTGAGGTGGGCGAGGATGAGGTTTTTCAGGCCGGAGTGGATGACCTGGCTGATGACGCCGACGGCGTCCAGGTTGGAGAGGTGGCCGTGATTGCTCATGATCCGCTGCTTGAGGAACCAGTCATAGGGCCCGTCCTTCAGCATCTGGAGGTCGTGGTTGCTTTCCAGGATGAGGGTGGTGCAGTTGCTGAGGTGGTTGATGAGGAGGCGGGACTGGTAGCCGACGTCGGTGGCGATGGCGAGTTTGCGCTCCGGCTGCCCCGCCAGCTGCAGGGTGAAATTGCAGCTGTCAATGGCGTCGTGGGGCGATGAGAACGGATGGATGAGCAGGTCGCCGATGGAGAAATCCTTGCCGGCAGTGATGAATTGTATCCTGTCATGCAGGTTTCCCAGCCTGTGTCTGCAAGCCATATAAGTATCGCGGGTGAGATAGACGGGGACTTTTAGCTGACGGGCGGCGGCACCGACTCCGCTGATGTGGTCGCCGTGCTCGTGGCTGACCAGGATGCCGGCTATCCTGGCACGGTCATATTGCAGATCGTCCAGTGCGGCCCAGACCCGTTTGGCGGCGATCCCGACATCCACCAGGAGCGCCGTTTCGCGGCCCGCCACCAGGACGCAGTTGCCCTTGCTGCCGGAGGCGATCACAGCGGTCTTGAACATTTCTTAGCTGTGGTAATTGTAATAGTAGCGGTTGTTCAGCTTGTCGTATTCGGACCATTCAGCGTCGGCGGGAGCCATCTCCAGCAGCTGCTGCACGCCGGTGGACTGGGCGTCGAGGTTGTCGGCCAGATGCAGGACGAGGGCTTCCAGTGTCTGGGGAAGGCGGACGGAAGCTTTTTCATACTCGCCGTGGTGGGCCAGGATCATGTGGCGCACCAGCATCAGCAGCTCGGACGGGAAGTTGTTGATCTGGGCGGCCTTGGCGCAGACAGCCTGGTCGGCCAGAGTGAGATGCCCCACCAGCCGTCCCAGAGCGGTGAATTCTATGGACGGGATCTGCTGGTATTCCCAGACCTTGCCAAAGTCATGCAGGAGGGCGCCGGTCATCAGCAGATCGGAATTGACGCTGTAATATCTGGCGCAATATTCGCAAATGCGGGCCACAGCCACGGTGTGCTCCAGCAGCCCGTGAATGTAGTTGTGGTGCCAGCTTTTGGCGGCGGGCGCCATTGAGAATTTGGCAAAGAACTCACGGTCGTCAAAGATGGAATGCAGGAGCTGTTTCAGGTGCGGTTCCCGCACGCTGTCCAGATACCGGAAAAACTCTTCCGCCATCTGGTTGGGGTCCCTGCTGCTCTTGGCCAGATAATCCTCGATATTATACTCGGATTTGTCCGCCAGGCGGATCTTGTTGATGGAGAGCTGGGTCTGGCCCTTGTAGCTGGTGACCATGGCAGCGATCTTGACCACGTCCCCCTCTTCGAAGACCTCGTTTTCCTTTTGGGCGTTGTTCCAGATATTGGCGTTGCAGCTGCCGCTCTTGTCCTGGATGCGGATACGGAGGTAATGGCCGGCCTTGCCTTCCCTCAATTCCTTTTCGGCGGCGAGGTAAAACCCGGTGATCTCCCTGCCCACAAACTGGGCGAGTTCCTTTACTTCAATCCTGTCCATAACGATTCCTTATTCCATGACTAAAAACTTGCCGGTGAGTTTGATGAAGCCGCCCTCCGCTTTGGCATCCGGGACTTGCAGCCTGATCAGGTAGAGCCCGGAAACGCCCGCTCCGGAAAGCGGCAGAGCAGCTTTGCCCTGATCCAGAAAGACCTCGCCCCTTGATACCAGCCGGCCCTTGACATCATAGATACGAAAGCGCAGGGGGCCGTCAGGCTGTTTGGCCAGGCCTATCCCAAGCTTACCGCCCTGGCGGACCGGATTGGGGTGCAAAACCAGTTCCGCTGTTGCCTGAGGGACGTGTTGGTCCTGATTGCCCACTGTTTCGCTCAGGGGGATAAGGTCTGAATAGACAATCTGCTTAGTAATGTTGTGCTGGATCCAGAAGATCAGGTCGTAATCGGTAAGCAGGCTGTCCAGGCCAAGGTCCGAGACAGTGAAACTGAACTGTTTGGACCATTCCTGCCTGATCCCCAGGGCGGTGCCGATCGTGTCGGCATAAGCTCCCCAGCGGTCAAAGACATATCTTGCCTGGCCGTAAAGTGGGACCCTGCGGCAGAGCGCTGCGTAGAAACGGGACTGGCGGAGCAGGGCGGGATCAGCGCCGGCATCAAACATATGCGTGTCCGTATTGCGGAGCCTGATCTGGACCATGAGCTGGTTTTGCGAGCCGGGCATCTGCAAATCCGCGGTGCTTGGCTGGATGAAGGTCTTGCGGCCAGCCACTCCGGCGGTGGCTGAGCTGAAGCAGTCGGCATAGGAGGAGGCAAGATAACCCGCAATGACGGAATCGCCTCCCGCCACGGTCATGGGCAGGCCTGCGAAGCCGTACCAGTTATAGCGTTGCGTCGCTCCAGGCTGATAATACGAGTCCCCGTTGAGGGGAAAGTAGTTCATCGCCGCGCAAGTTCCCGGCAACAGAGCAGACTGACTGACGATAAAATTTTCCGCCGCCGCCAGCCGGACGAAATTTTCCACCAGACAGATGGGATAATCGTGATTGAAGGAATTGTAATAACGCGTGAGCGTGTTGTTGAAAAGCGTGTCCGCCGGGTCATACTCAGAGTGCAGCACCGCTTTGACCTTGAGCTGCAGGGGCGAGGCGGGCAGGCGGAAACCGTATTCCTGATAGTCCGGATCGTCCACGGTCACGACCAGGGAGGCATGGGCTCCGATCTGGCGCTGGACGAATATAGTGTCCTGGAGGGTGAAGATTTCTTCCGGCGAAGTGACTGTAAGAAAAATGGCTGCCGCATCCACAGCCAGGCCGGAGTTGTTATGGATAGTGAACTCAGGCTGCACATCCTGATTGGGAGCCACCTGCGGCTTCAACTCAAAAGCGGACAGTTCCAGGTCCGTACCACTCAGTTCAAACCTACCCACCGCCGTGATCAGGAATTCACTCTGGTAGCCTGCCGCCAGCATGTTTTGATAATACTGGACAGGCGCGTTGGCATTCCAGTAGTAGCTGTGGCCGCCGCCCCCGATCGAGGCTGATACGTAGGGACCGTCCAGGGTGGTGGCGCAGTTCAGGACAACCCATACGACGCTGACCGTCTGCGGGGTAGGCAAGGTAAACACCATCCAATGGGAAGTGATATCGGCAGTGACTTCAGAAAGCTGGGCGGAAGGCAAACCCGCCGTCTCGCTGTACAAGGTTATCGTGGCGGACACGGCGGGGGAAGGAACAACGGGAAAATAGGCTTTGACTTTACTGAACACGAAGTCTGAAGTGTCAAAGGTGGGATAGGCCTCAGTAAAATCAAAGCGCACAGCCCACTTGTCAGTGCCGTACCAGTGCTGGTCATCCGTGTTGCCGTGATAGTGAAAGTCACGTTCACGCGTATTGGCGAAGCCGGCGGCGACATTCTCCCCCCCTCCCGGCAGGCACTGGATCGAGGACAGGGCGCAAAAACCGGCCCAAGCCAGAGCAGCCAACAGGAGGCGGCGGAAAATCAGGCGGGTAATCTTATTCATATGTTTTCAGCAGTTTCTTTCCTTGCTCAATATCGGCAGCGATGCCTTTCCTAAGTTCTTCGGGCGACGAAAAACCAATCTCCCGCCTGAGGTATTCCAACAAGTCAAGCTGGATCACAGCATCATAAACGTTCTGTTCAAAATCCAGGATATGGGTCTCAATCTCTATCTGATCGGTTGATTTCAAGGTAGGATTGGTACCGATATTTGTCAATCCAAAATAGTGGCCGCTACCGATCGTTACGCGGCTGAGATAAACGCCTTCGGCAGGGATCAGCTGCTCCCTGTCAGCGAGGTTAAGATTGGCGGTCGGGTAACCGATGCGCCGTCCCTGCTTGTAGCCGTGGGTAACAGATCCATAAAGGGCATAGGGCCGGCCCAGCATGGCATTGGCAGCTTTGATCTCCCCCGCGCCAAGATGAGCCCTGATGGCCGAGCTGCTGATGATCTCGCCCCCACTCAGAACCGGTTCGACCTGAACAGTCTCAAAACCGCAAGCTGCCCCCTCCCGTTTCAGTAACTCCGCGTTCCCCTCACGCTGGTAACCGAAGTGGCAATCATAGCCTGCCACGATCAGGGCGGGATGAAAACGGGGCCGGATCACATCATACAGAAAGTCCGCTGCTGTGACATGGGCGGTTTCAGACGTGAAAAGCAGAAAAAACACCTGATCCAAACCCAGCTCTTGGAACTGCTGCTGTTTCAACTGGCGGGGCGTAAGAATGGAAACCTGGTGTCTGAAATGGATGTAGTGGCCCGGATGCTCTCTGTAAGTCAACACAACGGGCGGCAGTTTCAGTTCCGCAGCCCGGAGAAGCAATTCCCGCAAAACCTTGCGGTGGCCCAGGTGCAGGCCATCAAAATTGCCCATGGTCAGGACGCAACTGTCAAACTGCGGGGCCGGAGAATCAAACCAGCTGATCATAAATTTACTTTGGGATACAGATAATTATCCTTGCGGAAGCCAATCCCCTGGCACTGCAATAATTCTGACAGGCAGACCACAAGCCGGTTGTCAGAGCCTTGCCAGATGATCCTGCGGCCCTGGCGAAGTTCCGCCAGTCCTGCCTCAGGCAGTGTAACGCTCTCGAGCTCGGGCAGGATGTCGCCCACAGAGCGCAGATGCAGGACAATGGTATCGGAAGTGATTTGGGCCAGCTTTTCAGCTTGCCTTAGCTGAACGTTGCCGATAGCCGTTCTGACCAATGACTCCGTGTACCCCACCGTACCCAGAAAACCGGCTATCCACTCGCTGAGGCTTCGGATGTAGGTTCCCTTGGAGACGCGGCAGGAGTATGAGATCCGGTTATCCGTATGTTCCAGAAGCTGAAAGGCATGGATCTTAACAGGACGCGGGGGCAGGGAAAAATCCTCCCTGGCCCGAGCCTTGGCATAGGCCCTTTTGCCGTCGACTTGGATGGCTGAAAAAACAGGCGGCTGCAGTTCTTGCAGGTTAAGCACAGCCGCGGTCAGGGCTTTCATCTGATCGGGATCGACATTGACGGGAGCGGTGGCCGTGATCTCCCCTTCCGGGTCGCCAGTCCTGGTGGAGCTGCCCAAAAACAGGGTTGCCACATAGCTTTTTTCGGCATTGTCCAGGAGCTTCAGGAGGCGCGTGTATTTGTTCACTCCCAGGACGATCAGGCCTGTGGCAAAGGGATCCAGCGTTCCGGCGTGTCCCATTGTCCGGATCCCGGTCTGCTTTCTCAACTGCCTGATCACGTCAAAGGAAGTTATGCCGGCCGGTTTGTCGACCAGCAGAAATCCGTTTGAGGCCTTGTTATCCATACCGGGTTGCAATCAGAGTCCTGGCGCGGCCTGCAACTCTTGCAGAATCATGCTTTTCACTGCTTCCAGGGTGCCGTCCAGATGGCAGCCTGCAGCTTCCTTATGTCCGCCGCCACCGTTACGGACCGCTATGTGGTGTACGTCAATCGTTTTGGAACGCAGGCTCAGGCGGTAGCGAAGCGGGTGTTCCTCCCTGAAGAAGACTGCTGTTTCCACACCTTTCAGGTCCTGGATCAGACGGGTCAGGTTGGATGTGGCTTCCGGACCCAATCCGTTTACGCGCAGCATCTCCAAAGTAGAGTGCATAAAGACAATGCGTCCGTTGTCGACCTGTTCCAGCGTGGCCAGGATCTGTCCTTCCAGACGCTTTTCCACCGGGGTGCGCTCGTTCATGAATACTTTGTACACATCCGCCGGGCTGACGCCATGGCGGCAGACTGCCAAAGCCAGATCGAAAGCTTGAAGTCCGGTATTGGCATTGATAAAATTGTTCGTGTCGTTAAGCAGGGACGCATACAGGCAGTTGCCGATGTAGAGCCGATCCTCCTTGCCCAAGTTCTCGATCTCAGGTCCAAACAGGGCGTGCAGCATCCATCCGGTGCACACTGCCGAGGAGTCAATCCAGTGATGCGTGCATTCGATAAGGTCATCATCGACCTCGTGGTGGTCGAGCACAATCACTGTCCGTGCGCTTTCCAGCAGATGATAACGCCTGTTGAGGCGGACCCGGTCATGCACATCAATGACCAGCAAGAGGTCATATCTTAGTTCCGGGCTGTCGGTGCGGACATGTTCCAGGGCTTGCAGAAAGTCATACCGGTGCAGATCCAGGTTGTCCATGATGATGTCGGACACGCGTCCCTGCCGGGCCAGAATGCGCTTCAGGGCCAGGCATACGCACAACCCGTCGCCATCGGGATAGGCATGGGTGGTCATACCAATGGAAGCAGCTTTACCGATCTCAAGCATCAGTATCCGGTAAAACTCATTCATGCTGTGCCGGTCTGGCATGATCACATCCTTACCGGCAGAGCCCTGAAGGTTTTATCCGGACCGGTTTCTGCGCTTTTGAAAGATGGCTTCAATGTGGCCACAATTAAAAAAGGGCAGCGTTGGTACTGCCCCGGGATCAATGCCATAAAGGGTTATTCCTTTTCATCCTCTTCGAGGTCTTCCAAGTCTTCGAGGTCTTCTTCGTCCTCGTTAAGGTCAAAGAACTCATCATCATCCATAAAATCATCCAGATCGATGTCGGGATCATATTCATCGTCGTCGTTGAAATCATCCTTGACTGAGGCCAACAACGCGTCCACACGGGCGGCACGTTCTTCAGTCTCATCGTAATGGAAGGTGATCTCCGGGATAGTTCTCATAAGTTTTGCTCCTGCGATTTGTTTTTTTAAAAAGCCAGAGGCTTTGTCCAGCAACTCCCTGATCTGTTCGTGACTCAAGGGGTTGTTGTAATGTGTATAGTAAACCTTGAGGTAACTCAGGTCCTTGGACAGCTCGATATCGGATATGATCACCCAGGCGAGCCGGGGGTCGTTCAATTGCGTGCTGAGTGCTTGATTGAAAATCTTTCTGATCTCGTTCTGCAGCCTGGGCAGGCGATAGGATTTCATGGCGTGGTCAGCTTCTTTTCCACCTGCTGAATGGTGTAGCATTCGATCATGTCGCCTTCCCTGATGTCCTGATAACCGTCGATGGTGAGGCCACAGTCGCTGCCCGCCTGGACCTCCGAAGCTTCATTCTGGTAATGCTTGAGCGAAGCCAGCTTGCCTTCGTGGATCAGCACGTCGTCCCGGTAGAGACGGATGTTGCAGCTACGCCGGATAACACCCTTTTCCACATAGCAGCCGGCGATCAGTCCGAGTTTTCTAATCTTGAAGAGTTGCCGGATGACGACCGAACCCAGCGCGACTTCCTCGTATTCTGGCTTGAGCAATCCTTCCAAGGCGCTGCGGACGTCTTCGATGGCGCTGTAGATCACCTGATAAGTTTTGATCTCAACATGCTCGTCCTCAGCCATTTTCTTGGCCTGCTGATTGGCCCGCACGTGGAAACCTATGATAACGGCGTCGGACGCAGCTGCCAGGCTGACGTCCGCTTCGTTGATCCCGCCCACACTCTTGTGGATGATGTTGACCATCACCTCGTTGTTGGAAAGCTTTTGGAAGGAATCGGCCAACGCTTCCACGGAACCGTCCGTGTCGGCTTTGATGATCAATGATAGATCGTTGATCTGTTCTTCCTTGATCCGTGTGAAGATGTTCTGCAGGGAGGTTTTGGTCTGGAATTTCTCGCGCTCGAGGCGGATCTGCAGGCGTTCGGAGCTGATGGAACGCGCCGTTTTTTCGTTGTCCACCTGATTCAGCAAGTCGCCAGCCTTGGGCACTTCGTTCAGTCCGAAAATGCGTGCAACATCCGAAGGAAACAACTCTTTGATTTCCTGTCCGCGCTCGTTCTCCATTTTGCGGATACGTCCATAGGTAGCGCCGCAGACGATGATGTCTCCTTTGTGCAGGCTTCCTTCCCTGACCAGGATGGTGGCCACAGCGCCCATGCGCGGGTCTTTCTCCGCTTCGATGACCACTGCTTCAGCCGGGACTTCCAGGCGAGCCTTGAGTTCTTTCATTTCAGCTGTCAGAAGGATCAGTTCAATCAGGTTTAAGATCCCTTCGCCCGTCACCACTGAGGTTTTACACCAGGGGACTTCGCCTCCGTAGGTCTCCAGGTATACGCCCATATCCAGCAATTGGGCGATTGTTCTATCCACATTGGCTTCGGGCAAGTCTATCTTGTTGATGGCGACGATAATTGAAACCCCTGCCGCTCTGGCGTGATCTATGGCTTCCATGGTCTGCGGCTTTACGCCTTCCGAAGCAGCGACCACGATGACAGCAATATCCGTGATATTGGCCCCTCGGGATCGCATGGCGGTGAAGGCCTCGTGGCCAGGAGTGTCCAAAAATGTGATCTTGTGCTTGTTGATTTCGATCTGGTAAGCACCGATGTGCTGGGTGATCCCTCCCGATTCCCCGGCCACCACATTTGTGTTGCGGATGTAATCCAGGATGGACGTCTTGCCATGATCGACGTGCCCCATGATAGTGACAACCGGCGGCCTCGCCGCATACTCAACGTCAGTATACTGCTGCTTTTCCTTTGCAAACAGGTCAACCCCGTATTCATCTTCGAATCTGAAGCTGAAATTGAACTCATCACAGATCATTTCCAGCGAATCCTTGTCCAAGCGCTGGTTCATGGTGACCAACTGGCCCATCATGAAAAACTTGGTGATGATCTCGGAAGGCGCCACGTCCATGATTTTGGCCAGTTCGCTGACCGAAGTATATTCCCTAATCACGATCTCGTTGGAGGCCTGCGCGTCTACCTGCTGGGCTTCTCGATGATACTTTTTCTTTTTCTGGGTTTTTGCCAGGATGCGCTTGATCCCGCGGGAGATTTCAGCTTCCTCCACTTCTGTCGGTTCCACGAAAGCACCCTTGATCTTTTTCTGCTTCTCGATTTGAGCACGGCGGTGTTTGCTCTTTTCGCCCAATTCGTCATGGCTGATCTTGGCTTTGCCAAACTTCTTGGCTTCGCCTTCCTTGGCGGGTGCAGCGGCCGGCGCTGCTCCCGGGGATGTTTTAGGGGGAACTCCCGTGCCAGGTTTTCGGGGCGGGTATTCCGGCCGACGGCGCGTTTCAGGTGCGGCTGAGCCTGTCCTTTGCTCCCTTGTTCCTGTTCGGCCGGATGACCTGGCTCCGCTTTGCCCCCTCGCCGAACTTGGCGTTCTTTCCCGAGACTGGTTGCGGCCTTTATCTCTGGCGCTTTCAAGCCTGGGAGCAGGTTTATGTTGTTTGAAGGGAACCCTGATATCACGCTTGGGCTCTTCCCTTGTTTTTTCCACCGGGCCATACTGGGTGACATTAATCTCAGCCTTCGCAGCCGGCGGCTCCTCCACCGGTTCTGGCAAGTCCTGGAATTCCGGCTGGGGGGTCGGGTGTGAAGCGACTGCCTCCGCTTCCTGCTTGGCCTTGGCTGCCGCCTGGTGCTTCATCTCGATGAAGTGTTTACGGTCCTTTTCCGCCTTCTTTTCAGCATTGATCTGTTCAGTGTATTTCTGGCGGAGCTTGTCCGCTATCTCATCTTCCACAAAACTCATGTGGCTTTTAGTAACCACACCCAGAGCTGTCAGGTGAGTCTTCAGGGCCATGGTGCTGATCTTCAGTTCCTTGGCCAGTTCGTGAACCCGGATCAAATCTCCTCCATCCAAACGTCAATGCATAAAGTAGCTCAATATTTTCTGAGCAAAGTTATTGTCAAGGATGCCGATCATCCCTGTCCGCGGCAGGCCCAGCGCCCTGCCGTATTCATCCTGAGTGGCAAACATCCTGACGGGCTTCTGCGCTTCCTGCGCCGCCAGCCTCATTTTTTCCCTGGTCTTTTCGGAAAGGTCCTGCGCCGTCAGCAGCAAAAAGATATTCCCGGACTGCATCTGCTTTTTGCATATTTCATGGCCGTACACCAGTTGTCCGGCCTTGCGGGCGAACTGGAGCAGGGTCATGATCCGGGCTGCTCTGTCGGAGCTTGGTTGGTCACTCATTTCCCGCGCTCTGCGGCCGCAGCCTTTTTCCGATGCCGGGACAGCCATTTGTCCAACTGCGTGATGCAGCCATCCTCAAAGCAGATATACTGCTTGCGGACCGGGACACTGTTCCTGAGATCAAACACCGGTTCCCCGCCCAGCAGGTAGAAGCTGAGCAATGATTTCTGCTCCGCTTTCCGGCGGCAGACCACGCAGGTCCGGATGGGTATGTGTCCCGCTTTACTGCTTTGGTTTGGCATCAAAAATACTTGGCTGCCTCTTTGAGTTTCTCGGCCGTTTTCTGGCCGATGCCTTCCAGGTTGCACAGCTCTTCCACGGAAGCTGCATAAACGTCTTCCACCGAGGTGTAACCGTGTTTCCTGAGGATCTCTTCTATCTTGACATTGACGCCGTCCAGCTCTTTGATATGGCTGATGGTGCGGCGTTCCTTGGCCATTTTTTCTTCGTATTCCTCCTGGGTATAGATGTCAAGCTTGAACCCGCAGAGCTTGGCGGCCAGCTTGACATTCTTGCCCTGCTTGCCGATGGCTGTGATCTTGTCTTCTTCCGAAACGATGATGGATGCCGTCTTGCCGCGCTCGATGAAGACGCGCTTGATGTTCTCGATGCCGAGTGCATGCGCTATCATGTTTTCCGCTTCGTCGCTGTGGACTACGATGTCGATCTGCTCGCCGTGCAGTTCGCGCCGGATGGCGTCGATCCTGGTGCCTTTGGTTCCCACGCAGCAAGCAACGGGATCGACCTTGGGATCATTTGATTCCAGTTCAATCTTGGTGCGCACGCCCGGCTCCCGGACGATTTTGCGGATCTTAATGATGCCGTGGTAGATCTCTGGGATCTCGGCTTCGAACAGCTTTTTGACGAATTCCGGATTGGTTCTCGACAGGATGACCACTACCGCCGTGTCCTTGGTGCGGATGTTGACCACATAAGCCTTGATCATGTCGTTGACCTTGTAGAATTCGTTGTCTATTTGCTCGTCAGGAGGCAGTAGCGCTTCCGTGTATCCGATGTCGATCCGGTAGCCGGCGATGTCGTCAATGCTTTTCACCCGGCCCGTCACGATCGTGTGCTTCTGCTTGTCAAAATCGTTCTTAATGCGTTCCTGTTCGAGCAGTCGGATCTTGTCCAGGATGATCTTCTGAGCGGTTTTGATGATCTTGGGCTCGAATTCGCTGAGGGCCATCACGCGCCTGTATTGCTCTCCCAGTTTGGCGTAGCGGGTGAACAGCTGTTTGGCGTCGAGCAGGGACACCTCGTCCAGGTTCTTCTCGATCTCCACCACTGTGCACATGAAACTGGCCCGGATGGCGCCAGTGTTTTCGTCTATGACCACATCCAGATTGTTCTCCGGGTTCATCCTCTTGCTGAGAGTGGACATTATGGCATCCAGAATGATTTTCTGGATCACGTCCTTGTCCAGCTGTTTTATGGCTGCCAACTTGATCACGGCGTCGATTATGTTTGCGCTCATTTCTGCTCCCTTGTCCGTGAATTGGTAAAACAGGTCCTGGCCTTGTGGATGGAAGTCATGAGGATCCGGATCAGCTCTTCCCTGTCATTGACTACGATGCTGTCTGGATTGACTTCCTGCAGCCTGCCCCGGGTGGTCCTGCGGACCCGGTCTTCGTCCCACACGATCTCCACCAGTTCATTAATGGCTGTCAGGTAGTGGCTTTTCAGTTTCAGGGGCCGCTCGACCCCGGGCGAGGACACTTCCAGGAAATACCTTTCCGGGATGAAGTCCAGTTCGTCCAGTTCCACGCTCAGGCTTCGGCTGAAACTGGCGCATTCATCCAGGCTGACGCCGCCCGCCTTGATCAGGAACACCACGATGACCTTCCCCTTGGCCGTGATCTTTTCCTCGATGTCATACACGGCCAGACGCATGTCGGCAGCGATCTTCCGGCTGATGTCTTCCACTCTTCTGCGATACCGCTCAATCATTTCTTCACCCTTGTCTTCCGGACTTTGTAACTCCTGTTTTTGATAACAAAAATGCTGACATTTCTGTCAGCTAAATCTCATTATCCAATCATTTTTTCCGCCCTTTTTACGTCAAGCATTTTATCGATCCCGGTCCGAACCTGTTCTGTCCTCTTGGCCAAACCCATGATTCACTTAGCCGTCAGACTGCAGGCAAACCCAAGCCGGAAAGGGGCTTTATCATGACTTAACGGCTTGTGTTAGAAGCGTTTGGGAGGAGAGAGCGGACGCTCAGGAGGACGGTTACAGGCTTTAATTGACAATCCTGCACGCTCTGGTGGAAAAACAGCCTGGATCCTGTTCCAATGTTCCGCTTTTTTGCCGTTTTACTATTCCTGTTTATACATATGACTTTTCTTGTTTCAGTATCAGATCTAGGATAATAGTGGAACTTTGGAACACTACCGGGATGAATAATACCTCCTCGTTACGAACCAGGGCCGTCCGGGAATTATTTGCTTGACTTCCGCCGCCGCCGCCCGGAGCATACGCAGCAAATAAAACCGCCAGAGAGGTTATTGTGGAAAAGCAACAATTGCAGACATTCATGAATGCGGACCTGAAGGACAAGGTCGTACTGGTCCGGGTGGACCACAACGTGGTGAAAAAGGGCAAAGTCACGGATACGATGCGCATTGACGCCACCCTTCCCACCATCCTGCATATCTACCGCAAGGGGGGCAAGCCCATCCTGATGACTCACGTGGGACGCCCTTTTGACAAGAAAACCGGGATCTACAATATCTCAGACGGGGACTCCGTCCAACCGGTCGTCGATTACCTGAAACGCAAGCTGGAACTGGGCATCGAAGTCCCCCAACTGCGCGCCTCTGAAACGGATGGGATCAAGGACCTGGGCGGGATCATGCCGCACGTGGCACGCCTGAGGAAAGGCGAGATCCAGATGCTCTACCTGCCCAACACGCGCTGGTTCAACGGCGAGGAAACCAAGAACGAGGCTTCGGAAACCCTGGCGCTGGAGTTGTCCCGGCTGGCCGACGTGTTCATCAACGACGCCTTCGGCTCCTGGCAGCCGCATGTCTCAACCTACAACATCACGCAATATTTGCCTTCCTACGCGGGCCTGCTAATGGAGAAGGAAGTCAGGCACCTGGAAGATG
Organism: Cloacimonadaceae bacterium (SeqCode); assembly: GCA_034678545.1. GTDB lineage: Bacteria > Cloacimonadota > Cloacimonadia > Cloacimonadales > Cloacimonadaceae > UBA5614. The sequence goes on along the minus strand of JAXDBS010000025.1, from coordinate 14,333 downwards.
TCTTCGCGCCGCTGCGCCCTCTTGTTTCTGTTGTGGCGGGCTCCAAGTTCGACACCAAGATTGGCCCCCTGACGACCCTGGTCCGGATGAGCGACCGGCTGGTCCTGGGCGGCATGCTCTACAAGGCCTATCTGGCCGCCAAATACGGCGTCAGGGACAGGGAGATCACGGAGGCGGACGTGGAACTGGCCCGGAAGTTCATTGCCGACAGCGGCAAGGATATAGGCAAAATCGTGGAAATACCCTACGTCGTGGAGTCGGATTCCTTCGAAGCAGTGACGGAAGGAGGAGTCCGGACCCACATAGTCAGTACCCTGCCGCAGGGCACGAATCTGAATTATGTGCTTGACGCTGGCGTTGATTCCTTTGCCGACGAAGCCGTGAAAGCGGTCTTTGCTTCGGCCGGCACCATCTTTGTGAACGCCGTGATGGGCTACACCGCCCTGTTCAAGGATGGCACCAAAGCGCTCTACAGCCTGATTGATACCAATAAGACGGCCCTCAAGCTGTTCGGCGGCGGCGACACCATCCAGGAATTCAAGGACCTGCTCCCCGGCATCTGGATGAAGGCCTCCAACGATCCCAAATATTACTTCTTTACAGGCGGGGGCGCCATCCTGGACGCCATCGAGCAGGGCGGCCCCTACGGCATGAAGACAGTGCAGGAATTGCTGAAGAAATGAATCAGCCCGGGCTGCCTTCCGATCGGGAAACCCGGGCTGACAAAACGCGCGCGTTTTGAAAATAGCTTATTGAAAAGGGTTATTGCGAGGCAGCTTTCCCCTCAGGGGATTATGTTATAAAAGAGCATTCCTTTGTCCCGGCTGGCCACCAGGGCTTTGCCGCCGTGGAACCTGACGTTGTTGGCATAGCCGCAGTCGGTGATATTGTCTTTCAGCACCGGGTTGGAAGGCACGCTCACGTCAAACAGGTAAACCCCGCCCCCGCCTGAGCTGACGATGGCATAATTGTTCCAGACGTCCACGTGGGTGGCATAGCCGGTGGTGTTGTAACTGCCTATTCTTACCGGCGCTGCCGGATTGCTGACATCCACGATCTGCAGTCCGTCCTGCCGGCAGGCAACATAGGCATGGTTTCCCACGACTTTCACTTTCTGCGCCTCGCCAGGCAGATCCGCTTCCCCCACCAGGGTGCGGGTGGCGCGGTTATAGATCAGCAGGCCGCGCTGTTCCGCCGCCACATACACATATTGCGACCCCAGGAAAGCACCGTTGGCAGAGGCTGGCGGCTCATATGTGTCAGTGATGGCAAAGAAGGAAGGCAACCCGGGCACGTGCTGGCCATACTTGCCGTAACTGACATTGCGCCCGGCGCAGAAGAATCCCTCGAACGTGAAGGCACTGCCGGGATCCGTAATGGGCTGGAACTGCATGTCCTGGATATCCTGCGTGGCGCCTGTGATGTTGTCCAGGATCCTGAGGCTGTCAGGGTCAGCGGTATTGACGATGCGGATCAGGTCCGTCCCGTCCGTCTCGTTTATAAACAGACGGTTCAGAGAGCTGATCGCGGACACTTTCCTGACCTTGATCAGCGGAACGTTATCCCCGCCCACGCTGGCCAGGCCGGTCAGCCATTTCTTGCTGTAATCGGACAGTTTGATCACGGACAGGCCGCCCTGGTCCTCTGCCACGTAAAGCAGCGAATCCGTGACGTCCAGGTCGAGCGGATTCCCCACCATAGGCACTGCCCAACTCAGTTGCAGAACATGTTTGGGGTTCCATTCCGTGCTCTTTTTGGCACAGCTGAGCAGCGCCAGCAGGATGATGATCAATATGGTCAGTCGTTTAAACATACTCTTCCTCTCACTTGGATGCAACTATTGGCAACCGGGCTTTTTTATCAAGTGCAAATATCGTTCCCTGTTCCGGATGATCTGCCGCGGAGTATATGCTTAATGACTTCACATCTCCAATGCTGGGAATCGTCAGTTTGTTTTTTGTTTGACATAATCGCTTGGGTTTTAACGTAGTTTTTGAGAAGTATGGTGATAAATTTCTTACATGGAGCAAAGATATGAGGGATTTGGACCTGACTCTGGAGCCCGGACGGATCACGTCCTTTATCAGGGACTACGCTCAGGGCAGCGGATTCGGGCAGGTCGTGGTAGGTTTATCCGGAGGTGTGGATTCCTCCCTGTCCGCCGCCCTGGCAGTGCGGGCCCTGGGCTCGGAACACGTCTTCGGAGTGATGCTGCCTTACAAGACCAGCAGTGCCTCCAGCTATGAAGACGCCCTGTTGCTGGCCAACCAGTTGCAGATCAAACATGAAAGGATAGACATCACCCCGATGGCGGACGCTTATTTTGAAACCTACCGTCCCGACGCCTGTAACCTACGCCGCGGCAACTGGCTGGCCCGCACTCGCATGTGCGTCCTCTACGACCTCTCCGCCCAATACCGCGCCCTTGTCCTGGGGACCTCCAACCGCACCGAACTGCTGCTGGGCTACTTCACCCAGCACGGCGACGGCGCTTGCGCTTTTGAGCCGATCGGCCACCTGTACAAAACCGAGGTTTGGAAAATGTCGGAACTGCTGCGCCTGCCGGAGCGGATCATCCGTAAAATCCCTACCGCCGACCTCTGGCCCCGGCAGACCGACGAAGGTGAGATCGGCCTGACCTACCCGCTGCTGGACGAGATCCTCTGGCAGTGGACGGAGCAGCATGCCATGCGGGACGGGATCATCGCCCGGGGCTTTGCTCCGGAGCAGGTCGACAAGGTCATCAGGATGGTTAAAAGTTCTGCTTTCAAGCGCCAGTTGCCGCCGCTGGTCACTGACTGGGACAAGGGAAGCCCGGATGCCTGACTGGCTGAAAAAAGAGCGCTGCCAGTCCTGCCGCGAGGAAAGGGCCGTCCGCTTCTGCCTGCGCCGCAACCGCGACCTCGGCTGGAACTGCTGCAACGGCTACCGGATCGACGGCAAGTGCCCAGACACATGCCAGTACGCGCCCCAGCCGTCCGAAGGGGCTTCTCCCCTGCCCCGCCTCAAATCCGATTCCCGCACCGAATTCCTCGATTTCCTCGACCGCTATCTGCAGATCTGGATGCACAAAGCAATTGAAGCTTTGGACAAGCGGACGCCGGCGCAACTCATTTTGGATCACGAGGGAAAAGTTGACCTCAAAGACTGGCTGGGCGGTTTCTCCTACCCCGACCCTGGCATTTTAGAAGCGCTCAACCTCAGGCTGGGACTGGATCTGCCCCTCACCCACGCTCCCGCTTCCCATCCGGAAACCCTGACCGCCGGCTATTTTGATCACATCATTACCCTTGATTGGGAACAGGCCCTGGCGTTTCACCTGCCCTCTTCTGAAATAGAACCAAAGCTTAGGAACGACCTGGCTGACGATCTTGCCGCCCATCCCGTGTTAAAAAAGACGCGCCGGTGCGAGGTCATCAACGCCGGCTTCACAGAGGATAGAAGGCAGGCTTTTGTGTTCTGCGAACTGAACCGGAAGCAGAACTGGACTTTGATTTTTGCTGCGGCGGAAGGTACATGGCGGCTCTACCAAAGCATTCACGGCACCCTGCAGGACTATTATGCCCAGAAAAACTCATTCCGGGAGCTTGCCCTCGCCCTCAATGCCAACGATTCTACCAAGGTTTCAATCCTGCTCAGGGAAGCCCGTGTTCGCTATCCCCTCTGCCCCGACCTTTATTACTATGAAGGGCTTTTTGATCTTTCCTCGGGTCGCCCGGACCGGGCTCAAACAACCTTTGGCAAAGCCCTGGCGCTGGAGCCGGAATGGACCGAACCCCTCTTCCGCCTTGCTCTGCTCGACATGCATAACAAGGATTTCGCCCCCGCCCTGCTGAAGTGGGAAAAATTCCTGCAAAGCCGCCCCGATGACCTCAATGCCCTCAACAACCTCGGAGTCTGCCAGCTCGGGCTGGAACAGCGCGATCAGGCCCGCGCCGCCTGGCAGCAAGCCCTGAAGCTGGATCCCTCTTTCCAGCCGGCCCGCCAAAACCTGGATCACCTGGACCATGGATAAAAATTCTATGTGGCGAGGACAATCCTGTCCCTGGTCGACAAACCCGGATCACCTAGGGCATGGATAAGCACCTGGCCTATATGCGGCGCGCCTTTGAACTGGCGGAAAATGCCCGTGGCCGCTGTTCGCCCAATCCCTTTGTCGGGGCTGTTATTGTAAAGGATGGCAGAATCATCGGCGAGGGCTGGACCCAGGCTTACGGCTCCGACCATGCCGAGGTCCAGGCTCTGAAAAACTGCCCTGCCGGCTGCGCCGGGGCCGCCATGTACGTTACGCTCGAGCCCTGCTCCCATTTTGGCAAGAACCCGCCATGCGCCAATGCCATTATCGAAAGCGGGATCGGCGAGGTTTACATAGGTATCCAAGATCCCAATCCGCTCGTCTGCGGACAGGGCATCAGGCTGTTGCGTGAGGCCGGGATCCTTGTCCAAAGCGGACTGCTGGCTGACCAGATCACCCGGCAATTGGAATATCACATCACCTATGTCACCCAAAACAGGCCTTTCGTGATCCTCAAATCCGCCGTTTCGCTGGACGCCAGGGTCTCCGCCTCCGACGGCTCCTCCCGCTGGATCAGCTGCGAAGAGAGCAGGCAGAGGACGCATGAGCTGCGCCGGGAAGCGGACGCCGTAATCACCGGCAGCGGCACCGTTTTAAAGGACGATCCCCTGCTCAATGTACGCCTGCCCGACCCTTACAAACAGCCCCTGCGCGTGGTTCTGGACTCGCGGGGCCGGATCCCTCTTACGTCTCAGATCGCCCGCACCGCCAAAGATTATAAGACCCTGGTCTTCACTTCCCCCGGCTGGAATGATGCAAAGCAAGAAGCCGCCCTGGCCGCCCTGGGGATCGAGTTCTGCCGAATTCCCGCCCCGACCGGGCAGCTGGATCTGAGCCAGGCCCTGGCCGAACTCCACCGGCGCAGGATCTCAGTTGTCTTGCTGGAAGCCGGCCCCACGCTCAACACCGCTTTCCTGCGGGCGCGGCTGGTGGACAAACTGATTGTATTCATCGCTCCCAAACTGCTGGGCGGGAACCAACTCGCCTGGCAGGACCTCGGCATTGCCAATATCGGTCAGGCCCTGAACCTGAAAGACATGGAGATCTGTCCCTCAGGCTGTGATTTGCAGTTAAGCGGCTATCCGGATTATCCAAAATCCGGTCCGGACATATGATATCCTCTTCCGCAAAGCCGGAAAAACATTTGGTCAAACTTATGACAAGCAGGTTCTAAAATGTAGAACATCGTTTTGTAATGACTGTCAGTTTTTAGAAAAGGAGAAAGTTATGCTGAAACAGCTGGTCAAAAAAAACCGCAGCTACCGTCGCTTCGACGGCCAGGTCCGCATCACCCAAAAGCAGATCAGGCAGCTTCTGGAACTGGCCCGGCTCTGTCCCAGCGCCGCCAACCTGCAGCAGTTGCGTTATTACTATTCTGTCGCGCCTAAAACCAACGGCCTGATCTTTGCCAATCTCTCCTGGGCAGCCTATATAGAGGATTGGGACGGACCCAAGGACGGCGAGCGCCCCACAGCCTACATCCTGATGCTCGGCCCCGCCAAACTGGGCAATCATCTGTTCATGGACACCGGCATCGCGGCCCAGACAATTTTGCTGGGCGCTGTGGAAATGGGGCTGGGCGGCTGCCTGCTGGCCTCCGTCCGCAAAAAGGAATTGCATAAGGCCCTGGGCCTGCCCGCCTCACTGGAGATCATCCTGGCCATCGCCCTGGGCAAACCGGTCGAGCAGGTCAAAGTGGAAAAAGTGGTCGACCCGGATGACATCGAATACTGGCGTGACGAGTTTGAGGTCCATCACGTGCCCAAGCGCGCCCTCAAGGATATCATCGTCAATAGCAAATAGCTCCGCGCCCTTCCTGTTTACCTGGTAAAGCGCTGTCCCGGAACAGCATTCAGACCGTTAAAAAACAGGCTGGCGGGGCATCATTCCTGCTTTCTGTAACGGCCGTTTCCAATGGGAATTCAGCCTTGACTTTCAACCTTTAAACTCGCCAGTTATCTTGGCTTTTTTCAAAAAACACCCTCTCCCCCCATCCCGAACACCCGCTTCAGTCAGTGTGCCAAATATGACTTGACAGCATATCAACAGGAGATCAAATGTAGTCAGGTATACAGATGATATACTGAAGATATACTGAAGTCTTACTGATGATCTTTTGTATTATGTATGGGAAAACAATGCACAAGGAGTGAAAGATGAAAGCCAAAACCAAATACGGGATCGCGGGATACAGGGGCAATGTGGACGACATGATCTTCTACAAGCTGCCCAACTGCGACACGCTGATCGGGCGCAGAAGGCCGCAGCATTTCAGGCAAGCGGCCCAGCACAAGGATTACAGGCAGATCGCGCAAAACCTCAAGGCGATCCAGCCGGGGGAAGCTTACAAGGACGATTTCAGGGTGTATTTCTCCCTCTACAGGGACCTGCCGGAGGCCAGGAGAAGCGTGTCCGGCTGGTACAACCTCTACGTCAAACTGATGTGGGACCTGCAAAAGGCCGGCCTGGCCGACCTCAAGACCCTGACCCGGGAACAGATCCTGGACCAAAACCTGCCCTGCATCAGCGTCAAAGCCGCGGTGGAAGCGGGTTTCCTCCTCCCCGTACTGAATTACCAGAGGCTGGATAACACTATTTGACCGAGGAATAATCTGCCCCAGGCGGGGCGTCTGCGGATAAAAAAAGAGGCAGGAACGAATCCTGCCTCAGTTTGAGACCCTACCAGTTCAGATCATGTGGGAGGTCCTGTTAGCTGTCAGGTCTCCTTGGGGGTTAGCCGTGGCTTGTAGCGCTTTATTCCGCCGGCCTGGCTTTCAGAAGGCGGGATCTTATCGCCCAGGCCAAAGCGGACAGCACCAGCATCGCCACTGTGGAGATGACTATGGTTTTTCGCATGAAACCCTCCTTTCTTTTACAAGTCCTTATACTATTATCTACACTCTCGAATCCGAATCCTGCAAAAAAAGCTGCCCGGGCACAGGTAAAAAAAAAGGCTGCCGGAAAGGCAGCCTGGAAATCTCACAGTTCAGGATGTATCGCCGTTATTTTCCTTTGGGTTTAATATGGCTTGGCCGGACGTTTTTTTTCAGTCGCGCGGCCGATATGAGCGCCACGCTGAAGTCTTCGCCGGCTGAGATGTCAATGTAACCGGTGCCGGAAGGGACAGTGGCCAGGCCCTGCCCGTCATAGCCCCAGGTGAAGATGCTGCCGTCGGTTCTGAGCGCCACGTTGTGCCGTTTGCCGGCCGAGAAAATGGAGTAGTTGCTGCCGCCGGGAGAAGTGGCCTGCCCGGAAGAGTTGTCCCCCCAGGCGACCAGAGAGCCGTTGGTGCGCTTGGCCAGGCAGTGCTGGTAGCCGGCCGCGATGTCACTATAGCCGTTGTCGGCAGGGGCGTTGAGTTGGCCGTTATCATTGTTGCCCCAGGCGACGAGGGTATTGTTGGAACGCAGCGCCAGCGCGTGGGCGTTTCCGGCGGAGACCTTGATGAAATCACTGTCCGTGGGAACGGTGCATTGCCCGTCGTCGTTGTTGCCCCATGCCACGATCGTGTTTAAGCTGGTCAGGGCGAGGCTGAAGTTGCCGCCGGCCGAGATGGCCTGATAGGTGTATCCTGTGGGCGGCGGGACGGTGCATTGGCCGTCCTCATTGTTGCCCCAGGCCACCACGGTGCCGTCCGCTTTCAGAGCCAGACTGTGGTTGCCTCCCGCGGAAACGGCGACGTAGTTATTCCCCAGCGGGAAATTGCATTGTTGGTTGCTGTTGTTACCCCAGGCGGCCAGAGAACCGTTTGACCTGAGCGCCACGGTGTGAGCCGCTCCGGCGTCGATCTGCAGGAATCCCATTCCGATGGGCACATTGCACTGGCCTTCATCGTTCAGGCCCCAGGCAAAGATTTGGTTGTTGGATTCGATCTGATACTGCGCCGACGCAGTGGGGCTGGGGGTCCAGCTATCCCTGAAGCCCTTGGCCTTGATGAGAGCGGAGGAGGTTATGTAGATCGGGTCCGAGTATTCATTCGAGCTTTCGGTGGGTTCTGACCCGTCCGTGGTGTAGCGGATCGTGGCACCCGGGGTGGTGCATTCCAGGGTTACGCTTTGGGGCGAGTAATACAGTACCGAGGGATCGGGGCTGAAGGTTGGGGTGGCGACCGTCCTTTCCACCGTGTAAAAGGCGATCACGATGGGGCTGGGATTCATGTTGTCCTTATAGGCAATGGCCCTTATCTCCGTGGTCTGGGTGATCTGGATCGGGTAGATCGTATACATGGTCGAGATGATCGAAGGTGGGGTGTGGTCCAGCGTGTAGTAGATAGACGCACCCGGCGTGTCGCAACTGAGCGTAACCTCCAGCGGCTCGGTGTAAACGACGCTGGGATCGGGATTGAATTCGGGGGGCGAAACGGTATTGATTATCGTATAATAACCTGTGGAGATCGCGCTGGGTGTCAGGCCTTCCTTGTACGCGATGGCCTGGATGGTGGTGTTGGAGGAAATCATGAAGGGGGCTGAATACAGTAGTGAGGTGGGGCCGGGCGTTCCGGCATTTAGTGTGTAACGGATCTCTGCTCCCGGCGTGACGCAGGAAAGAGTGATCAACTGGGGTGTTCCATAGCTTCCTTGCGGTGGGTTGAAGGCCGGGGCATTGACCTTGATGGTATAGGTCCCGGTGGACACATTGCTGCCGCTCCAGCCATCCTTGAAAGCCCTGGCTTTGAGGGTTTGGGTTCCTGAGATCTGGACCGGTTCGGAATAAAGGGCTGAACTTGTTGTTGGCTCGCTGCCGTTGGTCGTGTAGCGAATCTCGGCATCCGCGGTAGTTGTGGAGATCGATACATACTGAGATTCGTAGAAAGTGCCCGGACCCGGATTATATGTGGGTGCAACCGCTTTCAGGGTATAATCAGCCGTAACTGTGGCGCTGGGATTCCAGCCTGCCTTGAAAGCCTTTATTTTGAAAGTGGCGCTGGAGTTTATTGAGACTGCTTCCGAATAGATGCTGGAGGCTTCCGTCGGCTCGCTGCCGTCCGTCGTGTAGAATACGCTGGCACCTTCAGTGGCAGAGTTCATGGTGAGGTTGAGGGGATTGTAATAAGTGCCGGCAGGATAATTCATCGTGGGCGCTGCGGTATTGAAGGAAAAGTTGCCTGATACGGTTTCACCCGGAGTCCAGCCTGCAATGAAACCCTTGGCCTTGAGGACGGTGTTCCTGTCTATGAGCAAGGGCGCGGTATAAGTTGGGGAAGCGTCTGTAGGCTCTGCCCCGTCCGTAGTGTAATGAATGACGGTTCCCGCCGTGGCCGGGATGATCGTCACGGTCTGGGGAGTGGTAAAAGTGCCGCCGGTCGGATTGAGATACATAGTGCCAACCCGGAATGTGTAATTGCCTGTGGCTACGTTGCTGGGTTTCATCTTGCTCCTGTACCCGCGGGCCTTGATCGTCGCCTGGGCGGTAACGGGGATGGGCGCCGTATACACGGTGGAATTCTCAGTAGGATCCGTGCCGTCCAGAGTATATCTGATCGAGATCTGGGCATAGGATACATTTATCTGCACGTTCTGCGGAGTGAAATAGGTCCCGGGTTGGGGATTGAATGTGGGGGTTGGCACCTGTTGCTGCGATTCGGAAGTATTATCGCAGGCGAACAGGACCAGACCCGCCAGGATCAGCAGCAGGATATGTCTGAACATTGGCTCTCCTTGCATGTATAGGTTGGCAGCTTGGGGCAGCAGGGGGCTTGCAAGAGATCTGAATGCTGCCACCTGTGTTTTTCAATACTATTGTAAATGCAAATAACTTTCCAAACCAACCAGTAATTTAACATCTGTTCAGAAGGAAAATCAAAAAAAAGCCGGATATTCCATCCGGCTTCTGCCTTGTCGTTCAAGATGCTCAATTCGTTCTGGCTACCCGGAAGCCAAAGCTTAAGTTGCGCGTGTGAGGATAGATGGCGTTGCGGTCAACCACGGAAAAATAGTGGATGTTATTGCCGTCGCTTGCCCCGCCACGCGTCATCCGGTAAGCGCCTGTATCAGGTCCGGACGGATTGGACACCGGGCTGACATCGTAATAGCCGCTGCCGTACCAGTCCCAGCACCATTCACTGACATTGCCGCTCAAGTCGAAAATTCCCAGCGCGTTGGGCTGCAAATGCCCGATCAGTTGTGTCTCACCGCCGGAATTCAGATTGTACCAGGCCACCTCGCCGATCGTGTTGCTGCCTGAATAGATGTAGTCTGGAGAATTGGTCGCCCCCCGGGCCGCATATTCCCATTCCGCCTCGGTGGGCAGCCTGTAGCCATTGGCGGTCCAGTTGCACAATGCCGCATTCCAAGTGTCATTCAGGGTAAGCGGGATCTCGCCCCAATCATCCGGATCGGTAGATCCGCCAATCGTGTATACAGGTGTCAACCCCGCCAGGATGCTGCGTCTGTTGCAGTAAGCCAGGACGGCATACCAGTTTACCGTTTCGACAGGCCGATAGAGGCTTCCGGTAAAATAGGACGGATTGGATCCCATCACCGCCACCCATTCGGATTGGGTTACTTCATACTTACCGATCAGAAACGGAGAAAGTGTCACTTCGTGCGTGGGCAGCTCGTCCGCTTCCCCGGAACCTATGGTCCTGCCCATGGTGAATGTCCCCCCCGGCACGGACACCATCAGGCCTTCCGTATAATTTATGTCGTAATCGGCGCCGGCAGTGGCGCTGTCATACCAATCCGCCTTGAAAGCCCTGGCTTTTAGTGTGACATCGGATGCGAAATCCAGGGGAGTTGTATAGATATCAGATGCGGCAGTCGGATCGCTGCCGTCGGTTGTATAACGGATTGTTGCTCCCGTGGTGGAACAGGTGATGCCAACGTTCTGGGGCACGGTGTAAGTTCCTGATGCAAGACTGAATTGCGGCGTTGCCACAGTCTGAATCCCGGTAATCGTATAGTTAGCTGAAGCAACCTGGCTGTCATACCAGTTGTCCTTGAATGCCCTGGCTTTGAGCGTTGTGCTGCTGCCGATCTGTAGAGGTACAGTGTATAGGTCAGAGTTTGAGATCGGATTTGATCCGTCTGTTGTGTAACGGATCTCAGCATCTGCTGTCGAACAGGACATGATTACTGTTTGGGCAGTTGAGTACTGTCCGGCAGGCGGATCAAAAACCGGTGTCGCCACATAAAAGCTGTACTGTCCGCTGGTCGGATTACTGGCCGTCCAGCCGGTCATGAAGGCCCGGGCTTTTAACATCACATTTCCGGTTATGCTGAGCGGGTTTGAGTAGAGCGGCGAAGTGGCATCGGGATCAGCCCCGTTGGTCGTGTAGCGAATCTGAGCTCCGGTGGTAGCCGTAGTCAATGCAACGTTTTGGGGGCTGCCGAAACTGCCCTGGGGCGGGTAGAACACGGGGGGCACGGCTTTCAGCTCATAACTGACAGCCGCAATGCCGCTTGGATTCCAATTGTTTTTGTAAGCTCTGGCTTTGAGATCTGTGCTGCTTTGGATCGTCACCGGCCCGGTATACAGATCTGAATCCCCGGAAGGGTCAGTTCCGTCAGTTGTGTATCGGATCTGGGCACCCGCGGTCGGCGAGGACATGGTTAAGTTGAAAGGTGCGTAATAAGTATCCCCTTCAATATTAAAGGCGGGTGCTGTTACTGTAAAAGAGAAGGTGGCGCTGACCACTGGAGTGGGAGTCCAGCCGGACTTATAGCCCCGGGCTTTGACCAGTGCATTGCCGTCCAGGGTAAAAGGCGTAGAATAAAGTGGTGATGTCTGTCCCGGTTCACTTCCGTCAAGGGTGTAATGAACCACCGTACCCTGAGTTATTGACAAGATGGACACCATTTGCGGGGCGATAAAGTTGCCTCCCTGGGGAGCAATCGTGATCGCAGCCACATTGAACGTGTAATCCGCTCTGGCGATTTCGCTGGGTTTCATTCCTTCCTTGAAGGCCACGGCCTTGACCGTGGTTGCTTCACTGATCGGAAACTGCGCAGTGTAAACAGCTGAACTGGCAGACGGGTCCGTTCCATCCAAGGTGTACCTTACGGTTGCACCCGAGGTCGCACAGCTAATCTGAACCATTTGATCGGCCAGGTAGGCACCGGATTCCGGAGCGATCACCGGCTTCGCTACCTGTTCCTGGGGTTTGGTACTCTTGGAACAGGCTGCAAGGAACAGGATAACGGCCATGATCAAGATCATGCATTTTTTCATTTCTTCTCCCGTCAGGCCAGAGGGTTAGGAGTACTTTAACCTGGCCTGTTTCATCGCAACACTCTGAGGGCTGCTGCCAGGTTGGCCAGCAGTTCGGGCTTTTCCCTGACATCAGATTCCTTAAGGAAATCCACCCGCTGCTGGAAGCGGTCTGCCAGCGTGGCAAGATACTCAGAAGCATTACCCCGGATATCGGGATTGTATTTGTCATAATAGCCAGGAATCAGCTTATCGACTGATTCTTTTGTCGGAATCATAGCGCCGGGGACGGCCTTCCAATCCTCCCATTCCAACTGGTCGGTCAAGATGGCGGTCTGCATTGTCAGCGAAGTCTGCAGCGGGATCTTTTCCAGGACCTCATCGGATTCTTTCCAATAACCTTTGGAATTGAAGCTGTAGATCTCCGCCCCCGTGTCCATAACATTGAGGAAGGACTCCACATCTTTGTACAGCTCATACACACGAAAAGGATTGGCGAATGGCTCGAACACCAGTTTTCTCAACTCTTCTTCCGTGACATTTTCCGCCCTGTTGCGCTGTGTCATTAATGCCGCTCCCAAAGCAATCGCGAGGTATCTGTCCCTCACCTTGATCACCGGCGGCAGCACAGTGTCTTTCATCAGCCAGATCAGAGCCTTGGGAAAACTGCAGCGATTCACATACTTGCCAAGCAAATCCCGGTCCAGGAGTGCGCGGCCATTGGAATTACGGATATCCAGGCCAACAGGCCACAGTTTGTTTCCGATGTTGAGCTGCAGGTGGTTCATCAGGGAAAGCGCATATTTCCAGTCGGGATGACCAATTCCGCGACTGTCTGTCTTATCAAACAAGGTTGGTTCCCAAACGCGGCAAACCTTGTTCTTGAGGTCGATCTGGAAAGCGTCGTCATGCAGGACTACCTTGCCGAATCCCTTGGGCAACGTGCCGCCGTTGTCAGCACTGTTGGTATGGGATGATTTGCCTGTTCCAGAAAGGCCGTAGAAAGCAATCGAGCGTTTACCCAATTTATGCCATTGTTGGTCTTCGCAGGTGGTGAAGTCGATTTCCTTGATCCCGGCGTGGCAGGCAGCCATGCCTAATTTCATGCCGGAGGTCCAGGCCAGGGTTAAAGTGTTTTTCTTCCTTTCCCCGAAATAACGCATTCCAAGGCAGATGTTCACATTGTTGATCTCGTCCACCAGGGCCAGTTGAGGCGCGCCGACGTTGTTGTAGAAAGGATCGTCACAGGTCCATTCGTTGAAAGCGATAAGGATGATGTCCAAGATGGGGAGCTGTGCGCTCTTCTCATACTGCTCTGCGTATTGCTCGTAGGGCGCGAAGTTCATCAGCCAGTTTAGCATGTTGGCCGCATCAGTCTCAGGCGCTACAAACACGGCCTTGATCATCAGGTCAGGATCCAAGCCGATGATTCCCTCCACCTTCAGCAGTTGATAGTGCTGCATCTGATAAACAGCTTCGCGGAAGTCGCCCTCGACCTTGGCCTTTTGTGTTTCCGTAAGACGATTGTAAAACCGGCGGGCTTTGGCTGTCCTGCCAATGATTTTGCCGTGGCAGTCATTCAATACTTTCGCGCCTTCAGGCAACCCGTGCTTCCGTGCGTATTCCGGATAGATCAGCATGTCCGTCTCCGATACGCCCGGTTGCTTTTTTGCCAGTTCGTATACTTCAGACATAGTGACTTTTCTCACCTTGTCGCTGTTGATCATCGTCTCCGCGATTGCCCGGATGGGAGACATTTCTTTCAAATTGCTGTAATACTCAGCGCTGCTCTTGCTCGCCATGATTCCTCCAATGGTTTATCAATTTCGAATAATGATTATCTCTCTGTGAATCCATATAATCTCCTGCAGTATAGAAGGCAAGGATTATTTTATCCTCTCTGATTCAAAGGATATCGTTGAGTGGTAAGTTAGGACTGGACGAGGGAACAGTGGTTTTTATGAATAAAACTGAACAGGCGGGGGAGATGGCGGCGACCTACTCTTCCACAGGGTTGCCCCTGCAGTACCATGGGCGCGGGTGAGCTTAACTGCTGTGTTCGGAATGGGAACAGGTGTGGCCTCACCGCCATGGCCGCCATCTCCTCCGC
>JAXDBS010000024.1:0-80509 GCA_034678545.1 Cloacimonadaceae bacterium (SeqCode) | reverse complement strand
TGGGTGGATTGCGACGAGCCCTTCGCGCGCCTGCTGACCCAGGGCATGGTCACCAAGGACGGGGCCAAGATGTCCAAGAGCAAGGGCAACGTGGTTGATCCCAAATATATCATCGACCGCTTCGGGGCGGATACGCTGCGGGTGTTCCTGCTGTTCGCCTCGCCTCCGGAAAAGGATGTGGAATGGAGCGACGACGGCATCATGGGCGCGTTCCGCTTCCTGAATAGGATCTGGCGGCTGATAGAGTCAAATCTGGATACGTTGAAACGGGGTTTGAAACTGAACGCGGACATCGATAAAGTCTCACCCGGATTGAAAGAACTGCTATACAGCTCTCATTTTACGACTCGGAAATGGCTGGAAGACTGCCTGAACAGGATGCAATACAACACAGCCATAGCAGCCATCATGGAGCATTTGAACAATTGTATGGCAGTGCGGAACCCGGAACAGTTCAGAGACGATGACCTGGCAGTCTATGCCGAAGCCTGCGGCATCATCCCCCAACTCCTGTATCCGTTCGCGCCGCACATCGCTGAGGAGCTGTGGGAGGCCTTGGGCTTTGAAAACAAAGTCCATGAATGCGGGCTTCCTGGTTATGAAGAGCAATACCTGGTGCGTGACAAGATCATTTATGTGATCCAGATCAACGGCAAGGTACGAGGCAAACTTGATGTGACTCCCGGAACTCCGGAAGAACAGATCAAAAATCTGGCCCTGCAGTTGGAAAACGTGAAACGTACCATCGAGGGCAAGACCATCCGAAAGATCATCATCGTGCCAGGCAAGATGGTCTCCATCGCCGTTGCCTGAGCCAAGTTTGAATTAACAGAAACGGGCTGTGCGGCATGAGGCAGCCCGTTTCATTTTCCAAACCTGAGCAGGATGCAGTTGTACCCGCACCGATAGATAAATGCATTGACAGCCTGCGATCAGGCAGACGCTGTATGCTTGAAACCAAGCATATACACGGGAGAAGCCATGTTCCTTATCATCAGGACCAGACTGCCCTTTGAGACAGATCCCTGCCACGGCCTGGATGCGGTTTACACGCACTCTGACGCGTCCGGGTCGGTGATAAAAGCATTCTGCAGTTTTCCCGGGAAAGAGATGTCCGATTCCTTTGCAACAGCGGATGATGACGGCTTGCATATCTTTGAAGGCATTGTGGTGAACTCCCCGCAACTGGTAGATAACTACGCCTCCAGGGACGTCACACAGCTGATTAAATCGGCAATGGGTGAAGTGGCTTACGGCCGCTTGGCAACCTTCCACGGGCAGTTTGCCGGAGCTTGTTATCATCCTGAACAAGACGAAATCACAGTCTTCACAAACCAGGTTAATTCCCTCCGTGTATATTATTATCAAACGCCGGAGTTATTCCTCGCCGGCACTTCCATCCGGCTGATCAACAGGCTGCTTAAGGCCAACGGAATCGCCACGGATGTGGATGAGACCGCCGCCCGGATGATGCTGACTTATGGCTATATGCTGACAGATTACACAACCATCCGGCAGATCAGGCACCTGCAGGCAGGGCAATACATAAAGTGTTCAGCCAACCGCATGTCAGTCCAATCCTATCACCAATTCCACAACGAGATCAGACACCAAAACCTGGATGAAGCACTGCCCCGTCTGGAAGAGTTGTTCCGACGGTCAGTGGAGGCCGGTTTTGAGAAAGACAGGGAAAACAACCTTAACCACATTGCTTTCCTGAGCGGGGGACTGGATTCCAGGCAAACGGTGATGACTGCTTACAATCTCGGCTACAGGGACATCACCTGCCTGACCTTTTCCGAACCTGGATATTACGATGACGTCGTAGCGGCACAGATTTGCCGGAAGTTGGGCCTCAAACCCATCTTTCACTCTCTGGAAAACGGCAGTTATTTCCTGAACATCAACGATAACCTCATCTATACGGAAGGGCAGGTGACCTTGCACGGAGCCCCACACCTGTACGACGCCATCACTTCCCTTGACCTGAAAGGCTTCGGCATTCTGCACAGCGGTCAAATCGGTGACGCCATCTTGGGTTCATTCCTAACCGAAAAGCGGCACAGCAAGCCGGAACTCAGGCCCGGAGCTTATTCCCTCCGCCTGTATAACGCCCTGGAAAGCGACATCAGGTACATCGCCGACCAATACCCCAACCTGGAGATGCTGCTGATGTACAACCGCGCCTTCAATGCCGCTACCAACGGCGATGCCGCCTGCGCAATCAGAAGCTGGAGTGTCTCCCCCTTCCTGGAACCGGAGTTCGCCCAGTTTGGCCTGAACATAGATCCTGCCCTGCGCTGCAAGGTGCGTTGCTACAGGAAGTGGATGCTGAAGTACAACCGCCTCGGCGCCACCTATGTTTGGGAAAAAACCGGCAACAGTCTGGTTGAGCCAATCTGGCTCTCCTGGTTCAGGACCAAGGCACGCAACGGGATGTACAAAGTTTACAGGAAAGTCACAGGCAGACCAAGTAAAAGGAACATGATCCCCATCGAGTACTGGTGGGCGGTCAATCCAGGGCTCAGGACATACTATGCCACTTTGCAGGAAGAGAAGGCAGGGCAGCTTGAAAAATTAAGCCCTGAACTGCAGCGCGATGTCCATGCTATGTTCTCTTCTCAGGAATTCAATGAGAAAAACCTTGCTTATTCGCTGCTGGCAGGCCTGGAGTACCTGTATGAATGAAGCAGGCCTTGTCTCGTCTCATTGTCCTGACCAACCTCAGAAATATCTTGACTGCTGCCCCATCCCGTGTAATAGAATTCTCTAAGCAGTAAGGAGTCAAAATGCCGCATACTTTTCCTGACCATATATACAAAACCATTGTCGACACCACTTCTGCCGCTGTCTGCGTAACCAATCCCAAAGGCCGTTTCCTGCTGGTGAATGACACCTGGTGCAAGCTGCTGGGGTATACATACTCTGAAGCGGAGGAACTAAGCCTGAAAGAGATTTCGCTCCCGACGGAAACCAAGGAAGGCGGAAACAAGTTCAACGACGTCATCAGGCAAGAGATCAGCCATTACAAGAAACTGATCCGGCTCAGGCGCAGAGACGGGTCAAGCTTTTGGGCGGTAAAGAGCGTCTCAGCGCTGAAAAAGGAAGCTGATGCTGTCACCGAGGTTCTTATCGTCTTTCAGGATATTGACGATCTGGTCAGAACCGAAGATACCCTGAAAGACATCAACCTGTCTTTGGAAACCGTGAATGAGAGGCTGGTCAATGCCAATCTGGAGATCCAGAAAAAGAACCTGGAACTTCAGTCAGCTTATGCCAAGCTGGAAGATCTGGCCCGCACTGACGCGCTCACCGGCCTCGTCAACCGCCGCGAGTTGGAAGATCGGCTGCAGGCTGAAGCCAGGCGCACCAATAGGACTCTGCGCGAATTTACCATCTGCATAGCTGACATAGATGACTTTAAACTGATCAATGACAATTTCGGACATGATACCGGAGACATTATTCTGAAGGAAATAGCTGGTATTTTCAGGTACTGCGCCCGTGCCACCGACACCGTCGGACGCTGGGGAGGAGAGGAATTCATGTTCATCCTTCCGGAAACCCCTGCCCACGGGGCTATGGTACTGATGGAAAGGGTCCGCCAGTTTGTGATGCATCACACCCTGCGGCAGGAAGACAACGAATTCAGCGTTACTGTAACACTGGGATTCAGTCCCTTCATGCCTGGAAACTCTGTGGATGACATAGTCAAACAGGCAGACCTGGCGCTCTATGCCGGCAAGAAAAGCGGAAAGAACCTGGCTATCAGGTATGAAAAAAACTTAAAGATCATTCATTCCCTGAAAACAGAATCTCCACGCCATTAGAGCAAACAGAAAAGGCTGGCAGCACAGTCCCCAGCCGTGCTTCAAGCATTTATCTTGGTTTTAGATCTGTCTGGGAAAACCTGATTGTTCCTGTTTCCTAAGTTCACGCAATTCTTCCAACCTGGCGTTGATCGCGAATTGCGGAATTAAATTTTCAACTTTCAGTTCTCCCTGCTGTTTCAACATCTCAGCCTCCTGCAGGAACTGCGCGGCTTTCTGTTTCCATTCGCCAGGCTCTGCCAAACCGGGGGCAATCCAATTGATTTCGTACAGCATTTTCAGCATCAGGTTGAATAGCGCGCTGCGGGCCGGATTGCTGAAGTGCAGGACAGTCCCCGCGTCAGCCAGGGCGGTGCCCTCAATCTCAAGGTAAGTAGCTTGCGGCAACAACAGGTCCGCCGGCGCATCCTCCTCGAAATAGGGGACTGCGGCAACCCGGAACGCGCCCTTCTCCACCCTTTCAGGATAAGCTCCATAACTCATGACAAAAGGCGCTGTTTCCTGATCAGGCCTGATCCCGAGCGCCAGCATCCCGTTCAGGTTGGGATAGTCGGATGTCATCAGGACATTGCTGGAATCGTTATTGACTTCCGCAGCCTTCTTCCAGATTTCAAAAGCGTCTGCTTCGCTTGTATGGTTAATGTTATAGATGAACAGCGTTGAAAGGTCTGCTTTGACCTCATCCAGACTGTCAGCAACCTGATCCGCAAAGAAGTTGTAACCGCTTTCCGGAGGTCTTACCAGGATGAGCCGGCCGCCTTTGCGCTGGTGGAGGCGGGCCATTGTGCGCAACGTATGGCTGATCTGTCCGAAGATCAAACAAGTGGAATATTTTGCCAGTTGGAAATAGGGCTTGTCTGTCGGATGGGCGGGCCAGAGGCTGTCCGAGAACTGCTCCCTGTATCCATTGGAAGACAGAATAGCATAAGTGCTGGCTGCGATCTGCTGCAGCAGGAGCATCTCTTCCAGGGTGGCATAGGGAGTGATTTCCAGGCGTGTTTTACCTTTGGCGGCGTGTTCTTTGATCAGGTTACCCGCCACCGTCCAACTCACCGGTTTCCAACCCTTGCCCGTATTCACCAGGGGCTCGGTCAGCCTGTCCTGCTGCAGCAGGCTCTGCCAGCCGAAGCGCCCCTGGAAGCAGAGGTTGCGTCCGTTGAAGAAGTCATTAAGCCGGGGGCTGTCCTCCTTATCATCGGGGGTGGTGATGCGCGTAACCCTGCCGCTTTCTGCTTCGATCTTGACCGAACAACCGGTGCCGCAGAGTCCGCAGCTCTGGATGGTAACATCCTTGGCCAGCGGATTCAGCTTATAATACAGATTACGGTCCACCAATGCGCCCACGGGGCAGACATTGATGCATTTTCCGCAGGATTCGCAAGTGGTCTGTGTCAGGCTTTGGCCGAACTCGGGCGCCACCATGGTCGGGAATCCGCGGTATATGTAACCCAAAACTCCCGCGCCCTGGACCTCGGCACATGTGCGGATGCAGCGCCCGCAGTTGACGCACTTGTTTGCATCGCGCAGGATATAGGGATGGGAGGCATCGATCGGATGACTGTTGCGGCTCCCCAAAAAGCGGACCGGATCAACTTCGTAATCCGTGGCGTACTGGCGCAGGAAGCAGGTCTCGTTGACCTGGCAGCCGCATTCCAGGCAGCGTTCCGCCTCGGTTTTTGCCTGTTGCCAGGGAAAACCCTTTTCCACTTCTGCAAAGGAAGTACGCGCTTCCGGCAAAGGGATCTCAGGCATCTGTTCGCGGGGCCGGACATCGAACTGCTCATATTCCTTGGGCGAGATTTCCCTGATCGTATGCCCTTTCTTGGCATCGAAGCGGTTTTTGGGAGGCTGCATATCCTGCCCCTGCAGGTAGCGTCCGATCATTTCCGCGGCCAGGCGCCCGTCCGCGATCGCTTCGATGGCAGTGGCCGCTCCGCGCCTGAAATCGCCGCCGGCAAACACATTCTTCAGGCCCGTGTACATATTGTCCTCATTGATCACGGCGGTGGACCAGCGGCTGATGGGAAACGCCTTGCCCTCCACCTGGTTTTCCGGCATCGCCAAAGCGTCAGTGTCAGGGACTTGAGAGATGGCTGCAATGATGTTGTCAAACTGCTTGGTAAAGTATTCTCCCGTTGGCTCGGGGCGCCTCCGGCCGCTGCTGTCTGGCTCTCCCAGCTTCATCTTTTCGATCTTGACTTCTTTCAGGACGCCTTTGTCACCCATGTATTCCACCGGATTGGACAGCATGTAAAAGGTCACGCCCTCATGTTCCGCAGCGTCGATTTCAAAAGGCTCGGCCGGCATCTCGTCACGCGTGCGGCGGTAGATAATGCTGACCTCAGCCCCCAGTCTGACTGAGGTTCTGGCACAATCGATGGCGGTGTTGCCTCCGCCCACGATGGCAACCTTTTTGCCCAGCTTGGGGGTGTTGCCCAAAGCGTGCGCCTTGAGGAAATCCACGCCCAGGTAGCAGCCCTGCAGGTCGCTGCCCTTGACCGGCATAGGCACTGCTTTCTGCGCCCCGATGGCGACATAGACCGCGTCATAATCACGGCTGAGTTGATCCAGAAACACGTCTTTGCCCATGACCCGGCCCGTGTGAATCTTCATCCCGTTCGTGCACATGAGCTCGATTTCCCTGTCCAGGACAGCCTTGGGTAACCTGTATTCCGGGATGCCGTAGCGCAGCCAGCCGCCCGCGGCGGGAGAGGCCTCAAAGACGTCAACCGCGTACCCGTTATTGGAGAGATAGTATCCGCAGGTCAGGCCGGAAGGGCCTCCGCCGATGACGGCAATCTTTTTACCCCGGTCGGGGAGCTTTTCCGGGACATAGGTCCAGCTGTCGTTCAGGTCCTCGTCTGCGGCATAGCGTTTAAGCTGACGGATGGCGATGGGATCCTCCACCAGCTGGCGCCGGCATTCCTTTTCACAGAAAGCCGGACAGACCCGCCCGATGGAAAGCGGCATGGGCAGCGTGTCCTTGATGACCCGCACCGCTTCGTGATACTGCCCGTTGGCGATCAGGGAAACGTAGCCCTGCACGTCCACATGGTCCGGGCAGGCGATCTTGCAGGGAGCTTCGCAGTCGGCGTAGTGATCGCTGACCAGCAGTTCCAGCGCCATTTTACGGGCCTGGCGGATGGCTTCGTTGTCCGTTGTGATTTCCATGCCGTCGGTCAGGTAGGTCCCACAGGAAGTGACAAACCCTCGCCGCCCCTTGACCTCCACTGCGCAAACCCAGCAGGAGCCGTAGGGCTTGAGCTCTTCGTCATGGCACAGGGTCGGGATCTCGATGCCGTGCCGCCTGGCCAGATCGAGGATGGTCATCCCCGTTTCCGCCGCCACCTTGGTTCCGTTCAGAATGACTTCAATGCTTGCCATGATCCGCTCCTAATCCTTTATGATGGCGTTGAATTTGCAGTTGGTGAAGCAGGCGCCGCATTTGATGCATTTGCTCTGGTCGATGACATGGGGTTTCTTGACCTCGCCGCTGATGCAGTAGGCGGGGCAGTTGCGGGCGCACAGGGTGCAGCCCACGCATTTATCGGGTACGATCGTATAGGTGAGCAGAGCCGAGCAGCTGTGCGCCGGGCATTTCTTGTCCCTGATGTGGGCGATGTATTCATCCCGGAAGTAGCGCAAGGTGGTCAGTACCGGATTGGGGGCTGTCTGTCCCAGCCCGCAGAGCGAACCCTTGATGATGTTCACGGCCAGCTCTTCCAGCTTTTCAATGTCTCCGTCCTCGCCCTTGCCTTCCGTGATGCGGGTCAGGATCTCCAGCATGCGCCGCGTTCCGATGCGGCAGAAGGTGCATTTTCCGCAGGATTCGTTCTGGGTGAAATTGAGAAAAAAGCGCGCGATGTCCACCATGCAGGTGTCCTCGTCCATGACCACCATGCCGCCCGAGCCCATGATGGCCCCGGTCTTGTTGATGGAGTCATAGTCCACCGTCGTGTCAAGCAGGCTGGCGGGCACGCAGCCGCCGGAGGGGCCGCCCAGCTGCACGCCCTTGAATTGCCTGTCATTCCTGATGCCGCCGCCGACCTTGTAGATCACGTCGTGCAGAGTCATGCCCATCGGAACTTCGATCAGGCCGCTGTTCTTGATCTTCCCGGCCAGGGCAAAGACCTTGGTGCCGGGGGATTTCTCAGTCCCGAACTGCCTGAAGGCATCCGCCCCGTGGGTGATGATCCAGGCGATATTGGCCCAGGTCTCCACGTTGTTGATGTTGGTGGGTTTGCCCCAGAGTCCCGACTCCGCCGGGAAGGGCGGCCGGATGGTCGGCATGCCCCGTTTGCCTTCGATGGACTGCATGAGCGCGGTCTCCTCGCCGCAGACAAAAGCGCCCGCGCCTTCCTTGATGTGCAGTTCGAAATTGAATTTGGTGCCCAGGATGCCGTTGCCGAGATAGCCCTTGGCCTCCGCGTCGATCAGCGCTTTTTTCAAGTGCTTGATGGCCATGGGATATTCGGCCCGGACGTAGAGGTAGCCCTCGTCCGACCCGATGGCATAAGCCCCGATGATCATGCCCTCGATGATGGAATGCGGGTCGCCTTCCAGGGTGGAGCGGTCCATGAAAGCGCCCGGATCGCCCTCGTCCGCGTTGCACACCACATATTTCTTGTCGTTCCTGGCGCTGTGCGCGAACTGCCATTTCATGCCTGTGCTGAACCCGGCCCCGCCGCGTCCCCGCAGGCCTGAGGCCTTGACCATTTCAATGATCTCCAGCGGCAGCATCTTGAGCGCTTTGCGCAGAGCCTGGTATCCGCCGGCTGCTTCGTAGTCCTCCAGGCTCTCAGGATCTATTTTGCCGCAGTTGCGCAGGACGATGCGCTGCTGGTTGGCGATCAGTTCGTTGTGCACGGCAGGCTTGTGCTCATGCAGAATGATATTCTGATAATCCAGTTTATCGAGCAGGTAGCCTTCCAGCACGCCCTTGACGTCGGCTGGCGTGACCTTGCCCAGCATGACGCCGGGCTTGCACTTCCCGGAAAGTTCCAGCACCGGTTCCTCGAAGCACATCCCGATGCAAGCTGTTTTTTCCAGTTGCACCGGCAGCTTGTTTTCACTGATCACTTTTTCCAGTTCGGTCCAGACTTCCCCTGCGCCGGCGGCCACGCCGCAGCTTCCCAGGCCAAGTTTTGCAATGATCTTTTCCATCCGCTCCGCCTTATTTCCTGAATTTGTCCAGGATGCCGGAGATCTTTTCCGGAGTGAGTTTGCCAAAGGTCTGGTCGCCGATCATGATAACCGGGGCCAAAGAGCAGCAGCCCAGGCAGGCGACTTCCATTACGGTGAAGAGCCCGTCCGCCGTCGTGTCTTCTTTCGCGCCCAGCTTGAGGTTTTCCCGGACGGCGCCGAGGATGGTGTTGGCGCCCGACACATGGCAGGCCGTGCCTTTGCAGACGCGGATCACGTGCCTGCCCTGAGGCTTGAGGCGGAACATGGAATAAAAAGTCGCCACGCCAAAGATCTCGGCCGCGGGGATGTTCATCTGTTCGGAAATGTATCTGAGGGTATCCTGCTCCAGAAATCCCTCCAGCTGCTGAACTTCCTGCAGGAGCGGGATGAGGGCGCCGTGCCGGCCTTTGAAACGGGTCAGGATGGCGTCCAGTTCTTGCTTCGGATTTTGCATGCAAACTCCTTTTGCCCCATCGGACATCTATTTTTTAACTTCTTATTATCCAACCGCAATGTGCCGCCGGGGTATTGCCGCCCCTTGAAACACAATCAGCACTGACTTCTTCGCGTTTTCTCCAGTTGATGAAAAAAGCGGAAATGTCAATGGAAATCTTGGCCGCCTCCAGTTTAGGGGCTTCCACTCCCAGCACCCCCTCCCCCCTTCGCCCTTGCTGGCATTACTTACCCAATACGGATGAAGTCCGTATTGGGTCCGTAATGGGTCCGTAGTGCAAGCAGGGGCGGAGTGACCTCACAACCGGTGGAAAAAGCGGCCGGAGGATGGCTCGGACCCATCTCTGGCAATGACTTTTGGGCTGCTAGCCAATTATTTCAGCAGGATGGACAGAAGCCAGATCGGGGCGATAAAAACGATAAGATATACAAAAATGTACTTGATGCCGGTAAAGAACTTTTCCGAGCAGCCGCCTTGCTCCGTTTTCTTGTTTTCATCCTTGAGAATGGCATTGGTGATGACACCCGACAGCACCATCCAGCCGATCACTACAAAGGCAGCCAGGTTACCAAGACTTGCTAACATCTTTCCTCCCAGACTTTACATTGAACTATCGTACTTTAATCAGACCTTTAAACAAGAGCATATGCAAAAATTCCTGATCGGCCATGTCCCTGGCCAGGCAGTCCGTGTAAACTTACTTTTCAGCCTTTGCTTTAACAGGATAAGAATAAAGGTAGAGGGGCTTGCCTTTTTTCATTTCGCTGAGCGTGAGATAAGCCCGGCCGTCGGATGAAAAGCAGGCGGCCTCACCCTGCGGTTCCGGTTTGTAGGGCAGCGTGGCAGGTTTTTCTGACAGCGCTTCCGCAATGGATTGGCCGGATTTCAGGGGCCAGCCGTAAATTTTCCCATAGGTTTTAATCAGGATTCTGTCCCTTTGGTAAGAGATGTCTCCGGCCACTGCAAAAGCCAGATCCAGGGTTGAAATCCTGCGGGCCACATTGGTCGAATCCTTTGCCAACGGCGCTTTTACCAGGTAGAGGCCGACCTTGAGCTCCCGCTTGGAGACCAGATAGACATCGCCGCCCTCCGGGTCAAGCAGCAGGGTTTCGCAGTCGCGGGGCCCGTCCTCGAAGCAGATGGAGAGGGAGTCCACCGCCCAGACCTGGACCCGGGAGGGTTTCCTGGCGCTTGGCTGCTTGAGCCGAGGTTCCTTAAAGCGGTAGAGGCAGATGGAGGGATATCGGGCATCGTTGTCGCCGATCTCGCCGACGTAGACATAACTGGCCTGCGGTTCCGGCCCAGACCCGACTGCAATGTCCTCCCAGTCGCGGTTTTTCACCCGGGGCAAGCTGAGTACGGAGACGACCCTGCCCTTGCCGTTGAGGACGTAGATGTCGCTCCGTCCGCCGGAGTCATTGTGCACATAGTAGAGGCCTGGATTGGTACGGCTGGCCGCGAGGCCGGAGATCTCGTCCAGCCGCCTGTCCTTTACTCTGTAAGCCTTTTGCGCCAAGGCGGGGATTGGCAATGAGAACACGAGACACAAAAACAGGGCGAGAGAAAGGAAACGGTTAACCGCATGAGAGAAAAAACAGGGCGGACGCCCGCCTGCGCGGGATTGACAAGGACGCAACGGAAGAAATGGACGGGGATAAATCTGATCACTGGCTGTTTTGGATTGAGACTTGTTATTGTTTCCTGAACTGAGTGCCTTGTGATTTCTGAGCATCATGATCTTACACTCCGATGCGGGCGCAGTACTGGTAAATGGGGCATTCCTGGCAGCGGGGCTTGCGCGGGTAGCACAGATTCTGGCCAAAGGCCACCACGTAGGAATTGAAGACCATCCAGTACTGCTTGGGCAGCTTGGCGCGCAGGGCCATTTCCGTGTCGAAGGGGGTTTTCGTTTGCACATAGCCCCAGCGGTTGGAAATGCGGTGCACGTGGACATCCACGCAGATGGCGGGCAGGCCGAAGGCGATGGCGCGGACGAGGTTGGCTGTCTTGCGCCCCACTCCTGGCAGGAGCAGCAGGTCATCGATATCTGGAGGCACCCTGCCCTTGAATTTGGTTTCCAGGATCGCAGGTAACTGCTTCAGGTGTTTTGCCTTTTCACGGTGAAAACCAACGGGATAGATCAGGGCGTCAATTTCAGCTTCACTAAATTTATCAATGTCTTTGTAATTACTCACCTTTTCAAACAACCGGGTGACTACCCGGGTGGTTGTCTCGTCCTTGGTGCGAGCGCTCAAGATAGTGGCGACCAGCACCTTGAAAGGATCCCTGGTCTTGGCTTGGATAAAATCCACCACGGGGGTTTTAACAGAATGAAAATGTTCTTCCAGCTTGGGCATCACCGCCCCGATCCGAAAAGCCGGAGAGGACTTGCGCGGACGCGCAGGTTCAGGCTTGGCTTGCATATCTTACTGCAGTCTCCCTATCAGTTTAACATAGAAAGATCCAATCCCTTAAAATGTCAAGCCAAACCGTGCAAGATCTGGATTCCGGGATAAGCAGCTTGAAAATAAAGCTTGACAAGAATAAGCCTTACTAATAGAATGGCATCGTTTATAAGATATTTTCGCAGCTCTGACAAATATAAACAAGGAGGACAAATATGAACGGTCAAAGACTACGTTCCGCCCGCAAGTCGCTGGGCCTTTCCCAGGTGGAAATGGGGGCCGACCTGCACGTGAACGCCTCGGCGATCTCACAGATGGAAACGAACCGCATCCGCCCCTCGCTGGATACGATGCTGCTGATGTCCAACCTCTACAAGATCAACCTGCACTGGCTGATCACAGGCAGGGGCCAGATGTTCGAGGATACCGTCTCCGCCACCAAGCACAAGGCCAACAACAGGCTGGAGCAGATCAAGAAGATCCTGACGGAAGAGATCGAGATTATCACCAAGGCTAAAAGGGAATTCAGCCAGGCGGATTTCATCGACATCCCCGTGAAGGGCGAGATCGCCGCCGGCCAGCCGGTGGAAAGCTTTAACAACGAGATCGATCTGATGACGGTGCGCAAATCCGTCCTCAAAGGCCAGCAGGACGAGTTTATCTGCCTGCGGGTCAACGGGCGCAGCATGGAACCGGAGATCAAGCACAACGACCTCATCCTGATCAAGCAGAGCACGGAATGGGACAAGGCGGCCGGCAAGATCTGCGCCGTGCGCCTGGACGGATCCATCACCCTGAAGAAGCTGATGCTGGACCCCGCCAACCAGGTGATCGTGCTGGTCGCGCTGAACAATGAATACCAGCCGCTCATCATCCGGCCCGAGGAACATCAGGACATCATCCTGATCGGTTACCTGTTTTTTCTTTTCCGCAAGATATAAAAAAGTGCCATCCGCTTGGATGGCACTGTTTCCAATTCTATTCAGTCTGACTGATCTTACAGGGAACGGACGACCCGGAATCCCAGCCAGGCGTTCTTGACCTTGACAGGGGTTTCGGTATTGTCCATGTTGCCCCAGTTACGGAAGGCGATCCGGCAATAGCTGGCCGGCATCTTCCAGGAGCCGCCCCTGATCACGCGTATGTCATCAGCATTGGAGGCGGGTCCGGTGGGGTTTAAGGTCGGATTGACTTCGGACAGGGTACTGTAGTAATCAGCACCGTACCAATCCCAGACCCATTCCTGAACGTTGCCGCTCATGTCATACAGGCCCAGGGCGTTAGGCTGCTTGGTTCCCACAGTTTTAGCCTCGCTGGCGTTGTCTTCATACCAGACGAAAGGCATGGGCTCGTTGCCGCCGGAATAAACATAATCGGGGGAAGTGACACCGGCGCGGGCGGCAAATTCCCATTCGGCCTCGGTCGGGAGGCGGTAGCCGGTGCCGTTCCAGTTGCAGGTAACGGCGTTCCAGGTGGCGGAATTGTCGGCAGGCAAAGCTCCCCAGACAGCCGGGTCGGTAGAGCCGTTGATCGTGTAAGCCGGGATCAGGCCTTCGTTCATGCTCTTCTTGTTGCAATAGATCAGGGCCTCATACCAGCGGACAGTTTCAACAGGTTTAAGGTCGCCGTCAAAGGTGGCGTCGACGTAACCCATCACATCTTCGAATTCAGCCTGGGTTACCTCATACTTGCTGATGGCAAAGGCGGAAACGGAAACGGGATGGACCGGCAGCTCGTCGGCGAAACTGGAGGTGCCGACTGTCCGGCCCATGTTGAATGTGCCGGCAGCGACATCGACCATGTAGTTGAAGGTAAAGTTCTTGGTGACGATCACGCTGTCATCCCAGCCGGTCAGGACGGCTTTAGCCTTGACGGTTTGGGTGGTGGCGACGGTGAAAGCGCCGGCATAGGTGGGCCAAAGTGAATCGGCCAGGGCCGGGTTGGTCGTGTACTTGATGGTGGCACCCGCGGTCGGGCAGGTGATTGTAACGGTTACAACCTGGGCAGTGGTATAAGATCCGCCATCAGGATTGATGACCGGAGCCTCGACCTGTTCCACTGAGGTAGTCTCCTCACAGGCAAACAATAGCGGAAGTACTATCAGTAATAGCGCCAAATACTTCAGTGATTTCATGAATCCTCCTGTTCTTTTAATTAGTGTTAATTTGTTTCCTTCGTTTAATCAGTCAAGGATTTTCTCCTCTCACACTGATTAAGCACCCACATATATGACCTCACAGAAAGCCGCTCGGGCCGGTCAGGACTCTGGCAGGGATGTCCCGCCACACAGGCAACCGGGCAGTGTCCTGAATTTAATACCATGAACAGCCAGCTTTCCTGCAAATGCTTTTTACGGACATTCAGTAAGCTCGTCTGATATTTTCCTTGACGGAAAAGGAAACGGGCAACATAAAGATTAAAATGAAAATATCAGGGGAGGAAAAAGATGTTTCTCACAGGCGACAAAATGAAAGAGGTGTTTCTCAAGGCGAAAAAGCAGCGCTTTGGCATCATCGCATCCAACGTGGTGTTCGACACCCAGATCCGGGCCATCATCCAGGGCTACGCCGCGGCCAATTCGGACGGGCTGATGCAGATGAGCAGCGGAGCGGTCAAATACGCGGCCGGAGCTTCGCAGGACATAAAGCTGGGGGCGGAGTTAATCTCTACCATGGTGAAGACCTTCGCCAAGCAGTTCGACCATGCCGGCGTCGGCCTGCACGTGGATCACGCCACACCCAACTACTTCGATTTCCTGGTCTACTGCATAGAGAACGGGCTGGTGACGTCCGTGATGATCGACGCCTCGGCCGAACCGATGGAGGAAAACATCCGTGTCACCAAGGAAGTGGTGGCGGTCGCGCACAGGCATAACATCATAGTGGAAGGCGAGATCGGCCACATCAAGGGCACGGAGGACGAGATCGTCTCCGACACCGAGCTTTACACCAAACCGGAAGAGGCTCTGGAATTCGTGCTCAAGACGGACGTGGACCTGTTTGCCGCTTCTGTGGGAACCAACCACGGCGTCTCCAAAGGCGCCAAGCTGCAGCTGCACCTGGACCTGATCAAGGAAATCGACGACCTGCTGATCAAGCATAAGCGTGAGCGCGGCCTCGTCCTGCACGGCGCCAGCGGTCTCACCGACTGGCAGCAGCAGACTGCCATCCGGAACGGTGTGGTCAAGATAAACAAGGACACGCATTACCAGATGGATATGGCGGCGGCGGTGCAGGCCTTTTGGGAAAAGGAAAAATACGCCATCGTCTGCCCTCCGGACGTGAAGCAGGACGATTACGTCCCCAACAAAAGCAAGTTCGACCCGCGCAAGTGGCTCGTCAAGGGCGAGGAAGCCATGCAGGCGACCGTGAAAGGTTTCTGCGAGATGAGCGGCAGCGCCAACAACAGCATATTATTATAAGGATAAAGGAGACAAGCTATCATGCCAAATATCGCGATCAACGGATTCGGGCGCATCGGCAGGCTGGTCCTGCGGGCGCTGCTGAAGAAGTATCCCGACCTCAACGTCGCAGCCATCAACGACATCACCGATGCCAAGACCCTGGCCTATCTGCTCAAGTATGACAGCGTCCACAAGATGTTTCAGGGCGAAGTCAAACACACGGAAAACAGCATCATCGTGAATGGCAAGGAGATCAGGATCTACGCCGAGAAAGATCCGGAAGCCCTGCCCTGGAAGGACCTGGGCGTGGACGTCGTGGTGGAGTCCACCGGCATTTTCACCACCCGGGAAAAAGCTTCCAAGCACCAGAAGGCGGGCGCCCGCAAGGTGATCATCACCGCTCCCGCCAAGGACGCGGTGGACGCCACCATCGTGATGGGCGTGAACCACCTGAGCCTGCTGCCGGAGCACAGCATCGTCTCCAACGCCTCCTGCACCACCAACTGCCTGGCCCCAGTCGCCAAGGTCCTGCAGGATAAGTTCGGGATCATCAACGGCATCATGACAACCATCCATTCCTTCACCAACGACCAGCGCATCCTTGACCTTCCGCATAGCGACCTGAGGCGCGCCAGGGCTGCCTCCATGAGCATGATCCCCACCACGACCGGCGCCGCCAAGGCGATCGGTCTGGTCATTCCAGAACTGAACGGCAAATTTGACGGTGTGGCGGTCCGGGTGCCCACTCCGGACGGCTCTTTGGTCGACCTGACCGTGAACCTGGAGCGCGAAGCCGCCAAGGAAGAGATCAACGCCGCCATGAAAGAAGCCTCCGAGACCTATCTGAAAGGATACCTGCAATACTCGGACGAGCCGATCGTGTCCATCGACATCGTCGGCAATTCCCATTCCTCCATTTTCGATTCCCTGGCCACCTATGTCAAAGGCAACATGGCCAAGGTCTTCAGCTGGTATGACAACGAGTGGGGCTACTCCGTGCGTGTGGCCGATCTGGCTGATTACATGCTGAAGCTGTAAACCAAAGATAAATCTCTGATTATGACCGGAGCTGCCTGGCGGCTCCGGTTTTTTTCGCTTGACCGCAGCGTTGATTACGGAATTTATCATCCTGTGACCTGTTGGTGCTTTGCCAAAGGTAAAAGGGAATTCCGTGCAAATCGGAAGCGGTCTCCGCCACTGTAAGCAGCATGATTAGGTTTGGATCGCCACTGTCCCGGGTGCGGGATGGGAAGGCAGTTCAGCGCCCTGAGGGGCAAACCGCTGTGAGCCAGGAAACCTGCCACCGGGTCGGACCGGGTTTACGGAGCGATGACAACCGGTCCTGGTGCATTCACCCCGGGTCACGCACACTGATTTAAGTAAGAGGTGAAGATGGCCCCCAGCGCTGGTTTCCGCTGTTACAAACAAATGCTTTTGCTGTTGTTTTGTCTTGCTGTGTTTCCGCCTTTGCAGGCGGAGCTTATCTATGTGGTGAATTCCGAATCCCGCACCCTGAGCCGGATCGACACCGGCACGGACCAGGTGCAGAACAGCTTTTGCCAGTTGGGCCTCACCCCCAACAAGATGATCGTGGACGGGGACTGGCTCTGGAGCGTGAATTCGGGTGACAATGCAATCCAGAAGATCAGCCGCCAGAGCGGCGCCAGCCTGGCCAACATCCTGATCGAAAGCGGCTGCAATCCCTGGGACGCCTGTCTGGCTGACGGCTTTCTCTATGTGACCGGTCTCTTTACGAATAAAGTTTACAAGATCGATCCCGCCCAAAATTCCGTGGCCGGTTCCGTTCAGGTAGGCACCGCTCCCGAAGCGCTCTGCGCCTGGGGCGGCAAGCTCTATGTGACCAACACGGGCGGCTGGCAGAATAACTATGCCAACAGCTCCGTCTCCGTGATCGATCTGGACACTTTTTCCGTCAGCGCCACCATACCGGTTTCTGCCAATCCGCAGTACATTGTGGAACACGCCGGCCTGCTGCATGTTTCCTGCACGGGCAACTGGACCAGTGTCGTGGGCGCGGTCTGCGTAATCGATCCGGAAAACGATGAAGTCATCCATACTGTGGCCCTGGGCGGCAGCCTTGGCGGAATCTGGATCGGCGGGGACGGTATCGCCTTGGCGGGCGATGCGGCAGGGACAAATCTCTACAGGTATGACGCCTCTGACTTCTCCATCCTGAACGGCGTGAGTAATCCCCTGCCCCACGGGGGGCTGGTTGTGCAAGGCACGGACGCCCTCGTGGCGGTCCTCGATCCCAACTGGGGCGGCAGCGGCATGGTGCGCCTCCTGCATCCGGACCTGAGTTTCTGGAAAGAGTACACTGTCGGCCTCGCCCCCACCGACCTCAAGCTTTACTTTGATGGAACAGCATTACATGATGAAGTCCAAAGCCAGCGATCCGGAGTGACCGTGTATCCCAATCCCGCCCGGCTGAACGGTAAAATCACTTTCCGGGCTCCGGACGAAAAAGCAGGAATAATCGGGATCTATAATCTCAAAGGACAACTGGTATCCACCTTCCAGCTGGCGCAGGGCAAGGCAGAGACCGCATCTGCGGACCTGGTTTCCGGGTCCGGCGGCGGATGTTATCTATACAGAATCGAAACCGGGAAAACGGTATCCACCGGAAAGTTTATCCTATTGCCCTGAACTGATAAACCCGCCTGCACCGCGGATACAACTGCGTCTGAAAGAATAAACCGGCTAGAACAGGTATTTCACGCCCACCGACACCGACCGTTTGGCCTCCTTGGCCCATTGGATGGCGCCGCTTTTATCCTTGTCCTTGTATGTTTCAGAGTATTTGCCGATCAGGAACCAGCGCTTTTTGGAGACGCGGAAGGTGAGCTTGCCCTCGATCTTGCCGCCGGGCACGACCAGGTTTTGGAGCTCCATTTTTTCCACGTTGGTCTTCTGGTAGGAGAAAGCGAAGTTTTCCAGCCGCTTGTATTGCGTATCCACCGCCAGCCTGAACCAGAACGACTTGCCGGTCTTGAGTTCCTTGCCATACATATCCTGCCAGGCTGTCATGACCTTGATCTTTTTGCCGATCAGGCCCTGGATCTTGCCATACCAGCCCTGGGAGGAATTGATATCTTTCAGCATCTGTTCCTTGATCACGACATCGGACGAATCGTAGGGGGCGGCCAGGTCGTCCTGGACCAGGACGGCCCTTTCCTCCTCATAGCTGTGGTCGAAGAAGGCGGGAACGAACTGGCTGCCGTAGATGCGGTATTCCAGGTTGAGCTTGAGAAACTTGAAATCGGCATACAGGCCCGGCAGGATGAATCCCGTCCCGTAGTCCAGGATATGGGCGATCTCCGCGTAGTGGCCGAAAACGACCTTTTCCGTGCTGACCATCGGCATGGTGTAATCCAGGCTGAAGACAGCGGCAGACCTTCCCTCGCCGATGTTCCAGTCATCGTAATACTGATCGTACAGCGAATCTGCCATCACATGCTTGAGGTTGCCTTTCTGGTTGCGGTCCATGATCAGTGAAAACCCGACCACGGTCTGGTCTATGTTCTTCACCGTGGAATCCGGCAGGGGCTGGATGTGGGCGGCCAGGGACAGGATCTGGTTTTTCTCGACATTGGAGGTGTAGAACTCCAGCGTCGGCTTGAGCGGCCAGTGGGGGCTGCCGCCCATGAGCAGGCCCGTGTTGCGCAGGTCCGGATAGAGCTGCATGTTGGAATAATTGAGCATGGCCAGCCCGTTGGCCATGGTCCGGTTCGGGAAGCCGCCGATGTGGATGTAAAAGGGATCCCCCTGGTCGGCGTAGCGCATGTAGTAGATCTTGCCCAGCAGGTCCAGGGCGTTGTCCCAGTCTTCTTTTTTCAGGTGGGCGTGCTTGTCGAACAGGAAATCAAGGTCCAGCCCGAACTGGAATTTCTTGTAGTTGAATTCCTGGATCAGGCGGAACTGGTAGTATTTGACTGAGTCCACCTCTTCATACCCGACCAGGCCTGAAGCGCTGTAGCGGGTCTGGGATTTGACACTGAACGGCATGTCCTGGGCCGCCAGCCAGACGGGAAGCAAAACAATGAACAGCAGGACCGCTCTCCTGACCATAACCACCTCCAGTTGTATCGCAGCACCCATTTCAAAAGAATGGACTGCAAGATCAAATCCGACTATTGCTGCCTCGCCGTTGTTTGTCAAGCTTTGATTTTGCCTATAAGTCTCAGCACAGCCGGAAAGGTGTTTTCAGCAAATCTCCCGCAGCAGTTGACCGAGTATCCAGTATGGATTTTGTAGGATTGGCGCGTTGGCTTTTTGACTTGTCAATCCTGCTTCGCCCTTGGAAGCATTACGGACCCAATACGGACAATGTCCGTATTGGGTCCGTAATGGGTCCGTAGTGCAAAAGGGGGACAAACCAGAGAAAGGCGGATTTCTCCCCATCACCACTGAACAAATGAAATCAGCCTATGCCATCGGGCTGTCCAAATGGCAGGCGGCGAAAGAGATCATCTACCTGGTTAAATACACTTCCGTCGCCTACATCATCCAGGAGCCGGAACTGCTGGCGCAGGCCAAGTTCTTCGCTTCCGACACGTTTTATCACCTGCAGATCTACCTGCTGATCAGCGCCGTTTATCTCGGCTTGATCTGGATCGTGTCCAAGCTGACCGACAGGCTGGAGAAGAAGCTCTTTATTCCGGGATTCGATCTCTCGCATCTGAAATAAAGTCTAAAGATAACCGGAGAAGGCAGGATATCAGTCCTGCCTTTTCCTTTGGACGCAGACTCTGCCCGGATATAAAAAAAGACTTGACAGCCCATAAAGCAGGAAAAACTCTAAAGAAAGAAAAACAGTAGCACTTCACAGGCTGTTCAGGACATGAAGGGCATAAGCACATTTTTGTCCGGGAGCAAGTCAGTAAGGCTGAAGAGGTAATTGTAAAGGGGAAAAAATAACCAAGCATGCCACTCCAAGGGGGAGTCATGCCAGGCTTGAGCGAGCACCTGACCGGTTTCGGAGAGTGCATCTTACAACGGCATAAGGGCAGAGCTCAAATAAAATCCACCCAAAATCCTCTGATCCATTACATTCCAGACCATCTATCCAATCCTAATAGTATTATCATAATAAAACATTTGCACAGAAAGGAGCATGCCATGAAAAGGATTTTTTTCATCTGCCTGCTTTTTACAGGCATCACTTGTGTCTTCGGGGCGTACCATTTCACCAACTGCGCGCAATTGAACCCGCCGCAGTATGAAAGCCAGAACCAAACGATCTCCATCGCCAGCAATGATGTATTCGCAGGGGATTTCACCATCGAGCTCTGGCTGAACTTGAGAGACATCACATCAGACCAGTTTATTATTGACAATATCGGTTCAAACCCTACCGGCAACCACTGGTCCATCTTTTTGGATTACGATACGGGTTATAATGAGAGTTACCTGGTCTTCCGGGTGGATGGGGTTCCCATAGGCGTGGAAATTTCAAATACAGCAAATCAATGGCACCATTTTGCCGCGGTACGCAGCGGAACCAACAGGTATGTCTACAAGGACGGTGCGTTGGGGGCGTCGTGGCCCTTGCCGGTAACCCCCAATCCCACTCACAATCAGTTTCCTGTCATCAGCAGCAGGAAGGAAGGTTCAACTTGCTTCAAGGGCAAAATCGACGAGCTGCGCATCTGGAATTATGCCCGGTCACAAAATCAGGTCAGTTTCAACCGCTACAACAAAATGCAGGGAACCGAGACGGGCCTTTTAACCTACTTCAGTTTTGATACATATCTGTCATATATACCTGGATACTACGATGTTACAGATAATACCATCGGGGAATTCTATGGAACTGCCACATACCTGCAGCAGCCTGCCACTCAGTTGGAGGAGACCTATTCCGGGGACAAGGCTTACCGGTTCGCTGCCGGCAATGCCTGGGTGCAGTTCCCCAACCTGTGGACCACTTCAGTTACGCAGTTCACGGCGGAGGCCTGGGTAAAAGCTGAAACGCTGCCCACCTCAACCAGGATGATCCTCAAGCATACCTCGCTGACCCAAATCAGCCTGCTGAACGACCAGGTCAATGCCACGGTGTATCTGACAACAGGATCGTTTTCGTTATCCTGGAGTGGGTTCAAGGCCAATCAGTGGTATCATGTGACGGTGTCTGTGAACACCAACGGATTATGCGCTTTATATATAAACGGCTGGCTGGCCAACTCAGTTACGCGCAGCGGGCCGGCGCTTATCACCCCCGGCACTACTGACCAGTGGGACATCGGCAATTCAGCGGCGGGAGGAGCTGTCTTTCCCGGCGTAATAGACCAGGTGCGGATCTGGAACACAGCCCTGACTGCTAACCAGATCTGGGATTACAGGCATCAGGAACTGACCGGTTCAATCTCAGGGCTGCTGGCTAATTACATTTTTAACGAGACGTCAACAGCCATTATATTCAACCGCTCCGGCCTGATCAACGCCTTTGCCTATGGTGGCACGAAGCCTGATTCCGACTGGCCTGAAAACGGGTATTATTACAAGGGCACCCTGGCAGCAAACCTGACCTTCCCCGTCAAAACCATTACCGTCTGGGGGGATATTACAATCCCATCCACTGTTAAGTTGACGATTAGTCCCGGGGCTACGCTCAATTTCCTGGGACACTACGGAATCTTGGCTAAAGGCAGTCTGCAGGCTCTCGGTACTGCCGGGAATGAAATCCGCTTTACTGTGGCCGATACGACAGGATTCTGGGAACCGATTGATTCTTTGACAACAGCCGGAAGCTGGAATGGAATCACAGTCAATACCACTGACGTATCGGATTCTACTATCATTGATCACTGCATCCTTGAATATGCCAAAGCCAGTGGCAATAATCTGGATCCGGTTCTGGAGGATGGGTTTGCTGGAGGTGCGATCAATATCTTATCGACAACCAGGATGCGTTTATCCAATTCGCTCCTGAGTCATAACAGAGCAATAAACATTGGCGGAGGGATCAGCTCATATGCAAGTTATATCAAATTAGAAAACAATTCAGTGCTTTATAATGATTCAGGTATAACTGGCGGGGGTATTGAAATTGCTTGCAATTACAGTTATCCCGGACCGGTAGTAAACAACTTGATAGCCAACAATATATCCCGAATTGGAGGTGGAATCAGAATAGTTGGTTGTCTGGCCGAACTGAGCGATCCGGAAAGGGATAAATTCAGAAACAATACCATAGCAGATAATCACGCTACAGAAAGCGGGGGTGGCATTCGCTACGATGAATCAACTATCAGATTGTGCAATAACATAGTCTGGGGGAATACAGCTGCAGCAGGCAGTCAGATATATCTGGGATGGGACGACCCGGATATCCGTTATTGCGACATACAGGGCGGGTCCAGCGCTTTCGGATTGGAATCAGGAGAAACTTATACCGGCAATTATGAATTTTGTCTAGATATTGACCCAGAATTTACTGGTACAGGAGAACATCCTTATAGCCTCAAAGCCTGGTCGCCCTGCATCAACCGGGGTGAACCGAATTCCGCTCTCAGCCAGTCTGATATTGCAGGCAACCCCAGGATATATCTCCCAACCGGCAGCGTGAATGCGCAGGTAGACTCACTCCTCGCCCGTATTGACCTGGGCGCTTATGAAGACCAGTCGGCATCAGGAGTTGTGCCTTATGACTTTACACTTTCGGGAAGCATGAGCATAAACCACAATCTGACAATTCCGCATGGAACTGAACTGGCCATTCCCGATGGAGCCAATCTGCAGTTCGCTCCCCAGACAGGCATTGACGTTTACGGAAGCCTGGACGCAACAGGGACAAGCAGCAGCGGCATTATCCTCACAGCCCAAAACGAAGTAGCGGGCTGGGACGGCCTGGCCTTCCTGGGTCAAAACAACGCTGCAGATACATCATTTGTATCCTACTGTGAACTCAGCCATGGCCTGGCCGGAGGCGGGGACCTGCCTGAAGGCGGCATGATCTATGTGGACGGCTATGATAAATTAAACGTCAGCAACTGCACTTTAAGCGAAGGCACAGCCGAACAGGGAGGCGCCTTGGCCGTGCTTAACTCCTCTGCCGAATTCTACAATACGATTCTGCATCATAACAGCGCTTCCGGGGGTGGCAGCGCGGTCTATCTGGAGAACGCCGATCCGCTACTGGCCCATCTTACAATCGCAGATAACGATTCCACCGGAAGCCCGGGAGCCATCCTGGCCAGCAACTCTGAATATGCCAGGGTGTTCGGTTGCATCATCTGGAACAACGGGAACTCACCGATATCAGGATCCATGATTGTGTTATATTGTAACGTACAGGGCGGCTGCAGCGGCCCGACCAATATCAATTCCGATCCCAGGTTCGATCCAGCCGCCCAGGAATACTATATCCTGCTGTCCACCTCGCCCTGCATGAACAGGGGGATACCCGACCCGGCCAGCTACCCGGACCTGCCCCTGACAGATATCATGGGAAATCCGCGCATCCACGCTCACACCCTAAGCATTTATGACAGGCCCGATATCGGGGCCTGTGAATTCCAGGGCCTGCTGGATCCCTCTGACTTTTCAGCAACGGACGGCAGCAATGATTATCCAGGACACGTGTATTTGAGCTGGAGTTATCCAGACAACTACCTGCCGAACGACGGATTCCAGATTTTCAGGGACGGCTCCCTGCAGGTAACGCTCTATCCTCACATCACAGTTTATGCCGATTACAGCGCCATCCCCGGCCAGATGCATTCCTACACTTTGCTGGCCTATGCCGGGGGAGAGCTGTCCAACCCCATAACCGACACCGGCTATATCAAGCCCAACGGCATCATCACAGGCAAGGTCCAAACTCCCAACAACAATCCTGTGTCGGGAGTGAAAATCTCGCTCGAACCTTCCGGAGGCTATTGCCTGCAGTTCGCGGCCGGCTCATATTTCGAAGTGGCAGCTCCGGACGCGGACCTGGGAAACAGCTTTACGCTGGAAACCTGGGTCAGGACATCCGTGTCCGAGCTTGCTTTGCTCTCCAAAACTGATGACGCGGAAACAGACCTGAAGCAGCTAAAGATCACGTCCTCCGGCCAACTGCTTTACACGGACGGCGACAGCTCGCTCATACAGGAAAACGATTCCCTGCTCGTCAATGACAACGCCTGGCATCACATCGCGCTCAGCTATGACGCTGCCGCTGAAGTCGCCAGCCTTTACCTCGATGGGTTCTGCGTGGCGGATTCTTCGCTCCTCCTGACCGATACGCCCGGAGGCCGGATATTTACTGACAGTACATCTTTAACGGGATACCTGGATGACCTCCGCCTGTGGAACACAGCCCGAACCCAGGAGGAGATCCAAAACCACATGAACCTGGTGCCGGCTTGGAATTCCGCCGGTCTGATCGGCTACTGGGCAATGAACGAAGGCACCGGCGGCCAGGTGTTCGACGCCACCAACTTTGCCCACATAGCAGTCACCAACGCTGCCTGGAGCACAGACGAGCCCGGCATCATGCTGGGCGGGGTCACAGACAACTGGGGAGCCTATGTGATCTCCCAGATCCCGTACGGCAATTACACCACTTTCACTGTGACGCCCAGCAAGCCGGGCCACATGTTCCAGCCCGAACAGCGCCTGGTCACGCTCTCCATCAGCAACATCAGTGCCGATAACGTGGACTTCATTGACAACTCCATGATCCCGATCTCGGGGCATATCAGGTATTACGGAACGGTCTGCCCGGTGGCGGGCGCCACTCTTTTCCTGAACGGGTCCCAAGCGGTGCCGGTGGTCATGACCGATGAGGAAGGTTACTACGTGATGGAGGTGGAACACGGGACAGACTGCCTGGTTTCTGTCAGTTACAAGGCCCATACATTCGACCGGGAATGGAACCTGGGAGTGGTCACCTATCCCAGGACCGGGATTGATTTTTTGGATGTGTTTACCACAGGGCTGCTGGTCCAGGTGGCGGGTGGCAGCGATTCCTATCCCATCGGCGAGTTTGACATATCCCTGAGCTCGCTGGACGGCCTTTACAGCCGCGAGGTTACGGGAGAGGACTGGTACACGGGCATGGTCCTGGTGGCATCAATACCTCCGCTAGATTTTAATGTCACTGTCAATCCGGCCGGGGACGATCCCTTTGCCCTGGCGGTGAATGACCAGTTCCAGTCCATCAAGACCCAACATCTTGACCTGACGGACGCCAATACAGCTCCGGACACCCTGCGCTTTGAATGGCATGCGGACCTGCAGGCTGAGGTTGAATGGCCGGCCGGGCTGGAGCTGAAATTCCTGAGCTCAGATACGGATTCCCTGTACGGCTTTTATGTGCTTGAGCAGAATGAATGGATCGAATTGCAGATCAGGGCAATGGAGGACTACAGCCTGCCCGGATTTCCTGAACGCAAGACCTGGCTGACCGATTGCGACATCCACATCACGGACGACGTAGGGGCCGTCAGCGAAACGGATGCCGACTTTTCCGGCGAGCAAACTTATTACTACCGTTTCGCCCCCTATCTGCCCAACATCCTGGACGGAGGGGAGCGCCCCTATCAGAATATGCTGGAAGTCACGATCCATGAAACACAGCTTGACCGCTATGCAACTCAAACCGATTGGGCGGTTATCCAAGGCGCCAGGCCAACGGAAAGCACCTACGCCACCACGTCTCCGGAGTTGCCGTTCCTGATCCTGCATGATCCCCCCGGAGACGCCAGCTATGCTTCTTTTAAAAATTCCAGCAGCACCTCCACGGCGATGAGCATTGCCTGCAGCAGCAAATACGAGGCCGGAACCTATAGGAATCTTCACCTGGGGGCCAACATCGTCACGGAAGCCGGGATGATCTTCTCAGTCCAGACCGAATGGGACTTCACCTTTGACCTCAGTTTCGGCTTGTCCTGCCAGTATAAACAAACGGACTCCAAGGAAGTCAAACTGACTCTGACCACCTCAGAGGAATATAAAACCTCTGACCGGGACATGCTGATCGGGCGCGAATCCGATCTCTACGTGGGGGGCGCTCTCAACCTGATCTGGGGCCTAACCAGGGAGGTTGTGTGGAATGACACCACCCAGGCGGTGATGGTCCGCAACAACGTCATGGTAGTGCCGGATGGCTTTGCCACAGTCTATATGTACACGGAAGCGCAAATCCTGAACAATGTGATTCCCAACCTTCTGGCCATAGGCGACAGCACCTCTGCCTCCATGTGGCAAAGTTACGTTGACATGAACTCGGACAACATCGCCAACGCCGTAACCAACCCCAACCATCCGAGCAATGTCTCTTTCAATGCCGGGGCAGGATACCTCTATGAAGAGACAGCCACGACCAATACCACCTACACGCACAACTTCGACGTGACAGTCAGTTCCTCCTTCGGCACGGAGATCGGCGTGGCGGTCAACGGCATAGGCGGCACAGCCGGATTCACCTTCGAGACCGCTTTGACCATCGGGGGCTCCACCACCGATTCATACGAGACCGGGGCTTCCCTCAGCTACGAATTGGCCGATGACGACGAGGTCAGCTACCTGAATTTCCAGCCCGATTATTTCACCGTGGACATCAAGAAAGACCCCGTTTACGGAACCCCGGTGTTCGATTTGCTGGCCGGCGCCTCCTCCAACCGCTGGGAGCCGAACACCCTGCCGCGGGACGGCGTCAGCTTTTCAGCCAATACCTATACTGTCAGCGGCCTTCAGTCAGGCGAGGCAGCGGCCTTCCTGCTTTACCTGGGGAATACTTCGCAAACCAATGAATATAGGCGTTATTTCCTGACCCTGAAACATGAGACCAATCCCGGCGGAGCCATCGTCAAAATCAACGGCCTGCCCGTGGTGGACCGCATGGCCTTTGACGTGCCTCCCGGCCAGCAGGTCCAGGCGGTCATGACTGTCGAACAGGGGCCTGCCGCCTATGAGTGTGAAGGCCTGACCCTGGAGTTCTATGCTGAGGGCGACCGCGGGCATGATGGCCCGGAAGGGCACAGCTTCTGGATGCAGAAATCCTTCAATGTCTATTGGGAACCGCCCTACAGCCGGGTCAGCATTGCCAGGCCGGAGGATAACTGGATCGTCAGCCAGGCCTCAGGGAACCATCTGGAGATCATGCTGACAGATTATGACCTGGACAAGCCGAACTTCACTTCCCTAGTCCTTCAGTACAAGCAGCCCCAGTCTTCGGATTGGCTGCCGGCCCTGGAGATCCCTCGGGACAGCCTGACCGCGCATCCCGAATATATCATTGTCAACTGGGAGGTCGGCGCCCTGTCAGAGGGAAGCTACCAGCTCC
The DNA here is from genome assembly GCA_034678545.1 of Cloacimonadaceae bacterium (SeqCode). Lineage (GTDB taxonomy): Bacteria > Cloacimonadota > Cloacimonadia > Cloacimonadales > Cloacimonadaceae > UBA5614. Next base: position 52,941 of record JAXDBS010000024.1, on the reverse strand, counting down.
GGGCGGGCACCACGGACAGCATCCAGGATGATTATTATACCAATTCCCTATCCGGAATCATCGACCGCAGCTCACCCGAGGTCTGGGGATTGCCCCAGCCGGCGGATGGGATCCTGCAATCGGGTGATCTGATCTCAGTCTCCTTTACAGAGGCGATCGATCCCAATTCCCTCCTGCCAGGCAGCGTTTCCCTGGTGGTGGTTCGTACGGAAATGGAGGTTGATGTCAATGCTCAGATCAGCGGAAACGCTTTGTCTATCGTGCCCAACATAGCCAACTACTGGCTGGAGAACGAGACCCTGGAAGCCACCGTTCAGGGGATCACGGATGTCTTAGGCAATCCTCTAGCCGCTCCCGTCAGCTGGGAATTCTATGTGAACGCCAACCCGGTTTACTGGGCTCAGCCTGTCATTGAGGTGATCAAGCCCCTGGGCGATCCCCTCACGGTCACGGCGCAGCTCTACAATTCCGGCGGCCAGACCTCCAGTTTTACCCTGGCCGGCCTGCCCGAGTGGCTGACCGCCGATCCAGGTTCGGGCAGCCTGCTGCCTTTGGAAAACCAGGAGATCATCTTCAGCGTCAGCGATCAGCTTGGTTATGGCTTGTTCAGGGATACCGTCTTTGCCGACATCCCCGCCCTGGGTCGCGAACCGCTTGTCTTTGAGATCAGTGTCCTGACCAATCCACCCGGCTGGGCAAGCACACAATTCAACAGTTACGATTATTCCATGACGATCACCGGCCAGCTTTTCCTAGAAGAGGCCTTATCCGCCGATCCCAACGATGTCATCGGCGCTTTTGTCTATGATGCCGGAACCGGGGAATACACCTGTCACGGAGCTGCGGCCCTAACCGGCGTCCCTTACCAGCCAGGCTCTTACCAGTTCTTCCTGACGGTGTACAGCGACCTTGATAACTATGAGCAGCTTTGCTTCCGGGTCTGGGATTCCTCTGCGGCCAAGGAGCATTTCGGCATTCAAGAAGCGTTTTACTTTGAATCCGGGATGGTGCATGGCACTCCGCTGAACCCGGTCGTCATCCACGTCAATCCCGAGCTCTATGCCTCGACCGGCTGCAACGCTGGCTGGAACTGGCTTTCCGTGAACCTGCTAAACTCCTCGTCAATGAGCGTGGACAGCCTGCTTGCCAGCCTGGATCCCGCCGCCAACGACATAGTGAAAAACCAGACAGCTTACGCCCAGTTTGTCCCCGGCCTGGGCTGGGTGGGCGACCTGGAGGCGCTTTCCACCACTGAGGCGTTCAAGCTCAAACTCTCCCAAAAGGATGATCTGCAGGTCACCGGCCTGCTTCAGGACCCGGACCTGACACCCGTTAGCTATGTCAGCGGCTGGAACTGGATAGGCTATCTGCCCCACGTCAGCATCAGCGTCAACCAGGCTCTGGCCAACCTTGCCAACGTCTTGACCGGAGACCTGGTCAAGAGCCAGGGCGGATATTCCCAATACCTGGAAGGTTACGGCTGGTTCGGTTCCATGCTGTTCATGAACCCCGGCAAAGGTTACATGCTGAAAACGGCTTCCGCCGGCTCGTTCACCTATCCCGATTACGCCATCGCGAGGGACGGGCAGGAGGATGTTTATGCCCGGGATGTGGAGCGGCTGCGCGATCTCAGCGACTGGAATGTGGATCCGGGCGACTACGAATTTACGTCCAATATCACTGCGGTCGCCCTGCTCAACGATTCGCTGCTGAATCTGTCCAACATGATCTTGGGCGCTTTCTGGGGCGACGAGTGCCGCGGTGTCGCCGCGCCTGTCCAGGTGGTGGACAAGTGGGTATTTTTCCTCACCCAGTATTCCAATCTGCCGAACCAGATGCTGTCCTACAAGCTGTACCTGGCCGACGGAGGGATCACTTACACGGCCCTGGAGACCCTGCCCTTTGTAAACAACCAGGTCTTGGGCGATCCGTTGGTTCCGTTCCAGTTCAACTTCGGCCAGCCGGACCTGTCGGAACCCCGTAACCTGGCCCTCTCGGTCTCCGACGGCCTGCTTACCCTGAGCTGGGACGAAAGCGTAGGGGTGGATTCCTACAAGGTCTTCGCCTCGGATTATCCGGATCAGGGCTTTATTGATGTGACAGTGTCCGGCTCCTTTGCCAGATCCTCCGCTTCCATGGAGCAGGGATTGATTGCAAGTAAAACCGCGCGCTATTCACACTGTCAGCCCACCGCCCGCAGCCGTGTCTCCTGGATTGCCGCCCTGCCTGAAGCAGAACAAAAATATTACTATGTCCTGGCAGTTAGAGATGGAGTGCGCCGATAAGCTTTTTAATATTTGACAACTCTGTCAGCTAGTATTGGCAATCCTGCCTGTGAATCAGACACATACAGGATAGTCTGTGCTGAATACACAGCATCTGCTCTGTAATCATGGACACCTTGTCAGCAGAATCCTGAATTCGGGCCTAAGCTGGAATGGAAAGTTACGAGAGTAACTTCCCCGCTTAACCGGCAAGAGAGTAAAAAAACAGGGGGTCACACCGGAATTGTGCCCCTTCAATAGCAAGTTAGTTATCCTATTCCCGGCCGAAGACGCCGACCTTGTCAGGAATGATAAGGTCCGCTTCCGTGGCTTTGACCACTTCCTCAACGCTGAGGCCGGCCGCGATCTCCTTGAGGACCAGCCCCTGCGGGGTGATCTGCAAAACAGCCATATCGGTGACGACGAGGCTGACCTTGCCCTTGGCAGTGAGCGGCAGGGTGCACTGTTTGAGGATCTTGGAATTGCCGTATTTGTCACAGTGCTCGGTGGCAACGATGACTTGCTTGGCGCCGGTCACCAGGTCCATAGCGCCACCCATGCCGGGGACAAGTTTGCCGGGGATCATCCAGTTGGCCAGATTGCCCTGCTGGTCCACCTGCAAAGCGCCCAGCACTGTGAAATCCAGGTGCCCGCCCCGAATGATGCCGAAACTGATGGCGCTGTCAAAGTAGGACGCGCCGATGAGTTCAGTTACAAATCCGCCGCCGGCGTTGATCAGGTCCTGGTCTTCACTGCCTTTTTCGGGAGCCGGACCCACGCCCAGCATGCCATTCTCGGACTGGAAAACGACGTGGACACCTTCCGGGATATGGTTTGCCACTTCAGTGGGCAGGCCGATCCCCAGGTTGACAAAATCGCCGTCCTTCAGTTCCAGAGCTATTCTTTTGCCTATCATTGCGCGCTTGTCCATGAATTACGACCCCCTCTTGACCAGATAATTGACAAAGATGCCGGGCGTGACCACATCCTCGGGATCGATCCCGCCCACCTCCAAAATCTCATCCACCTCGGCGATGGTGACACGACCCGCCATGGCCATGATGGGATTGCTGTTGCGGGCCGTCTTGCGGTAAACCAGGTTGCCCTTCGTGTCAGCCTTCCAGGCGCGGATGAGAGCAAAGTCGCCGTGGATGGCGGGTTCCAGGATGTAGGGCTTGCCGTCCACGTCGATGACCTGCTTGCCCTCCTCAACCACGGTCCCCAGCCCGGTGGGAGTCAGGATGCCGCCCAAACCCGTGCCGGCAGCCCTGACGCGTTCCATCAGAGTGCCCTGCGGGACGAGTTCGATAGTAATTTCGCCGGCATTGAACTGGGCCTGGATCTCCTTGTTGGTCCCCATGTGTGAGACCTGGGCCGAGCCGACCTGATGATTGACGACCAGTTTGCCGAGGCCGCGGTTTTCCCAGTCGGAAGCGATGCAGACCACGTGCAGTTCTTTCGTGCCAAGCTCCACCAAAGCGTCGATCAGGGCTTCCGGAGCGCCGACGGCCAGGAATCCGCTGACCAGCAGGCGGTCGCGGGGTTTGATCATGGCTGCGGCTTCTGCGGCTGATATGATCTTGACCATCACAAACCTTCCTCTTATTCCATGGCCTTGAACAGGGTGGTGAGCAGGCGCACTCCCACCCCGGTAGCGCCGTAGCCGTAATAGCCGGACTCCTTGTCCTTGCTGGCGGTCCCGGCGATGTCAATATGCAGCCAGGGCAGGTCCTGTACGAATTCGCGGATGAAGAGAGCGGCGGTGATGGCTCCTGCAAAGGGGCCGCCGACGTTTTTCAGGTCCGCCACTTCTGATTTGAGCAGGGATTTGTATTCATCAAAGGCGGGCAGCTGCCAGACGTTCTCGCCGCTGGCCCGGGCCGCCTGCTCTAGAAGCTCCAGCCACTCTTCATCATTGGTGACCACGGCGGAAATGCAGTTGCCCAGAGCGCCCACGGCAGCTCCGGTCAGTGTGGCAACGTCGATCACCTTGACGGCGTGCTCGCGCTCGATCGCGTAATGGATGGCGTCGATCAAAGTGAGCCTGCCCTCCGCATCGGTATTGACGACCTCTATGGTCTTGCCGGACATGGAGTGGATGATGTCGCCGGCGCGGTAGGCTTCACCGGAGATCATGTTTTCGCAGGCCGCAATGATGGCCACCACATTGACCTTGAGCTTGAGGGTGGAGATGGCGGCCATGGTTCCGATCGCGGCAGCAGCGCCGGCCATGTCCGTTTTCATATTGAGCATGCCCTGGGGTGTTTTGATGCAATAGCCGCCGCTGTCATAAGTGAGGCCTTTGCCGATGAGTGCAACTGTGTCCCGCTTGCTGTCTGGGTCGCCCTGGTGCCGCATGATGATAAGCCGGGGCTCGAAGCGCGAACCCTTGGCCACGGACAAAAAGGCTTCCATCTTCAGGCGGCGCAGCTTATCCAGGTTGTAGATCTCGACCTGGAAACCATATTGCAGGGAGGCTTTCTTAGCCGCTTCAGCCAGAGTGTCGGGATACATGACATTCGCCGGCTCATTCACAAGGTCGCGGGCCAGGTTGGCCGCTTCCGCCAGGACCCGGCCTTCCAGGATACCCTTGTTCAGGTTGCGGGTGTTGGAGGTATCCTGGACCAGGTGCAGGGCTTCCGGCATTTCCCGCTTGGCTTCGGAAAGGTATTTGTCAAAGCGATATACGGTAAGCTGGGCGGCTTCCGCCAGGACCTGCCCCAGCATGGCGTCGGTCAGGCCGAGGTCAAAGCCCGGAATGAGATAAACCTGTTTCGACCTGAGATTCAGGCATTGCCTGATGGCGACGGCGACAGACTTGCGCACCTTGTCCGGAGTCAGTTCCTCCGGCTCGGCCAAGCCCAGCAGGATTATCTTGGTCTGATGATTCTTGACGAAATAATGGAATGTGTGCATTTCATCCGGTTTGAACTCGATTTTCTCGGCTGCGATAAAACGCTTGACCGCATCCATCATAGGCGGCTGCAGCCAGTCTTCAAAGACTTCCAAGCCCCCCTCCGGACCGAAGCACAGGATCAATGATTCCATGTACTCAGGCAATTTTCTTACGACATCGACTTTCATCAGTGTATCTCCCCTTTATCTTTTATTGAGTTGTTAAAAATCCTCGGTCAGGCTTAGATAATATACGGGCCTGGAGATCGCGGACAGGTCTGTCAGCCAGGCCAGGTCAAACTTGAGCACGGCAAAACCGATGTTAAAGCGCGGTCCGAAACCGAATCCCAAGTGCAGGTCCTTCAGTTTTTCATCCTGCATTCCCTGTAAAGCGGAGGTCTTGTCCCACACGGAGCCCAGATCGGCAAACACGCTGCCCCGTACGGAACTCATGACCAGGGGCAGAGGAAAGGCGAGGGAGAGATAATCCAGGAAAGGAAAACGCAACTCAGCCGAAGCCAGGGCTATGTTTTCCCCTTCCACTTCATCCTCGTAACCCCTGATGCCGTAATAGCCGTTGAGGCCGAACTTTTGGGGCTGCCTGCCTCCGCTGGCGCCGTACACCAGACGAATGGCGAAGGAATAGCGTTTGGAGAAAAGCGTGTAGGAGCGCAGGTCCAGATACGCTGTCTGATAATCGTTTTTATGGCGGGCGAAACTTTTACGCATAGTCAGAAAAGCGCGCCAGCCCAGCAGGGGGCCGGTCGAACCGTAGAGCGCGTTATCCTGGACCAGGGTCAGGGCCGGCGCATAGATGAGGTCGTCCCTGGCCGGAACAGTGCCGACAAGCTGTCCGTTCTGGTAGAAGGAATCGTTTTCCCAATGGTCATTTCCTGTGCCGGCCAGATCCAGCCAGGAATCCCAGTGGTATTCCCATGAGTAGAGCTGATTCTCGAGATCGAGGCGGACGAATTTATTGAAAGGATAGCGCATCAGATAATATAGTCCTGTCTCCCGGGTGCGCTCCCGGTAATAGTCGTCGGTCGAGCCGTCGTAATAGAGGATCTCGTCAAAGAGATTGAACGCGCCGATGCCGTGGTCGATGCGGCGGGGCAGGTAAAGATAGGTCAGCAGGAGGTTCGAATCCATGATCTTGCCGTTCAACCCCAGGCTGATCCCGATGGCGTTGTTGCCAAGCAGGTCGCTCATGCCCAGTTCCAGGCTGCCGATCGTCCCCATGGAAGATGAATAGGCCATCCCGCCAAAAAGCGTGTCCAGCTTGAACCTGACCCTGTAAGGCTTGACGGTTGGGATCACGGAGACGCTGTCCGGCTTATCATCCCAGGAAAAATCCGGCTCAGGCTTAAGAGAATCCGCGCCGGGATGGAAATCTATCAGGGTAGGATTCTTGGCAACGAATTGGGGGCCGCCATCAGTAACCGGTTTATGCCAGGCCTGGCGGCCATACAAATCAAGGCGGGAGAGGTCAATGCGGTTCATGAGGCCGTCCCGGATATCGGCCGACCGGGGCAGTTCCCCTTGCTCATAATTCAGACCCTGCAGGGGTCCCAGCTTGAGATAGATATTCCAGCCGCGGTTGAAATAGCAGGAATAGACCAGGTACTGGCCGTTGGGATTGAGGTCGAATCCATAAATGCCGCTCAGCACCTTGGTGATCCGGGCCTGCCGCCCTGTCCGCAGTTCGATGGTCTCCAGGTTGGCCAGGGTGTCCCTTTCGGAAATAAAAAACAGGCTTGTCCCCGTGCTGTCCCAGACTGGATGGTAGGAATTGTGACCGCCAAATGTGATCTGGGTAAAGGAGTTGTCCTGCAGGTCCAGGGTGTAGATGTTCGAATCCAAATCGGAGAAGAATCCCTGCCTGAAGTCTGAACCGCCGGAAGTCCTCTCTGAAGCGAAGGCGACGGAGCTGCCGTCGGGAGAGAACCTGGGCTGATAATCGTAATATTTATCATAAGTAAGCTGGCTCAACTGCCCGGATTGCAGGTCATACAGGAAAAGGTCGGCCTGCATTTCATGCTGTCCGGAAAAGACCAGGCTCTTTCCATCGGGAGAGATGTCCAGTTCATAGATGGCCTTGATGCCGGGAAGACAGATCTGCTCGATGACTGCCGCCTTGTCAAAATCGGCAATGCAGATCCTGTCACCGTCCGAGGTCTTGGCGGCGTAAGCGAAACGCCTGCTGTCAGGAAACCAGGCCAGGTTCGACTGCAGGTAATGGAATTCCTCCATATTGCCGGCGGTTTCGCCCCTGATCAGCTTGCGACTGGGCGATTGCTCGTGCAGGCCCCCCGCCCAGATGCTGAACCTGCCGTTGCGGTTGGAAAACCAGATGAATTTCTGGCCATCCGGCGAGAAACGCGGCGCTAAATTGAAATAGGAGCCTTCCTCCCTGTGATTGGTTTTTCTGTCGCTGTACTCGCCGGGGATCTGATTGGATGTGATAAAAGAGTAATAATCACGTTTCAGCTGGCTTTTCCAGCGCTCTTCCAGATCGCTGAATCCGAGGCCGAAAACCTTTTCCGTAGCCTTGTCAGTATCATTGATGCTGCGCAGCGTGAACAGATAATCCATGACCTTTGGTCGCCCGTAACGTTTGCTCAGAAAGGCCAGGAAGGATTCTCCCAGCCTGTAGGAGCTGTATCCGGAGGATTCGGACAGGGAGATGGGCCTGTCATTCATGATCAGGTCAATGATATAGGCGTGGTTCTGCGCTCCCGTTCCGCCCAGGGATTCGAATTCTGGCAAGCCTTCGGAAAACCAAAAGGGGAAATTCAGCGTCTTCAAATAGAAGAAAGAACCCGGTGAGCCAGTGTCCAGGGCATTGATATAGGCATGTGTCAGTTCATGTGTGAGGGTTTGCTCCAGCTTGACATAGCTGCCGTCAAAGGGAATGGCCACCCGGTTGCGCAGGCTTTCTGTGAATCCTCCCACACCTTCTGACAGGAGGGGATAGATGATATTCGTGGTTTGAAATTCCATCTGAGAGCCGTAGAAAATGATCGGGATGCGGCCGATAGCAGGAAACCTGAGATCCTGCTTCAGATAGTAATATGTTTCTTCGGCCATAAGGGCAGCCAACCTGCCGAATTCGTCGTTGCCGGCCGGGAAATGGATATCGAAATGCCTGGTCTCAATAGTGGACCATTTTACATACTGCGAATTGACTTTGTTCTGGCCGTAATAATAAGCCTCCAGAACCGAACTGCAGAACAGCAGGCAGACAATCAGGCCTGGAAGCAGCAGTCTCTTCATCAAAACACCTTGAGTTTGAAATAGCGGCCGGGATTCTTTTTGATGTCGATCAGCAGTGAATCCAAACGGTTGGTGGATTGCAGCAGGTTCTTGTATAATTTATCGTCTTTAATCAGAGTTGGCAGTGTCCCCTCGCCTTTGGTCAATTCGTTGACCGCTCCGTGCAGGGTCGCTCCTGCCGCCTGCAGGCTGTCCAAAGTGGCTTGAGCTTTCTGCATGAGGGCGGGGGTCATGGCAATGGCGCTGTCCAGATTATTTTTATTGCGTCCGATCAGGTCGTTGATCTGCCTTACGGTGACTGAGATCTCCTCCAGCGCTCTGTTCAGCTTGGCCCTGCTCTCGTCCAAAGTGGAATTGACATTGCCGAAGGTATGCTTGGTCTCTTCAAAGGTGGTCTTGACCTGGGAAAACAGCCCTTCCGGCTTGTTCAGTTCTCTTAGCAGGCCATCGATCTGCATCATGGTCGAGGAGGCTGAACTTAGCAGTTGGGCCATTCCTGTTGAGGGTTCGCCGCTCTGCACCAGTTTGAGATCAAGCGGTTCGCCCTCGGCGGAATTCGTGATATCAAGCTGCTTGCCTCCCATCAGGTTGCTGTCCTGGACCAGGAAGCGCGCGCCGTCCCGCAGCGGGTACTTCAGGTTCAGCCGGCTGTACAGAACGATGCCGTCACGCTCCTGGACAATCTTACTGATCCGTCCGGCTTCCATGCCGTTGACAGTGACCTTGTCTCCCACCTCTATCCCCTGCACATTCGTGAACTTTACTTTCAGTTCGGAAGTTCTTTTCAACTGCAGGGCGTTGCGCAACCAGGAATAACCCAGGATCAGGACGATGAGCGAGATCAGGGCAACCAGTCCCACTTTGATCTCTATCTTTCTTTGGTCCTTGTAGAAATCGGACATAATCACCGCTATGTTTTAAGTTTTTTCTTTTCGGCCGCCGGGAACAAGACATTGTTCAGGATCAACCTGTATCCCGGCGAGTTTTTATGCAGGTCCAGGATGGTTTCCGGATCGCCGATCCGGTGCTGGTAATCTTCCGGGTCGTGGCCGCCGTAAAAAGTGAAGGTTCCCTTGCCGAGGTTTCCGTGTAGGTACTTGGCATCGCTCTGGTCCGGAGCTTCCGCCAGGATAATGACGCTTTTCTTGATCCTGTTCTTGAAGATCGAAGTGGTCTGACCCAGAAAACCGTTGACCACATTTGTATGGCACTGGGTCAGCATGGTGGGCACTGGATCGTACTTGGCTGAGAAATCAAACAGTTGGAAGTAGTCAGCTTCCGCTCCCTTGAGCCTGACATAGTCGCTGGCGTCGAGGTCAGAAAACTCATACTCATAAGGATTGGGCCGCAAAGTGAAATTCTCAAAGGCAAAGGTGCGTGTGAAATCCAACTTGTTCTGGTATCCAGGATCCAAGCCGTCCCCGTCAAAAGGTATGTCGCAGATATCTACACCTTTTGCTGCCAGCGCAATGTCTATCGTGTCAATGGCTCCGCACATGGCAAACAGAAAACCTCCGTTTACCACGTAATCGCGGATCTTTTCCGCCACCGCGTGCTTGAGCTGCCAAACCTTTTGGAATCCAAGCTTGGCAGCTATCGCTTCATTTATGCGGACGTCATTCTGATACCAGGTTGTGTTGCGGTAGGAACCGTAAAACTTGCCGTACTGCCCGGTGAAATCCTCATGATGAAGATGCAGCCAGTCATAGTCATTAAGTTTCCCGTTCAGAACTTCCTCGTCCCAGATCCGGTCATACTCTATCTCGGCATAATCGAGGGCCAGGGCCACCGCGTCGTCCCAGGGCAGAGCGTTGGGCGGTATATATACAGCGATGGCAGGTTCCTTTTCCAGGACGACGGCTTCCATGTTGGCCGATTGGATATCCATCATGATGGCTCCAACGTCACTGGAACTGATGGATTCATATTTCACGCCCCGGATATTGCAGGCGTTGACTACCGCCACCGCGTCATTCATCATGAATGAGCCGCCCCGGTAGTTGAGCAGCCACTTCACATTCATCTGCTGCTGCAGGGCATAAAAGGCCACCCCGTAAGCCTTCAGGTGATTGGTCTGGGTCAGGTCCATCGGGATTAGTATTTCTCCACCCAGGCCAAGGCACAGGATTGCGAGGGTGATCGTAAGCCACATTCTTTTATTCATCTGCCTTTTCTTTCCCGTCTTTTTTTCATGTGTGCAAGCTGCCCCCTGAGGTAGTCAAGCAGTTCCTCCTTGCTGGACGAGGGATTGACCGTCCATATCCGGAAAGCCTCGGACAGCAGGTCCCCAATGAGGGGGCCGCTTTTCAGGCAAAATCTCCGCATCAGGTCCTGGCCTGTCAAGTTAAATCTGTTAGCCTGGACCTGCTTATAAGCCCGTTTAAGCAATTGGCAGATCTCCAGGTCCCGTTTCCACATGTAGTCACCCAGGCCGCTGAAGATGCCGGTAAATGGATAAAGCAGGATAAACTCATCAAAGCAGTCTCTGAGTTTCCACGCCTCCGTGCGGAATTCCTGCGGCTTGAGTAACAAGCCCCCATCCTCTAGGCTGCGGACTCGCTTGCACTCCTCCGCCAGCAAGGTGACATGCCTGATGGTTTTGGCACTGAGTTTCAGCAGCTGCAGATACTTGGTCATGTCATCATGCAGCCACAGGCCCAATGCCAGGCGGGCAGGGACACTCAGCCGGCTGATGGCTGGCTTGATCAGTGTATACTGCGCATCTTTGGATTTCAGCAGGTCTGGATCAAGCAGGGCCGGAGGATATTTCAGCCCCGGCAGCAAAGCAGCCTTGAGGCCCGATCGAATCAGCAGTTCGATACCCTGCAGGAAATTCGGCAGGGCCATAATTTTCATGATCTCATCTGCCGACCGTTCCCGCGAAACATGTTTTATTGCCTGGACGTGTTGCCTGATCTGTCTCCAGGTTTTAGTTTCGATCCCGAATTTCAGCTGTGCGGCAAAACGGACCGCCCTCAGCAGGCGCAACGGGTCCTCGCGGAAGATCACGGCCGGATCGGATGTGGACCTGACCAGTTTGGCTTTCAGGTCCGCTTTACCCAGGCCGCTCAGATCAGCAATCTTTCCGTCCGCTACATTCATGATCAATGAGTTAATAGTAAAATCACGCCTTAAAACGTCTTCTTCCAGGCTGCCAAATTGGACATCCGGCTTGCGGCAGCGGCTCCGGTAACTTTCCCGGCGGGTCATCACGAACTCGACCTTATTGCCGGCAATGCTGACCAACGCTGTTCCGAACTGCCTGTAGACGACCGGCTGGGAGGCAACGCCACGCTCGTGCAAATACTCCGCCAGCCGTGTTCCGCCATCCGGAAGTTCCACCGCAATGTCTATGTCATTGGTCTTTTTTCCCAGCAGTTCATCCCGCACGCAGCCTCCGGCCAGCCATGTTTTGCTTTCGAATTCCGTGCCCCGGATCGCATCGGCAATCAGATTGCGTATTTCTTTCAGCATAATTAGCTCAGACAAATTCCTGCAGGATGCGATTGGACAAAAAGCGTGCTTGAGGAGTCAGGCGGATGTGGTCCCCGCTTCTTTCCAGGTGCCCGGAAGCTAAGAAACGGTCTATCGTTTCCTGATGATCAGTGATAAAATCCGAGCCGAAGCGTTCCCTGTATGCATTCAGTTCCAAACCGCGGACCAGCCGCAGTTGCATGATGATGAAATCCGCCTTCTGCTGAGCTTTGGTTTCGCTTTCCTTCTGATAGAGAAGGTCGCCCCGCTCCACGGAATACTGCCAAAGCCGCAGGTCTTCCGGCCTTTTGTACCTTTGCCTGCCAATTAATCCTGAAGCGCCGGCACCGGCCCCGACATATTCTTCACCCAGCCAGTAGCGCAGATTGTGGCGGCTGGCCTGGCCCGGCCTGGCGAAATTGGATATCTCATACTGCTGCAGACCCGCCTGTTCCAGCGTGTCGCAGATCAGTTCGTATTGACTGCGGGCTGTCTGGTCATCGGGCAGCAGTTCCCGCCAGTGCCTGAAGGTGACATTGTCTTCAATATTTAGCAGATAGGCGGAAAGGTGGTCCGGATCCAGTTCGAGAAAGGCATCCACTTCGTCCTGAAGATTGTAATTCCCATAACTGGGCAGGCCGTACAGCAAGTCCAGGGATATGCTGCCGAGTCCGGCCTCCCGCAGTTGTTTCACCCTGCCCGGTATGGAATCCGCCTTGTGTTTGCGGCCCAACATCTGCAGGTTCGCGTCCTGCAGGGACTGGACTCCCAGGCTGATCCGATTGACCCTGGTGGTGGCGATGCCCTCCACCCAGTCCGGCGTTACCTGGACCGGATTTGTTTCCAGCGTGATCTCCGCCTGCGGCGGCGGACCGATCAGGTTGAGCAGGGAATTGATCTGATTGGGAGTGAGCAGGGAAGGTGTCCCGCCTCCGAAATAGACTGTCTCCGCTTCGAAATCATACCTTTGTTTAAACAGCTCCAGTTCCCGCAACAGAGTGCCGACAAAAGCGCTCAGGGCCGCCTGGGTATAAGCGACCGAAAAGAAGTCGCAATACCCGCACTTGGTAAGGCAAAACGGGACGTGAATGTAAACACTGGTGGTCAAAACAGCTTCTCCCGGAAACCGGCAGCCGTTCCAATCCCTTTGTCGGGCAGATGGAATTTGGTGCCGTCGCCGAACTTGATTATCTGATCCTTCTGAACATCCGGTCCCATCTGATGTGGGGCGTGTCATAGATCTGGTTGTATTCCTTGCCCTTGGAGAAGAAGATGGCCCAGGGCGTGCCTGTGATGTCATTCCTGTCCAGGAAACCCCAGTAGCGGCTGTCCTCACTGACGTCGCGGTTGTCGCCCATGACGAAATACTTGCCCTGCGGCACCACCACCGGCCCAAACCAGTCCCGGTTCCAGGTGGCGGAGCCGGGATAGTCTTTCCAATATGTCATGCCCGGCATCCACATGTCTTGCGGGATTGTGCGGTTGGCTATCTCCCGCGGATTATCATAGGGGAAGGGTTCGCCATAACATTCATACCCCTGTTTGAACAGCTGCCCGTTTACATACACTTCCTTGTCGCGCACTTCGAGCGTGTCGCCCGGCATGCCGATCACCCTTTTCACGATGTTTTTGCGCGCGTAATAGGTGACGTGCAGGAAGGTCATGGGATCTTTCTTAAAGGTGAATTCCTTGTTGATATAGATGGGGTGGAAGATCCGGATGAACTGCTCCGGGCTGCCTTCCGGCGTGCCTTTCTCGATCTTGGGATAACGGAAGGTGACTATGTCCTCGCGTTTGGGATCAGCAAAGAAATACTTGACCTTGTTGGCGACCAGGTAGTCCCCGATCAGCAGGGTTTTTTCCATGGAGGAAGAAGGGATCACAAAATTCTGGAATGTATAGTTGCGGATGATCATTGCCACCACAAAAGCGAACAGAATGGCTTCCACCCAGTCCTGAACGACGGGTTTTTTCTTGCGGAACTTATGCGGCAGCGGAGTCTTGGTCAGGCTCTGATCCTGCGTTTGTCTGATCTTGTTTTTTGCCATAAATGCGTTTCCTGCGTCCTTGATTTTCCAGCTTCTTTTTTTTGTACCTGCCCTGAAAATAGCGGTTTGTGTCAAGCAATTCATAGCGTTTATCCTTATCTCACCCTTTGCCCCTTAATTACAAACTAACCACAGATTACCCTCAGATAAAGCCATTTCTGCGGTTATCAGGGGGTGATATATGACTTATCTGAGATTTGTGGTCAAAGGGGAAGGCAAGGCGGGAAAAACCTGCCTTTCAGTCCGGATTGCGGGATGCCGCCTTACCTGATCAGGATCATCTTTCTGACCGCGGAACGGGTTCCGGCGCTCAAGCGGTAGAGATAAACCCCCGTCGGGACGTTTTTGTCCTGTTCGTCCTTTCCGTTCCAGGCGACGAAGAAATTGCCGGCGGATTTGGTTTCCCTGACCAGGGTCCTGATCAGCCTGCCTTTCAGATCGAAGATATCCAATCGGATTGCTTCAGGTCTATCCAGGCCAAACTGGATGGTGGTCGCGGTTTTGAACGGATTGGGCCTGTTCTGCAGCAGGAGCGGAGCCTGCACCAAATCCTCGTTTGCGGTGAAAGTGATCTCGAGCGCGGCGGGCAGCGACTCTCCGGCAATGTATTCCGCCGTCACGAACACTGTATAAGTTTCTCCCGGGGCCAGGCCGCCGAGGATCCAGGACAGTTCATGGGTGGAACCTGCCGGGGCTCCGTCCAGATAGACGTTGTAATGCTCGAAGGGCGAAGTGCTGCCGGTTTCGGGAGCTTCCCAGGTCAGCAGCACGACATCTGTGATCCCGGCGGAAAGGTTCCGGGGCGGATTGAGCGCAGCGCCTGAATAGACCAGGTTCCGGAAGTACCTGAACGTGCCGTCGTAATCGCCCAGGACCAGGTCCAGGTCGCCGTCCTCATCCAGGTCAGCCAGGGCGGGAGCGGCGTTCTGGTCTCCGCCGAGGCTGCTAAAGTAAGTCGTGTTGGCCACCCAGTCGGCATGCTGTTTCAGGAAGCAGTGCAGGTCTCCCCACATGTCTCCCGCCACGAAATCCCAGTCGCCGTCGCCATCCACGTCGCCGAAGGCGGGAACGCAGTTGCTGCCGATGTCTATGGTTCCGAAATAGCTTGTGATTTCCACCCAGTTCGGAACCGTGGCAGTGCCCTGGTTTTCATAGTAGCGGAGGTTGCCTGCTTCATTGCCGGCGGCCAGGTCCAAATCCCCGTCCCCGTCCATGTCCAGCAGCCGGGGTACGGACCAGCCTCCCAGAGCAACTGTGGGCAGCACGCCTGTCTCTTCCGCGAAACCAATCCCGGTGTTTCTGTGGAAGAAGAGGCCGCCGTTCAGGTCGCCGATGATGGCGTCGGGCAGGTTGTCACCATTCACGTCCCCAATGGCCACGGCAGCGTAGATGGAATGGTCGATGCTGGCGAAAAAAGCGCTGTTTTCCGCCCAGGCGGGCGCATGCAGATTGCCCGTGTTCTCATAGTATTTGATGTTGCCCAGCTGGCTGCCGCTGATCAGGTCGAGGTCGCCATCCCCGTCAAAGTCATAAAAAACAGGAGAACTGGCGCCCCCGACGTCCAGGACTCCTCCGAACAGGCTTGCATTGGCCTGCCAGACGGGGCTGGCGGCAGTTCCGGCATTCACGTAGTATTGCAGCGGGCCGGAAGCGGTTCCATAAACCAGGTCATACATCCCGTCGTTGTTCAGGTCAGCCAGGTCGGGGGAATTCCAGTAAGTTGAGCTGCCCGTTCCGGCAAAAAGAGTTGAATTTGGTTGCCAGTCTCCGGACGTAGGGGTTCCATTGTTCTGGTAATAGACAAAGCCCTGCGCGTCGCGTCCGGCCAGGATGTCCTGATCGCCGTCTGAGTCCAGGTCGCAGAACACGGGATAGGCATACAGGCCCACATCGCCTATGAACAGCGAAGAGGATTCACTGAACTGGCCTCCGGATGGCGTGCCGATGTTAAAATAAAGCTTCACGCTGCCATCTTCACTGAAACCGACCACCAGATCCAAATCGCCGTCGTTGTCCACGTCAGCCAGGTCCGGAACGGGAAAGCTGCCTGCCGCCACTCCGGAAAAATAACCTGCCGCTATGAAAAAAACAGGCGACGTAGCAGAGCCTGTATTCAGGAACAGGTGCAAGCCGGTGAAACCTCCGGTCACCAAGTCAAGGTCGCCGTCGTTATCCAGATCGGCACAGACGCCCACTTCCGCATCCAGTTCTGAGATCCCGCCGCAGAGATCAGCTCCGACCACAAAGTGTGGCACAGCTGCGCTTCCGGTGTTTTCCACGAACAGGGGAGCGCTGTTGGAGTTCCCCAGGAGGAAATCCTCGTCCCCGTCCCCGTCCAGATCGGCAAAGCGGGGCTGCGAAAAGGTCAGGCTCGGTATGCCGCTGGGATTGAAGACGCTGTTGTCCGCCTCCCAGGGCTGTGCCAATGCGGCCTGGATTGCCCACAGAGCGATCAGCAATATGGTTATTTTCATCTTTTCTTCCGTGAATGAGACTTACTCGATCACCTTGATCTCCACCCGCCGGTTTTTCTCTTTCAATTCTTCGGTGGAATTATCAGTCAGCGGCCGCGAGGGGCCGTAGCCCTGATAGATCATGCGGTCGGCAGCCACGCCCCGTGAGCTTAGATAATTTACCACGGACTCAGCCCGGTTGCGGGAAAGCTTCATGTTATAAGCATCGGTTCCCGTGTTGCATGTGTGGCCCGAGATCTCCACCCTAATCTGCGGATTACTCAGCAGGGTCTGCGCCACCTCGTTCAGGATGGTGAAGGAATTGCCAACCAGTTTGGCGCTGTCAAATTCAAACTGGATGTTAGGGATGATATAGGTCTTTTCCAGTTCCAGCGGGACCAGGACAATCTCCAGCGCGCGTTCGGACTCCTTATCCCGGGGGGTTACCTGCGTGAAGAATTTGTGATAGCCGTTAAGGTTGCATTCCAGTTCATACTGGATAGACAAGGGAAGCGTGATCTGGAAATTCCCCTCTTTGCCCGACCGCACGGTTTTGACGTAGCGGATTTCGTTCAGGTCATAGATCACGTTGAGGTCGGCCGTCAGAGGCACTTGCTTGTCATTCGTGATCCTGCCGCGCAGGATGAAGAAGTTCTCCTCTTCCTTCAGGCTGGGGACCTTCCCGGTCAGCGGCGACACATTGTCCGAGTCCGCCAACCTGGATTTTTTCCCTTCCGTGTCTTGCACATAATAGCCGCGTGGCGCGTAATCCAGGCTCGCCTTGTACATGTTGGGCACGCGGCTGGCCTTGCGGTTACTCAGGATGATGGCCTGGTTGGAATTCTTCAGATGGTAAAAGCGCATGTCGTCCCTGTGCGTGTTGAGCGGCACACCGATGTTTTCCACGCAGGAGACGGAACTGAAATCGGAGGCTAGGATGACCAGCTTGTAGATGTCTTTGCCGCCCAGGCCGGTCCACCCGTCCGAGCAGAAGAACAGGGTCTTGCCGTCCCAGTCAAGGAATGGCGCGGTCTCGTTGCCTGTGGTATTGACTCCGGGCCCGAGATTGACCGGCCGGCCCCAGACGCCGTTGGCATAAACACTGTAATATAGGTCAAATCCGCCCAACCCGCCGGGACGGTCGGAACTGAAAAACATGAACAGGTCGGAATAGACGTAGGGATCGATGTCCTGGCCTTGGCTGTTCACGTTGCCGATGTTCACAGGCGGCTGCCAGTCGTTCCTGAAGTCGCTGTAATAGATGTCAAAATCGGTCTTCCCGGCTTCATACATGCCCTGCAGATAGGCCCGGTTACCGCGGATGGAAAAGGAGCACAAGGCTTCGTCCTTATCGGTTGAGATCCGGTTCTGGCGGACTGGACTATCCCATTCGTTGTTAAGTTTGTTGCAGCGAAAAATGTCCGTCTGCCCAGGATTCAGCTCGCTGTAGGCGCTGAAGTAGAGCTGCTCCCCGTCCGGGCTGATCACAAAATGCGTTTCTCCATAGGGGGTGGCGAGATACACGGGAAATTCATTTACCGAGCTTTGACTGAACACGTTTTTCTGCTCCGTCAGGATAAGTACATACCTGGCAGCTTCCGCCACGTAGAGCTGATTGCCGCTGTCCAGGTATTTTTGGAACCACATCAGAGCGGCGTCCGGGATCCCTTCCGCCAGGTAGTTTAACCCGATCCAGTATAAGTATTCAGGCTGCGGATTGTCCGTCGCCTCGACCGCTGTTTCGAAATACTCCAGCGACTCCTCGTAATCCGCATCCTCAAAGCTTTGGATGGCTTCCTGCGCTTCGTTGTCTTTGGAGATGTGGTACTCGCTGATCTCGGCCCTGGCTTCCGGATTGGTCTCCAGCTCTTCGGTGCTGGGGATGTTTTCCACCGGTTCCGGTTCCTCTTCATGATATATGGTGGTGCTGCCTTTCAGGACCCAGTTGTAATAAAACCATTCCAGGTCGTAATTCAGTTCCTTGACAGCTTCCAGGTGATAATTTCCCGTATTGCGGCTCACAGTGTCATACTGCTGTTCGGTCATCTGGATGAACAGGGTGTTACCCAAATCCTCATTCTTGACTTCCGCTGTCCCTTTGGCGTAGATATACCTGACCATGGTGAGGTTGCGGGTGGAATAAGTTTTCCGGGTGCTGGCCAGCAGGGCGTTTATCTCGTTCCTGATCTCAGCCTTGCGGTTCTGGACGTCCGCCTCGGTCACAGCGCTACCCTCCGGAGGCTGAGTTTCATAGGCCAGAAAACCTTTCAGCAGCTTGACCTGGTCAATCACTTCGTAATAATCCAAACCGCTCAGCAGGGAAAAACAGCACAAAGCTGCAAATAACAGGAAAGTGATTTTCACATTTATGTTTTTTGCGTTTTTCATGATCCCTTCTTCTTACCTATGATTTGAATATTGCAGAGGACAGCTTGTTGACAAGATCATTTTCCAAGCCTATACCCAACATGAATTTCAAGCCTTCAAAACCGGGCCTTAGCTCTTGAATGGATTCATCATCCACCGGATCCGGAATTTGCGCGTTTGAATCGTTCTGCCAATTTTCCACCTCTGCTTTATTATACCATTTCCCGCGCATCTCTTCCTGGTAGCGGGCCCCCACATTCAGGAACAGGTAGTTCATGCTGGCCAGTCTGACCCCGAATTGCAGTTTAGCTTCCGCGGCAAACTGGAACTGGTTCCAGATGTCATAAGTCCTCCTGCTTGAGTAAAACTTACTCACAAAGATGTTATTTTCTGTCTCATGGTTATGGGGAATCTGTCCGGAAGCAATGGCCTTGATTTCGAATTTGTCATAAAATACACCGCTTCTGGTAAGATCGGTAAAACCTGCACTCACCATCCCCCAATCAAAGAGATAGCCCATCTCCTGATTGTCTGAGCTCTTGAACAGCACGGCCTGATCCAGCAAACCCAGACCCAGGTAAAGCTGGGGATAGTCAACCGTGTAGGGATTGTCGCTTTCGTTGACCACTATGTTCATGGCATTCAGCCGGAAACAGCTTATGGCCAGTGCGTTTCCTACCGAGTTGTAGTTTTCAGCAGACGGCGTCCCGCCCCAAAGTTCACCAGATCCTTCCTTGTCAAAATCAAAGAAGTGGATCAGGCTGACGTACCCGGCGGGAGCTGCTGAGGCAGCAAAATGCATCCCGTATTGATGCCTCCTTTCCGCAGCCCGGCCTTCCTTGCTCAGCGAGAAGCGGAATCTGGCAGTTGTGACTTGGCCTTCGGCCACGCTGATCTCTTTGGTTTCCGGTTCGAAGGGTACCCGGTAGGTGGCCGTGACATGATATTTGCCCGGGGACACTTTAAGGTTTTTTACGTCAGTTAGATTTACTTTCCCGTTAATGTTATAAATCACATCCGGTTTGTCCGCTTCCAGGCTGAGCAGGCCGAAGTCAAAGATGAAGTTGTGCCTGGTGGTTTTCCCCGTTTCCACTCTCAAGCTTGCTTCCAAGGTCTGTTCCAGACTGTTTTTTCCTGCGGGCACGACTGCCCGGACCGTGTAAGTTCCCGCCGGCAGCGGCAGGTCTGTTACGCTGCTCAGCTGTTTGTCATTTACGATGTACTGAACATAGGTTTCGCTGCTGGTCAGGGTAAGACGGCCGAACTCAAACCTGAAGGCGTAGGTGGTGTCGGCTTTGTCCCTGATCATGATCTGCGCGGTTTGTTTATGCGCCCCCGTCTGGGCGTTTTGCAGGATGGCTTCCAGGTTATACATGTCCTCTTTGAGCAGCAGGCGCTCCACTTTGTTGTAGGATTTGCCGTTCACCTTATAGACCACCCCCTCCTCGTTCGCGGTCAGGGTGAGGTATCCCTCCCTGGGCGTGAGGTTGACCTCGGTCAGCTGCATCGGTTTGATCAGGACGCTTTTCTGATTGCGTGTCTTATTGCCCTGCATAATGGCAGCCTGGTATTCTCCCACCGGCAGGGGTACAGGCAAACTGAAGCTGGCGCTCTCGCCGTTGATGTGATAGCTGACACCATCCAGTTCGCTCCACAGATTCAGTAATCCGATCTCCTTTGCATTCAGGTAGGAATAATCGGCTGGCACATATTTGGTGTTCACAGCAAAGACCCTGAAACTGTATTTCGTCAGGGGATGGAAGTCCAGCACCGGCTCCCACAGTATGGTACAATTATTTAAAATCAAACCGGTTTTTTTGATCTGACTGTAATCACCCTGCAGGGCTTCAAGCTTAAACCACTGGGACCCGTTTTCCTCACGCCCAAACAAAAAGATGTCAAACCGGGGATTCCAGTCATCGCTTGCCGGCGCCTCAAAGCTGATCTCATAGCGCTTGTTGATTTGCCGGGCCGTGAAATTCTTGATCTCTTGGCCCAACAGGGCGCTGCCGCAGATCAGGGCCAGGATCAACACTACAAGAGTTTTTTTCATAGTTTCCATCCTTTTTCTATGTTCCTTTTGCATGATAAATTGCGATTTAATTGCATGGCGTGAGCGCGGGCGCGGAACGGCTGCGGCAACCTGTGCCTCAAGCAGGCAGGGATCTGAAAAATGATCAAACTCCGCAATCGGATCCTCCCTTCCTTTTGATCGTATCAGCCAGCTGAAATACCGCCTACCTCAAATTTATTCTGATGTCAAGCCAAAATGTATTCGCTGCCCTCTATGCCTTCCGTCTTGCTGCTTCGGACGGAATCGGCAACCTGGCCTGCCAGTCACCATTGGGACATCTTAGTATTATTTCACAGATATTTACTTTCCCTTTTTTTCATCATATATTATCAAGTTCATGTTCTGCTTTCAGATCCGTATGGCAACCCTCCTCTCACCAGAGATCTGTAATCATATTGTATTTGATTGTATTTAAATATATTATGACAATAAACACAACATTTGCGCCCGAACTTTCACCCCTCTTGCTCTTGCTTGCACTACTTACCCATTACGGACCCAATACGGATATAGTCCGTAATGGGTAAGTAATGCCAGCAGGGGCGAAGCATGGGAGCCAATAGTGATTGACTTCGGAACAGGCTGAATTATGCTTGTTTCCATAAAGCGAAACCAAGGGAGCAAGACCATGATCCATCTGCACAAGGGCGACATCACGCTCATGGAGACGGACGCCATTGTCAACGCCGCCAACAATTCCCTGCTGGGCGGAGGCGGGGTGGACGGCGCCATCCACCAAGCCGCCGGGCCGCAGCTATTGCAGGAATGCAGGACCCTGGGCGGCTGCGCGACGGGCCAGGCCAAACTGACCAAAGGTTACAACCTGAAAGCCAAATACGTCATTCACACGGTGGGGCCCATCTGGCAGGGTGGGATGTATGACGAGGACAGCCTGCTGGCCCAATGCTACCACAGTTCCCTGTGCCTGGCCAAAGAACATGGGCTCAGGTCCATCGCCTTCCCCTCCGTCTCCACGGGAATTTATGGTTTTCCCAAGGACAGGGCGGCCCTCATCGCCATCAAGGAGGTGGTCGCCTTTACCCATGACAACGACATTGATGTCTGGCTGGTCTGCTTTGACCAGGCGACATACGACTTATACAAAAAACTGCTGACCGAATTCCAAGCCAGGCAGGATCTGGAATTCAAATGCTGAAACCTGCCAAACAGGAGTGCTTGTTACCAGCGCTGTCCGAACCCGGCAACCCGGCCCCAGGGCAATACGGACTCCGGAAAGCAACGGCGATAATATAAATCAGGGAGTGAAATAATCATGCTGACGATCTGGTCCTGGAATGTGAACGGCCTGCGCGCCGTGATGAACAAAGGCTTCATCGACACACTGATGAGCGAACAACCCGACATCGTCGGCCTGCAGGAAACCAAGCTGCAGGAAGGGCAGATCCCGACCGAGGTCCTCGGGCTGAAGGATTATCACAGCTACTGGTCTCACGCGGAACGCAAAGGCTACTCGGGAACCTGCCTGCTGACCAAGCCCAAGCCCTTGTCCGTAAAATACGGCTTTGGCATTGAGCGTTTTGACAACGAGGGCAGGATCATTATCGCGGAATACAAAAACTTCTTCCTCTTCAATATCTACTTTCCGAACGGACAGATGAACGACGGGCGCCTGCAATACAAGCTGGAGTTTTATGACCGCTGCCTGGAAGTGATGCAGGACCACCGCCGCCAGGGCAAAGCCGTCCTGGTCACGGGTGATTACAATACCGCGCATAAACCGATCGATCTGGCGCGGCCCAAAGCCAATGAGAACTACTCCGGATTCCTGCCCGTCGAGCGCGCCTGGCTGGACAAGATCGTGGAGCACGGCTGGGTGGACACCTTCCGCACCTTTCACCCCGAACCGGAACAGTACTCCTGGTGGAGCTTCATGGGCCGTGCGCGGGAGAAAAACATAGGCTGGCGCATCGACTATTTCTTTGTGGATAAAGACCATCAATCCATAGTGAAAAACGCCGGCATCCGGCAGGATATCCTGGGGTCAGACCATTGTCCTGTATACGTTAAAATCAATGTTTAAGAGAACACGAAACACGAAAAATCACTAAAGGACACGAAGGGACAAGCAATATGAGAGAAAGGAAGCTATTATGCCAAGCAGTGATGCTGATCCTGGTTTTAGCATCTCCCCTGCAGGGCAGACAGTTTGCCAGATGGTTTACGAGCATGGGAACCTTTACATCGGATTTACGTGACGAGATCGTGCCGATCACGGCAAACAACTTTATCAGTCTTACCAACTCGGGATTTTACGACGGGCTGATCTTTCACCGGGTGGTGGAAGGCTTTGTCATCCAGGACGGAGACCCGTTGGGAACGGGTTTCGGCGGACCCGGCTACACCATTCCGGACGAGTTCTCTCCTCTGCTGCATCATGACAGCGCGGGAGTTTTGGCCATGGCAAACACGGGTCTGCCTAATTCCGCCGGCTCGCAGTATTACATCACGTTGGTGCCGAGGCCCCAACTGGACGGCAACTACGCCATCTTCGGCAAGGTGTTCGAAGGGCTGGACGTGGTGCTGGCGATAGGCAGCGTGCCCGTGGACGATGACGACCACCCCATCACGAATGTCTATATCGACAGCCTGAGAATGCTTGACCTGGCCATTTACAATGTCTCGCCCCCGGCCGACTCAGTGGTGCACTTCGATCCCGATCAGCCGCAGCAATTCGTGGTGGAGGCCTTCAACATCACCATGACAGTCCAAATATCATGGTATGTGGATGAGGTCCTGCAACAGGGCGCGAATGATATCCTCTTCCAGCCATCGTTCACATCCCCCGGTCCGCATAATGTCAAATGCGTAACCGCGACCGAAGAGGTATCCTGGACCACGCAGTGGGAAGTTGAGGTGGAGGGAACTGCCAATTCTGAAGAGCCGGCGCCACTGCCAACCGCCGCCCACGTACTGAGCATCAGCCCCAATCCGTTCCGTCAAAAGGCTAAGGTTGGTTTTTACTTAACCAAAGCGGAGCCGGCAGAGATCCGAATCTATGATATCAAAGGCAGATTGGTGACCAGCAAAACGCTCGCAGGTAAAAGCGGTTTGAACAGTATTGACATTTTTGATACGGACGAATCCGGAGAGAAGCTTCAACCGGGCTTGTATTTGATTAAAGTCAACACTGCTTCCCGGAAGTCCGCAGGCAAGGCGGTATTACTGAAATAACAGCCGTATGCTCAACTGAAGAATTGCTCGTGCCGCTGGTCTGGGACGATATTAACCCAGCGCCTGTTCCCGTCGAAGTGGAAGTAGAAGCTGAAGGTCCTGTACGGAAGCAGGTTTTCGGCCAGCTCTGGCCACTCGATAAAGGTAACTCCTGTCTCGATCATGTCCAGCAGGCCGAGGTCCAGCAATTCGCTTTCCTCCCTGAGCCGGAACAGGTCCACGTGAAAGAAGGGGAATTTCCCAGTTTTGTATTCATTCAGCAAAACGAAAGAGGGGCTGCTGATGTCCTCCCGGATGAACAGCAGCTTGCCCACCTGCTTGGTGAAATATGTCTTGCCAGAGCCCAGGTCTCCATACAGGCAGACAACATCCCCCACCTGTAAAAGCGGCGCCAGATAACCCGCCAGGTCGATCGTATCCTGCTCAGACTTCAGTTCTATGTATTTTTCCATATCAATCCTGTTCGTTGAATTTGATCTATGATGTTTACCTCAAAACAGATATTATACGCGGATTCTGAGTGAAGTCAAACCGAATTCCCATATCAGGAAGGGACAAAGGGGCGGGCTGCAGAAATCGGTTGACAGATTGTAAACAGCCGATATAGGGTCTAACAGCATCGGATGAGTTTGTATCTTTGCCGCAAATCATTACTTTTATAATATGAAGACTAAGGGACCGCGATACAAGATGAAAATGAAAACCTGCCTAATCCTGGCCTGCCTGGGGATGCTGCTGCTGCCGCCCTTGCTGCAGGGGAAGAAATACGCCGGGGAGATCTTCTACCTGGCACCCGGAGTGGCCAATCAGGCCATGGGCAATACCGGCCTCACCGATCAGGGGAATTTGTCCGCCGCCTGGTGGAATCCCGCCCTGCTCCACCATTACCGCGGAACAGAGTATTACGATAAAGCTGACCGGGGATTTGTATCACAATACTCAAGAGGCGCGGAACTTATGCATGCCGAGCAGTTCGAAGGGCTGATGCAGTTCAATTCCCTGTCAGCAATTCTCGGCACTAACAACCGGATCGGTCTGGTCATTACTCATATCGGGATAGACGATATAGCCCTCACTGCCGTGGAAAACGACAGTCTGCCCCCCTCCGCGGACAATCAACCTTATGCTTGGAAAACAACCGGCAGCAATGACCTGATGGCATATCTTGCCTTATCGAGACCGCTGACGGAGAAGGTCATGCTGGGTGTGACACCCAAGCTGGCCTACCGCTCCCTGGCTGGGAAAACGGGGTACGGATTCGGGGCTGACCTGGGTATGTTCGTACCTGACCTGGGCAGCAGCAACCTGGCTGGCCTGGCGCACGCCGAATACAGTTTGGGACTGAATGCCAGGGACTTCTTCTCCACCCAGCTGATCTGGGAAAACGGCACCGTGGAAACGGCCCTTCCCTCCCTGATTGCGGAACTGAGCTGCCGCCTCCTGACCAGGTGGAAAGTCCCTGTCCGCCTGGCTGTGGGAGTGGAATCAAGTTTCGAAGGCAGGGAGGAAGCCGCGACTGTCAGCTTCGGCCCCTACAGCGCTGATTTTCACCTGGGCCTGGCGGTGCAGCCCATCCCGGCTGTCATGCTCATGGCCGGCCTGGACGCGGATGCCTGGACGGCAGGCATGAAGCTGAACTGGAAAAACCTGAAGATCGAATACGCTTTTGTCCCCGATCCGGAAGATGAATTAGGCGCTTCCCAACGCGTAGCGCTCGGCTGGGGATGGTAAAAAAGATCGCCCTGCTGGGCGCCAGCGGCTCCATCGGCCAATCCACCCTCCAGGTGGTGAGGGAGCAGTCCCGGCGGATGCAGATTTCGATCGCCTGCGCTCACCGCAACAGCAAAGCGCTTTTTGACCTGGCTGCAGAATTCAAGGTTCCCGCTGTCATAGTGACTGATGATCAGCTCAAGGCTTCGCTCACAGATGTGCCTGCAGGAACCAAGGTCTATTTCGGCGAGTCCGAACTGCTGCGCATCCTGAAGGGCACGGAGTATGACCTGGCCCTGAATGCGATCAGCGGCTCGGCTGGCCTGACCACAACCATGGCAGTCCTGGAAACCGGCAAAACCCTGGCCCTCGCCAACAAGGAATCGCTGGTTATGGCAGGGCACCTGGTCAAAGTGCTGCAGGCTAGACACGGATCAAAGATAATACCCGTGGACAGCGAACACAGCGCCATCTTCCAGGCCATAGGCAGCCATCCTGCCAAAGAGATTGCCAGGGTGCACATCACCGCTTCCGGGGGGGCGTTCCGCACTTTGCCCCTAAGGGATTTCAATAAGATCACGGTGGAGCAGGCCCTGAAGCATCCCAACTGGGACATGGGCGCCAAGGTCACGTTGGACTCGGCCACCATGTTCAACAAAGCTCTGGAAGTGATGGAGGCGCACTGGCTGTTTGATCTGGACTGGGACCAAGTCAGCGCGGTGATTCATCCGCAGTCGGTGATCCACTCGCTGGTTGAGTTCATTGACGGCTCCCTCCTTGCCCAGATGAGCGTTCCCGACATGAAGCTGCCCATCCTGTACGCTTTGTCGTATCCTGAGCGGCATCACTCCCGGCTGGTCAAAACGGACCTGGCTAAACTCGCAACCCTAACCTTTGAAGAGATCGATCCCCAACGCTATCCCCTGTTTTATCTTGGGGTGGAGGCAGGCCGGCGCGGAGGCCTCCTGCCCACTGTCGCCAACGCGGCCAATGAAGCCGCCCTGCGGCTTTTCAGGGAGAAAAAGATCGGTTTTAACGGGATAGGTGAACTGGTCAGGCAGGCTGTGGAAACGGAAGAAAACGTGGCAAATCCAGATCTGGAAACTATTCTCTCCTCAAACCGGACCACATACGAACGGGTGATTTCAGCCTGGCAATAACCAGCCGAAAATCAGTCAGAAGCTTATTACTCCAGCAAATCTGCTGTTCAAATCACTGGGTCAGAAAAACAATCTGTGCAGTTTTCCGGTCAGGGCTGACTGGACTATCCAGAGGATGGCGGCAATGATGATGAAAACCCATTTTTCCAGGTCGGTCGATTTTCCCAGCCGCCTCAGAGCCCGGATAATGGAAATGAACAGCGGCATCATCAGCACGCAAACCGCGCAAACGCGAAAGTAAGCATGTTTTTGTTTCAGCATATACATGACGTAACTCAGGAAAAGGACGCCCAGAAGATTCATCATAATGGCAGATATGTCAATTCCGGGCCTGTTCAATTTATCCATATCTCCTCCCTGGCTGCATTGTATGCAAATTATCGGCGCCGACAGCCTCTGTCAACTGATATCTTGATCAATCAACCGAGGATATTATCTCCGCCACGGTATAGAGCGATCCCGCCCCGATGATAACATCCCGGCTGTCCGCATCAGCCAATGCCATATTCAGGGCTTCGCTGACCGTGGGAGCGGTTTGGCAGGGCAGTCCCATCTCACTGACGACTGCAGCCTGAACCCCGATCTCTGCCGCGCGTTCCGACTCGTTTTTACTGATGTAGAAACACCTGGCCAGGGGACAAAGCAGCTTCAGCATGTGTTCGTAGTCCTTGTCCGCCAGGATGGAAACGACAAACAGCAGTTTCTGCCCGGGATAGAGCTCATTCAGATTGTTGACCAGTGTCTGGACGCCCTGCAGGTTGTGAGCCCCGTCCACGATCAGCAGGGGTGCTTCCCTAAGCAATTGCATCCGGCCTCTCCAGTGGATATTGAGGAGGCCTTCCCGGAGTTTGGATTCATCCGGATGCAGACCGGATCTGTCACAGTAGAGCAGGAAAGCGGTTAGCGCAATGGCGAGATTGGCGGCCTGGTGTCGCCCCAGCAGATTGGCCCGCAGCCCGGGCAGTGAAAACTCTCCAAATTCAAAATCAAATTGGATGCCGTTACGCTGGTTCACGACATGGGAAACAAGGATGTCCTCATTCAAGACGAAAGCCCGGGCCTGCCTTGTTTCAGCCTGCTCCAAAATTACCCGGCGTGGGGCAGGTTCCAGATGCCCCAGGACCAGCGGGATTCCCTGCTTGATGATGCCAGCCTTTTCAAAGGCGATCTGTTCCAGACTGTCACCCAGGGTCTTGACGTGATCCAGCCCGATGGTCGTGATGGCAGATACCTCTGGAATGAAGAGATTCGTAGCGTCCAGCCTGCCACCCAGGCCGACCTCAATGACAGAAGTTTCCACTTTCTGGTCCGCGAACAGCTGGAAGGCGATGGCGGTGGTGATCTCAAAGAAGGAGGCATCCCATTTGGTAAAAATCTCCTCATGGCGATGGAAAACATCCAGTACGGTGCTGAATTCAACATTGCCACCATCAATCCGGAAGCGTTCGCAGTAATCTATCAAATGGGGAGATGTGTTCATCCCCGTATGCAGACCGTGGGCTGAAGCCAGGGCTTCTAAGGCCGCGCAGACGCTGCCCTTGCCATTCGTTCCGCCAATGTGCATTCCGTGCAGTTGGGACTGTGGATTCCCCATGTCTGAAAGGATCCCTGTGATCCGGTCCAGGCCCAGCTTGACGTTTCCGGAATAGCGGCGGTATATATACTCTAAAAACTCTGTGTAATTCATCATGTAAAAAAAACACCAACAGGCCGTTGCCTATTGGTGTGTTGTTTTATGATAAAACCATCATTCCGTTACCGGCTCGGCCGTCTCCGCCTGCGCCGGGGGAAGCACCTGGTTGCGAACCGCCAAAGGATTTTCCCGCATCCGTGCCAGGGCGGTGGGATCGCTCTTCCATATCTCGATGTACTTCTTCACGAGTTCCAGCTTGCGGTTTCCGTCGGCGCCGGTTGTGGTGTTGATCACGTCCAGGTCATCGATGAAGAAATTCTGCAGTTCGGTGGGTTCCATGTTTTCGTAAAAGCTTTTAGGAATGAAATGCTTGGGGTGATGGGCTAGATTTGGACAGATCACGATCGCCCCGTAGTTCAGTTTCTGGGTACCTTCGATATTCTCCACCACCAGCTTGCCGAAAATGATGTATTTGTCGGCGTCAGCTCCGCCTTCCGGGCACTTGAACGCCTTGTCCAGATAATTGCCTTTGCTCTTGATGGCTCTTTCCCCTTCCGCGGCGGGAGCTACTTTCTTGGGCGTATTAAGCAGCGTTTTCAGGTCCCCGTCGAAGGAAGCCATATGGTCTTTCATGTATTCGGTGGTGGCCACCCAGATCAGCTTCATGTTGTTTATACAGTTTTCCTCGTTCTGCCCCTTGTCCAGATTGAAGAAATGCGGGAGGGCCAGAATGAAAACCAGCGCCAGAAAAAGGATGATGCTGAGGACCGTATAAACAGAGAATCCCCGTTCATTCAGATACATAGCGAACTCCTGAGAAATAATTCATTGTTTCATTATCAATTTTAAGCACCCAATCCCGTCAAGTCTTTTCTTGCCAAAGACAATCCTGAAGCAGAAAAAACCGGCCCCACCCATACCGGCCAGGGGTACGGATATCCCCAGAAAAAAGTGTTTACAAAATAAACCCCTGTTTTAGCGTGGCATAGATGAAGAATATGCTTTCCTGAGTAAGCAAAGGGTTGGGAGGCTTGGATGGAACTGTTGCTGGAAACCTTGAAATTCCCGGCTGACTGCAATGTTATCTTTGGGCAGTCGCACTTTATCAAAACGCTGGAAGACCTGTATGAAGCTTTGGTGAACAGCGTGCCAGGCATCAAGTTCGGGATTGCTTTCAACGAGGCTTCCGGGCCTTGCCTGGTGCGTAAAGACGGCACGGACAACGAGCTGGTCGAGGTCGCCGTGGAGAACCTGCTGCGCTTGGGAGCGGGACACACTTTTTTAATTGTCCTGCGGGACGCCTTTCCCGTCAATGTGTTGCCTGCTGTTCGAGACTGCCGCGAGGTGGTCAGCATTTTCTGCGCCACCGCCAACCCTGTGGAAGTAATCCTGGCCAAAACCGATCAGGGCAGGGGCGTTCTGGGAGTGATTGACGGCGGCAGCCCCAAAGGCATTGAACTGGACACCGACATCTCTCACCGCAAGAAATTTTTGCGGGACATAGGCTATAAGCGATAGGCCTGTTAGGCACTTTGCACAAGGAATAACAACCATCCATGTCATTGCGGACCTTTGTTGCTTTGGAAGTGCCGCCGCTGCAGAAGCAGGGCATCGCGAAATACCTGGAAACCTGGAGCCGGCTGCACCGCAACGGGATCAACTGGGTCAAGCCGGAAAACCTGCACCTGACCCTGCTCTTCATCGGAGACACCAGGAACGCAGATCTTCAGGACTGGAAAAAAGAGCTCTATGCCCTGACCCGAAGAACGGACAGCTTCCGTATGCAGTGCCTCGGATTTGAGCTTTTCCCCTCCCGCGAACCGAGGCTGCTCTGGGTCAAGCTGGCAACCGCGGACAAAGCCGTGTTTGATTTTGCCAAAGCTTTGCAGCGGACGGCCCGGGAACTAGAGTATCAGCCGGACGCCAAACCGCTGAAGCTGCACATCACTGCGGCCAGGCTGAAAACACAGCAACCGGCCTGGCTGGAGCAGGAGTTCATGCAGGCTGAGTTGCCAAAGGAACTTGCCGAGTTCAACACCGTGACCTTTTACCAGAGCATCCTGAAACCCGATGGGCCGGTGTATGTGCCCTTGCAGCAATATGACTTGAAAACACAAGAGATAAAGCAACCCCTGGAGGTATAAATGCAGGAAAAGACCAAAGACACAGCCCTGAAAACAGCCATGACCCAGCTCGAGAAGAAATTCGGCATCGGCACCCTGATGCGCCTGGGAGACAATCCTCAAACGGCGGTGGAAGTCATCCCCACCGGCGCCCTCAACCTTGACCTCGCCCTGGGCATCGGCGGCATCCCCAAAGGCCGGGTGACAGAGATCTACGGAGCCGAGGCGTCAGGCAAGACAACTCTTTCGCTCCACATAGCGGCCCAGGCCCAGAAACTGGGCGGCACGGTCGCCTTCATCGATGCCGAGCACGCCCTCGACGTCTATTACGCCAAGAAACTGGGCGTGGACATTGAAAACCTGCTACTGTCCCAGCCGGACGGCGGCGAGCAGGCCCTGGAGATTGTGGAGACCTTGGTGCGCAGCAGCGCTCTGGACCTGATCGTGGTTGATTCCGTGGCAGCCCTCGTGCCCCGGCAGGAGATCGAAGGCAATATGGGCGACAGTCACGTCGGGCTGCAGGCCAGGCTGATGTCGCAGGCCCTGCGCAAGCTCACGGCCATCGTTTCCAAATCCAATACGGCGGTCCTCTTCATCAACCAGACCCGCATGAAGATCGGCGCTCCGCCTTATGTTAATCCCGAAACCACAACCGGCGGAGTGGCCCTGAAGTTCTATTCCTCTGTCCGCTTGGAGGTCCGCAACGCAGGAGCGATCAAGGATGCAGGAGGCGAAAACCAGGTGGTGGGAACCCGCACCCGGGTCAAGATCGTCAAGAACAAGTTCGCCCCGCCCTTCAAAACAGTCGAGTTTCCCATCATTTTTGGGGAAGGCATCTCGAATCTGGATATCCTCCTGGACCTGGGTGCCCAGCATGATATTATTAAGAAAAGCGGCTCCTGGTTTTCCTACGGCGATATGCGCCTGGGTCAGGGAGCCGATAAAACCAAGATCTATCTGAAGGAAAACCCCGCCCTGGCGGAGGAGATCTCGGAAAAGCTAAAGACGATCCTGGCCAAGGAAAAAGCCCCGCTCATCCCTCCTGAGCATGAAACTGACAATCTGGAAGAAGACTGAGAAAGACCGCGACTGCCTGCTGAAAATTGACGACAGCGTCTGGGGGGCTTTGCCGGAAAAAGCGCTCCGGACGCTGTTTCAGTTCCGCACAGGCAGCTTTGATATCACGGAAGCGCAAGCCGGGGTCCTGCAAGACGAACTGACCCGGGTCGCCTGGAACCGCCTGTTGGACTGGCTGGCCCGCCAGGAACGCTCCACCCTGGAAAGTAGGGAATATCTTAAAAACAGGCAATTTCACTCCTCCATCATCGGCGTCTGCATAGATAAAGCTGTCAGCCAGAATTACATCAATGACAAAAGGTACTGCCGCCTCCTGATCGAATCCCTTTTGGCCCGCCGGCTGAGCCGTTTCCGAATCCGGGGCAAGCTGCTGGAGAAACGCCTGCCTGCCCCGCTCTGGGAACAGATACTGGATGAGATTGTGCCGCCCGCAGAAGAAAAGAGCAGCCTGCTGGCCCAGGCTGAAAAGGCTTATCACCGTTTCCGGCACCTGGATAAGAAGGCCTGTTATGAGAAATGCCTGGCTGCCCTCTACCGCAAAGGCTTTGACTTGGAAGAAGCGCGGGAAACAGTGGCAGGCTTGGTGTACCGCAGATAAAAAAGAAACCGCGGAACCCGGCCGCGGTTTCAAAGCTTGAGACCCTCCCTGTCGGGGGATCAGATCATCTTCTTGACCTTGTTGGCTTTCAGGCAGGAACTGCAGACTTTATAATTGCCGCTCTTCCCGTTGAATTCGCCCTTGATCTCATGCAGGTTGGGGTAAAAGCGGCGTTTGGTCGCGTTCATGGCGTGGGAGCGGTGATTGCCGACCTGGGGTCCCTTGCCGCATATATCGCATTTTCTCATTGATCTCACCATCCTCGGTTATTATATTTTGGAACAAAAAAAAAGAGGCCGCTTTTTTGACAAGCTTTTATTTCTTATTCGCTTGCGGCAGCCGCAGGATGAAAATGGCGCCGCTGGGCTCGTTCTTCGTGAATTCGATCGTGCCCTTGTGTTC
The DNA here is from genome assembly GCA_034678545.1 of Cloacimonadaceae bacterium (SeqCode). Classification (GTDB taxonomy): domain Bacteria; phylum Cloacimonadota; class Cloacimonadia; order Cloacimonadales; family Cloacimonadaceae; genus UBA5614. Next base: position 20,198 of record JAXDBS010000024.1, on the reverse strand, counting down.
ATGCACCAGTTTCTGCGTGATGGCCAGCCCCAGGCCCGTGCCGGAGCTCTTGCCTTCCGATTGGAAGGGGCTGAACAGGTTGGCCTGGATGTGGTCCGAGATGCCGGGACCATTGTCGCTGACGACCAGGACAAGCTCGTCCCCTTCCAGCAAGGCGTCCAGCCTGATGTAACCGTTTGTCGTCATCGCTTCGGAGCTGTTTTTCATCAGGTTGATCAGCACCCGGCGTATCTTGGATTCGTCAAACCAGACCGGCTGCGGCACCCTGTTCTCGATGATGAATTCGATCTCGCGCCCCACCAGGGTTTGGCCGAAAGTATCCCTGAGATCCTGAAAAAACTGCGCCAGATCAACCTTCTGCGGATTGGTGGGCGTGGATTTGCCCTTGGCGAAGTCGAGGATCTCCCTGACCATGGTATCGATCAGGCGGGTCTGCTTGACAATGCTGTCAGTGAATTCCAGGCTTTCGGGAAAGAGCTTGCTGATCAGTTCTGAGGTCAGGGCGATGATGGACAGCGGCGTCTTGATGTCATGGATGATCTTGCTGGCCGCCAGGCCCACGGCCATTAGGCGGTTCTGCGCGATCAGCTTTTCCATCAGGTCGGCAAACTTCTGGTTCGAGTCCCTCAGCCGCCAGGATAGCGAACGGATCAGGTTGAAGAGCAGCCTGGGATTGGAATAGGCCGTTTGCAGGAATTTATCTTTGGGAATGACCAGCAGCTCCACGGTATCCTTGGCGATCACAGTGGCGCTGCGCGGTTCGTTGTCGATCAGGGCCATCTCCCCAAAGAAATCCCCGGCCTGCATCACCTTGAGCTGGGCCAGCAGAGTGTCATCAGTATCTCCCATTTCCTTGTTGATCTCGACCGAGCCTTTCATGATCAGGAACAGGCTGTCACCTAAAGCGTGCTCCGATATTACAGATTTACCCGTTCCCACTTTGACCGTTTTGGCGTCTGCCAGGATCTGGACGATCTCGTCTTCGGGAATGTTGTCAAACAAGCGGCATTTCTTGATGAAGTCAATGTCCATGCATTCTCCTTGCGCCGCAGGCGGGCCCTGCCGGCTGGCTGCCCACTTCGGAACTGCCTTTCCAATCATCCAAAAACTTTCCCTCTGCCTGTGTCAAGGAATTTATCCGGAACTGCCCGGGGAACCGGTTCCCTGCTCATGTTCGTTAGAACAGCCGGGGGGTCACCCAAGCAGATATCCAAGCCAGAAACCAGCACCGCCCACCGCTTTTTCTTGACAGTCAAACCCCCGTTTGGACAATGACAAAGTTGTTTTTTTAAGCAATAAGAAAAGGAAATCCTCTCGATCGGAAAGGAGTAAAACATATATTACAGAATATCTGCCGCCGGCCGGAATACGTTATGAAAAGCGATAAAGCCGCACCCGGAAAGGAACTGCGGGTTCTGGCCATCCACGATTTGTCAGGCCACAGCCACACCTCACTCATGGCAGTCATACCCATCCTGCAAAGCCTGGGCTTGTCAGTTACGGCGCTGCCGACTGCGGTCCTGTCCTCCAATACGGAGCAGCCGGGTTTTCGCCAGTTTGACCTGACCGGGCAGATGGAAGCTTTTACCCGGCACTGGATGAAATTGGGATTGCGCTTTGATGCGATCTACAGCGGCTTCCTGAGTTCAGAGCAGCAGGCCGATATCGTGATCAGGACCATCGAGCGGTTCAGGCAAAACCAGCCTCTGGTAGTGGTCGATCCTGTCATGGCGGACAACGGAAAACTATATCCCTGCTTCCGTAAAGGCATTATCCCGGCCATGCGCAAACTGGCCGCTCTGGCCGGCCTGATCACTCCCAACCTGACCGAGGCCGCCCTCCTTTTGGGTGAACCTTGTCAGCCCAAACCTACCGCCTCCCTAGTTAGAGACTGGTGTTTCCGGCTGGCTGAGTTGGGTCCCGGGCTGGTCGTGATCACCAGCGTCCCTCTTGGCACCGGCGGCCAGAGGACTTCCGCAGCCTGCTTTGATCGGGACAGGCAGGCCTTCCGGCGCATTTCCTGCCCCTGCCTGCCTGGCGACTTTCCGGGTCGCGGCGATATCTTCACCTCTTTGCTCACCGGTCTCCTGCTGCAGGGCGCAGACTTCTTCACCGCCGCCCGCAGAACCGTGAACTTCCTGACCAAAGCCATCGAAATCACAATCGCCAACGGCTCTCCTGTCGCTGACGGCATCTGTCTGGAACGCGCCCTGCACCTGTTGCCACGCCCCTGAGCATGAGCAACTTATACCTTTGGTCAAGGCCGACCAGATGAAATACACCCGCGTCTGTGTTACTGATCTGGATGGTACGCTCCTGAACTCGGAACACAGGATAGCCCCCGCCAACTTGGCGGCCCTTTGCAGTCTGGGCGGGCAAAGTGTCTGCCGTGTGGCCGCCACCGGCCGCTCCCTCTACTCGCTCAAAAAAGTCCTCTCCACCGACGCCCCCTTTGACTACGTGATCTTCTCCACCGGTGCCGGCATCATGAACTGGCGGACCCAACAGATCATGCTGGCCCGTCTGCTGAGCAAAGAGGAGGCGTTATCCGCTTTCAAGACACTGCTCAGCCTGAAGGAGGATTTTTTCCTGCACGCGCCCATTCCGGACAACCACTTGTTCATAGCCGTGGAGGCCAGGGGCCTGCCGGATTTCAACCGCCGCCTGGGTGTCTATCAGGAGTTCGGGCGCTTCTGGAACCGACGCTTTCCCCTGCCTTGGGAAGAAGCGACGCAGCTTCTGGTCATCGCCCAGGAACAGGACGAAGCCCTTTATTACAAACTGGTCAAACTGTTTAAAAACCTGCGCGTAATCCGCACCACCTCCCCCTTCGACCACAGGTCGCTCTGGCTGGAGATCTTTTCACCCGAAGTGTCAAAGGGCAGCGCCGTCCAGTACCTGCTGGACCTCTTTGGGTTCCCCGCCGGGCAGCTCATGGTGGTCGGCAACGACTTCAACGACCTCGACATGCTCAGGCTGACGCCCCACTCTTATGTTACTTCCAACGCCCCCCTCGAACTGAGAAGGTCCCACAAAGTTGTCTCCGCCCACGATGACGGCGGCTTCGCGGAAGCCGTCAGCCTCTGGCTCGATCAATTTGGCAAGTGAGAAATTCTAATGAAGACAATCGTTCTGCTGCTCTGCTCCAATGTGTGCATGACCTTTGCCTGGTTCGGGCATCTCAAACACCGCAACGCACCGCTGTTCCCCGCAATCCTGGTCAGCTGGCTGATCGCCTTTCTGGAATACTGTTTCCAGGTGACCGCCAACCGCATCGGCAGAGTGTTTGGAACAAGTAACACTTGACGGAAAGCGGTACACGCCTTGCTTGGTTTGATGATTTCAAGGACAGTAAGGTAGCGCATGGGATTTCTGTTTCTGACCAGCGGCTTGTTTTTAGGCTGGTCCCTGGGTGCCAACCACCACGGCAATATCTTTGGCGCGGCCGTCCAGACCAAGATGATGAAATTCAGGTACGCTGCGCTGATCGCCAGCCTGTTCGTCATCCTGGGCGCTGTGGCGGAAGGCAGCGGAGGTTCCGCCACCCTGAACCGGTTGGGCTCTGTCAACGCCGCGGCCGGAGCTTTCACCGCCGCCCTGGCCACTGCCATCGCCATCGCCCTGATGACCAAAATCAAGCTGCCCGTCTCCACCTCCCAGGCCATCGTGGGCGCTATCATCGGCTGGAACCTGTTCGCCGGCATGCTTACTGATTACAAGTCCCTGCTCAACATTGTCCTCAGCTGGTTTGTGGCGCCGGTTTTGGCGGCAGCCATCGCCTTCTGCCTGTTTCACCTCTTCCGCAGGATCCTGAACCGCAGCCACCTGCACCTGCTCCACTTGGACATCTACAACCGCTGGGGCCTGATCATCATCGGTGCTTTCGGGGCCTACAGCCTGGGCGCCAACAACATTGCCAACGTGGTGGGCATCTTCGTCTCCATCTCCCCTTTCCGGGACATCCAGCTCTTCCCTTCCTTCACTGTCACCGGGCTGCAGCAGCTATACTTTTGGGGGGCGGTTTCCATCGCCGCCGGCATCTACACCTATTCCAAAAAAGTGATGAGCACCGTCGGGGAAGACCTTTACAAGCTCTCGCCACTCACGGGGCTGATCGTGGTCCTGTCCGAATCCATCGTCCTCTACCTGTTCGGATCACGGGGCCTGCAGCAGCTGCTTATCAATCTGCACCTGCCGACCATTCCCCTCGTGCCGATCTCCTCCTCCCAAGCCGTGATCGGAGCCGTGATCGGCATCGGGCTCACCAAGGGAGGCCGCAACATCAACTTCGGAGTCATGGGCAAGATCTCCCTGGGCTGGCTGTCCGCGCCGCTGCTGGCCTGCCTGCTCACCTTCGTCATGCTCTTCATCGTCCAGAACGTCTTTGAACAACCCGTGGTCAGCCCCATCACCTACACCTTTTACAAAGCCGAAATGGAAGAGCTGGAAAACAGGGGCATCGACCTCAGCCTGCTTTCGGAGTTGAACGGACGCCGCTATGAGTCAGCCCGCGAATTATATAAAAATCTGGACGGGATCGAAGAACTCACCCGCGACCAAAAGCTGATCCTGAGCGAAGTCACGCAAGTGAAAAGCATGAAGGTCGATGCCGATTCGTTAATCACCAAACTGGAACCCGCCCTCTTGACTCCGGCCCGCCGCAGCGCCCTGACCCTACTGGACGGCAAGTCCTTCTCGCATGTCTGGCAACTGGAACACGCGCTGCAAAAGCTCTCGCCGGAATGGCAATACAAAGGAAAATCCAACCAGAACCAGATCTATAACCAGGACTTGCAGAAACTCTACAAGCAGGTCAGCGAACTCTGCTCTGTTCCGGACAAAGCCCCTGGCAATAAGAAGTAACTTACTGATATTGCGAGGCCTGTGCTCCCCCGGGGCTGCTTTGTCTCAATCCCCGATCCTACCGCCCATCCCCAGTCATATTATGCCATTTTTTGTAATCATATAAATTACTTATTTGTAATTTGATAGCCCTGTCTCCCTTGCTTGCACTACGGACCCATTACGGACCCAATACGGACTTTGTCCGTAATGGGTAAGTAATGCCAGCAAGGGCAAAGCAGGGGGCGCACGGGGCGTTAAAATGTTGAAATATCATGATAACAAGGGGTTGGAATGCCGGGAGGCAAGTTCGTAAAGCGCAGCCTGCTGAAGTTTTGGTTAAACCCAGTCCGGAGGACGAAACGCTGTAACCCGGCTCGTGAGAGCCGGGATTGTGAGCCTGAAAAGATGTAGGTCCGGAGGACAACACATGACAAGCATCAAATAGGATGTGTCGTCCTTACGGACTCTTTTCTAATTTGCCGGAATACCCGGCACTCACGTGCCGGGTTACACTGTGTCGTCCTGGCGGACTCTCCGCTTATCGTCATCCTGCCCCGGTAGTGACGAGCCAGGTTACATTCTGCGGCCTGGCGGACTAATTATCAGAGCAAAAAAAAACTCTCCCGGCTCGGGGCCGGGAGAGTAAGGGCTGCTGGGATTGTTACTTATTCAATATGGTTGACGGTTTGGACACTGCCCGGGCGGGTTCGTTCACTGCCGTGACGTAGAAGAACTCCCTGGCGATAACATCCGTGATCTCGTAATACAGGTCGGAGGTTGAACCCAGGAGGGCGAAAGCGCTGTAAGGCTCGGTCGAGCTGTAGATCTCGTAGGCGGTGGCGTTTTCCACCGCGGCCCAGTCCAGCCTGACGCCGCCCGTGATGCCGCTGATCGTGACCACAGGCGCATCCAGTTCCAGGATGCCGTTGACCACCATGGTGACGGTCACCTCGTCCGCGGGAGTGACGGGATCGTTTGAATTCACTGTGATGACGGCCTCGTAGGTGCCAGGCAGCTTGCCGATGGCGGAGAAATACACGGTCACGTTTTCGCTTTGGGTTGCCGGGACGCTGCCGTTGGGAGGCAGAACCTCCAGCCAGTCGATGGGATCGATCGACTGCGGCAGGGTGAGCGTGCCGGTCAGGGTGTGCGGTTCAGAGCCCCAGATATCGCCGTCGATCTGGTAGGGCAGGGAGATGGAACCGCTGACGCCGGAGCCGATGGTCACATTGACCGTGGCGGTGGCGGTTTCATCAGGATAGATAACGCCATAGAAGCCGCCGGCCGCGTCATACCAGTTGATGGTGATACCGCTGCCGCTGGTCTGGTCGGGCGCCAGGTAGCGGGTCTCGCCGGCAATGGTGAAATTGGTGGCGCTGTTGACGGTGACGCCGGCCGGGAAGGTGACATAGATGTCTTCCAGCCATTCATTGTCCGTGCTGGCATTATAAACCGTGAAGGTCCAGTCCACCGTGCTGCCGGGAACATAATCCGCAGCATCCAGGGTAAGGGTGCTGCCTGCAATGCTGCGGCCTGAGTTTTCAGGCCTGGCCGCAAAGGCGTCACCCTGGCCGTAATAGCGCAATTCGGCAACCTCCAGGCTGTAGGTCAGGGACTGGGTTCCGCTGTTGGTGATGGTGAAATCATCCGTGCCTTCCTCGTCGATCAAAAGCGAGGCGTACATGGAGTGGTCGTCGATGGAAATGGTGGGCGGGATGTAGCCGGCTCCGGCCACGGTGAGATTGAAGGTGGGGTAGTTCAAGGCATCGCTGCTGATGACGACATCGCCGTTATACCCGGCCGCCGCAGCGGGAGCGAAGGTCAGATCGTAGAGATTGGTGTTGCCGGGGGCAATGCTGAAGCCAAGCGTGTTGCGCGTTGCAGCCGACGCCCGGGTAACCGCCTGGTCGGAACGGGCCGCGAGGGCAACGGTGTAGCCGGTCGGCGTTGTGATGGTGCCGTCCAGGTCATCGTTCCCGGTATTCTTGACGGAGAATTGCCTGACTTCGGTCTGCCCGACCACGACGTCGCCATAATCCAAAGCTGCGGGGTTGACGCTGATATAGGCGCCGCTGGCGCCGGGCTGCAGGGTGAGCTTCAGGTTAGGCGCATAGCTTTTTGTATAGAGGAAGGTGCCTGAAGTCGGAGGCGAGGCCGGATCCGGATTTGTGTAGTCATCGTAAAACACTATGCTCCGGGTCCCGGCAACCGCCGTGCAGTAGAACTCATCTCCGCTCAAGTGATATCCGGAGGTGTTTTCGTCCACCGCTATCACCAGGTTGTCGGCGTTGTTATAAACAAAGGGCGGATCCAGGGTCAGCTCGACCCAGCCGGGCGCGGCGGGAACTGCCAGGTTGCCGCTGTAAACCTGGGTCAGGCCGGACAGCGGGATCCAGCTCGAGGTGGAGGCGAAGGAGGCCAGGGACGTATGTCCCATATAGACCGCTATCGCGTCGGTCCAGGCGCTATTGCCGTTGTACTGCCACTGGAGCTTGGTGATAGCGCCGGGGATATTCACTTCGGGCTGCAGGTAAATGGACTGGGAATAGGTATAGCCGTACCAAGGCTCGACCGGAAGGTTCTGGCCGGTGGCAGTCCCCGCGCCGATCTGGATGGTGGGATTGGCGGAAGGGGTTGCCTGCACCGTATTGGACGGGCCGGATTCCTCCGTTCCGTAAAGGGCGGTCACGTAATAGCTGTAGGTGGTTTCATTGACCACGCCGGCATCGCTGTAAGCCAATTGCGTGGTACTGGCCAGCAGGCTGCTGTCCCGGTAAATTTTATACCCCGTGGCCGTGCCGCCTCCGGGCGCCTGCCAGCTGAGGCTGACTACGGCGTTGCCCGGCACCGCCGCCAGATTGGTCGGAGGCGCGTAATACGCTCCCAAAGGCGGGAAGATGATATGGTCGAGCCAGGCGCAGTCGGAACCATTGCTGACCGAGCCATCTTTGTAATAGGTCCAGCGCAGGGTGTGGGAACCGGTTGCCAGGGGATAGCTGTCCCAGGACCAGGCGACCGATCCGGCCCATTGATCCTGCTTTACGCCGTCGATGTAGAAACGCAGGTAATCCCAGCCTGATTCGGAGGATACCTGTTTCCAGAAACTGAGGTCCCCGGCAGTGGTAACATTGATATTCAGGCTGACCACCGTGGAGTCCAGGTCGCCGATGGCGCCGGACTTGGCGGCGTAGGTGCCGCTGAACATTTCAGAGCTTTGCACGGTCCAGGGCACGGTGCTGGAATTGTCCCAGGCGAAGAGAGAGAAATTGCCTGTTTCGAATCCTTCGTCGGGAGGTTCCAGGAGATAAACAGAAACAGCGCGGGTGGCGGTTTTGTTATCATTATCGGTCGCGATGACCTTTATGCTGTAGGCTCCGCCGCTGTAACCTGCGGTGTTCCAATCCCAGGAATAGGGGGATGCGGCGTCCGTGTATTGCAAAACATCGTTGATATAAAAGGCCACGCCTGTGATCGTACCGTCGGAGTCTGCAGCAGTAACACTGACAGCTATCGTGCTGTTGAGATCATGCACTGAACCGTCGGCAGGAGCATTGATGATGCAGGTAGGCAGGGTCGGGTCGGGTGGTTTGACAGAGACAGAAGGATCGCCGAACAAAACGATCTCGTAATAGCACCAGAGCATGACGGATGACTGCATGGCGCTGTTTGCGTTCTGCAGCAGGGAGTATTCCATCGCCTTGCCCAACTGCGGGAGGTTTTGCTGGAACATGCCGTTGAAGAACTGGCGGTCGAAATACTGGCTGGGACCGTCAGTGCTGCCGGGCATGTACCAACCGTAGCGGGTGTTGCCAATGAAAGCATAAAGTCCACCTGAAGTGGTGACGAAGTGTTCCGCGATGGATTCGTCATTCCCGCTGGTGCCCTGGTCAAAGGCGGCCGGGTAACAACCCTGCGAATACAGAAAACCGTATTCTGTATTGGTCAGGGCTTCCACCGTGCTGTTGGACTGCCCCAACAGTATATAATAGTTGGCATGCCCCATATGATTCATGATGGCAGCTCCGCTGTTGATCTCATTAACCACGACGCTTGCAGAATAAGTGCCATCCCTCTCGTAATAAGTCTCGATATCATATTCGACAGGAATAAAGTCAGCCACTTCATCCTTGTAATCACCACCCCAGGTAACAGGAGAATTGTTTAATTGCTCTCCGAACATGATAGCAATGCCGTTGCTGGCAGTATTATTGTCAGTGTAGTATATGGTTTTGTCCATTATGTGCTGAAATTCGCTCTGCAATTCTGCCGGGAACCTGCCTATCAGGACTTCTGGATACAAGTCGGGCTGGTCGACCGGATATTCACCCCAGAGGCCGTCCCCGTCCGCGTTCCAGTTGCCGTCCAGGCAGCCGTAGTAAAGGTCGGACGGAATCCAGTCGTCGATGGTGCCTTCTGCATTTACATACATTCCGCGAATAGGCACTATTTCGTCGTCACCGGCCAGGATCACATATTCAAGCGGGTGGTCTGATACGAGCCAGGTCAGATAGGCATCCTCGATGAAGCTGCGCACTTTGGCGGGATTGTCTACGCCGGCGTAGTCGGTCAGGATGCTCTCCATGGTGAAAACACCGGTGAGAATACCCTGGCTGGTTTTCCATTGCGCATACGCGGTAAACCAATCCACCCGGTCCTGGGAGGTGATGATGATGAGTTTTTTGGGGTTGTTCGGGTCAATATAACGCGTCGCCGGAAGGTGCCCGTCCATATGCTCATAACTCATTGACTGCTCAGGGTTAACAACAAACAATCCCAGTTCAGAAACCGCCTCAGGGGTCTTCAAAACCCTTTGCCCCTGCGAAAGCCTGAGATCCTCATCCCTTTGGGTGAAAACGTTGACTCTCACCCGGGCAGCTGATTCCAGCTTTTGGGACACGGGATTGTACCGCCAGGGATAGACATTCAGCAAGGCAATCTGATAGCCTTTCCACATCTGGGTGCCCAGGTATTCAAATTCGGCAGATGGATAAAAAGCGTCCCTGTTCCATACGGCGGGATTTTTCTCGGTCAGGTCTGGGCCTGCCTGGGAAGCAGGCTGCGGATTCCTAACATAGTCGAGGCTGATCTGTTCTCTCAGCAGATAATTGTTTTCCAAAACAACTTCAACTCCGGCAACCTTTTCACCCATGGGGATCAATACCCTGACCGGGTAAAACGGCAGAGCGGGATTGCCGGGCTGCATCAGCAGAGGCTGAACATTGGCAGTTTCACGGCTCTCCGGCTGCCAGGCCGGGATCTGCAACTCAAGGCTGAGATCGGCCAAAAGCACCAGCGGTAACAGCGTCAGAATAGCTATAAACCATTTTCTCATAAACATAATATCTCCTCACCATATTATTTTGTTGCTAACCGCCAGCCAGTCCACCTTTCGCTTGGGCTCTCCAGGTCTGTCTTTGGCGGATGCCGGGATGGCGTCCCCGGTCTTAATAACGGCCAAGCCGTCCACCCCATTCAGGCTAACGAACTATTCAATTATACATAACCGCCTAAAATGTCAAGGGGAATGTGCTCCACGGATTCCCCACTTTTACAATTTGAATGGAGTAAGAAGTTGTAAGGGGTTTAATATCCGGAACCATTTTCCTTGACATAAATCAAAAGCAATTCATAAAAAGATTAGAGGTGATATTATGAAAACAAGGATTGCGATTTTGTTTATTTTTATCCTGGTTTCAGCGTCCGCGCTTTCGGCTCAAATGAGCGGTGTATATAGCATTCCGGGGGCATATGCCACAGTAGCCGCGGCAGTATCAGCCCTCAACGCAGCAGGAGTGGGAGAAGGAGGAGTCACTTTCAATGTGGCGGCAGGTCACACCGAAACTCTGTCTGCTGCAATCAATTTAACTGCTACGGGTTATTCTACCCGAACCATTGTTTTCCAAAAAGATGGGACAGGCACCAATCCGTTGATCACTGCTTACCCGGGAACATCAGACAATGCTTCAACTCCCGATGGGATCTGGATTCTAAGCGGTTGTGACTATGTCACTATTGACGGCATTGACCTGTATGACCCCAATACTGAGAATACAACCGCCATGATGGAATTCGGGTATGGGCTGTTCATAGATTCATCCAATTTTGGCTCTCAGCATAATACTATCCAATGCTGCACAATATACCTCAATCGTTACAATGACAGTTACAATACTTTAACCCAAGTCAGAGGTTCTGTAGGCATACTGGTTTTAAATTCTCTCTTGAGTTCTGCTCAAACGGAGTTTTTCTCTTACAGCGAAGTTTTATCCAATTCTTTTAATAAGCTTTATGGCAACACCATTAATAACAGCAGCATAGGCATACTCCTACGGGGGTTTAATTCAAGTGTTCCTTATGTTGCTGTTAACAGGGGAAATGACATAGGAGGAAATTCTCCTTCCACAGGTAATCATGTCCTTAATTTCGGAGGAGGCAATACAACGAATCCAGCTTATGGGATTAGATCATATTATCAATGGGATTTCACGATTTCCTACAATACGATAGATAATAACACCGGATCAGGTGTAGACCACACCCATATTTTATATGGGATTGAGACCTTTGGCGCGCCCAATACCAATGTGACTATCTCCCACAACAGCATATCTCTTAAAAGTGCGTCCACCACAAGCAATGTTTATTGTATCAACAATATGGCGGGAAGTGCTTCAACCATTAACACTGTTGACCTTACATACAACCACATATATGATTGTACCTATTCTGTAGCAAACAGTGGTTTATTTCATGCGATTACAAATCAGTCAGCAGCAGGTATTGTAAACATAACCAATAACATAATAGAAAACTGTTTCCAGATTTCTTGTCTAAATTTCAAAGCAATCAACAATTTGCACGGACATATCAATAATATTAACGACAATATTATCCGAGACATTTCTTTTACAGGAAATACATGCTATGCATACTTGATTAACCCCGTAACATCAGATAATACAGTAACCGGAAATGAAATCCATAACATCTCTGCTAATCTCTTAACAACATCATCATCATTTCTTATCTACGGTATTACATGTAATCCTAATTCGACCTCCAATGCAGGTAATTATTCGGAAAATGTTATTCGGAATATATCCATCTATGGAACCACAAGTTCCATGGTTTCCACTATAGCCGGAATAAGACTTTCTACTGTAGCCACTGATGCGGAAACACAAGTTTACGACAACCAGATCTATGATTTCAATTATTACCCTGACGTTAATCCCGGTACAGCCATCTTATGCGGGATATATACATCTCATGGCATCAACAATATTGCCCGCAACAAGATTTTCGATTTTATGGCCAAAGGCAACGGTTCGAGCATTAGAGCCATAGATTGTAATAATGGCACAGACTACATCTACAACAATATGATCTATGATCTGACTACCGAGAATTCATTTTTGAGCCCCTCCACTGCCGCAATAGAGTGTAACAGCAACTGTCATGTTTCCTATAACACAGTATATTTATCAGCAATTGGCCAAAATAATGAGTTTTCTACGGCAACAGTTGAGTTAAACACAACTCCTACTATTCTGAAAAACAATATCTTTGTGAATAAGAGTATCCATGGCACATACGGCTATACTGTACTAATTTGGAGCTATAATTTTGATAATTCAGTCGTGGGAGCGGGTTCGGACAACAACATCTATTTTGCAGGTACTCCCAGTACCAGAAATCTTATAGGATATTTCGGCAGCACGGGTTATCAGACCATGACAGATTACAAAACATTCATGGTCGATAAAGAACAAAACAGCATGACAGAGGATGTGCCATTTGTCAGTGTTTCCTCTCCCTTTGACCTGCATATAGACAATCATATTCTCACTTCAGCAGATGGAAATGCCATCCCCATTGCAGAAATCACCTCTGATTTTGATAATCAGCCCAGAGATCTGTTCAATCCTGATATTGGCGCAGATGAGTTTGTCTACACTCCGCCTCCCGACCCCCCTTCCGCTCCTGTGTGTTTAAGCCCTGAAAATGGAGCAACACTGGTCAGTTTAGATGCAGCTCTGTCCTGGACCGCCGGTGGCACCGGTGGAAGCCCTGACAGTTATGACGTCTATTTCGGCACCACCAACCCTCCTCCCTTTGTGGAAAACACTACATCTGAAACCTACGAACCGGAACTTGATTACCAGACTGCTTACTACTGGAAAATCGTTGCCATCAATTACAGCGGTGAGGCTGCCGGTCCTGTCTGGTCTTTTTCCACCGAAATTGATTATAAGATAACTGCTTTACCACACTGCCAGAACTTTGACGCAGTAACTGCTCCCGACCTGCCCGGCGGATGGTCAAAGCTAACTGCTCCGGGCACAAGCATTCAAACCGGCACGGCTCATTATGTAACCGCCCCCAACAGCGTAATCTTTGCTCTGATGACTGAAGATGCATCAGTCACGCCGCCTTTGATTTCACCTCAAATCACTGTGGGAATAGAAAACATACGGATGAGTTTTATGGCAAAATGGATAGGTAATTCTGCCAGTGTCATTGTCGGCACCATGACCGATCCTGAAGATATCTATACCTTCACTTCCTTTACCGCGCTTGGGCTTACTTCCTCCTACGAGCAATACATTGTTGACTTGTCCACCTACACAGGAACTGACCAATATCTTGCCTTCAGGTTATCCAGTATGAACCTCAATGTTTCAATTTCCCTGGATACCCTCCTGCTTCAGCAGGCTCAACCTGAGAATGACCTGGCTGTTCTGTATATGACTGGCTCAACTTTAGGTTTCCCATCCTTTTCCGTTACCCAGACAATTACTGTAGAAAACAGAGGCACTGCTCCACAAAGCTCATATACAATCAGAGTTATGTCCACCAACGGACCCACTGTCCTGAAAACGCAGAATTATACCATTCCGCTCGAACCGGGCCAAGCCTATGTTTTCAATCTGAACTGGGTACCTCAACTGGAGGGAACATATTTTATCTATGGCGAAGTGGTTTTGACAAATGACGAAAACAACGCTAACAACTCATCCACGACTAGACAGGTCAATGTCTATACCTGGACTACCTATGGAGCTGTGGTGGGTGAGGATGGAAGCCCCACTGCGGCTAATTATCTGCCCTTCTGTTTCAGCTTCAGAACCAGCTTATCGGAAACAATATATACGGCAACCGAGATGCAAATGCAATCCGGCTTTATAGAAGGGATCATTTACGAAAGCAACTTCATTCAGGATATAATCGAAACACCTGTAAAACTCTGGATGAAGAATACCACTGCCGCTGACCTGACTGCCGGCTGGCTGGATTTCAGCGGCTACAGCCTTGTCTTTGACGGGCTTGTAAGTATCATGAGTGGCGAATACAATTATGTCCATTTCCCTCTCAGCACACCCTTTGAATACACCGGCGGCAGTTTGGCGATCAGGGCAAGCCGACCCATGGATTCTCAAAGTTATGTTGAGGGCAATGCTTTCTACTATACGGATCCCATCTATGTAGAAAACCGCAGCCGTTACCTGCTCAGTAATCCGGATGAGATAAATCCCGCCAATCCTTTTGATACAGGTGAGTTAACCAGTCACATTCCCGTGACGATATTTGTTGCGCCGGTGGCCACGCCCGTCGTTCTCACTCCGCCTTTAGTATCCATAAGTGTGCTTGGTTCTGATTTAGTCCTTGCCTGGGATGATGTTCCCGGTGCATATTGTTATAGAGTTTATTGCTCGGATTACCCTCACAGTTGGCCTGAAGTACCCGATGCAGTGGTCCATACTAACAGTTATGTTATCACCAGTCCCAGTGAGAGCAAAAAGTTCTTCCGCGTAGTTGCTGCCAGCACATATAAGTGATATATGCAAGCTCTTGTTTTTGACTGCTTCCCAATATGCAGCGAGGGAGTATCGTGGGAAATCCTCTATCCCCCCGCGCAGAATTCAAGTGCTGTATGAATTACTATGAATTGGAACGATTCACATATCTGAAAACAATTCTGGTGTAACATGTTTTATTCCCAAAACTTATGGTCCAGCGTCCTGTATTGGATTGCCTCGCTCCCGTGCTCCGGCTTGAAATTGTCGCTGCCCCCTGTCTCCAATCTCAACTAATAGCCATCCTTCGTGGCGACGGAAAATTCAGGCAATTCCGTTTTGCATAAAGCCTCTGAAACATCCGCAGGTGAGGCAAAGTGTAGTGAGACCGGTTAAATTCTCTTCTGGTTTCTTCTCTTCAAAATCTCAGCCGGATCAGCGGTACGAGCCGGTTCGTTAACGGCCCTCACGTAGTAGAATTCCTGCGGCACTGTATCCGTGACCTCGTAATACAGGTCGGAGGTCGAACCCAGCAGGGCAAAAGCGCTATGGGGATCGGTCGAGCTGTAGATCTCGTAGGCGGTGGCGTTTTCCACCGCGGCCCAGTCCAGCCTGACGCCACCCGTGATAACGCTGATCGTGACTGCCGGCGGAGCCAGATAATTCAGCAGCACGGAAACGGCTACCGTATCATAGGAGCATGCATAGCCGTCATAAACTGAGAAAGTGATGTCCTCGGTTCCGTACCAGTCTCTAACAGCAGTAAACGTAACATTCAACCCATCGACCGATACCAGCACATTGGTGTTTCCGCTATAATCCAGGGCCAAATCCTGCGGGTCTGCGTCATCGACATAAGGAGCAAGGTCAACGACCAGGCTGTCGTTCATGCCAAAGCTGAACGAGCCCGGCAACTCCATGGACGGATTAGTATTGATGACCACCAATTCCACTTCAATAACCAGCTGGGGATCATCCGGATCATTGGAGTTGCAGAGCAAACTGGTGTTATAGGTGCCCGGCGCCAGCTCACCGGCGGAAAAATATCCCGTCACGGGCCGGAACCCGCCCCCGTTAACGGAATCTGAAACAGGAGAAGCGCTGAACCAGTCCACAGCGGGATCTTCAACCAGGGTGAAAGTGAGATCCTGGCTGCCTGAGTTGCTGATCGTGAAGCTGTCCGACCCTTCGGCATTAATGGCCAGCGTGTCTGACATAGTATTGTTGTCGATTGAGACCGTAGGCGGGATGAAACCGGCTCCGATCACAGCAAGATTGACGGTGGGTTCGTTGACGGCATCACTGTTGATGACGACGTTGCCATTATAGGATATCGCCGCGGAAGGCGCGAATGTGAGGTTGAAGGTGCTGGTATCACCCGGGGCTATACTGAAGCCAAGCGTGTCGCGGGTTGCGCCGGATGCCTTGGCAACCCCATCAGTTGAACGGGCTGCGAGCGCGACTGTGTAGCCGGCCGGCGTTGTGATGGTGCCTTCCAGATTCTCGTCCCCGGAATTCTGGATGGTGAACTGCCTGACATCAGTCTGGCCCACCACAACGTCGCCATAATCCAAAGCTGCGGGATTGACGCTGATATCAGCTCCGTTGGTGCTGAGCAGCAGGGTAAGCTTCAGGTTCGGCACATAGCTTTTTGTATAGAGGTTATAGCCGGAAGTTGGAGGCGAGGCGGGATCAGGATTTGTGTAGTCATTGTAAAACACTATGCTCCGAGATCCGGATACGTGCGAGCAATAGAACTCGCCTCCGCTCAAGTGATAGCCGTAGGTGTTTTCATCCACCGCGATCACCAGGTTCTGGGTGTTGTCGTATTCAAAGGGAGGGTCCAGGGTCAGCTCGATCCATCCGGGCGCGGCGGGAACTGCCAGGCTTCCATTGTAGACTTGGGTCAGGTCGGCCAGGGGAATCCAGCTCGAGGTTGAGGCAAAGGAGTTTAATGACGTTTGCCCCATATAGATCATGATCGAGTCGGTCCAGGCGCTGTTGCCGTTGTACTGCCACTGCAGCCTGGTGATGCTGCCGGGAATACTCACCTCGGATTTCAGATAGATGGACTGGGAATAAGTATAGCCGAAATAAGGGTCGACCGGAAGGTTTTGGCCGGTGGCCGTCCCTGCTCCGATCTGAATAGTGGGGCTGGGGGAAGGGGTGGCCTGCACGGTATCGGACGGTTCGGATTCCTCCTCGCCGTAAAGGGCTGTCACGTAATAGCTGTAGGTGGTTTCATTCACAACCGCATTGTCATGATAGGTGAGCCCCGTGGCCGGAGCAAGATAAGTGTCGTTCCTGTAAACCTTGTAGCCTGTGGGAGTGCCGCCCCCGGGCGCCTGCCAGCTGAGGCTGACAACGGCGTTGCCCGGAACCGCCATCAGGCCGGTCGGGGGCGCGTAATAGGTTTCCAACGGGGGGAAAATGATGTGGTCCAGCCAGGCGCAGTCGCTGCCGCCTGGCATATAAAGATCTTTGTAATAGGTCCAGCGGAGGATGTGGGGGCCGGTTGTCAGGGCATAGGTCTCATCGGACCAGGCAACTGAGCCGGACCATTCATCCTGCTTCACGCCGTCTATGTAGAAACGCAGGTAATCATAACTTAGCTCCGAAGACACCTGCTTCCAGAAACTGAGCTCCCCGGCTGTGGCAACAATGATATTCAGGCTGACCGCGGTGGAGTCGACGTTGCCGATGGCGCCGGACTTGGCGGCATAGGCGCCGCTGAAGGTTTCCGAGTTTTGCACGGTCCAGGGAACGGCGCTGTTATTGGTCCAGGCAAAGAGGGTGAAATCTCCTGTTTCGAAACCTTCGTCAGGTGCTCCCACTAGGTACACAGTAACAGTCTGACTGGCGGTTTTGTCGTCATCATCGGTGGCGATAGCTTTGATTACATAGTCGCCGACGCTGTAGCCGGCAGTGTCCCAGTCCCAAGTATAGGGAGACGCAGTATCTGTTGATTTGAGGATATCGTCAATGTAGAAGTCCACGCCGGTGATGCAGCCGTCCTGGTCGGACGCGGTCGCGGTGACGGTGACTGTGCTGTTCAGATCATGGATCGAGCCATGGGCAGGAGAGGTGATCGAGCAGGCAGGGTTGCCCGGGATCAGAGAATTCAAGGCTGCATTGGCATTGACCAGGCCATAACCTGTATATTGATCCCATCCAACTCCTCCGTCAAGGGTCATGTCCGTGGCAGTGGAGGTCAGGGCGGTCCTCACCTGATCAGGCGTGAGGGAAGGATCCCTGGAAACCAGAAGCGCGGCGCACCCGGCAACATAGGGAGTGGCGCAGGATGTGCCGTTGAACCACAGGTAATAATCACCCTCCGGAGAAGATGAAGTGTTGTAGCCTGCAGTTCCGACCAGATCTGTCGCAGGCAGGATCGTGGGACCCATGATGTCCACCGCTTCCTTATCGTCCGGAGTCGCGTTCCCGTAGTTCGAACCCCACCAGGTTTCGCCGTCACAGGATGAGTAGGATTTCCTCTGTCCGCAGGGGCTGGCGGCGCCAACGCTGATGACCTTGTTGTGGTTGGAGGGATATGCTATGGCGGAGTTGTTGAAGTTGCCGGTGGCGGCAAGTAATGTCACGCCCTGGCTGTAGGCGTATTCCAGCGCTGTGTCTGTAGAAGGGTAGTTGCCTTCAACCGTTCCGCCTTCAGAGCCAAAACTCATGCTGGCGATGTCCACATTATTGTTGCCGGCATGCGTCAGCGCGTTCTCGATGGCAGTAAAGCCCAGTCTGCCGCTTGAATTGGCAATTTTCAGCGGCATCACGCTGCAGCCCCCGGCAGCACCGGTGATCCCCAGTGCGTTGTTGGCAATGGCCGCCGCAACTCCTGAGCAGGATGTTCCATGTCCGCGCTTTGCGCTGTCATCCATGGGGTTGCTGTCATTGTCGCCATAATCGTATCCTGTAACCAGCCGCAAGTCGGGATGGGAAGTGTCCACGCCGGTATCGATGATGGCGATAATGGTGCTGTCTGTGCCATAACCCTGGCTTTGATCCCAGGCAAGCTGCATATCGGCGTCAAAACCCGTGGTGCCCACGCCTGCGCCGGAATGGCTGTCGCCCGTATAGGCAGGCAGTTGGGCCGTATTGTTATGCCCCCAGTTATTGGCATAAAAGGTGTCGTTGGGAACAGCGGTAGTATAAGCATATCCTTCCGGTGTCGCCTTTTCGATATAGCGGTTGGATTTGAAGGCCTGGATGGCGCCTTCGGCCGGCACGCGGCCGTCCAGTTTGATGAGGAACCAGCGGTCAAAGCCTGTCCTTTGTTCAAACGCCGTGTCCTTCATGCGGATGTGGGCTCTGATTATGGCCTTTCCGCCAACCCGGGCCATCAGCTGGTCCAATTCGTTAATGCGGAAAGAGGAAGCTTCGGCATACAGCCCCTGGGGCAGGTTGGCCAGCCTGTAGGCTTCCCCGGTAAGCTGGATTTTGACCAAGTCTGCTGCGTACTTGGGGCGGGGGACGTTGTCAACTGATATCGCGCTTGAATACACTATCCCGCCCAGCAAAAATAAAATGCTAATACAAAACAGCAGCTTTTTCATGTACTTTCCTTTTATTCTAATTTTTCTTTTCTTAAATTTGTGGCCTTATAGCAGAGCAGGATAAAGTTGTCAAGCCTTACTGTAAATTGCCCGCTGCAGCTTATTGATTGTTTGCTATTGTCAAATATTCAATCAGAGTATTGACAAGTATAACATAATTCAAGTTACTCCCAGAATTTCCGGTCCAAAGTCCTGTATTGGATCGCCTCGCTCACGTGCTCCGGTTTGATGTCCTCGCTGCCTTCCAGGTCGGCTATCGTGCGCGATACTTTCAGGATGCGGTCAAACACGCGGGCGGAATAGCCCATGTGGTCGATGGCGTTCTGAAGCAGGGAGTGGCTTTCCGGAGTCAGCTGGCAGTGTTTTCTGGAGACCTTGGAACTCATTTGGGCATTGCAGAAGATCTTCTCTGTCTTGAAACGCGCGCGTTGGATGGACCTTGCTCCATTCACCCGCTGCCTGATCTGGGCGGAAGTCTCGCCCGTTGGCAGGGAACTAAGGTCGGCATAGGTGACGGCCGGCACTTCCACGTGGATGTCAATTCTGTCCAATAGCGGTCCTGAAATCCTTGACCTGTAGGTGAGGATCTTGCCCCACTGGCAGTTGCAGGCGTGGTTCGGGATGTTGCTGCCGTAGTAGCCGCATGGGCAGGGATTCATCGAAGCGATGAGATTGAACTCGGCAGGAAAGGACAGGCTCTGCGTGGCCCGGGAGATCGTGACCACCCCGTCCTCCAAAGGCTGGCGCAGCACTTCCAGCACCCCGCGCTTGAATTCCGGGAGCTCGTCCAAAAACAAAACCCCCCGGTGCGCCAGCGACACTTCCCCCGGTTTAGGGAAGGTGCCTCCCCCGATCAGGGCGATGTCAGAGATCGTGTGGTGAGGGGCTCTAAACGGACGAGAGGTCAGGATGCCATTTACGAAGCTGGACGAGTAGCCGGAAACGGAGTGGATCTTAGTTGCTTCCAAAGCCTCTTCCAGAGTGAGTTCCG
>JAXDBS010000023.1:0-11068 GCA_034678545.1 Cloacimonadaceae bacterium (SeqCode) | reverse complement strand
CCCAACGTAAGGATCAACGTTGACCAAACTACAACCCAAAATGCCACCATGACCAAAAAGAGCATAGTGCTGAACAAGGTGGTTGTAACAGCCTCAACTTCGGCGGTCAGCAAGGATCCCACTGGTTCGCAGCGGAAAATTGACACTAAAAATATAGCCAATATGGCAGTCAGCGACGTTCAGGACATCGTGGCACTGCAGGCCGGAGCTACGGTGATAGGCGGTGAGCTGCATGTGCGGGGCGGCCGTGCCAATGAAGTGAATTACACGATCGACAACATGTCGGTGTCCGATCCCGTGGACGGTGGAACCGCTCTGCAAGTGGACCCGGACGCCATTAGCGACATGAAAGTGATGACGGGCGGTTTCACTGCCGAATACGGCAACGCCCAATCCGGCGTGGTCAACATCATCACCAAGGACGGTGATCCCTTCTATTCAGGCAAGATTGAATACAGCACAGACCGCTACCTGGGGCAGAGCCGCAACGAAGATGCTGTCAAGTTCGCCTTTGGCGGACCTGTTGTTCCCTTCGGTTCATCAGAACTGAGTAACAAATTCACTTTCTACCTGAACGGCGGCGGCAACTGGCAGGACGGCAGGCTGAGAAAATATGCAAAAGGAGATCCCAACGAGGAATTTGTGCTTGATGGTCAACCTCTGTTGGAAAACGATTATCCCTATGTCAATCCCTTCAAGTCCAGAAACAAGGATAATTTCTTATCCCAACTACTGGGAATCGAGTTGGGTGACAGGTTCTATAATTCCTATAATGTGAATTTCAAAACCAAATATGCAATAAACGATTTGCAGAAAGTCACTTTCGCCGTGCGCGGCGACCGCTCGGTGGATGACTTTTACAGTTACCTTTGGAGATACGCGCCCGATTACAACGGCGAAAGCGTGACTTCTCAGAGGCAGTATGTGGCTTCCTATGACCATGTCTTAAGCCCGAGCATGAACCTTAAGGTCAAAGGCAGCTATTTTCAGAAGAACACCGATATCGGCCCCAAAGGCATCGACCGCAAGAGATATTTCTTCATGACGATCGATCCCAACTCGTCCAGCCTGCCTTCGGATTATGTGGCCAACGCTCTGTTGGGTGAATACGGATACTCCAGCGTGGGAACGGATTATGACGGCGACGGCAGTTTCATCTACCACAGGGGATTCCTGGATGAAACGCTGTGGACCTACAGGATCCAGGGAGTGGAAGACCCGCGCCCTGTCCCCGGATTTGTCCCGCCAGGCACGATCTATGAAAATTTCATCAATGACCAGACCTCCACAACAAGCGCCAAAGCTGACTTTGAATGGCAGATCAATGAATTGCACCAGGCCAAGACCGGGCTTGAGATCATCAGGCACAACATCAAAAAGGACCAGGTTTTTAATTTCCTGACGGTCTATGAAGCGAGGCGGCAGGCTTATCTGGATGCCATCTTCAACATGGATAAATATGTTGACCCCGACAGCACGGACGGCATAGTATACGTACCGGACGAGCTGGTGGATGTGATCGTGCCTTCCGACGGCAGCAAACCCATTGCCATCTACAAACCGATGGATTATTTCAATGCCGCCTACGCAGCTTCCGGCAAGAGTGACGGCTATAAAGCCAATCCCTGGCAGGCTGCCTATTATCTGCAGGACAAGATGGAATGGGAAGGTATGATCGTTAATGCCGGAATGAGATTGGATTTCTGGTATCTGGGTAAGGATTACCAGGTGCTGCTGGATGACGGCAGCTATGAAACCCGGCCCCAGACCGTGGTAACGGAGCAAACCCTTAATGGAGCGGTGGAGGATACTCTGGTGGGATTTGACAAAAAGGACAGGTTCCAGTTGATGGTCTCACCCCGGTTGGGTGTTTCGCATCCCATATCCGACCGGGATGTGCTGCGCTTTGCCTATAATTATCAGAATCAGCTTCCCCAAATGCAGTATATTTTTACCAGCCGCACGCCCGCCGATGCCAATGTGAGCGACGAGATCATCACCGTGGGCAATCCGGCCCTGGAACCCCAGATCACGGTAACTTATGAAGTGGGACTTTCGCACCAGCTGAGCGAGGATTACGTGATAGACATGACAGCGTATTATAAAAATCTCTACAATTATGTCAGCACCCGCAAGGTCAAGAAACCGGGCGAGGAACAGGTGTATTGGTATGAATTCATATCAGAGGACTATGGAAGCACACGCGGGATAGACGTCCAATTGGAGAAGAGCCTGTCTGATTTCAATACCTGGGCGATCGCCTATTCATTGGCTTGGGCGCAGGGCAACAATTCCTCCACGGTCATCCAGGACGAGGCGACCAATCTGAGGGAGTTCCCGCTGGACTGGGACGTGCGGCATAACGTCAACGTCAATTACACATTCAGGATTGCTAAGGGAGAGGAATATATAGTTCCTTTTACGAATTTCATTCTTCCCTTTGACGATTTCTCGGCCAACTTCACCTGGACCCTGGCTTCGGGTTCGCCCTACACTCCGACCAGCGGCACCCAGAATACGGCACTTGATACGAACAGCAAGCGCAAAGGCCTGACTCAGAACGCCAACCGGAGGCTAACAAAAGGCATCGGCCTGCCCAAGGGTTCCCTCCGGGTTTATCTGGATGTGGAAAACCTGTTCAAGTATCCGAATGTAGGCGGAGTATTTTCCCGAACCGGTTCCGCTGATTACGACGGGGTCGATCTGACCGAAGGTGATCCACCCTTTACTTTTGATGAAGTGCAGTACATGCACAACAAATTTGTCCTGAATCCGGGCAACATCAATAACTTCCGCGCTGTCACGCTGGGTGTCAGCTATAACTTCTAAATTAATCTCCAAGGAGGATCATATAATGAAAAAGAGTCTCATCTTCACAATCCTGATGATGGTATTCAATCTGGTTCTGATAACGGCGGTTTTTGCACAAACCGATACTGCTGCAGCGGCCATGGCAGCTGATACGGTTTTAATGGAAGTTACTGATGCAGCTCCGGCTGCGCCCAAGGGCAGCACATTGGAAAACATAGCCATAGTGGTTTTCGGCAGCGGTCTGGTAAAGGAGTTCAAGGATGGCGGCGGCTTCATGTGGGCCATCCTGTTCGTCGCTCTATATGCCTTGGCATACATAATCTGGAAATTCATTACTTTGATCTATGCCAAGATCAGGCTGAGCTCGTTTCTGGATAAGATCGTGCCACTGGTCAAACAGAAGAAATACAAAGAGGCCGCCGAGATCGCGTCCAAGACCAGGGGTCCTGTAGCAGCCATTATTTATGCCGGACTGCTGAAAGCCGATCAGGGTCTGGAAGCCTTTGAGAAAGCGGTGGAAAATGCCGCCATGATAGAAATGTCTTATCTGGAAAAAGGATTTACGGAGATGAGCGCCGGCATCACCCTGGCTCCCATGCTGGGATTCCTGGGTACGGTTGCCGGTATGATTTCGGCCTTCAAGGCGATTGCAGCCGCCCGTGCGGTTGACGCCACCATCGTGGCCAGTGGTATCATGATAGCGTTGGTTACCACCAAGTGGGGTCTGATCGTTGCCATACCCTGCCAGTTCTTCAACAACATTTTCGTGACCATGGTGGACGGCCTGGTCATAGACATGCAAAGAGCCACGGAAAAGGTGACCGAAGCCATAGTGGAATCCAAATAAGGGGGAAAGATGACTATCTCCCGTAAGAGAAAGGGCGAAGGCGGAATTCCCACCGCCTCGACCGCGGACATTGCCTTCCTGCTGATAATTTTTTTCATGGCTACTACAAAGTTTGATGTAAAGGAAGGGCTTTCCATGGTATTGCCCCCGGCCGCCGAAGAAGGCGCTGAGGTCGTCAAATTAAGCGCCAAGGACATGACCCGTATCCTGATCATGAATACAGGTGACATCTTGCTGAATGAAGAAAACATCGGGATGTTCAACAAAGCTGTATTTGATGCCAGGATCAGGAAAATCCTGACTGCCAATCCCAAAATGATCTTTTCTATCAAAACGGACCGGGAAGCCAAGTACAATGAGATGATCAAGGTACTGGACGGCTTGAAAATAGCCGGGGCAGAAAAGATATCGCTTTCAACCAACTGATCCGGGGAGAGCTGAAATGTCAAAAATGACCATAAAAAAAAGGCCGAAGGTAATTCCCCAGGCTTCTCAGTCTGACATCGCATTTCTTTTGCTCCTGTTTTTCATGGTGACAACGGTCTTTGTGCAGGAAAAGGCCTTCTGGGTGGAACGCAACCGCTGGCCGATCGCGGAAGCCATTGAGAAGATACCGCGCAACCACACTTCAACTGTGTATATCAAGCAGGATGATACCGTCCTGATCGACGACATCCCGTATGATTTCGACGATATCGAGAACATGAAAATAGCGGGAGTGATGCAGAGAAAACTGAATAACGATGCCAACATGATCGTATGTTTCAGGACGGATAAGGACACCAAGTATGGCATTATGTCGGACGTCCTGCGGCAACTCCAGGATATTGGAGCTTTGAGAATCACTTTTGAAACACAAAAAAGAACGAGTTAATGGGGGGTTGAGTTATGGAAGCAAATACTTTTGACTGGAAAGACGTAGCCAATTCCCAATTTGACAAGGCTGTTACTCTTGCCATTCTGGTACTGCTTCTGGCCTTGCTGGTTACGCCCAAGGTGGAAGTCAAGAAACAAGCCTACACCTCTCAGGAAATGCAGGCTATTGACCTGCCCCCTGAAGAAAGGGAGAAGATCAAGCCCCCGGAAGATATCGTCAAACCCGTGATCGACATTGTCATCAGTGACGAACTTTCAGGAGAAGAAGCCTCTGACCCTGACGTGCTGGCAGATATTCAGCGTCAGCTGGGTCTGGGCATTTTTGAGACGAATATCTCGGGTGGAAGCTCATCAGGTGATTCTGATAAACCGTTTGACTTCGTGGATTGGGAGGACCCGCCGGAACCAATCAACCCTGTGGCTCCGGAATATCCCACCTTCGCCATCAATACGGGCATACAGGGCACTGTTTATCTGGACGTGGATGTCTATAAGGATGGAACCATTGGCAATATCGTTGTCAAGAAATCTCTGATGAGCGGCCCGGGCGGACTGGATGAAGCTGCCATCAATGCCGTCAGGAAATGGAAGTTCCAACCCGGTAAAAGCGGCGGCAAAGCAATCGACACGACAGTTACGATACCTGTGGAATTTACACTCACGAACTAACAGCGGGAGTATTGCATGAACTTTAAGAAAATTGGCATCTGCACAATAGCGATCTTATTATTGGGCTCGGGCATGGTCTATGCCGCCAAGGCTGAGAAAACACCTCCGGCCAAGAAATTCGACTTATCCAAATGGCACAATGTCGGTAACATCTGGCTGCGGGTCAGCAATTACGGCTTCTTCGGATCTGGTGACGATGCTGTTCCGCTTTGGCCTTCTCTGGAATATCCCGGAGGCAGCGGAGTCGATTACCTGTATCAGGGCGCTCTGTGGTTCGGAGCCAAGAAATACAGGCGCAATGCAGCAGGCAAGCGGCTCTACTGGCTGGCACAGGTGCCGTCGGCAGACAGCAGCGGCGTGATTGCAGAAGGCGATCCGGGCTGGTCTGCGAACATGAAACCGGTAGTGGACACTTTGGTTACTGTAGGATTTGACGGCGACGCCGACCTTTACGAATTTCTGCCGGCCTATAATCCCCTGGAGAGCGGCGTGGCCGCCGTGGAAGAGTTTTATGAGCTCTACAATACCGTGGACATGATTGCAGCTGCCTCTTCCCGATATCAGAAAAGGGGTGTGGATGACGATGGGGATGGCAAGATAGACGAAGACTTTGCAGGATACACCTTCCCTCTCCGGGCAAGTTCCGAGCTCCCGGAAAGATTTGCCTCGTTTGGCGGGCAATACATACATGAAACAGATAATTACAATATTGTCAGCGATCCCCAGAATTATGAGATCTGGTTTCCGCTCGGATTCATGGAACTCTCTGACAGAACCAATAACAAGTATAACTTCAGCGATCCCCATGACGATGACGGGGACGGACAGATTGATGAAGACGGTGCACCTGTTTCGGAGCAGGATTTTATCTCGTTCTACTACGATTACAGCCCCTTTGGAACATCCGGAGACAGGGACTGGGGCTCAAGGAGATCCTCCAATACGCATGTGCCCCTGAAAGTGCGTGTCCGGCAGATGTCATACCAGTGGAGTTATGAATATATCAAAAACCTGGTCTATGTGGAGTTTGACATCACGAACATGAACCTGAGCGTTGACCCGGCCAAGCAGGATACTTTGTATGACTGCGCCATGGGCGTCTATATGGACTCTGACGTGGGACCCCAGAGCTACGGATCGGACAAGGCTTCCGATGATCTTTCCGGATATGTTATGGGCACAGGCTACGAATTTGCCTACACCCGGGACGATGATTATGACGGCGGGCTGACGCCCGGCCTGGTGGGTTCCCGCGTCTGCACACCCGATCCCGAGGAACTCAAATTCAGTTGCTGGTATTGGAAAGTGGGTGACGGGCCGGATGACTCGTCTCCCCAGTCCCTGAGCCTCGGTACAAAGAACACGGCTAATGAAAAATACTGGCTGCTGACCGGGCGCAATCCCAATCCCGGGTCTGCCACCAAATACCAGATCCTGCGCGGAGGTCCCACGGGTGACCAACCGGAGTATATCCAACCCTCGGCGGCTGACACGCGCTATCTTTTTGCCTTCTACGGCGCGCAGCCCGGCTCGTCCGATTACACTGATCTGACCAAGCGCTGGAACCTGGCCCCCGGCAAAACCATGAAGATTGTCATTGCCGTTTTTCCCGGAGACGACTTGGAAGATCTGAAGAGCTCGGCCAGATGGGCCAAGGAGATATACGGCACAGCCCAAACTCTGACGACCGTCGTACTGCCTGATACTTTCCCGCATTATAATCCGCCTGAACCTCCGGAGATTCCAAGACTGCTGGCCGAACTCAAGGATGACGGCAACCTGATCGACCTTTATTGGGACAACCGTTCGGAGTTTTCCTATGATGTGAAGACCGTCAGTACGGCTGTCATCGGCTGGCAGAATGGCAACCCGCTCAATCCCGGTCTGGACAGCGATCCTAATGTCATTGATCCGATCGTGCCTTTCTCTGACTTTCCCGAGGAATTCCTGCCGGAGGCCGGACCCCTGAATCCCATTGCCACAGTCAATCCCTTTACCGGTTACAGGCTGAGGCACGACTTCCAGGGTTATACTACCTGGGGCAGGACGGGAAGCGGATCCCAGGAGAACTGGGAATTCATCGACAGATGGGATAAAATTGACACGGATATTGACTGGCATGATTACAACATCAACAGCTTCAGCGACAGCTTTGCTGTGAACTATGGCGGCTTTACCAGCGTGGACAGGGGTCTGCCCAATGAAGCGCTGGAGCATGGGCTCGCTGACGGGATGTATTTCGATGATTTGGGACAAGGTTTCACGGCACCCCTGGAAATTAAAAGGAAGTTTTACAAATATAATGACCTGTATCAGTTTGTGCCGTGGACTCCTGAATATCCTTTCTATGGCTGGCCGCTTTACAATCCTGACTTCGATGAGTCTGACACTGATTCCCTGCAGGCTGCTGCCGACCTGTTGGCGGCCGATCCAACCAATCCCTCCGAGGCCGAGAAAGTGGCTCAAGCCATGCTGTTCCGATATCCGGGTATCCGTGAAGACATCTACCGGGAGCTGTATGATGACAAGCTTATTCCGCTGCTTTATCACGGCGGGCAGGTGGCACTGACAGACACAACCAAGATGCGTGAACTGAGGGAAAACAGGCTGTCCCGCAGATATTATCATTCCAGCATTGTCAGACCGCCCAAGGGCATCGAGTATTACGTGGCTGTGACTGCTTTTGACCGCGGCATTCCCTCCAACAATCTCGATTACCTGGAAACGGGCAGAGATGCGGACGCAAACATGAAAGTATTCTTCCCGGGCGCTCTGGCCAAGACTAATATGAACAACATATATGTAGTGCCGAACCCCTATGTGGGCAGCAGCAAATTCGACGGACGCAGGGAAAATGACGAAAAAGGCGATAAGAGCAAACGGCTCTGGTTCGTGAACCTGCCGGAACGCTGCAAGATCAGGATCTATACCCTGGCTGGCGATCTGGTCGATGAGATAGATCATAACGGCGCTTACAGCGAAGACATCATAAACGTCAGCAAAGCCACGCAGCAAGGCATATCCGCCAGCGGCATCCATGCCTGGAACCTCTTGTCGAAGAACAACCAGATCATCGCCAGCGGCGTTTACCTGTTCTCGGTTCAGAATAAAGCCAATGATGAGATCAAGGTCGGCAAGTTCGTCGTGATCAAATAAGGAGTGACCGTGAAAAAGATAATTGTTATAGCCCTCGTTGCAGCGTTGGGAATCTCCTGCCTGACAGCAAAACCCTTCGGCAAAACCGGAACGGCAGCCCTGCAGTTTCTCAAGATAGGAATCGATGCCAGAGCTGTCGGCATGGGTGAAGCCTATACCGCAGTAACCGACGACATTTCGGCAGTCTGGTGGAATCCGGCCGGCCTGGCTCCAGCCCTGAAAAACCAGGTTCTGCTCTCGCACACAAACTGGCCGGCTGACATCATGCACGAGTATCTGGCCGCTTCTTATACCAACGGGGTTTCGACCTGGGCCGCTTCGGCGTCAATATTACACATGGACCAGATGGACATCACGGATGAAGAAACCTTTGGCCCGACAGGAGAGACTTTCACGAACAGCGATATGGCTTTTGGCATTACTTATGCCAGCACTTTCACGGATAAATTCTCTTTCGGAATCACAGCCAAATACCTGAGAGAAAACCTGTATATTTACAACATCAACAGCTTTTCCGTCGACCTCGGTTCCATGTACAACACCGGCTGGAATAATGTTAAGATCGGCATGGCACTCAGGAATTTCGGTCCCGACATCAGGTTCAAAGTCGATGACGACGAAGATGACAGGTTCAACGAGGATCCCTTTGACCTGGTGGACAATGACGGGGACGGCGAAATTGACGAAGACGGGGAAGAATTGGATAATAAGATTCCCATGAATTTTTCGCTGGGCATCAGCAGTGACATCATGCGCAAACAGGAGCAAAACACCTACTGGCTGGCGTCACTGCAATTGGATAACTGCATTGACAGGATGGAAACCTGGAATCTCGGTACCGAATACAAGCTGGGTAACCTGTTCCTGCGTGCGGGGTATCAGTTCAATTACGATTCGAATGGTCTGAGTGCGGGCTTCGGAGTGCAAATCCCTACTCGTTTTGCTGTCTTTAACGTCGATTATGCCTATACAGACATGGGTTATCTGGCAGAGGACTTCCTCAACAGCGCCCACCGCCTGTCAGTCAAAATGCATGTAAATTAGCCTAAATAAGGAATAATACCAGGAGGAAACCAATGTACAAATCCCTAACGCTTGCATTGTCGCTGATTTTCATCGTCAGCGTTGTTTTTGCGTCGGATTACATGAAACCCGGTCCGGATAAAAAACTGACTCCGGCCGGGACAATGTCCCGAATTACACAAACTACGCGGCCTGACACTTGTATCTATTCGTTCAGCGTCGCGCCCAACAATCTGCTCATGTCTTATTATGACTACATGATCGGCGGCTACAACGATCTGCCCATCTGTGTACAGCCGGATCCAACCTACGGCGGCTATTTCATGACTTTTCACGGAAAGCGCACCGCCACCGGCCAAAGACGCGTGTTTTACGCATACATCAACGATAACGGCAACATTGAAAACATGAACGAGCTCACCAATATTCAGAACTGGGAAGGATATCCCTCTTTGTCGGTGGATCCCGTTTCGGGCAAACCCATTTACGCCTGGCATGTTGACGCCGAAACCAATGATGCCGAATATGAAGTTCAGGTTGCCTGGGATGCTTTCCTGTTCGGCGCTGCCGGCCTGATCAGCGACCCGGTGATTGTTGTGAATAATCCGATCATTATGCCCGCTCCCTACAACACTACCGATAACGAATTCATCTGGCCCACCGTTCAGATCGGCCCTTCCCCCAATGTCGGCATGCGTCGCGTCTATGTCCTGAACCGTAACGCCGTTACACACCTCACTTATCCCAGCGAGAACGTCTACCTTGCCTATGCCGATTTCAATGCCGACATGCTGGAAATGGGCACTGCCCTGACCTGGAGTTTTACTACGATACCCATCATGGATGCCTGGAACCATGATACCGTTAACTTCCGTCGTCCCAACTGCGCTTTCACTGTAGGCAACGATGGGCGCATTTATTATGTCGGGTACCATGTGGCTTCCACTCTTGTCCCGGCCGAAGCTGACATCTATGAGCCGGACCTGGACGCCTTTGTCTGCGACAACTACGGCCAGGGCACCTGGACCCGCTACACCGGTGTCAGCCGTTACAACGGCTGGAATCCCAGGGATAACTACGGCAGCGGCGTCGGCATCTTTGAAGTCCCGGAAGGAACAGCGGTTCCGGACGATTCCGTCTTCTGGGAAAT
Source organism: Cloacimonadaceae bacterium (SeqCode) (assembly GCA_034678545.1). Taxonomy (GTDB): domain Bacteria; phylum Cloacimonadota; class Cloacimonadia; order Cloacimonadales; family Cloacimonadaceae; genus UBA5614. The sequence continues at coordinate 536 of JAXDBS010000023.1, read as the reverse complement.
TTACAATTCCGCACACTTGAATGCCACCATGGACGCAACTAACGGCAAGATCAACATGGCGACGATCTATGCCAACCTGTTCAGAGGTTTGGAGGATGCGGAAATCTCCACCTATTGGCATCCCACCATGCAGATCGTCAAAAACCTGGTTTATGATGTCAATGCCCATACTTTCAGCCTGAGGGAGCTTTACCCCATCGCCGGGGAAGCCTCGGACAACTTTATCTATCAGCCTTGGGACGAGGACGGAGACGGGTTGTCTGACGAATTCTACACCAACCCCGACGATCCCAACGACCCTAACAACGGCTATCCCCTCTCCAGTTCCATGTGGCCCTTCCCCTACTGGGACGAAGCCGTGCACACCAACGCCATGTTTTTCCACTACAGTAATATCAAGATCACGGAACCCAACGCCCAGGGCATGATGGCTGCCGTCTGGCAGGAATCCAACCGGGCCCGGCTCTATAACACCGATCCCACCAACTGGCCGGAATTTGCCGCCTTTGCCGACGCTCCCGAAATCATGGTGGCCG
>JAXDBS010000022.1:0-47426 GCA_034678545.1 Cloacimonadaceae bacterium (SeqCode) | reverse complement strand
ATTTTCCCCGCCAACGGGTATTTGTTTTGGGTTAGGGGACCCACAAATATCTTTGTGGTGGACTTCCACCCGGCCCCCCCCCCCCCGCGCATTTCTCTCTGGGAAAAAGAAAGCGGCCGGCTTACACTGGCCGCGGAACTTGAACCCTTCATCCGCACTTCAGGTTACCTGGTGGATGAGGTGATGCGAAAGATCTTTTATCAGGACAGCGGTTCAGTCATACTGGTCAGCAGGGACGGAATAAAAATGCGCCTGGAATACCCCAACCATCTCGATGGCTCTGTATTGGAGCTTACAGCTGCTGGCAACCTGAACCTGAAGAGTCCCGTTATCCCGGCCGGGATGTGGCTCAAGGACATCGTATACCTGCAATGCGGCCCCTATGCTTTGATCCGTTACGACTGCCTCTACAGGCTGCCCTGGTTGGCTGAATTGCTGGATTGGTTTGATGAACCAACCCTCGCCAATGTTTACAAAGTTCAGTCCACAAGGCAAATCGTCCCATTGGAATCGCTTTATGCCCCGGGCACTAATGAGATCGGCAGCGGCGAATGGATCGAGTTGCCTTAAATCATGCTTTCGGTAGCAGGCCTCGGGATTGCCTATCCGGATAGTCCGCAGCTTTTCCAAAACCTGAATTTCGAGGTCAGGCCCGGGCAGGTGCTATGCCTGCGGGGACCCAACGGCTGCGGCAAAACCACTCTGCTGTATGCACTGAGCAACCTCATTCCCCAGGTAGTCCAGGCGGTCCGGACAGGCATTATCTGGCTTGGGGGCAGACAAATCAACGACCTTCCCCTCAATCAGCTTTCTCCTTTGCTCTCGCTTTCCTACAGTGACCCCCAGAGGGAGTTTTTCTTCACCTGCTGCGAGGACGAGATTATCTTTGCCTTGGAAAACCTCGGCCTCTCTTCTGCCGAAATAACTCTGCGGCTGGCGGAAACCGGCACTCGGCTCGGCCTTGAAGAAAAGCTGGGCCAGCCTTCCTCTACCCTATCCTACGGATGGCAGAAACTGGCTGTTCTGGCAGTCCATTTGGCCATCCGGCCCCAAGCGCTGCTGTTGGACGAGCCCCTGTCGGGATTGTCGGGCATCGCTTTGGAAAAGGCTGTGGGGGCTCTAAAGGCCTATACCGAAACCGGCGGCATTCTGGTTCTGGCCGAACATTCCCCTGCCGCCGAGCAACTGGTTCCCGCATATCTGGACCTGGCAGATTGGAAGGACTGATGTCCATTTCCGTGGAGTTCCGTGACGTCAGCTTTGCTTATCCGGGCCAGGCTTTGCTCTTCCAGCGCTTGAACCTGGACCTTGCTCACGCTAAAACCGTTTTGCTGACCGGAGAAAACGGGCTGGGCAAATCCACTTTGGCTGCGCTGGCTACCGGCTGGCTCAAGCCTTCCCAAGGGCAGATCCTGCGCATAGGCAGTGACGGCCAAAAGCTGTCCGCCCAAGACATCTGCCAGCATATTACTCCTCTCTGGCAGCAGACCGTCCTCAACCTGCTGGGCGCCAACCCCAAACAGGACTTGCGCCTCTGGCTGCGCGCCGGGCTGCTGACTGAGCAGCAGGCGCAGATCTTGATCGAGAGTGCTTTGGATAAGTGGGACCTGGTCAAGAAACTGGCCACTCCAGTCTGGGAGTTAAGCGCTGGCGAATTGAAATGTCTCGCCCTGGCCGGCATCAGTCTCTTCCCGCGGCGGTACTGGATCCTGGACGAACCCGCCGCCAATCTGGATCAGCGCCATCTCGGACGACTTCTGGACATGTTGGATTACAAGCGCGAACAAGACACCGGCCTGCTCATTATCACGCACCAGCCTGCCCTCTTCCGGGACCTGGCCGATGAAGTCATCTCCCTCTTGCCTGAAGGCAGGATAGAGCTGGAGGGCTGATGCTCCCGCTGACCCGTATTGTCGTCGTGATTGCCCTTTCCACTGCCGCTTTGCTTTGGCAGCAGCCCCTGCCCCTGTTTGCCATTCTCTCGTTTTGCCTTGTCCTGCTAGTACTGAAAAAGAGCTCCGCTCACGAGCGTAAAAGGCTTGCTGTTTTTCTGCTCCGAATGCTCCCCGCCCTGGCAGGAATCTTTGTGGTCCAGGCTCTGTTCAACCACAAAGGCAACAGGATAGTGCTTTGGGGCCTATCCCTTTTTACTGACGAGGGTTTGAACACAGCCGCCACAGTCATGCTCCGGCTGCTGATCCTCCTCTGCTCTGGCGCCTGGCTCTGGGGGCTCACCCCGCGTCAGTTCAATTCCGCTTTCCGCACTGCCGGCTTGCCGGAAACAATCTCCGTCACCCTGATGCTCACCCTGCGCTGGCTGCCCCTGCTGGCGGCGAAAATCAGGCACACGCTGCGCCAGTTGGAGGCCCGTGGGATCAGGATGAGGAAGCTCAGCCCAAGCAAGCGGCTGAAGACTTATCAGGATTTGCTCATCCCCATTCTGGGTTGGACCATGAAAGACATGAAGTTTCAGGCGGCGGCATTGGATCTGAGAGGTTTCCGCAATGGCGGTAAACACACCCATTACGGCAGGCGGAAATTGTTCTGGCTGGATTGGCTGGTTATTGCTCTGGCGGCGGGTTTTCTGTTGCTGCTTCGGATTTTATTCTGAAGGCAAAGCTGTCTATCAGATTGCTGTCCTGGTCAAACGCTCGCACGCTCAGCGTATCATCCGCCCGCTCCAGGATCAGGAAATTGCTGGTCTTGAGAAAAAGCAGGCTCCGGTCGTTGCGGCTGACCGCGTCGTACAGGCGGCCGCTGGCCCCTCCCGCCACCACGTACTGGATGCTGTCCTGAACCGATCTCTCGTAAATGTGATCATGCCCTGACATCATTGCCGCCACGGGATAATGCCTGAGTAACTGAGGCAGCAGGAGATTGAAGCCTTTTTCGTCGCCGTGCATCCCGGAGCTGAAGACAGGATGGTGCGCCACAACAATGATGCTGCGCTCCCGGTTGGCTTCCAGCTGTCCGACCAGCCAGTTGTATTGCACCGAACCGGGAGCCAGCTTGAGGTTGCTGTTGAGGATGATCCAGATCACCCCTTCCCGGTCCAGGGTGTAATAGGTCAGCGAATCAACCTGCGGAAAGTTCCTGCGGAACAGGTCCGGGTCACGGTCATGATTGCCCATGGCGGGAAAAAAATCCGCGCATTGATATAGGGGCTGCATGATCTCGTGGAAGCGCGTGTATTCAGCCTGCCGCGTTCCGTTGTAGCCTATGTCCCCGCCGCAGACGACAGTCTCCGGGGCGAATTCAGCAATTTGTTCCACGATCCGCACAAAAGTTGAATCATTGTATTGTGAATCGCTGAAAAAGGCGGTCACCGCCTGCAGCCGCACGAGCAGGAGCAGCAGGCAGAGCAGCGCTGAAAGCATTATCACGGATTTCAGTTGCATTCGCCCTTCAACAGCGATTCATAAACTTTTTGAAATCTCTGCAGGTCTTCCCAGGCCGGTCGCTTGGCGCTCGCGTCGCGCAGCAGGTAAGCTGGGTGATAGATCACAAAAGCAGGCCGGCCATACAGCTCGTGGGGCCGTTCCCTCAGCACGCGCATCGGGCTGGATGTCTCCAGCAGCGTCTGGGCGGCCACCAGTCCCAGCAGGATGAAGATCTTCGGCTGGATGATCCCGATCTGCTCCAGCAGGTAGGGGAGGCAGGCCTGCCTTTCCTCCTGCTCCGGATTACGGTTGCCGGGCGGCCGGCATTTCACGATATTGCAGATATAAACTTCGGAACGTCGGATTTTAACGGCTTTCAGCATGTCGTTCAGAAGTTGCCCCGCTCTGCCTACGAAGGGCTTACCCTGGGCGTCCTCTTCAGCGCCGGGGCCTTCGCCTATGATCATGCAGACTGCGTCCGGGTCGCCTTCTCCGTAGACCAGACTATGCCTGCCCTGCGCCAGCTTGCAGTTCAGGCAGTTTTGATAGGCAGCCTGTTTTTCGGCCAATAGCCTGGCTTTATTGCTGCTTGGGGTGGATTGGGACTGCCGCGCAGCAGGTTCAGGCCCGGATTTCGGAACTGGTTGATCTCCCGTCGCCCGGATTGCCGGGCTGGCTTGCCGGCTGCGCTTGATTTCGTTGATTCCTGAAAGCTTAAGCAACTCCAGGTATTGGGTGATGGCTTTTTTCATGGAAGGGTTGATCAGTCGTCGTCCGCTTCCGAATCGGAATACTCCTCGTCCATGTCTTCGTCTTCATTGTCTTCGCGGAAGGGGGTATAATCGCCCTGGAAGTCCTCGGGAGTTTCCTCCATCTCAAAGTCCTCGTCCTCCTCATAGGCTTCGCGGCGGCCGGATTCATACTCTTCGGGAGTGAGGCCCAGGCGTTCCATTTCCGCCCTGGCTTCCTCGATGTCCATGATGTAGTCCGGAATCTCGTTCTGGGCCACGTGATCCATGGCCAACTCCGTGATCTTGGTATCGAATTTCTGCCTCACATAGGGCGGCAGCCCGTTCAGCCGCGTCACTTCCAGGTTGGACAGCAGGCAGAACATAAAGTTCATGTTTGTATGTTCGAGGAAATTTTCCACGCGCTTATTGATCATGCTTCGCTCCTTGCTTTCTTGGAAAAAAGGTCCCGCCCCTTACCGGGAAAGGATCCGCCCTTCAATCTTCTTTCAGAAACTCTCTTTCAGGCCTAGAATATCTGTCAACCCTATTTTCTTCCGCCCGGATGATGGACAGGACGTCTTCCACCGCGACCTCCAGGTTGTCGTTGATCACCAAATAGTCATATTCACTGATGCGGGTGATCTCTTTTCGCGCAGTCCGCAAACGCTTTGCAATCTCCTCCGGGCTGTCTGTGCCCCGCTTGACCAGGCGTTCTTTTAGGGTTTCCAAGTCGGGCGGTAGGATAAAGATCTTCACGTACGGAATGTCCGTGTTACCGATCTGGGCGGCGCCCTGGACCTCGATGTCCATGATCACGTGCATGCCCTGATCCAGCCTGCTCCGGATATAGCTGATGGAGGTTCCGTAATAATTATCGCAGAAGCTGGCGTACTCGAGGAAATCGCCGGCTGCGATGCGCCGCTCAAACTCCTGTTTGCTCACATAGTGGTAATGCACTCCGTCCCGTTCGACGCCGCGGGGCGGCCGGGTCGTGTAGGAAACGGAGTATTCGATATTGTCCGCCCGTTGCAGCACGGCGCTGAGGATCGTGCCCTTGCCCCCGCCCGAGGGAGCGGACAGAATGATCAGAAAAGGTTGTCTCGGATACACTGACGGCCCGGAGGGCTCATCCTTCCACGATTTTCTTGTATTCCACCGCGGACAGCAGGTTTTCCACTTCGTCCAGATTGCTCATCTTGACTTTGACCAGCCAACCGTCCTCGTAAGGGGATTTGTTGATCAAATCGGGATTGTCTTCCAGGTCGGAATTGCGGCTTTCCACCTTGCCGCTGACCGGGGAAATGATATCTTCCACCGCTTTGACGGCTTCGATGCTGCCGCAGGGTTCGCCAGCCGCCATCGCTTTCCCGGCGTCCGGCAACTCAACATAAACGATGTCACCCAGCTCATGCTGGGCAAAATCCGTGATCCCCATGGTGGCGACATCGCCTTCCAGTCTCACCCACTCGTGACTCTCTGTGTAGTATAAATCATCTGGTATTAACATCTTATCCTCCTGCCAGATTTCCTGTTGGCTGATCTTGTCCTATCTCCAAACACCCCCCTTTTATGTCAAGCAGAATGGGTCTCGGTTCTTCTCACTTCTTATACCCTGAATCCCCATTCCGCTCCCCAAGCCATTTTCCCCTCTCCGCCCCTGCTCGCACTACGGACCCATTACGGACCCAATACGGACTTGGTCCGTAATGGGTAAGTAATGCTTTTAAGGGCGAAACAGGAATGGACATGGCGTTTAACACTGTTGTAATAGCAGCTGATCAGGCAATAACACAGCCGAGGGCAGACCTGTTCACAGGCGGTCAGGCCGCTTATTGGATAATGGATCAGCTGGGAAAAATTCCATCAGGGGACGGATCTGGCGAGGCGGATGCCGTTAGTGATCTCCTTGTTCCAGGGATAACCATAAGCCCTGCTTCCGGGTGTGCTAAATTTGGCATTGTATTTCCAGGAGCCGCTGCGCATAACGTGGTACTGGGTGGGCCCGGAGCCCTTGGGATCGCTTTCCGCGGAGTATTTGTAATAATCGGGATCATACCAGTCCCAGCACCATTCGGAAACGTTGCCGCCCATGTCATAAAGCCCGAGTTCATTGGGAGCCAGTTGCATGACCGGACGGGGGGTACCGCCGCTGGTACCTTTATGCCAGCTTACCGCATCCGGATCATTGCTGCCGCAATAAACAAAACCGCGGCTGCGGATGCCGCCCCGGGCGGCGAATTCCCATTCCGCCTCGGTTGGCAGGCGATAGCCATTCGCGGCCCAATCACAGGTGACCTGGCCCTTGCTCCAGTCGGCGGGCCGGACTTTCCCCTCAATGAAATAACAGGGCTGCAAGCCTTCCGCCCCGCTGCGCAGGTTGCAGTATTCGACTGCCTGGCGCCAGGTGATCCCGCAGACCGGCAGATCAGATCCCCTGGCGAAGGAAGGATTGACCACCGGCATGAGGGCGCTCCATTCCTTTTGGGTAAGCTCCGACTTGGCCAGGTAAAAAGAGGATACCCGCACCTGGTGCACAGGCCTTTCATCTTCTTCCCCATTGGCCTTGGACCCCATCATGAAGCTTCCCCCCGCCACCTTGACAAATCCCCGGTAGGCGCCGGAAATGTCTTTACCGGCATCAGTTGCTTCATCATTGTCTTCTTCATCTTCGTTGACCTCATCCACATATCCGGTATCATCCGTCCTGTTGCGCAATACGGTGAAAAAAAGCACCGCCCCAATTACCAGGAGGGCAAACAAACCGACCAGGATCCAGAGCCAGAGCAGGGATTTCCTTGCGCCTGGGGCAGGGCTGGAAGAAAGCTTTGAATCGTTCATAATAATTTCCTTCACATTGTAGCATTGTTATTTGACGTTAGCACGGACCACGCGGAACCCGACACTGGAATTGCGGTCGCCCGGGTCGCGGTAGTAACTACGGTCATGGATGTAGAAATCGCTGGGCGGGAAATTCCAGGATCCGCCCCGGGTGACGCGGTTTCTCCCTGCCGCTGGGCCGGCAGGATCATTTTCCGGGCTTTGCCTGTAGTAGTCTTCCTGATACCAGTCCCAGCACCATTCGCAAACGTTGCCGTTCAGGTCATAAATCCCCAGTTCGTTAGGGCGTTTGGAACCGGCAGCGTGAGTTGCGCCCCCGGCATTGCCTTTGAACCAGGCAACCTTGCCGGGATCATTGCTTCCAGCATACAGGAAATTGTTGGAACTCCTGCCGCCCCGGGCAGCATATTCCCATTCAGCTTCAGTCGGAAGGCGGTAGCCGTCAGCCCGCCAGTCACAACTAACGGAACTGCCATTGATCCTGTAACAGGGCTGCAGGCCTTCTTTCCGGCTGAGCCGGTTGCAGAAATCAACTGCCTCAAACCAGCTAACCTGCTCAACCGGAAGGTCAGCTCCCCGGAAAGCTGAATTATTGTATGACATTACCTTTTCCCATACCTGTTGCGTGACTTCATATTTGCCCATGTTGAAAGGAGACATCCGCACCGGATGCAACGGCTGGGAATTTTCTATGCGGGACTCTGTCCTATCGCCCATGTCATAGTATCCACCGGCCACATAAACAAGGTCCAGCAGCCCGGATTCTGAAGTTGAGGCTTCCTCTGCTTCCCGTTCGGATTGATCCTCAGCATCCTGTTTTTGCTCATAAGCAAGGCTGTCGTCCTGCCGGCTCAGCCTGGTGATGAGAAAAATGGCGGCGGCAATGACAGCCAGGCAGGTAACGCCGATGACTATCCAGAGTACAAGGGGCATTTGAGCTTTTTGGGGGGTTTGATTGAACTCAGTGTTATTCATGGATCCTCCCAATTTTTGTATTATGCTTCAGATTTGCATAGCTATAATTTACTCAGGTTATGATACAGGTTACACGTTGCTGCGGCAGACCCGGAAACCTATGTTATAAACTTTTCCCGCAGGTTCAAGATAACTGCGGAAGTAAACTTTGCAAAGGCTGCTGTTGTGGTAGTAACTGCCGCCCCGTTTGCAGCGTTGCCGGCCGGCGGCAGGACCCCTGGGATTGCTGGCTTCATCAGGACTGTAAGAGCCATACCAATCCCAACACCATTCCCAGACATTGCCGCTCAGGTCGTAAAGGCCGAGTTCGTTTGCCTGCAGTTCACCCACCGGTTGGGCAAATCCATACTTGCCATCGGTATTGCCATCGGTCCAGGCCACCAGCGTATGATCGCTGCTGCCGCTGAAATCCCCGGGCATGTCTTCCCTGCCGCCGCGGGCGGCATATTCCCATTCCGCCTCAGTGGGAAGGCGGAAGCCGTTGGCTTTCCAGTCACAGTTAACCTGTCCCTCTGACCATTGGGAAGGGCTGGTATCTCCGTCCAAGCTGTAGCAAGGCTCCAGGCCTTCTTCTTTGCTGCGGCGGTTGCAGTATTCCAAAGCCTGGAACCAGGAAACATTGGTGACAGGAAGGTCGCTGCCCTTTCTTTGGGACGGATTGAATTCCATTATGGCTTTCCAATCGCGCTGGGTCAGTTCCGTTTTGGCAAGATAGAAGGAAGAAACGCTGATCCTGCAGGCAGGCTTTACATCAGGCTCCGCCGCCCTGTCCGAGCCCATCAGGAATTCACCGCCCCGGACAAGGACAAGGTCATCCCCGGATTCCGCATCATTGCTGTCGCCGTTCTCTTCATCAGGACGGAATCCATCTCTATCCCGGTTGGCGAGTATGATGAAATAGGCTGCGCCAGCAATCAGGATCAGGCACAGGATCCCAAGCGGGATCCAGAAATACAAAGGATTGTTTGTATTACTCATGTCATCCAAATCTCCCAGATCATATTCGTTTCAGATAATACCAGCTATCTTATTAACGCGAATCAGTGTTTTCTTTGATTAAACTTTATGAGCCATCACAGGGAGATTGTTTATAATCAGAAGCTCTGATGTCAAGCTAACAAACCGGATCGGTTGTAACTACATAAAAAAGGGGTAAGAAACCAAACCGGCTTCTCCCCTGTATGTAAACCGATTATCGGAATTGCCTTAATCGTCCCTGGATTCGTTCCGCTTCCGGCGGAGGGCTTCCAGATTGGCTTTGGACTGCGAATTCTCTGTCCAGATAAAACTGCCGGACTCGCAGGGAAAATCCTGGCATTCGGCACAGGTGGCATAACCGTAATGAGAGGCGCAGCGGCGGATCCCGCACTGAAAGCAAAAGCTGATGTGGCGCCCTTCGGAAAAACAGCCGTCGCATTCGAGATCGATGAACGCGATGTCCTGACCGAACTGCTTTTTGTAATTGTCAGCCAGTTTCTGCTGCAGGGTCTGATCGCCTGTCTGGGTGGCGATATAGGCATCGCACTGCGAACAGTCAATACCACAGGGAGCTAAACGATTGTTCATTTGGCCTTTTTGATCCTGATACCGAAACGGATGATCTCGCGCAGTTCCTTGACGACCTCTTCCAGATCGATGGAATTGGGGTCAACCACCCACTGGCTCAGCACCGCGTCCATGGCCCCGATCAGCAGGAGTGAGATTGTGCGAGGATTATACGGAATAGTAGTCCCTTCCTTAATGGCTTTTTCGAGCAGGCCAATGATGAATTCCTGAAATTCCTGATAGGGATGGTAGGAAGGATAGCGTTTGTAAAACTCCTCGCTTTGCTTTATCTCCACGGCCAGGAACCGGGCCATGCTTGGCCGCTTGGTGAAAACCTCGATGTGATGGTAAAAGAACATGTAAACCTTGTCGATCGCAAGCTTTTCCTGGGCCACCTTTTTCTTGATCTCAGCCAGGGTTACATCCATCATGGCTTTCATGGACTGCATTAGCAGATCGTCTTTGTTTTTAAAATACAGATAGACGGTGCCGGTGGCCACTCCTGCTTTGCCGGACACTTCCATGATATTGGCGTCCCTGTAACCCTTGCGCCCGAAGATATCGATCGCGGCATTGAGGATCTCCTGCCGTTTGTCCTTGACAATCGAACGCTTCTGCCTCTTGGCATGTACCATTTCGCTTCTCCTTTCAATTTATCATAATATGCAACTCTATATCAATTTAACATTCAAACAGATTCAAAATGACTCAAAATTCATAAAAAGCAAAACATATCTTTGTGTCAAAGTATTTTTTACAGTCGAGAAAAATCAAACCGGGGAAAAAACAGACCGGCCAAAAAAAAACTTGACAGATATACAGCAACCTTCAAATTGAAGACAGCCTACAGACCCTACATAGAATGCCCTCCGAGCAGTGGAGACATCGCCCGATGCTCTCCACTGTTTTTTTATCAGGCAGGGATGTCTTAAAAGGAGCAGATATGATACAGAAAATGAGCGTAATCATCTTCCTGGCTCTTGCCTGTCCATGCTTGCAGGCATCTGAGCGGGCCGTGGTCAGGATCAGCAGTCCCACCCCTGACCTGGCTGCCTCTTTCAGCGCCAACGGTTATGACATCGCCGCTTGCCGTCCAGGAGAATGGCTGGATCTGGTCGTGCCGGTGGGCGTAATCGACACGTTAAGGCAAATCCATCCGAACCTGCGGGTCACACAGACCGAAGCCCAAATCAAAGCCAACCTGGTATCGGGACAGCGTGATCTGGACGGCTACCACTCCTATCAGGGCCTGCTCAGCGAATTGAACAGCCTGGCCAGCCAACACCCGGACATCATGACCCTGATCCCGCTCGGAGTGGGATGGGGCGGTCAGTACTATCAGAGCGGATTCAATAACTATCAGAATTATAATCACCAGATCATGGCTGTAAAGGTTTCCGACAACCCATCCGTGGAAGAGGATGAGCCGGCCCTGTTCTTTGTGGGAGCCCACCATGCCCGGGAACCGCTCTCGGTTGAAACAACCCTGGCAGTCCTCCAGGACGTGGCGCAAAACTACAATACAGATCCAGTGATAACAAATGCGGTGAACAACGCTGTCTTATGGTTTGTGCCATTGCTGAATCCGGACGGGCACAAGGTGGTCTGGGACCAGCAGGATGTCTGGTGGCGCAAAAACATCAGGGATAATAACAATAACCAAGCCTTCAACACTTACAACCAATGGGGTTACGGCCCAGACGGAGTGGACCTGAACCGCAATTATGATTTCGAATGGGGTTATTTCAGTTCGACCGACAATATCCTGTCGGCCACCTATCACGGACTGCAAGGATTCTCCGAACCGGAGACACAGATTCTGCGCGATCTGCTCATGTCCCATCCCTTCGTAGCCGGGATCTCCTTTCACACCTACAGCGAACTCGTGCTTTACCCCTTTGGGTACATGGCCAATGCCACAGCTCCGGACGAGCAGGAATTGGCAGGATTGGCATATGATATGGCAGCACTGATACCCTCCGAAGGAAACGGATACTACACTCCAGAACCATCCTGGCTGCTCTATCCGGCCAGCGGTTCGCTGGATGACTGGGCCTACGGCGAACGCGGAATCTTTTCCTATACAATCGAACTGAGTACCGAGTTCATCCCCAATGCCAGCACGGTAAGCCTCGTCTGCCAAAGAATCAAGCCGGCAGCGAGAAAAATGATGGAGCGGATAACGAAATCAATGCTGACAGGGCAAGTAACAGATTCCGTAACGCGCCAGCCGCTGGAAGCAATCATTTATGTGGAGGGGATTGACGACAGCCCCATCTACCGTTCGCCCTATAAATCAACCCTGCCCTTTGGCAGATACTACCGATTGCTGCCGGACGGAGAAACATTCAATGTAAAAATATACGCTCCCGGATACCTGCCGTTTGAAGCGCCGGCCCAAACCAGCGAGACGGGGATTACAGTCCTGGACGCCATGCTGCAGCCGTCCCCGATCGTGAACCTGAGCGTGCTAATCAATACATTCGGGGAAATCCCGGTGGAGGGAGCTTTGCTTGAATTCCCCGAAGCAAATTATCCGCCTATGATTTCAGATGCCAGCGGCATAATCAACATATCCGGTTTCGCGTTGGGCCATTACCGGATCAGGATCTCGAAGCCGGGATATGAGACTATCGATATCCAAGCCGATATAGTCAGTCAGCAGTTAACGATCCTGTTTTCCGACATCCCTTATGTCAACCAGGATTTCGAAACCAGCCTGAGCGCTTGGACTGACCTCGGAGCCTGGGGTATAACCACAAGCCAATTCTATGGGGGAACGAAATCCCTGGCTGACAGCCCCGCAGGAAATTACCAGAATAACGTGAATTCCCATATCAGGCTGGCCAATCCCCTCAGCTTGAACAATGTCGCCAATACCTGCCTGAGCTTCTTCCTCAAGCTGGAAATGACCCTGGATGGCGACTACTGCACGCTGGAATATTCCACCGACAACCAAAACTGGAATGCCATAGATTATTATTATGGAGAATCGGGCTGGTCGCGGAAAACATATAACCTGAACTCCCTGTCAGGACAGCAGGTTTGGCTGCGTTTTCATTTTGTGAGCAACGAAGACGGAACCGATGACGGCATTTTCATTGATGATTTCATGGTTTATGGAAGCGGCGAAGTGCATGCCAACCATTATGCAGCTGACTCTCCCCTGTCCGTCCTGTCTGCCCACCCGAATCCGTTTCGCGGTGAAACCCGGATAGCACTGAACCTGACCACTGAAAAAGCCGCCCAGGCGCAGATAGGAATATATAATACAAAGGGGCAGCTGGTCGCGCTGCCCCTTAATAAAAGCTTGACAAGCGGAAGCTTTGTCGCTGTTTGGGATGGTATGGACAGCAGAGGTCAGCCTGTATCGGAGGGGATATATTTCATCGCGCTGAGTCTGGACGGATGCAGAGTCAATACGCGCAAAACCTTGCTGTTGAGATGAAAGGGGAGGACTGATAAGGATTGGAAGAGATCCGCATAGAGCACTTAACCAAAAGTTTTGACGGCTTCATCGCCGTCAATGATGTGTCGCTTGTTATTCAGCCCGGCGAGCTGTTTTCCTTTTTGGGTCCCAGCGGATGCGGCAAGACAACCCTGCTCAGAATGATCGCCGGATTTGAGACACCCCTCACCGGCAGGATCCTGCTGGGCAATCATGACATCACCCAACTCCCTCCCTACAAACGCCAGGTCAATACGATCTTCCAAAATTACTCGCTCTTTCCGCATATGACAGTTTTTGAGAATGTGGCTTTCGCCCTGCGGATCAGGAAATTGCCTCAGTCCGAAATTGACAGTCGCGTCAGGGAAATGCTGCAACTGGTCAAAATGGAAGATCAGGCGTCCAAGTATCCAAACACCATAAGCGGCGGACAAAAACAGCGGGTGGCGATTGCCCGCGCCCTGATAAACAAACCCAAGGTTTTGCTCCTGGATGAGCCTCTGGCCGCCTTGGACCTCAAACTGCGGCAGCATATGCTGATCGAACTGATGAACATCCACGACGCGGTGGGCATTACATTCATCTACGTGACACACGATCAGAGCGAAGCCATGAGCATCAGCGACCGGGTAGCTGTCATGAACCATGGCAACATTATCCAGTCCAGCCCCGCTGATGATATCTATGAACGGCCCAACAGTATCTTCAGCGCTTATTTCATCGGCGAGACAAATCTGCTTTCTGCAGAGGTGACATCCATAGAGGAAAACTACGTTGGATTGAAATGCTATTCAGGTCCGGGCGAGAGCTTTGAAATAGACAGCACTTTCCACTTCCGTCCGGAAATCGGGCAAAAACTGACGGTGTCACTGCGCCCGGAAAAGATTGGCCTGTCCAGGACCAAACCCCGCAATCAGGACGATTTCAACATCATCCGGGGAGTCATTGAAGACATTCTTTATGTCGGAACCCACACGCAATACATCGTAAAAGTCGGGAATCTGAAATTTCGGGTTTTTAACCAGCACAAGCGAGTTTATTTCGATGACGCGGCACCCGACTGGGAGGAACCGGTCTGGCTGTTTTGGCACGATACTGATTCCTGGCTGATCGATGAAGAAGCACCCGCCGGAATGGATGCAGGCGATCTCAATGTGTTTGAACGGCCTATCCAGATGTCCCGCGGGATGAAACGCAGCCAGAAACAGGAATGAATCCTACGCGCCACTATAACGCCACCAGTTCCCTGGAGCGCAAACTAACTGGAATCCGTAATCTGCATAGCTGGCTGCTGTCCGCTCCCAGTCTGATCTGGCTCGTCCTGTTCTTTACGCTTCCATATCTGATCATCATCATTTACAGCCTGCTCGTTCCGGATATCTATGAAGTCAAATTCGTCTTTTCACTAAACGCATACAAGGAAATCCTGAGCGGCACTTATTTCAAGCCCATCTTCCTGGCTCTGAGACTGGCACTGATGACAACTCTCTTGTGCCTTCTGCTGGGATATCCGGTAGCTTATTTCATTGCCCGCAGTCAGGAAAAGATCAAGAACATCCTGATCGTCCTGATCATCATTCCGTTTTGGACCAATTTCATCATCCGCATCTTTTCCTGGCGGATTTTTCTTTCTTCACACGGGGTGATGAATGAGGTCCTCCTGGGCCTGAACCTTATCTCTCAACCGCTGGAGATCATCAGGACGGACTGGGCTGTGATCATCGTAATGGTATATGTCTATCTTCCATACATGATCCTGCCCCTCTACAGCGTTATCGAGAAACTGGATTTTACGCTGCTGGATGCCGCCAACGACCTTGGAGCAAGCGACAGAACCGCTTTTTTCAGAATCACCCTGCCGCTCTCGCGGGAAGGGATCTTTGCCGGCTCCCTGCTTGTCTTCATTCCAGCCCTGGGCGCATACATCGTACCTCAGCTGATGGGCAATCAGAATTCGCTCTACATAGGACAGATAATCACTTACAAGATTAAGAACATCCCGCGCAACTGGCCGATCGCTTCCGCCCTTTCGCTGCTTATACTGGTCTGCATTGCAGTCATTCTGCTCGCTGGCTTCTATATTTACCAGAAACGCCGAATCAGGAAAGTGGATGAAGCCAGATAAAATGTATCGCAGGATGAACCTGACCATTTTCACACTGGTGATGGTGTTTTTGTATATACCGATCCTGATCCTGATCATCTTCAGCTTCAACGACAGCAAGATAGTGGCAGGCTGGCAGGGATTCACCTTGAAATACTATCTCAAGCTGTTTAAGGATGAGCAGATCAAACTGGCCTTCCAGCACACGATGCTGATCGCGTTAACTTCGACCCTGGTCTCGACGGTATTGGGCGTACTGGCGGCCCTGGGTCTGGAAAACAAAAGGTTCAGTGGGCGCAGGGTAATGAACGCCTTGATCTATATCCCACTCATCATGCCAGACATTCTGATGGGTGTCTCGCTGGCCCTGATGTTCAGCTTTTTGCAGGTGGGAACGGGCATGGCGACTGTCTTTATCGCCCATGTTACATTCTGCCTGTCCTACACTGTGATCGTTATCAGCAGCCGGCTGGCCGATTTTGATTATTCGCTTGTGGAAGCTGCGATGGACCTGGGTGCCAAACCCTGGCCGATCTTCTGGAAGATCAAGTTTCCCCTGATGATTCCCGGCATAGTGGCTGCAGCGCTGCTTGCCTTTACCCTTTCCATTGATGACTTTATTATTACCTTCTTCACTTCCGGCCGCGGATTCAATACTCTGCCCATTTATGTGGAGGGCGCCATCAGGCGAGGCAGCATCACCACGATCAATGCCCTGTCCACACTGATGGTCTGCTTCACCCTGTTTTTGGTGATAGCAACCAAAAGGGTACGGAAGTTCCTGCTTGGCTGATAGCCGGCTTCACAGCTTCAGATAGTTTTTTATGTGGCACGCGTAAAAGTACGTCAGGGCGTCAAGTTCCTTATCAAAAGACACCAGAGGATAATCATCAGGCAGCCCGGCAGCCGCTTCCCTGGCACGATCCAGAGCTTCCCGATACATGCGCGGGGCCGAATCCTGATTGATTTGGATTATCTCTTCAGCCTCAAGGGCAGCATCTAAATCCAGGTTGAGGTTTGAGGAGTATTCGCCTTCCTGGTGAGACCATTCACCGGTTTTAATGTCAAGTATATATAATGGCAGAAACCTCTGCCCCTCGTCAATAATGAATCTCAACGCTTCGATCAGGTAATCCACCTCGTTTTCGTCCAGTGCATAATGCAGATTCAGGCGCACCCAGCCGGGCTTCAGGCCTGAGTATCCTGCATTGGTGATGGCGCAGCGGTAATAATCCGAAACCTGCTGCTTGATTTTCATCAGGTGGTGTCCGTAGGGGCCGGCGCAAGAGCAGCCCGCCCGGGTCTGGATGCCAAACAAATCGCTAAACAGCCGGGTGACAAACTTGGGATGCAGAATCTTGTCCCGATGGGCGATGTTAAAGGGAATTATCGGTAACTTCCTCGCCTGCATGGGTCCGTAGAAATGAATTCTTTTTTCATCCTTGAATTCTGACATGAATCGGCGGAAAAAGTATTCCTCGATCACATCGATGGTCTCATAGCCGGCTTTCTGTTTCACCTGAAACGCCAGGGCAACGCGGATAGCCTGCAGGATTCCCGGAGTTCCAGCCTTTTCTCGCGTCTCGATATCCTTAATGTATTCTTCCCTCTCCAGAGAAACATAATCCACCGTGCCCCCGGCACATACGGTTGGCGGCAAATGACGCGGATAGATATCTTCGTTGAAGATCAGTACACCGCTGCTGCCGGGCCCGCCCAGGAATTTATGGGGCGAAAGGAATATGGCATCAAAATAGCTTTCACTGTCGCGGTTCATGTCGATCTTCACATAGGGCGCACAGGCCGCAAAGTCAAAGCAGGCTATCGCTCCATGGCGGTGCAGAATGCGCGCGACTTCATACACATTGGTCAACAGGCCGCTCACGTTGGATGCAGCTGAAAAAGACCCTATTCGGGGCCGGTGAGCATAGCGCGGATCCGAGACTGTTCTTTCCAGACAGCCAAGGTCAAGCTCATCTTTATCATTGAGCGGGATCTCCACAATATCGCACAGAGTCTGGCGCCACATGATCTCGTTGGAATGGTGCTCATACGGCCCGACGAACACAATGGGCCGGTGTTCGTTCATATAGTTGCGCAGGGCGGCGTTGCATTCCTCCCTGTTGGGATTGCGTTCCAGGCAGCTGTTCAGAAATCCGTTCACCCGCTCTTTGGTGGCTGGAGGCCAATACACTCCGAGGATCTGCTGCAGCTTGACGATCCCTCCTGTCGTGCCTGACTCGGTGAAGATGATCCTGCCCTTGGAGCCGGCATTCACGCTATCCTTGATGATGCGCTCCGCCTGATGCAGGAGTTGTGTCATCGTCTTGCCAGTAAAGTCATCTTCCGTGTGTGTGTTGGCATAGTACTGAAGTATCCTGCTGATGAAATTCTCTATGCAATATAGGCCGCGTCCGCTGGCCGTATAGTCGGCATAAACTAGGGGCTTCGTTCCAAACGGCGTTGCAAAAGACAGGTTGCGCCCGATTATCTCGCGCCGCAGCCAGTCCAAGCTTTGGATCTCTTTTTGAATGTTCATGAGACTCTGATTCCGGGTTGCATGATTTTTGTCAATCTCATTTGTTTTACCCGATTTGCATACATCTTTACCGCTCACTTTTATGACTAAAGTAAGTTTTACGTGATTTTGGTTGACAGGATATTTTCACTTGATAAAAGGTAGTTGGTATGAATAAATTACTCATAACGGCTGTTGGTCTTTTGGCACTGAGTTTCTCTTTTGCCAATCACTTCACTCCTGCCTGGTGGGGTCAAAACCCATATATGGCAATGAATTTCTATGTTTATGGCGCTGAGGTTCTGGGCGATCAACTGGCTGCTAACGACGAGATCGGCATTTTTGACGGATCCACTCTGGTCGGGGCTGTTAAACTTACGCAGTCGATAAACGCGTACGCTTCCGGATGCGTTTCCATCATCGCTTCCATGGCGGGTGGCGGCGTTCCTGGCAGCGCCACAGCAGGGCATCCGGTCATAGTGAAAGTATGGAAAGCGGACACACAAAGCGAATATGCCTATCCTGAGATGTCAGTTCAATTCAGTTGGTATTATGGATCTTACAACACGGTTTTTGAATCACTTGATACATGCATGATAGGAATGCTAAGCTATTCAATCCCGGCCGGTATAAGCTCACAATACCTGACGCCCCCTCCCAATCCGGGCGGCGGATATGTATACAACGTGACTTTCCCCGGCACCGGCTTCCTCCTGGACCGGATCTGGATCAATAACGGCGGAGGCGGCATGATGACTGCCTACGCGCTTAATACCCCCACCCTTGACCTATCTTTCAGTGGCACCGCTCCGCTCTATGTTTTGCCGTACGGCTGGTTTATCGATAAAGGCAGCATCTCCTATTATGCCACTCCCTCCTACCCCATCAAGATCTGTTTCGACCTGGACAGCCTGGAAAGGCTGGCCAATCCTGCCGCGGTTTTGCTTTACTGGAGGGATATCCATGGCACGGCCCCCTTCACTCCAGTGGCAGCCATATACGATTCAGTCAATGGTTTTCTCTGTGCCGATGTCACCGCTCTGGGTGAATTCATCCTGGCCAGCAACGATCCGGCCAATGCCCACGGAGCCCTCGAGGGTTACGTCCAGGTTGAAGGGACTCTGCAGCCCATTCCAGGTGCCGACGTGACACTGGAGGCTTATTCGGATGTAACGGACGAGTTTGGGCAATACGGTTTCCCAAGCCTCCCTGCAGGCGAATACGAGGTTTGCTTTTCCGCAAACGGATATTTTCCCGAGAACCACACAGTCTCCATCATGCCAGCTCAGACTTTAATACTGAACGTGCTGCTGGAGCCATCTGGCCAGGTCCCCACCATCCCGCAGCAGCTGACTATACAAAGGGACGAGGGAGGCTTCCTGCTTAACTGGTCCGATGCAGGTCAGGCTGAGAGCTACAGGGTCTACGGCTCTTCCAGCCCTTATGCGGATTTCCTTTTCCTGGCCACCGCTCCGGGCAGCCAGATCATTTTGACCGATTCGATTCTGATCAGCCAGAGCCTAGACCCGGAACAAACCTTTTTCTATGTGACAGCTGATAGCGGACCTTGATTAATATTTCTCCTGTCTCTTCAGAACTGAGTCAATGTCATGACCCGCTGTTTATCTGAATCAATACAACTTTTCTGATGTCTGTGCAGTTGTTCCGCCATGCGAGCCTGACATCAGGATTGCAGCAATGCAAGTCATCGCTTAATATCTGATTCATAAAACCAATAATCTTCATTCCAGGCGGCTTGATTCAGTACTTACAC
The DNA here is from genome assembly GCA_034678545.1 of Cloacimonadaceae bacterium (SeqCode). Lineage (GTDB taxonomy): Bacteria > Cloacimonadota > Cloacimonadia > Cloacimonadales > Cloacimonadaceae > UBA5614. Next base: position 28,113 of record JAXDBS010000022.1, on the reverse strand, counting down.
CGCAGCATAGTCACTGCATTAAGGTCTGGAAAGATCCTGCCTTGGGTAGGAATTCTGTTTTTTATCCCTATTCCTTGATCTTGAAAAACAGACCCCGTTTCAATTGCGTTGATTCTATCCTGTTTTCCCCTATCAACCCACTCAAGTATTTGTTAAGTTCGTTGGGATGAAGATTTAGAATGCTGCATAATTCTGCATCTGTGCAGGGCCTTCTTTTTATCGTTTCGAGAATCTGATCTGCGATGCTTTGCTTGAAGCTAACAATCTGCTTTCTGTGTTTGGGGCCGGCAATAATTTCTACGGGGAGTGGTTTGAAAAACTCCGCTGCTTCTGCCATTTTTCCGTGAGCAAGGGATTCAACCCATGACTCTGTACCCGGCCTGTCCAGAGTGCTCAATTGGATAACGTCCGGGCTGATCATTGCTGTCGTCTGTTTTAGCAAACCAAGTTCAGAATCAACGATCAGCCTGATCCCTGGATGACCACAACCGATAATCACTATTAAACCCTTGGACTTGCCAGGGCCAAAGACTGTTCCTGTTTACCCAACTCTCCGGTCGTATATATTCCGTCATAATTAACAGCCGGTTCACTGTAATAGTGCACGGCATTGTCGTACCGGATACCCCTGAATGAAACAGGAACATGTACAACAGCACTGTGATTGGCATTAAGTATGTCTGACAAGCCTCCGATATGGTCAAAGTCCGGATGCGAGATGAAAACGTCGCTGAATATTCCAGGGGCAATGTTCAGACTCCTCAGGTTGTGTGGAAGTATCCTGCCATTCCCTCCTTTGTCAAACAAGATCTTTCTCTCCCCGAGCTCAACATAGCAAGAAAAACCCGAGTCCGAAATCAGATTGGGATCCCAGGTAGCATTATCATAAGTTATTGTGATTTTCATCTGGCTTTCAATTTTTGTGCCTTGATGATTACAAAGCTTCCCTTTCCGTGCCCCGGGATGGCTGCTTGGAGTTCTTTGATTTCATCCAACTGGCCAAAAACCGTTTGATAGATGCCGGTTATTTTGAAACCTGTTAGTTCAAGCTGTGCCTGCAATTCCTGCGTGCTCACAAAATCGGCTTCCCGGTAAAATACGCTTTCGTTCTTATGCTGCTGATAACTCTTGCCGATTTCACTGTCTTTATCCACAAAACCGATTATCAGGCTGCCATGGTCTTTTATCACCCGGTGGGCCTCTTCCAGGCTTTTCTTTACATCATCGACAAAACATATCGTAGTCACCATCAAAGCAAAATCTCTGCTCTCGTCCGCGTAGGGTAAAGCTTCCGCGACCGCATTGATAACTTTTAGCCCCCTCTGCTCAGCTTTTTCTCTCATTGCCCCGGAAGGCTCAATTCCTTCCCTGATGCCCAGCGGTTCCGCAAAAATACCACTGCCGATGCCAATCTCGATCCCTTCCGAATCGGGAGGAAGGACCTTTCTTATGGCCTCCAATTCTGACTTGAAAACCCAACTGTTATTGACAAACCAGTCTTCATACTGGGCCACGTTTTCATCGAATGCCTTGGTTTTTGCCATTTTTTTTCCTCTTTATTCCCGGTTCACGCCACTGGATGCATGGTCGGTTAGCTTTCTTTATTTATCATGTGTCATTGCATATGGCTGTCAACAAAAAAAACCTATTGCTACCGCACCTTTTTATATTTTTCTTGCGGGACAGATTCTGGTTGCGTTATACTGGGCAACAAATCCGGATTATGGTTTTTCCTTGACATACTGTGAAACCGGAAATTTGTAAATTATCAGCTTAGCTTCACAGAAGAAATCCTTGCGGGTTATATTGCATATGGGTTAAAAGATATCCGACGAACATCAGCTGAAAATGATTGGAGCAAGATAAGGAGCTGAACATGGGAATCATATCTTGGATCATCATAGGCCTGATTGCCGGTGCGATCGCCAAGCTGCTCATGCCTGGTAAAGGTCCGAAGGGCTGCATCATCACTGTCCTGCTGGGCATCGGGGGCGCTTTCCTGGGCGGCTGGATAGGATCCCAACTGGGTTTCGGAACAGTCAAAGGGCTGGACCTGAAGAGCATTCTGATCGCGGCCGGCGGCTCCTTTCTCATCCTGATAATATACAAGGCCATAAAACAGAAATAACTGCCAGCGCGGATTTCAAGGGGAGGTTTTCACGTGGACAACATTTTGATCGGCAAGGGTGACCAGCAGGTTTTCCTGCTGCCCAAGTACGGCAACCGCCACGGCTTGGTGGCAGGCGCTACCGGAACAGGCAAGACAGTCACGCTCATGGTTTTGGCGGAGGGATTTTCCCGCCTTGGAGTGCCAGTGTTCATGGCGGACGTCAAAGGCGACGTTTCCGGCCTGGCCATGGCGGGAGCGATGAATGACAAGCTGCAGCAGCGCATTGGCCAGATCGGTATCGATGGCTATGTCAATGAAGCCAACCCCGTTCTTTTCTGGGACGTTTTCGGCCAGTCCGGTCATCCCGTGCGGACCACCGTCAGCGAGATCGGCCCCGCCCTCTTGGCGCGGATGCTGGAGCTCAACGACGTCCAGTCCGGCACGCTCGAGATCGCTTTCAAGCTGGCCGACGACCAGGGTTTGCTGCTGCTTGACCTGGACGACCTGCGTTCCCTGCTGACCTTTGTGGCGGACAACCGCAGCGACATTTCCAAGGAATACGGCCTGGTCAGCAATCCTTCCATCGCCGCCATTCAGCGCGCCCTGCTGACCCTGGAACGGGAGGGCGGGGATATGATGTTCGGCGAGCCCGCCCTAGAGCTTAACGACCTCATGCGCACCGACCTCAGCGGCCGCGGCATCATTAGCGTCCTGGCTGCCGACAAGCTGATCCTGAAGCCCCGCCTGTATTCAAGTTTCCTGCTCTGGCTATTGTCCGAACTGTTCGAAAACCTGCCCGAAGTCGGCGACCTGGACAAGCCGAAACTCGTTTTCTTCTTTGACGAAGCCCACCTCCTGTTCGATGATGCGCCGCCCGTCTTGCGCCAGAAGGTGGAGCAGGTGATCCGCATCATCCGCTCCAAGAGCGTTGGCGTCTATTTCTGCTCCCAGTATCCGGACGACGTTCCCAACGACATTCTCGGACAGCTGGGCAACCGCGTCCAGCATGCCCTGAGAGCTTATACTCCCCGGGACCAGAAAGCCGTCAAGACCGCCGCCGAGACCTTTGTCCAGAATCCCAAATACAATGTGGCGGAGATCATTTCCGGCCTCGGCACCGGCGAAGCCCTGGTTTCCACTTTGCAGGAAAAGGGTATCCCCATGCCGGTGGAAAAAACTGTGATCTGCCCGCCCCGCTGCCGCATGGGTTCCATCACCCCGGAGGATCGCTCTTCCGTCATCTCGCGCAGCCCCGTCGGCGGCAAATACGATCACGCCATGAACCGCGAATCAGCCTACGAGATCCTCAGCCGGCGCGCCCGCCAGCCGGAAGCGGAAACCGCCGCGCCGGACAAGCAACCTTCCTCTGAGCCGGACAAAAAGCAGAGCAAGGTCAGCGAGATCCTCTGGGGCACCAAGAAGCGCCAGGGTATGGTGGAGACCATGGCCAAGCAGGCAGCCCGTACGGTCGGAAGCCAGGTCGGGCGCCAAATCCTGCGTGGCATCCTGGGCGGCATCTTCGGCGGCAAAAAGAAATAAACTCCTATAAATTCCGAGACTCCGCCTCCCGGCTGCTGCTCAGACAGCTCGTTCTCCCCGCTTCGCCCTTGGAAGCATTACTTACCCATTACGGACGAAGTCCGTATTGGGTCCGTAATGAGTCCGTAGTGCAAGCAGGAGCGGGACAGCTTTAACAATGATCAAATGCAGATCTGCTGATATGGCAAAAACATGATTTGAAACGGGATTCATGACTTGGCGGGATATGGCTTAAATGGATTCAATGCTTGTATCCGGATGACCCGTTGGCTTGCCGGGCCTGTTCATAAATGGCTTTCACCCGGAAGAACCGGGCGGGGTCATCGGTTGAGGCTTCGAATGACAAGCCAGAGGTCGAACCCTGATAAGAATAATTTCCATACGGATCCGTGGAGCTGAAGATCTGATACCCTGTGGCATATACCACGGGTTCCCACTGCAGCACAACAATAGTGCCGGCCAGCGATATAGTGGCTTCCGGCGCTGCCATTTCCGGATACACTGACATGGATACGGGCACAACCAAAAGGGGTTTTTCCGGGTCATTGGTCGTGATGCTGATAAGCGCTTCACAAGTGCCGGGAGCTTTGCCGGCCGCGGAAAAACAGATTCTGTGGACCTGGCTTTGGCCATCGGGGAGGCTCCCGCTCAAGGGCAGTATGTTCAACCAGGAAAGCGGGGAAGCTGCTTCGTTTATTTCGATGCTTCCGCTGAGTGTGTGGGGCTCTTCGCCAAAGATATCGCCCTCGAGCTGATAACTTAGGTAAATGGGGCCTGCGGCAGCGGGGTTGACGGAAACGTTGATTGTTGCCACGGCGGTTTCCCCGTCATTTATGAAACCCACTCCGCCTGCGGTTTGGCCGTTCCAATGAACGGTGATGCCGGTCCCGCTGGTCTGGTCTGGAATCATGATCCCCCAACCGCCGCCCACAAAGCCAGTGGCGCTGTTGACAGTAACTGTGGGCGGGAATGTGATATAAATGTCTTTCAGCCTTTCAAAATCCGGGCTGCCATTATAAACCGTGAAGGTCCAGTTCATGGTGTTTCCGGCCAGATAGTCAGTCGCATCGAGAGTGAGTGCGCTGCCCTCAATGGAACGGACAGGGGAGCCTGTTCGGCTTTGTTGCGGGGTCCAAACACGGGCTTCGGACATCTCTTCCACAGAGATATCATAGAGCAGGGTCCTGCCGCCGATATTGGAAACAACGAGGCTGTCGGAAGCCTCTCCCCCAATCGGGATAAGGGCGGAAAAAACGGAATCGCCGGCAGAGAAGGCCGGAAGTTCCAGACCGCAATAGAAGGACATGGAATCTCCCCCGGCGCTGCTTATATCGGAAAGCCACAATCCTCCGGGAGAACCGTCGCTGAGGAAGCAGGAGGGATCCGTGGCATCGTCAAAACTGGTGCGGCCTGTTTCCACGCTGAAGTTGGCGATGTAGTAATCACCGTTAGCAGTGGGAGAACCGCCCGGCCTGAAAACATAGACTTCATCCGGGGGGCCGTAAGCATTGCCGTCCCCGGCGGCGGGATTGATCCTGTAGATAAGGATGCCGCTGCCCGGCAGGCTGCTTTCAAAAGTGCCGGCAGCTTTCCTGAATTCGACCACGAAGTATTCCGATGTTGAATTGGGTGAGCTGATTTTATAGCATTGGCCGGAAGCTGAGGTCAGAGGCTGCAGATAACGGGTGCCCGAAACATTCAGTTCCGGCAGGCTGGGGATCCAGTTCCCGTATTTGTGTTTCATGTATGCGCCCATGTGCTGGGGCGGATTGGACGCGATCTCCATCAGGTCCCAAGGCCCCACTGGCGTCAGCTCGGGGCTGTAGTAGTAATGATAGAGGTCGGGAGCGCCAATGGAATGAAACATCTCATGGCACAGGACTCCGACGCCGCGGTCAGCCAAAAACTCCGAAAGCTGGAAATTGAACACATACACCCGTTTGTCATTTATGTAGGCATACCTGTCACTCAAAAATCCCCGGTGCGGCCAGAGCAGATCTGACCAGCCACTGGTGTTGCCCTTAACAACGTAGCAAACGTTGTCCACATAGCCGTCTCCGTCACCGTCAAGGTTCAGACTGTCCGGCACCTGTGAACTGATGCCTTCGGCCGCGTTGGCTAGCAGCGTATGTTCGCGGTCTTTCCCCTCGGCCGTGTTCCTGTATCCCAGTGGATTGTTGTTGGTGTCATACGGACAGTAATAAGCCCGGGGCAGCGAGTCCTGCCATGAGATCACAACATTGGAAGAAATGGGATAATATGTGGTTCTGACGTCGAGAGAGCCATAGGACACTTCCTGATAATAAGCCTGCATGGTATTGCCAGCACCGTTGAACATGGAATCGTAAAACGATATTGAATCAGTAAACTCCGCCTGGTCGGCAAAGCTGATGAAGATGGTCAGGTTGTTGATGATCCCGGAAGAGGGGGCTCGGCGCACGGCGGAATCGCGCAGCAGTTCCCGATCGGCTTCCCTCCTGATCCGCGCCATCCGGCCGGCAGGGATATTGGTCCAGGGCTGCAGGCGCTGCGCGGCGGGATTGTCCGTTCCAACTTTTAGGCTTGTGTATTGCAGATCTCCTTTCAGATCGTTCTGCAGGAAGACGAACCAGCCGGAGCCATTCTGCCTGACAGTGTAACCCTCTGCGTCGTGCAGCCAGTTGTAATGCTCGTCCCCGCTGGCAAACAGATGCAGCGCTGAACCATCAGGCTGTGAGACCGTGACAGGGTGAAAGCTGACATAGGCGGCCTGAACCAGGCTGATAAAAAACAAAAGAAAACCTATCACAATCGCTTGTGCCGGTTTAAACTTCATATTGCTCCTTTTTTTACGATTCGGTCAGCAGACCGGGGAGCAAAATTCCCCCTGAAGTTTTCTATCCCGTGCCGGGCAACCCTTCCTTCCGGCAGCGCTTGCGGGATGGGAAGCGTTGCCGGCACGGATGGTCTTTATAAACTTATGTTACAGCTTGAAGGACAGTCCCAGCTTGCCGCCGGCAAAGGCGTTGCCGCCGCCGAATTCCAGATTGACCGCAGTTTTGTCAGAGAAATAATAGCGGCCGCCCACCTGAGCGCCCAAACCCAGGCCTGAGGTGTTGTCACCTTCGTACTCATCAGGTTTGTTCCAGATATAGAAGCCGAGATTCAGCCCGGCATAAAAATCCCAGTTGGTGGGGATGTTCAGGACGTGGTTAAAATGATAGTTGCCGTTGCCGGAAATACCGATCACTGACCGGTCGTAGTTATTGCTGTGCCAACTTTCTTCCCATGTCTGGTAGGAAACTTCGGCACCCAGGGTGATGTCCTTGTGGAATCCGTAATCAAATCCCACATAAACCGGGATCCCCCACGAACCCAAGCCTACCCCTGCGTTGATCTGGGTCTGGCCGACCGCAACAGGATTTTGCGCAAAGGTGAGAACAGCCCCGGTCAACAGCAACAATGCGAACATTGATTTCTTCATCTCATACCTTCCTTTCTTTTTCTTGCCTACATACTAAGCTCGGGCATATTCATGCTTAATCGTTTAAATAATTGTTGCTATTTTGTCAATGCTTTTCTTCTCTGCTTATGAGTTGCCGCCCGATAATGGCAGTCGGCTGATTCGGGATTGAGTTCATTTCGGATTACTAAACAGCGCAAACATTCATATCCTGCAGTATGGACGGAAACAGTAGAATCGTAAATCAGAGCACACAACAAGCAGTCAAATCATGGTGGAGGTGGCGGGAGTCGAACCCGCGTCCAAAGAACCGTTGCCGCCTGAATCTACAAGCTTGGGCGTCGTTGGGTCTCGGCTGTGGGGTTGGACGAACGCGCAGGCCGCCCCCAGCCCAGCCCGTGGTCTTAGCCGGAGGTTACAGGCCTCGCCTCCGGAGCGGTCCGGCTGTTACGACGCCTGCTCCCTTCCCGCGGACACGGAAGAGGCAGACGTTAGCCGCGGTTAGGCAGCTAAGGAGAGATTAGTGTTGTTATTTGTTTGTTTGCCGCCATCGGTAACGGGATAGGCGACCTATCCGGCTTGCATCACACGACCCCTGATCCCCTGTCGAAACCAGGTCACCCCCATATGCACTGAAAAAGATCTCTTGCGGCCATGCTTTCTTAACCGCCTTGTGTGTCAACATAAGAGTTACAATGCATCTTATATTATACTCGAAAACACATAGAATCCTGCAGCTTTTTTCTGTGATCTCAAGCACAGTCTCTCCTCAAGGGGAAAAACCCAAGCAAGAGTGGACAATAAGCCTCTCCTTGGGCACGGTGGACAGGCTGACCGCTACAAGGCTCTAAAGACCTTTGCCGAATGCTCGGGCTGGGCTATGGACTATCTGATCAAGAAAAGTGAAAAAAAACTTGCCAAGAAAAATAGGATTCAATAGCATGGTATTGGTTAAAATGAAGGATAAGATAATATAGAGAGCTATATCTTGAGCATAAGGAGGAACAATGCGGCGCTCTTTACTAGTCCTTGCTTTGCTGTCTTTCACTGTTATCCTTTCAGCCACCAATTATTATTCTTACGCGCCCACCGGTAACGATATCACAAATCTCAATCACTGGTGGACAGGCACCAATGGCTCAGGCAGCCACCCCTCCTCTTTTGATGAGGACGGAGCTGTTTATTATGTCCAGAGCGGACACAACATGACCGCCTCTTCCGAATGGGATGTCAACGGATCGGGTTCCAAAGCGGTGATCCAAGGCGGCGGCAAGATAACAACCGGAGCTTTTAATCATGATATCCTGCTCGATATCGATGCTAACGGGACCTATGAAGTTACACACACTACTTACGGCTCTCTTGATTTCGGTACCCTAAGTTCCAGCAGTAACTTTATCTTAAACAACGGTAGCATCATCTTCCAGGATGACGAATCCTATGGCAACCTCATCTTGCGCAATGGAACGGCTGACGTCTTTGGTACTTCGACGTTCTATATTAACGGCACCCTGACCATTGAATCAGGCGGTATTTTTGAAGGCGGCCAAAGTAGCAATCACAGTATTTACGTAGCCAACATCGTTCTGGATGGAGGCAGTTTTTATGGTTGTACGGGCTCGGCGACAATAGTTTTTAACATTTCCGGAGATATCACTGTCAACAGTGGTTATTTTCGCGCTTCGGACGGCTCGGGTGGTGTCACCTATAATGTTTCAGGCTCAGTAACAGTAAATTCCGGATGGTTCTATGCCTGTTTCAGAGCTTCCTCCGGCGACCTGCCGACCACAACCTGGAATATTAACGGAAGTTTCCGGAACAACGGCAACTACTATGCCCGCAATCGGGCGGAGGGCGGCTATCCCAACTTCAACTTCACAGGCGGAGGCCTGATCATGTTCAACAACGGCTCCAACGCCGTCCAGGGGCAGCATATGATAAACATCGCCACCGGCACCAGTTATCAGCTGTACGGCAGCAATACTTATCTGGACCAGTATTTCTCCCTGAACATCTACGGCACCCTATCCATGGGGACCCTCTCCATCAGAAAATATTCCGGCGATCCCTATGCCCACGTTTACGGAACTGTCAAAACAGGTCATTTGTCAGGCCTGGTTAATTCAAGCTCAGCCGCCTTTATTTTTGATTCCACCGGATCCTTAATTCTGCACAGCGGCTGCACAGTCGATTACAATAATACTAACAGCGGAGCCGTTCAAGTGGTTACGCCCCTCTCAACTTATCAGAACCTGATGTTTGAAGGTCCCGGCAGTAAGACTCTGGACGGGGACGCCACTGTAGCCGGTACTATTACGATGCAATCAACGTTAAACATATACTCCGGGAGAACCCTGACCCTGAACGGACCAATGACAGGAGGTGTGCAAATCATCGGGAGCGGCAACATCCTGATCTCCGGCTCGGCCGCAACCCTGAACCTGGTCCAAACCACCTGTAACCAGTTAACGGTAAACCGCGCCAACGGCTGTACCCTGGCCGGTAATCTTGCTTTGAACAATCTGATACTGACTCTGGGCACATTGACCCTGAGTTCCTACACCATGACCATCTCCGGGAGCATCGCCTACAGCGGCGGCACTTTAAGCGGAACCAGCAGTTCGACCATCGAGGTCAGCGGCTCTGCCAGCCAGTTGAGCCTGGCCGGGATCACTTTGAGAACCCTGTCTGTCAACCGCTCCAACGGCTGTCTCCTGACTGGAACACTCAACATTCACTACGCCCTGAATTTATCCCTCGGGCAATTGGACCTTGGCACCAATACCATCTACCTCTATGGCATGGTTACTAAAACCGGCGGTACCCTGAATGCTGCCAACGGTACGTTCAGAGTGGAAAGCGGATCGTACGATGTTACGCTGCCTTTTACGGTCGCCTCCGGAGTTGTTATGAACCGGACGGGATGGAACTGCTACATGTCGGGATCCTCGGAATTCGGAATCTTTGCGGTCACTGCCGGAACTTTCCACATCGGCGCCAATAATACCCTGACCGTAAACAACTATTGTAACATTGCGAGTTACTTTGTGGGGGGAACAACCTCCTCCTTCTTTTTACGTACTGTTGCCAACATACCTGCCAACCTTGTCCTGCATTTTTTCTATCACTATGCCTCGGGCACAAGCTATCTGATGGGATCCCTTACTGCCAATAATGTCATTTTAAACAGCGGAATCCTCAATCTGGTTACTCACTCACTGACCGTGAACCAATCCATTTCTGCAGCCACAGGATCCATAACTGGAAGCAATTCTTCCACAATCTATCTGAACGGTGCCAGCGCATCTCCCTTGAACATGCCTCCATTTAACATCGGCAAGCTGTATCTGAATCGCGACGGAACTGTCAACATTACTTCCACCAGTTCCCTGCAGGCCTCTCTGCACCTGATACGAGGCATCCTGTACATAGCCGCTAAAGCAAACCTGGACCTGTTGCCGAATGCCACCATTTACCGTTCCGAAGGATCCATCATCGGCTCCCCCACCTTTCAGGACGCCGTGAATGTGGTCTATGAAGCGGACCTGACCACCGGTCCCGAAATCCCCTCCGAACTGGATATATTGCAGAACCTGCATATCATGATGGATTTGGTCATAACCGCCGGCAGTGACATTCCCGTCTGCAGTGAACTCATGATCGACGATTTCAGCAGACTGGAACTGGGTGACAATATCCTGTACCTGCAGCCGGAAGCCTCAGTGGGAGGGGGTATGGAAGCATTTGTTTTCGGCAGGGCAGAGCAGGATAGATCCCTGGAAGGCTATTTTGACTCACTGCCGATCGGGCTGTCCATAGATCCGGGAATTCCCATTACCGGCTTTGCCGTTACCCACTTGGAGGAGATTCAGATCCTGCCCATGGGATCGAGCGTAAACCGCACCTGGACTTTGGAAGGCGACTTTGACGGCGAAAAAACAGTAACATTCATCTGGCCCGCTTCCGCCGACAACGGCCTTGACTTTGACAGCCAGCCCGCTGTCGTTATGGTTAATGAGGGCTCCGGCTGGAGGGCTTACAGCGAGCCGACCTGGGTCAGTGGAGATCCGCGCATGATCACTTTTAACTCTGATCACTTCTCCCAGTGGACAGTCACCACGGAAGATCAATCCCTGCCCGTGGAACTGTCTTCCTTCACCGCGGTCCCGGCCCAGCAGGGCTATGTCCTGCTTAAATGGGTGACCCAGTCGGAAAGCGGCCTGATGGGCTTCCGCTTCCTGCGCGGGCAGACCGACTCGGCGGAAGAGGCCCTGGACCTGAATCATCTGATTTCCGCCACCAATACCTCCAACCAGCAGGAGTACGCCTTCCTGGATGAGGAGATCGATGCCCCCGGCATTTATTACTACTGGCTGCAGTCAGTGGAACTGAGCGGACAGGGTTCCCTGCACGGGCCTGCCTACGTGACCGTGACCGCTGAGCCGGACGGCACCGAAACCCCCGAAATTTCCGACAATGTGCTTTTGCGCGCTTATCCTAATCCCTTTTACCGCAACCTGTATCTTCAGATCAATCACAAGGCCGACGGTATCCTGGCTATTGGTTTATATGATGTTTCCGGCCGCCGGGTCGCCACCTTGTGGGACGATTATTGCCGAAAAGGCGTCCGGAGATTCACCTGGAACGGGAGAGACCGCGAAGGCAACGCCTGCGCCTCCGGGGTCTATTTGATCCGCTGCCGGTCAGGGAAGGAGATCACGACCCAGAAAACCATAATGTTGAAATAAAGTTTCAATATCAGCAATAACGCCACAATGATAAGCAGGGAGCCCGCGGACTCCCTGCTTTTCTTTTCAGATGTAATGCAGTGTGGACTCCTCTTTACCGGGTACCATGATTCCGGCGTTGTCATAATAAGGTATCTCCAGTCAAGGGAATTGCGGACTTCGGGGCATTAAAAACCCGGGTTTGTCGAAGTTTGTTTTGCCGTATGGTTTCATTACCCTTCTTCACTTGCGTTGGCAAATAGGACTCCGGAATCAGTACCCTCTTCCCCTCTCCGCCCTTGCATGCATTACTTACCCATTACGGACAAAGTCCGTATTGGGTCCGTAATGGGTCCGTAGTGCAAGCAGGGGGTAAGGCAGAAAATCAGGGATCGGATGAAAAAATTCTTGCCAGTTACGGCAGACCGGTTTTATTTTGCGTTTGACTTGGAAAACAAGGTGAATTGAATAAAGATAATTCAACGGCATAAGGGGGAGTTTATGCGCCAAATCCTTTGCATCCTTGTCATCCTGGTATATTCCGGCCTTTCGGCAGGCACCTATTACAGCCGCAGCAGCGGCCGCGACATCACCAGCACGGATTCCTGGCGGTCCAACCGGGACGGCTCAGGGAGTTCACCCAGCGGATTTCTGCTGACAGCCCACAATTACATCGTGCAAAACGGGCACTACCTGAACGCCAGCGGCACCTGGCAGCTAAATTCCAATTCCACCGTTCTGATCGAAACGGGCGGCAAGATCACCACCGGCAGTTACGATCACAGTATCAAGCATCTTTCCATGCAGTCCGGCGGCACCTATGAGATGACGCATTACACGTATTTTGCCCTGGACGCGGATACCCTGGATGCAGCCAGCGATTTCGTCATCAACCGGGACGCTGGCGGGATTCCCATTATCAACAAATATTCCTATGGCAACCTGATCATCCGACAGGGCTCCGCCGGGGTGGGCGATTCTCTGGGCCTGAAGGTTTACGGGACCCTGAGCGTTGAAACGGCGGGCACCTTTGCCGGGGGCGGAAACTATGACGTGACCAACCACATCAACGCGGTCGAGGTGGCGGGCGGCACGTTTTACGGAAGCAGCGGCACGGGCAACGTTACCTACAACATCGCGGGCGACGTCAGCATCAGCAGCGGAACGTTCTACGGCACGTACCGGAGCGGCACGGAGGACCTGCCCAACACCATTTACAACCTCGGCGGCAGCTTCACCAACAGCGGCACCTACTATGCCCGCAACCGCAACGCGGGAGGTTGCCCCACCTACAACTTCAGCGGTTACTACGAGGAGTTGGATTTTGCCAACAGTGGTGGGGAAACCCAAAGCTGCCACAAGATCGAAATCATGGCCGGCTCCCGCTATACCCTGAGCGGGGACGTTTACATGCATGATTACCGGCCCTTCACAATCCGCGGCATTCTGGACGCCGGAACCTGTTCCGTGCGCTCCTCTACCTCCACGGATATGTCGGTGGCGATCTACGGGCACGTCAAGACCGCCCATCCCAACGGCCTTTACGCCTATGGCAGCGCGACTTTCTGCATCCTGAACCCCTCCTCCCTTTCCCTGGCCTCGGGCAGCACGATCGAATACTATGCAGTATCTTCCCAAACCTTTTCCCCCCACCTGCAATACAGGAACGTGGTCGTGACCGGGGAAGGCAACAAGACTATTGCCGGCTCCACTGCCGTCTCCATCGCCACCAGCCTGATCTTGAACGGGCCTTTGGTCAACAACGGTACCCTTGTCTTGAACGGCAGCCTGGGCGGCTACTGCCCGATCAGCGGCTGCGGCTCCCTGACTATAGGAGAAAACGCCGCCGCTCTCAATCTGCTGCCCTGCACCCAGCAGTCGGTGACGGTCAACCGCACCCCAGGCTGTAATATGGCAGGGGACCTCATCACTGATGACCTGACCGTCAGCCTGGGCACGCTGCACATAGGCCCAAACACGCTTACAATCAATGACGAGCTGAATATCTACATTAGTACCGGAGCGCTTTCCGGCAACTCCGCCTCCACCCTCGTAATCAACTACGGCAGCTCTGAGATATATCTGCCCTCTTTAAACCTGGGCTACCTGACCGTCAACCGCACTTCTTACAATACAATAATGAACGGAAACATCAATGTCTACAATATCCTGCATCTGCAGTCCGGAATTCTCGAAACCCAGTCCTGGACATTGACATTGTACGGAACCGTGAGCCGGGTCAACGGCAGCATCCATGCCCTGAACGGAACAGTCACCATCGCTCCCGGTACGGGCGATATCACAATGCCCGCCAGCAACATAGGCCACCTGGTTATGAACCGGGCGGGATACAACTGCAACCCCAGCGATGGCCAGTCAATCGGTTTACTCGAGATCACCGGCGGCATTTTCGCCATCGGGACCAACTCGATGTACCTGTATGACCTGTCCATCTCAGACGGCGGGCAGTTCACGGGCGGAAGCAGCTCCATCCTGTATGTCGCGCCCACCCATTACATGGTCCTGCCACCCCTGGAACTGGATATGCTTTATGTGAGCAGCTACTATTGCCATTTATCCGATCCGACCGTGGTGCGCGAATTGTATCTGGATGGATATTTATACGTTCCCGACGGGGTCAGCCTGACCATCAACCAGAACCTGTACGGAAATTACGGCGGACACCTGCAGGGTGACCTGGATTCGCATATTTATTACAATGGGATCAACACCTTTGAGATCGGGGTGCCAAGAGTGACCGCAGGGCATTTTCACTTCAACCACGGCGGGACCTCCCGCATCGTCACCCTGTGGATGATCAACAGCTCGCTGCACCTGGACCAGGGCGTGCTGGCAGTCGATTCCACCGCTTTTCTGGTTTTCGGCGACAACGCCACGATCTACCGCTCAGCCGGGTCCATTGCGGGGGTCACGACCTTCGGCGACATTATCAACGTGGTGTATGAGGCTGACCTGACCACCGGGCCGGAGATACCGGGCGCAGCGGCGGTCTTGCAAGACCTGCTCATCACCGGTGGCCATACCGTTACGGCAAACCGGGACATCAGCCTGGCCGGCAATCTAACCCTCGACGACAGTGCCCTGGTTGAATTGGGCGACTGCGCTCTCAGCCTGGCTCCCGGAGCCGTAATCACCAGCGGTCTGAATGCCTGGATCTTCGGCCGGGCAGAACAGGAGATCGGCAGCGGAGGGTTCAACGCGCCGGCCCTGGGCGTGGTGATAGCGCCCGGCGCAGAAGTGACCGGTTTCGCAGTCACGCACAAGGCTGAAAATCAAATCCTGCCTTATGGAACAAGCATCGATCGCACCTGGAGCCTGGAGGGAAGTTTTACGGGCAGTCGCGAGATCACTTTCTTATGGAATTCAACTGCAGATAACGGATTAGATTTTATCAGCGAAGACGCCCTGGTGCTGGCCAAGGAAGGCTTGTTCTGGAAGCCGGCAGGCGATCCAGCGGACGTTTCCCTGCTCAATCCCAGGCTGATGCACGTGACGGCGGAGCATTTCTCTGACTGGACAGTTTCCACCGCCGGTCTGCTGTTCCTGCCGGTGGTGAACCTGGTCCTGAACCATAATTATGGGACTGAAGAAACAGAACTTAACTGGTCCCATCCCTTCGCGGCAGACCATTTCAACATCTACCGCAGCAGCAATCCCGCCGGACCCTTTGACACGCTGGCCGGCAGCGCAACCGGGACTTTCTGGTCCGAACCGCAAACGGGGACGCAGAACTTTTACCAGGTCAGGGCGGTAAACGACTGATCCGAAAGCTGCACCTTAGATAACCAAAGCTTTGTTGGCCGGCCAAGGTAAATATTCAACTTGCGGCCGACCCGATCAGGGAGAGGCAGCGCTTTGCCGGGGAAAGGATGGTAAAATCCGTTCTCACTGCCCGGAAAAACAGCATGAGAAACAAAATTACTATTTGTGTCGCTCTATCTCATCCAATCAGCAAATTAGCAGTCCAAGATTTCAATTGACAATTACAAGGGGTCAGATATTTTGTAATCAGGATTAGCAAAATTCAAAATTGATTGCTAAGGTGGCGTATAAATAGATTAGAAATGGCTTAAAGTAATACGATTAAACTAATTGGTATATAAGAATATATGAAAAAGAACGAATTGAGACTAAGCGATACCCTGTGCGCGTTGGTGGATGAGTACATCCTCTCCAACGAGCCGGTATCGTCGCGTATTCTGAACGAAAAATATCTGAAAAATGTGAGCCCCGCCACCCTGCGGATAGACCTTTTCAAGCTGGAGGAGATGAACCTGATCCAGCAGCCGCATACATCAGCCGGGCGGATCCCGACCATCCACGGCTACCGGCAATATTTGGATAAGATCGAACAGGAGCACGCGCGCACGACGTTCGGCCAGATGGACATACTGCGCGAGCTGCTGATCAGGCATTACAAGGACACCCCGCGCGCCCTGCACAACATCATGCAGCTTCTGGCCAGGGAGACGGACCAGCTCAGTTTCGTCGCCGAGCCGGAAGTGTCGTCCGGGTACCTCAGCAAGCTGGAGGTGTTCCGGATCGAGCCCAGCAAATTCCTGTTCGTGATGAGCCTGGACAACGGACTGGACAAGACCGTGATCATGAAATGCGATTACGATATAACAGAGGCCCAGCTCAAGAAACTGGTGCGCTACCTGAACGACGAACTGGTGGGATTGCGCATTTATGACATCGCCAACAAATATCTGGTCGAGATGCGTGAAAAAGTGGAGCACGAAAGCCCGCTGCTCAGGCAATTCCTGAAAGAGCTGCACGAGGCGTTCCTGGAGATCTCGGGCTTTTTCATCCATTTCGACGGCAGCATCCGCTTTCTGGAGCAACCGGAATTTGACTCGCGGGACGAGGTGATCAATTTCATGCACCTAGTTCAGAGACAAGACCAGATCCTAAACCTGATGCGCCAGTTCGAGCAACCGGACAGGGTCAACGTGATCATGGGCGACCAGCTGCTGCAGCCAAGCTGGCAGCAGTTTGCCATTATCTATACACGCTACGAAATTTACGAAATCCCCGGCTACCTGGGGATCGTGTCACCCGTCCGGGCGGAATACCGCAAGCTGATCCCGCTGGTCCGGGACGTGGCCAACACGATTACTGCGACAACCAAGCGCGGGATGATGGTAAAAAATCAATAAGGATAGATTGCATGTCAAAGAAAAAAAACAAGGAAGACATCATAGAAAAGGATTTGGACACTGCCCTGCCGCAGGAAACGGCGGAAGCTGATACTGAACTGGTAGAGAATGTCCCGGATGGGGACGTAATCACAACCATCCGGGCTAAAATTGAGGAATTGGAATCCTCAGTCGGTGAATGGAAGGACAAGTATCTGCGCTCCATGGCTGAATTTGACAACTACCGGCGGCGTTCCCAAGAGGAAAAGAACGACTGGATAAAGCGGGCATCGGAGAAGCTGGCCCTATCCGTCTGCGACGTCTGGGACAACTTTGACCGGGCCTTGCTGCAGCTCACGGAAGAACAGAAAGAAGACGGTTTCATTCAGGGTATCATCCTGATCGACCAGCAGCTCAAATCAGCTCTGGAACGGGAAGGAGTCAGGCGCATCGAAGCTCTGGGCCAGGACTTTGATCCCAAGCTGCACGAAGCGCTGGCCCACATCCCTTCCGAGATCGAGGAAGGCAAGGTCGCGGCCGTCATCCAGAATGGGTACCTGATGCATGACAAGCTCATCCGGCCGGTGCGGGTGGCAGTTTCCAGCGGCCAAACCACAGAAAAAAATAATGAAGAATAAAGGAGATATTAAACATGGGTAAGATCATAGGAATTGATCTGGGGACGACGAACTCGTGCGTAGCCGTCGTGGAAGGCGGCAAACCAGTGGTCATACAGAATGCCGAAGGCGGCAGAACCACGCCTTCGGTGGTAGCCTTTACCAAGGACGGCCAAAGGCTGGTGGGCCAGTTGGCCAAGCGGCAGGCCGTCACCAATCCCAAGAACACGGTTTATTCCATCAAGCGTTTCATGGGCCGCGCCTTCAACGAGGTGGGCGAGGAAATGAAGCAGGTGCCTTTCAAGGTTTCATCCGGACTCAAGGGCCAGGCCTCGGTGCATGTGGACGTTGATAACAAGGATTTCACGCCGCAGGAGATCAGCGCCATGATCCTGACCAAGATGAAGGAAACCGCGGAAGCCTATCTGGGCACCAAGGTAACGGAAGCCGTCATCACCGTGCCCGCCTATTTCAACGACGACCAGAGACAGGCCACCAAGGACGCAGGGCGCATCGCGGGGCTGGATGTCAAACGTATCATCAACGAGCCGACAGCTGCCGCTCTGGCTTACGGCATGGAAAACAAGAAGGAGCAGAAAGTCGCTGTCTATGACCTGGGCGGCGGCACATTCGACATTTCCATTTTGGATATATCCGACGGCGTGGTGGAAGTGCTCTCCACCAACGGAGACACCCATCTGGGCGGGGATGATTTTGACAAGCGCATCATTGACTGGATCCTGGAGCAGTTTAAGAAGTCCGAGGGCATCGACCTGTCCAGGGACCCGATGGCCATGCAGCGTCTTAAGGAAGCGGCGGAAAAGGCCAAGATTGAGCTCTCCGGCACCCAGACCACAAACATTAATCTGCCGTTTATCACGGCCGACGCCTCCGGACCCAAACACCTCAGCCTGGACCTGAGCAGGAGCGAATTCAACCGCCTGACCGCCGATCTCGTGGAAAGGAGCATCAAACCCTGTCAAAAAGCCATGCAAGACGCCAAGCTGAGCATGTCCGATGTTAACGAGGTCCTGATGGTGGGCGGCAGCACGCGCGTCCCCGCCGTGCAGGAAGCGGTGGAAAAATTCTTCGGCAAAAAGCCCAACTACTCCCTCAATCCGGATGAAGTGGTGGCCATCGGCGCCGCCATCCAGGGCGCTATCCTGGGCGGAGACGAGAAAGTCAGCGACGTGCTCTTGCTTGACGTGACGCCTCTATCCCTGGGCATCGAGACCCTGGGCAGCGTGATGACGTCGCTGATCACGCGCAATACCACCATCCCGACCAAGAAGAGCCAGGTCTTCTCAACTGCTGCAGACAACCAGACCGCTGTCACCATTCATGTCCTGCAAGGCGAAAGACCCATGGCGGGTGACAACAAATCCTTGGGCCGGTTTGACCTGGTGGGGATCCCTCCCGCCCCCAGGGGCATGCCGCAGATCGAAGTCACGTTCGACATCGATGCCAACGGCATTCTGCACGTCTCTGCCCAAGACAAAGGCACCGGCAAGGAGCAGTCCATTGTCATCGATCGGGCCGGCAACCTGAACAAGGACGACATTGACCGCATGATCAAGGATGCTGAAATGCACGCGGATGAAGACAAAATACGCCAGGAGCTGGTCACTGCCAGGAATGAGCTGGACACGCTGATCTTCTCCACGGAAAAAGCGCTGCACGAGCATGGCGACAAGATCTCTCCGGATGAAAGGTCCGCGCTGGAAGAAGCCCTGAAAGAAGCCAGGGAAAAACATGAAAAAGCAGACAGCAAGGAAGAGCTGGACGGGGCAAAGGACAACCTGATGAAAAAGGCGCAGAAACTGGGCGAGATCATCTATGCCCAGGCTCAGCAGCAGGCGGGCGGCAATGCCGGCTTTGATCCCAATGCCCAGGGCTTCAATCCCGAGGATTTTGCCCAGGCGCAGCAACAGCAGCAGGAATCGAAAAAGGAAGAGGGCCCGATCGATGCCGATTTCGAAGTGATGGATGACAAGAAATAACCTGGCCTTGAAAATACGATTGTGGAGTTTTGATGGCAAGCAAACGTGATTATTACGAAGTGCTGGGGGTGGACAAGAACGCCGATGACTCCACAATCAAGAAGGCCTACCGCAAGCTGGCCATGCAGTTTCATCCGGACAAGAATCCGGATAACAAGGCGGCTGAAGAGAAGTTCAAGGAAGCCAGCGAAGCCTATGAAGTGCTGTCTGACCCTGAGAAGAAACAGCTCTATGACCAGTATGGCCATGCCGGAGTGGAAAACGCTTTTGGCGGGCACGGCTTTGAATGGAACAACTTCAGCCACTTTGACGACCTGAACGACCTCTTCGGCGGCGGCTTCAGCAGCATCTTCGAGACCTTCTTCGGCGGAGGTTTCGGAGGCGGCAGGAGCAGGCAGCAGTCAAACCGGGGCGAGGATTTGCAGATAGAGCTTTCTCTGACACTGAAGGAAATCGCCCAGGGTACGGAAAAGAAGATCAAGATCGGCGTCAAGGAAGCCTGCGATAAATGCAGGGGCACCGGCAGCGCCGACGGCAAGAGCGAATCCTGCTCCCAATGCCGCGGGACGGGCCAGGTCAGGCAGATCCGCCAGTCACTGTTCGGGCAGATGCAGACCGTATCGGATTGCCCCTCCTGCCGAGGCGAAGGCAAGATCATCAAGAACCGTTGCTCCAAATGCTATGGCGAAGGCCGGATGGGCAAGGTAAACGAGATCAACGTAAAGATCCCGGCCGGGGTGGAGGAAGGTCAATATATCCGCCTGCGGGGGCAGGGAAACGTGGGTCCCCGAGGCGGTTCGAGGGGCGACATCCTGGTGCTCATCCATGAAAAGCAGGACGACCAGTTTGAACGCCACGGCCGCGACCTTTATCTGAAATATCCGGTTTCCTTTGCCCAAGCCGCTTTGGGTGATGAAGTGATAGTTCCCACCGTCCAGTCTTCAGTTAAGATGAAGATTCCGGCAGGGACGCAGACCGGGCGCATCTTTCGACTCAAGGCCCAGGGCCTGCCCACGGTCCATTCCTCCTACGGCAACGGTGACCTGCTTGTGGAGATCCTGGTAGTCACGCCCACCCGCCTGAACAGGGAAGAGATGGACCTGTTCAACCAGCTGAAACAATTTGATTCCAAACGCGAACTCAAACCCGGCAAGAGCTTCATATCCAAGCTGAAGGATTACTTCACCTGATCCCATGCCCTCCTTTTACTGTCCGGAACTTAGCGGAGCCTCCAGACAGCGCGTTCTGACAGGTGGTGAATTGCATCACCTGGCCAACGTAATGCGTCAAAAACCAGGGGACGAGATAAACCTAAACAGCGGCAAAGGCTGGCTGGGCAAGGGAAGGATCATCAGCATTAACAGATCGGAAGCTGTAGTTGACATTATCGAAATCATATTTCACCCAGTTCCCGGACCCGCGTTTGCCATTGCCTTCAGCCTGCTGCGAGGTAAGCACGATGAGCTGCTGGTGGAAAAAGTGACTGAACTGGGTGCGGCGGACCTATTCCCTATCCTGACTGAGCATTCCGTACGCCATGTCTCTGCCAACACGCTCAGTAAATTCCAGGCTGCCGCCCTGGCAGCGATCAAGCAGTGCGACAATCCGTGGTTACCCATGATCCATCCAATCACGGAACTTGAACAGGCCATCGGATTGATCAGTCAGTCCGGCTACGAGCCGATCCTGGCCTCGGAGCAGCTTCCCGGCCAAAGGTTAGACAGCCTGGCCGCCGGAAAATGTTATTGCTTTCTGATCGGTCCTGAAGGCGGTTTTTCTCCCAAGGAATTCCAGTTAATGAAGGAGCTTGGGATCATCGAGGTTTCCATCTCTGAAAACATCCTGAGGGCTGAAACGGCCGCCATCGCGGCAGCTGCACAATTCAGCCTGCTCAGGAAACAATGAGCCAACAGCCCGTCTCAGGTAAACAGGCTCAGCACGAGCGGGACAATGTTGTGCACCCAGAGCACGATCACGGTCGAGCAGAGCACGTTCATCACAAAGCCTGAGATCAGCATGTATTTGAGCGAGATCTTGCGCGAAGCGCCGTAGCCCAATCCGTTGGAGGGCGTGGCCAGTGGAGTCATGAACGCGCAGGACGAGCAAAGGGCGATGATCAGCATGCCTTCCCAGGAGATGAGTCCGGGGTCGCTTTTCATGATGGGAAAGAGCACTGTCACCATCGTTACCAGGATTGCCGTGTTACTGAGAACCTCGGATACAAAAGTAATCAATAAAGCGATGATTAGATACATTTGCAGATCTGACCGTCCGTAACTCAGCCAATCAGTCCCTAACTTCTCCACGACCTTAAAAAAACCTTTCCACCATAGGAGATAGGATACCAGGATCGCCAGCCCCACCCAAAACAGTCCCCACTTCGGAATGTCCTGCAAAGTTTCGTTGGTCTTGAGCAGTTGCCTGCGCTCTCCGTCTTCGGATCTCCAGCCGTGCAGCATGATCAGATAGACGAACGCGCACAACCAGGCATAAGTGATGCCAATGATCGTGATTGTGTGTTCCTCAAACACACTGAGCAGATAAGACAGGATCCCGGCCGAGATGAGGAAGGCCAAAGCCAGCAGAAATCCGGTCTTTTGCAGTTTGCGGGACAGCCCCGCGCCTCCTATCTCCCGGGAGAAATCAGCCTTGTGCATCAGGTTTCCGGGCCGGAAGAAGACCATCAGGACCAGCCAGCCCAACAGGGCCAGAGCTGTTGTCAGAGGCAACCCCCAGACCGCCCAGGAAATGAATGTGAAGGAACTGGCCACCGGCACCCGGTTAATCTCATACAGCCCGATCAGGATGCCGTTGGTTGTGGTTCCGGTCACCATGCCTATGCCTCCGATATTGGCTCCCCAGAGTACGCAGAGCAGGAACAGCGTGTTGAGCTTCAGCACGAATTTTGGTTCGCCTTTAAACTCCTTCTGCAGCAGATTCACCAGCGGCATCAGGGTCAGGACCGTCACCATATTGGCAATGACGGTCGAGATCAGGGCAGAACCCAGGATGAGGATGAGCGACAGTTTCTGGATCGAGATATGCTTCCGTTCGAACAGGTAATACACGACCAGTTCGGGGATCTTCAACACCACGAACACCCGTGAAAGCAGGTAGGAAACCAGGAAGAACAGCGCTATCTGGATGGTGTCCATCAGGCGTTCTTTTCCCTTTCCGGCAGTCTGCTGATGACTCGCTGTGAGGGCGTTTCCGTCCCGGCTTCCGGCTCAAAGCTGATCTTCAGGACCAGCAGGCAATCGGCATATTCCTGATAGTTCCTGAGCTTGGCATAGTCCTTTTCGGTGGTCACGATCCACCTGGCGCCCTTGTTTTGCAGGAGGCCAAGCGTGTCTTGCCTGGCAGATGTGTCGGCATATCCGTAATGGTCGCGAAACGATATTCCGCCTTGGATCACTAATCCCGCTTCCCTTACACTATCTGCAAAGCCTGAAGGATTGCCAACCGCGGCCAGGGCAATGACTTTGTTTCCCTTGATCGATGGCAGCGCAACCGGCTTTCCGTGAAAATCATAGAACCCGTCCACCCTGTACCTGCCCCGGCTGAAGTCGTTGTCATAACGCCTGAGCCGCCTTTCCAGGGCAGGCTCGATCGCGCCTCGCTCAGTGATCCTGTTCAGCACGATCAGGTCTGCCTGTCTCAAAGCGGACAGCGGTTCGCGCAGGATTCCCGCGGGCAGAACAAACCCGTTGCCAAAGCGCAGCCATTCGCTGACAATGATGATATCCAGGTCGTGCCGCACTTTCAGATGCTGAAAGGAGTCGTCCAGGATCACGCAATCCAGGTCGGGATACTTTTGGCATAAAAGTTGGATCGCCCGGCGGCGCTTTTTCCCGGCCATAACAGGGATTCCCGGCAACCGTCTGGCGATCAGCCAGGCTTCGTCTCCGGCCCTGTCAGCGGCAGGAAGCACCTCTTCCCGGCTGGAGATCAGGGTAACGCTGTTTTCCAGTTCACTCTGGTAACCCCGGTGTGAAACCGCAACCCTGAATCCGTTCTTGTGCAGTTCCTCCGCCAGGTAAATGGTGAAGGGAGTTTTGCCAGAGCCTCCCGCGATCATGTTACCTACGCTGATCACGAAGACGGGTGCTCGATATTGCGGAATCAAGGTTTGATAAAGCAATCGCCGGATGACCAGCGCCAGGCTGAACAGCAGGGCAACAGGCAGCAGCAGATAGCTCAGGAGGGTGCGATGCCGGAAGTGCTTTTCAATGCAGCTGCGGCAGGCCATATCCTATGCCAGGCGCTGCCCGATCAGCTCCACCAGTTTCGCAGTTTCGAAGGGTTTGTAGAGGATGTCCTGCAGGCCGTCCTGTTTGGAGCGGACCAGGACGTGATTGGGGTCATAGCCGAAGCCGGTCATCATGATCACGGGCAGCTTTTCGTCATAGTCCTTGACTCGCCAGAACAGCTCGTATCCATCCATGTCAGGCATGGCGATATCGGTCACGACCAGCTCGACCTCGCCTTTCATGATCTCCTTGATCGCTTCCAGTCCTGATTGGAAGGTCAGGATCTTCCAGTCTGGCCTGAGTTCCTTTATTTCGTATTTGAGGTTTTCGGTCAGGTCCTCTTCGTCGTCAACGATGCAAATGATCCTTACCATTTTGCAGAAGTGTCCCCCGTAATGATCCGATAGATCTGGATGTATTTTTCCCGAGTCCTGGCTATCACTTCCTCCGGCAAAGCAGGGGCTGGGGGGTTCCGGTCCCAGCCGCATTCAGTGACATAGTCGCGGATGTACTGCTTGTCAAAGCTGAGCGGAGTTTGGCCGATCGCATAACTGTCCAGGTCCCAGAAGCGGCTGGAATCCGGCGTCAGCATTTCATCTATGAGCAGTATCTCCGACCCGATCACGCCAAACTCGAACTTGGTGTCGGCCAGGATGATCCTGCTCTTCAGCAGCCTGTCATGTGCGTAATTATACAGCTCGGCGGATTTGTCCTTCAGGAAGGAGGCTACCTTGTGGTCCATGCGGTCCAGCAGTTCCCGGTAGCTGATGTTCTGGTCGTGCCCGCTTGCCGCCTTGGTGGAAGGCGTGAACAGCGGCGTCTGGAATTTCTGGCTTTCCTGGTAGCCTTCCGGGACCATCATCCCGCAGATCGTTCCGGATTTTTTATATTCGCTCCAGGCGGAGCCTGTGATGTATCCCCGCACTATGCATTCGAAGGGCAGCACCCGGGTTTTGCGCACCAGCATGCTGCGCCCCGCAAGCTCCGGTTTGAACTGCTGAAGTTCCGCCGGATATTCCTCCACTTTGTCAGTGATGAAATGGTTGGAGACCAACTCCCGGGTCTGACGGAAAAGGTGGGCGGAGATGGCGTTGAGGATCTTTCCCTTGTCCGGGATGAGGTCGGCAAAGACCACGTCAAAGGCGGACACCCGGTCCGAGGTCACGATCAACAGCTGTTCACCCAGGTCGTAGATGTCACGGACCTTGCCCTGGCGGGCGTGATTTACTGTTTTGAGCCTGCTCAACTGTTCAAACATTACTTGCACTCCTGATACAGGATCCTGGCCTCGTCCACCAGGTTCTTATTCAAGGCCAGCGCTTCATTGGGGCGGTAAGCGATATTGACATAGGAACACAAATGGTCCTTGCCGCCCGCCTTGAAACGGATCAGCTGGCCGCCCTTCACACTGACCTTGTCCGTGGCGAAATTGAGGTTCTTGATCTTGTAAAGGAAGATAAGCCAATCCTTGTAGCGCTGCAGGATGGCGATGTTGTTCTTGAGCAGGTCGGCCTTGGCGAATTGCAAATCTTCCTCGTATTTGCGTTTCTCGTTCAGCAGCAGGTCCAGCAGGCCGTTGTCGGCATGCACGAAGGCCTCTTTCAGCAGCGCGTCCAGTTTCTGCAGCTGGGGCTGTTCCCCGGCTCCGGCCGCCGGTTTTTCCGCTTCGGCGCGGATCAGCTCGCACCAGCCGCGGCAGAGGTTGTCGTCCAGCTTGTCGCAGGGTCCGCTTTTAACCTCGCAGTATGGGACCTTGAGCAGTCTCTGGGTCAGTTCCAGCACGTCCATCATGAAGAACCGGCTGCGGAAAGGGCCGAGATAAAACCAGTCCCCGTCCGTGAATTCGGTGATCTTGACAAAGGGGAATTCCGCCGGATTGACGGCCAGGTAGGAATAGTGTTTCCAGAGCTGGACCCTCTGGTTGAATTCCGCGCTGCCCTTTTCCAGCAGCAGCTTCTTGCGGATCACGGCGTCCAGCCCGGTCTCGCTTTGCTCCACGCTGACCGTGTCCGCCTGGTTGAACAGGTCGGCGACCTCGGGATCCTCTTTTCTGCCGTTGCTCAAGCGCCGCACCGTGTATTTCAGGTTCACCGTCTCCGTCACGTAGAGCAAGTGCTGCCCCTGGTGAAAGGACACCACTCCGCTCTCCTCCGGCAGGCGGTCGATGTACCTGCTGTCCAGCTCTTCGATCAAAACTCGTTCCATACTTGCCATTTCAACGGCCTTATCCAAGTTGTCAAATTATTTCGCAACCCGCCAAACTGACATCGGCGGAAGCAGCCCGGAAGCCTGAGAAAGGCCGGCTCCAGCAGGCAGGAATCCAGCCTGTTTTCAATGATGCATCGCACCTGCCGTCGCTGATCATCAGGTCCCCCGTCAAGCGAGGGACGACATGCCTGGCGTGCTGTTCAACGGGCTGGCTCAGATCTGTTCGGCCCAGCGCTGGTAGCCTCTCACCTTGGGCAGCAGGCCGGCATCGACGGCGGCCTTGACGGTGCGGCAGGGCAGGTTTTGCGAGTAGATCTGGGCGCGGGTGATGGTCTTGAGGTCCACCTTGCCCGGCAGGGCTTTTTGCATGCCGTACATGATCTTGTTGTAGGCATTGGTCCAGGCCGACATCTTGCGATCCTCGTTCTCCGGCAATTTGTTGAAAGCTATGATGTAATCCGTCAGGTTGCGCTTGTAGCCGTCGGACGGATTGATCGCGTAGATCTGTTTCTGCGCTTTGCGGAAGGGAGGCTGCCCCGGATGTTTTTTAAACGTGAAGGTCCGGCGGGCCAGCGTGGCGCCCGTGCGCCGGTCCACATAATAGATCATCCCGTCCAGGGTGCCGGAATATCCCTCCATGACTTTGCGGTTGCGTACTTTCATCTTTCCTCCTTATCAATTGTGCTCCGCTCTTGGATGCACTGCTTACCCATTACGGACCCATTACGGACTTGGTCCGTATTGGGTAAGTAATGCAAGCAGGGAAGCAGAGGGGAAGAATAAGTCAAGAAAAAAGTGCGAAATGGACCTAATGGTCAGTTCTGGAGGGGTTTTTCCGCGTTCCGGGAGAAGAGGGACGGATTATCCCGGATGAACTGTTTCAAGGGCAGGCCGAAAAAAGACAAATATTTTCCAGCCCGCCTCAGGTACAGATACACTCCCGCCGCCACCGCGAAAGCGCCGGCGGAGTCCATCAGCAGGTCGTGCAGGCTATTCAGGAAGCCGCGCCGGTAGTCATAGAAGCGGGTGTGATCGCCGGGCGCGATGGCTTTGATCATGTTGACGCCCAGGACCCGGTCCGCGGCGTATTCAAACAGTTCCCAGACCGCGCCCAGGGCGACAGGCAGGCTGAACACGAAAAGCGCGACAAAGAGCGGGCTGAGGACGCGGCCCAGGTCCCGCCTGCGGTTGAGCGTGAAGGCCAGGATAAAGGTGATGTAGGCCAGGCCCATGGCGGAGGCGGTGTGGAGGATGATATCCCAAACCGGGACGCGGTAAAAGAAGCTGTGCAGTTCCCCCAGGTACATGGAGGCGACGATGAAGGCCAGGTAGGTCCAGCGGAAGCTGAGGGGCAGTTTGATTTTCAGGAGTTTTTCAACCAGCGGAGGCAGCTGCAGAAACAGCACGGTCAGGACAGCCGAAGCCACCGTCACCCAGTCACCCCGGATCACGTTGTCCCCCAGCGCCACCAGGCTCAGGAGGATAAACAGGCCGCGCAGCAAGCGCTCGATCCTGTCCCGGTTCACAACCTCAGCCCTCCTGCCGTCCGGAGGGAAAAGAAACAGGGACGCGGGCCGGAGTGATGTTTCCTCATTCCTGTCCGCCTCCCCTGAAACGCGGCAGTGATATCAGCATCCCCGGCACTGCGGGTCAGAAGCTGAAGTTGAACATCACCCCCGCGGTGGCGGAAGGGTACTTGGCAAAGTTGTAGTCGAAGTTAAAGTTGAGAATGGCCAGCCGGATGCTGAGGCCTGTGGTGGCGCGGAAGTTGTTTTCCCCTTCCACCTTGAAGTCTATCCTGATGGTTTGCGGAATCCCTGGAGCGGTGGAGCCGGTGGGGTAGTCATACTTGAATTTCATGGATGAGGACTCGGCGGCCAGACCCAGGTAGGGTGTGAGGTGAAGCCATTCGGGACCCCAGGTTTTGCCGACGTTAACTCCGTAGGTGAGGGAGGCGGCTTCCATGATGTTGCCCACCTTCAAGGTCTGGGTGTAGAGGGCGGCGGCTATGTCCACCGGCAGCTTTTCCGCGAACCAGACCGCCGGGTTGTGCTGCAGGCC
>JAXDBS010000021.1:0-11753 GCA_034678545.1 Cloacimonadaceae bacterium (SeqCode) | reverse complement strand
CAGGAAATCGAACAGGAATGGGACGCTGCGGACTGGGTCAACGCTTCGCTCAGACAGTACACCTACAACGGCTTCCTTAAACTGAGCCAGGCTCTGGAACAAAGCTGGAATCCGGGTCCCTCCGGCTGGATGGATTACCTCAGCTACGATTACACTTATTACGACAACCAGAACCTGCGCTACGAGACGCACAGCGAATGGAATACCATAAACCTGGAATGGGACCCCCATTACCGCTACACCTGCACCTGGGGCAACGCCACCGCTAATAATGATAATACCGCACCTGCGCCGCCTGACCTGAAACTTGCCTGCTCTCCCAATCCGTTTACTGTGGAAATCTTTATCAGGGCTGAAGGAAAGGCAAATCAGCCGGTCACTCTGTCCGTCTATAATCTCAAAGGTCAATTGATAAGGAAATGGCAGACTCGTTCAAACACTGATCTGTTGTGGGATGGGAAAGATGCTAAAGGCACTGCAGCAAGCAACGGCATCTACATGATTAAAGTCTCGTCCAATACGGGTTCTATCGCCCAAAAAGTCCTGAAGCTGAAATAAAAAACTACATGAGAAAAAACGCAGGAGCAATCCTGCGTTTTTTTTATTGCTTGAATGAACTATAACTTTTTCTGAGCCCGCCAGGTCTGCAGATCGGGTATTTTCACGAAGCCGGCCCGTTCATACAGATGGGCTCCGGACTGCGTGTGGGAATACAGGAACAAATGGTTGTCCGTGGTTTCCCTGTTATACTTGATCAAATGCGCCAGCAGCGATCCGGAATAGCCCTTGCCCCGGTAGTAGCTGAAAGTGAAGACGTCATCGATGCGGGAATAGCCTTCAAACACGCTGATCGAGCCCATGGTCACCATCTGCTCGCCCGCGAAACCGCCGATCAGGTGATAGCCGGGGCTCTTGATGTGCCGCTCCAGGTATTTCACCGCCCACTCGCCGTAATTCTCCGCCCGGATCAGTTCCTTCACATCGTCCCTGATCTGCGCCAGCCGGTTGAAGAAGATCCCGTGCACGGGCTGGATGCCGCATTCCTTCTCGTGCAGATAGTATTCGTGGTCCAGGACTTTGGCCTCATACCCGTGATTGCGCAGGTGGGGGATCAATTCTTCCAACTCGCCTTTTTTGAGGGAGGGATAGAGGCAGGGTGTGATGTCCTTCTGCTTGTAGAAAAAGCTGATGTCCTTAAGCGAGGACTCGACTCCGATCAGGTCTGTGATGACGGCGTGGTTGCAGAGGTCGGATTCCTTGTTGGCCTCGTTCCAGTATATGTAACCGTAGGGCTTTTGCACAGCGTTAGTGAAGCGCCGCGCGTATTGCTGCTCGATCAGGATCAGCCGGTTGAGCATGAAGGGTGGCTTCATAATCTATCCATCTCCCGCATTTTTTTCTTCTAATGTTAGGGTAAAGCAAATGCGGGATTCAGTCAACATAATTCGCTTGCGCCCTCTTCTGAACTGCGCCCTGACCGATGCTCCGGTTAGGGCTAAAGCGCGCTCCCCGCAGTTTTTTATGTCTTTACTGGTCGCAGGTCACCACTTTGAAAAACTTTTTGCTCGCAGTCAGGTAACTCAGCAGGTTGAAGGTCTGTTCCGTAGTCGTCAGATAGGTGTCGGGCCCGGCCTCGAAATACGGTTCCTCACTGCAATAGATCTTGTAATGGATGTTTCCCAGCTCGGAATAACTGCTGCCGTTATAGGTCCCCGTCGTGACGGCGGACCAGTCCAGCCGCAGCTGTTCGCCCTCTCTGCTGATCACCAGGTTGCGCGCCGGGTCGGGCGGAATATTATCCACCGAGTAGCCTGACATTTCTGCCGAGGTGGAAAAGCCGTTTACCCATTGATAAACAACCTTAAAGGGCACAGCGTTGTTTCCAGTTATGGAGGAATCCTGCTGGGTGGGAGACTCGAAAGCGTAGTAGGAAAAGTTATAGGCATTGATCTGTCCTGAAACAAGCTGCCAGGCAGTATCGCGTCCGTCCAGCCACCAGACATTGTTCCAGCCGGACAGCCGGTTCAATTCCAGCGGCGAGGTTATGACCGTGCCGGTACCCCTGAACGTATCTCCTCTCCAGACTGTGTAAAATGAACCCGGCATCCAGGTGTTATCCATCTCGGAGGCTTTCCAGAAAACCTCCACTTTGCGTCCCTGGTCATAAGGAACATCTTTGACTATTTGGATAATCGCCTTGTTATAGATCGGATAAGCGCCCATGTCCTTGCGCGAGCCGTCCGGATCAAGATGTCCCACAGGGCCTGTATTGACACAGGGTGAAGTGCCCAGGAGCTGGCAGTCCTCATTACTTATGAACAGCGGATCTGAATCAATGTTGTTGAGCAGGACTGGTGTTGTGCCGGTTATCTTTGAACTGCTGATATCGCAATAGCTGAAAGTGGCTGTTCGCCCGCCTGTAAATGCTTCAAAAAACAGCGCTTCATACGTGCAGTAGGGATCCCAGAAGATGCAGGACATGATGCCCAGGCTGGAAAAGCTATTACCGGCGTCAGTGTTACCCATAATGGCAAGTGCAGCATCTGCGGTTTCATTGTTGGCAAAGCTGTTGGCATAAAGGTGGGAGTATACAAAAGACTCCAGCGCAACTAATGACACATGGGCAAATCCCGACCCATACTCAAAGTAGTTGTTGCCAAAGGCTGAATGCATCAGATAGATACCATTGTAAGCGTTGACGTAAAGCGTGGACACCGTGCCGGATGAATAGTTATGATCGAAGTGGCAATACTCTATATAAGCATACATCGCCATTTGGATGTATAGAGCACCCGCCTGTCCGGCATAATTTTCGGAAAACCGGCAGTTGTTGATTCTCACCTCTCCGAACAGGATGTCTATGTAGAGCGCTCCTCCGGCTCCTTGCGTGCCTTTGTCACAACCCTGGAAAACACAATAGGAAAACTCGATTTCATTGTCATCGGAATTATCCATCGTGATGCCTCTCCAAGTTGACATGAAATAGGAAGGCATAAACCAAATGGAGTCTGCGGGGGTTCCTTCTGCCTGGATAGAGCCATAGACATCAATGCCGCATCCGTTATCAAAAAACAGTTCCACGCCCGGTTCAATTATCCATTCGTAGCCAAAGGGGACAATATAATCGCAGTGCATAAAGTAGGGGCTGCCTGCCTCGGTCCAGGTGCCTGAAGCGATCTTGCGGTTCACGACCAGGTGCAGGTTGTCCAGATACCAGCCACTGTAACTGCCCCATTGTCCGTCACAGGCAAAGGAAACATAGAAAGTTGCGGTATACAGATAGGTCCGGGGAATTGTAACAGAAACATATTGGCTTCCGACATCCGCTGAGACCAACAGTCCCCACAGACTCGTCCAGTTTATGCCATCCGTTGATACTTCTACATTCAGATTAAAGGACATACCTGAACCTTCCAGATATTCCAGACTATGCCAGAACATCAGGGTCAGTTCATGAAACTCAGCGGTATTTATGGGCGGGGAGATAAAACGCCGGACACCTGTTCCCGGCAGCGGATTCAGCATCAGTTCCGGCATTTCGGCACCGGCATTCTCCGTATTACTTATTTCCCAGGATGGCAGACCCTCGGTCGTCCAACCGTCCGGCATCCCTGTTTCAAAAGTGTGAAAAAACAATAACTCAGCCGGCCAGGCCAGACAGAGGGTGGAAAGGAACAGAAGCGTCAGCAGAATAGTTTTCATTTGATACTCCTTAATTTGTTAATTTTGTACAAAACACATATTTCAATTTCCACGCTTTCCCAATAACTTGTCAAGCGTTATTTTAACCCGTCCAGGCATGACCCCGCTCCGGCCTTGGCCTGGCCTTGTCCCCTGCTTGCACTACGGACCCATTACGGACCCAATACGGACTTTGTCCGTAATGGGTAAGTAGTGCTTCCGGGGGCGAATAGGGCGTCGAAAGCAGAAGCGGTCACCCCGGACCGGCCGTCATAACCTGAACGTGACGCCGGACGCTCCCGTCTGTCGGAGCGAATTGTTCAGACGAGGCGTCTGTACTTACAATCTAAAATTCCTGCATGTGGAAGGCCTCCTCCTCGCAGAACTGAACAGATACCCAGCCAGGCAGTCATTCCTGCGCAGGCAGAGCCTGTCCTCGATCTGATCGGGGAAATCCGCCTGTTTTCTTGACTTAGCGAAACAGGATTCGCCTTACCGGCGCAGGCCGGTATCCAATTTAAAACCCGTCCGCATCCTCGTTCAAGACACGCTGGGGTGCGCATGCGTTTTTTTCCATTGACAGGCTGAGGGATTATGGCAATTAAGAAAATATCACCAAACAGCAAAAAACAATATTCAAGACGAGGCGGCACCCGATGGACGAACTGCTGACCAAACTGGGGAAAGAACTGGTGAATTCGCCCTTCCTGTCGGTCATGATCCTTGATGCTGAAAACAGGATCGTGTGGCACAATGAGAAGTTTGCCAAGGATATCGGCAAGGGCGACAACCTGGCGGGGATGAAATGCTATGAAGCCCTGGGCAGCCCCTCTGCGCATGACAACTGCCCGCTGGAGCTTTCCCTGAAGGAAGGCAAACGGGTGAGAGGCTACCTCGATTTCGGCAACCACAATTTCTTTTATCTGACCATTCCCCTGGACGCCGCTCACGCGGCCAAGGTGCACGTCTTCCTGCCCAAACAGGCAGACAACAAATCCGTAGTCGAACCTTTGACCAAAGCAAGCGAGGAAAAATGAAAGCATTCACGCTCACGCTCCTGTTGCTGACAGCCGCTCTGGCGCTGCAGGCGCAGTCCTATGACAGGCAGTTCCTGGCGGCCGACCAGTCCCTGATGGTGATGCCGACGGCCTACACCATGCCCAAGGGCGGGCATACCTTCACTGATTATGAGCTGGTCGTGCTCCAGTATGCCTACGGCGCGACGGACCGCACGCACCTCAGCGCCGGGATGGTTTTCCCCTTCACGGCCGACATGTTCAAAACCTTTACCCTGGGCGCAAAACAGAACTGGTACCGCGGCGACCTGGTGCAAAGCGCCGCCCTGCTGAGTTATAACATCGAGCTCAAGGGCGGGATGTTCGGCAACGTGGTCAGTGTGGGCAACGATAAGGTGAGCGGGCACGGCGCTCTGATGTGGCTGTTTGACTTTGAGGACGTCTCCAGCGCCGCGGGCGTCATGCTGGGCGGCATTGTCAAACTCTCGGACCGCGTTTCCCTGATCAGCGAACTGCTCAGCACCACTCAGTTCATGGATGAGGAAGGCAACGGCGTGTTCACGCTGGGCGTGCGCTTCCGGGGCCAGAAGATGAGTTGGGACATCGGCGGCTTCCGCCTCCTGAGCGAAATGGAAGGCGTATACATGCTGCCCCTGCTGAAGGCTACGGTGCTGTTCTAACAGCAATAATCCGGACTCAGTTATATTGACTGGAACCAAGAATCCTGCCTGCGTGTTCTGCAACGTGCCGCCGGACAGGATCGTCCTGAGCGGCAGAGCCTTTGCCGCCATCCATGACAAACACCCCGTTTAGCCCGGGCACATGCTGATCATCTCCATCCGGCACGCTGAAAACGTCTTTGACCTCAGCCCGGAGGAATTTGCCGAACTGCGGGATATCCTGCACCAGGTCAAATCCCTGCTGGAAAGCAAGTACAAACCGGACGGCTATAACATCGGCGCCAACTGCGGAAGCGTCGCGGGTCAGTCCATCCCCCACTTCCACCTGCATGTGATCCCTCGCTATAAGAAGGGCTTGCGCAACAGTCTGGTCAGACGCGGGGTGGAAAAGCTGCGGGAGTATTATCTGAACTGAGCCTGGTTGGAGTAATCATAAAGGTTCAAAAGGGATTTACTCTTAACGCAAGAGGCGCAGCAAACACATAAGACAAAGACGCAAGAATCAATCGAATGAAGTCAGAATTTTCCCCGTTTTTGACTTACAAACCATACTCTGTCCGGATTACGCCCGCGCGGGGCTGCTGGAACCGTAAGAACAGACGCCTCGTCTGTGCAATTCGATGCGAAAGACGGGGGCATCCATCGTTATGTTTTTTGGATGACAGCGAAATGGAATCCCGATCGCGCATGAAATGATAACTGATGGACCGGGGGCATGGAGCAGAGCCCCATACCCAAAAGGGGTGGCGGGCTGGAATCGATAAAAAAGGCTGGAGTTCCCCGATCAGGTCGAGAACAGGCTCTGCCTGCGCAGGAACACCAGTCTGTTACAAGTCATTCCTGATACTGAGGGGCCGGATAGAGAATGCCTGTCACCAGGCTGGCATCATGGATCGGATACTTGCGGGCGATCGCCTGGAGCTTGGTCAGATCAAGCTTTCCGACCTGCTTGCGTTCGTCGAGCAGGCCCTTGAGGGGAAAGCCGTTCCAGGCATAGTCAACGATCGTGCTCAGCCACCAGCGGTTGTCGCGGACATCTGTCTCAAAACGTTTCTGGCGGGTCACTTTGACCACATTGGCGTACTTCTGCGTGAAGAGGCCGGCCTTGAGGCTGTCCAGAGTGACGACGACTGCATCGGTCAGTTCCGTAACCCGGTCCGGCGCGCACTGCATGTAAATGCTGATCTGGTAGGTGGGCTCGGGATGTTTGGACAAGTAGTCCCAGGCCCCGACAAAATAGACGCCGCTGCGGCTTTCGCGGATATTCTCGCGCAGCTTTTCGTCCATCAGGAAAGTGAGGTTACGCAGTTCTTCCCGGGTCTGGGATGAGATCAGGCAGCTGCCGGACAGGCCGAGGCTGACCACGCTTTTCTGGTCCCGGCCGCGGTTTATGGTCATGGTCTTGATGCCGGCGGTGTAGCGCATCCCGTCATCGGCAACCTGTTCCCTGAGGCCATGGGCCGGAAGATTGGCCAGGTATCTGGCGCATAGCTGTTTCAACTGCTTCAGGTCAAAGCTGCCCACAAAGATGAAAGTGAAATCGCTGAAGTCGGCAAAGCGTTCCCTGTAGATCTGCAGGGTCCGCTCCCGGTCGAGGCCGGGCAGGTCCTCCACCCTGAGGGTGCGGGCGCGGGGATGGTTGTCATACAGGAAAGCTGACAGGGAATCGAAAAAGACGGACTGGGGATCCAGCCTTTGGTTTTCCAGCCAGGCTTTCTGCTTGGCGATGCCGCTGGTGAAGCTTTCCTCGTCCAGGCGGGGTTGGGTGGCATAAAGATAGATCAGTTGGAACAGGGTCTCCAGATCGGCGGGCGAACAGTTGCCCGTAAAGCCTTCCCGCTGGTTTTCCACATAAGGTTCCACCCTGACGATCTTGCCGGCCAGCTTCTTGTCCAGGGCGGATTGGTCAAAGCTGCCGACGCCGCTTTGGGCGACGAGGGAGGCGGATTCCTGCGCCTCGAACAGGTCTTCCAGGCTGTAGAGGGAGGTCCCGCCAGGGCTGAAGGCGCGCAGCAGAATCTCGTCATTCTTGAAATCGGTGGGCCTGGCCAGCACTGTGATCCCGTTACTCAGCGTCCACTGCCGGATCCCGACTTTCTTCAGCTTCTTCTCCCTGACAATCCTGCCGGGCTTCAGGCTGGCGCTGAACAGTTCCTCTTCGCTGACCTCGTCCTGATATGGTTCGATCGTGGACTGGCTGACCTCTTCGACCAAAGCCAGCAGCTGCGCTTCCGTGGGCAGGACCAGCCCCTCCTTCTGCGGCGCGGAAGCCGTTATCACCATGTTCTCATCCTTGACCAACTCCAGAGCCATGCGGTTCACGTCATCCAAAGTGATTCCGTCGTAGAGAGCGCTGTTCAAGGCGACATTCTGCTCGATACTCATCACGGGATTGCCGTAAGTGTAGGCCATGACATAGCGCCAGACCAGGCGGTTGGATTCCTGCTTGTCCTTTTCTGCCAGCATGCGTTCATTGTTGCGCAGGGCGGTCTGCTTGGCGCGGTCCAGCTCGGATTGGGTGAAACCGTACTGTTTGATCCTTTCAGCTTCTGTGAGCAGAACGCGGCAGCCATTGAGGATGCCGGTGTCCGGAACGATGCCCACCATGGCGTAGGTGGCTTTGCTGCGCACCATGTTGTACTTGAAGTTATACGCCATCGAAAAGGGCGGTTCCGCCTGCTGGGTGAGTTCCTGCAGGCGCTGGTTGAGCATCTGGGTGTAAAGGTTGGTGACCAGGGTGGCGCGGTAGTCACTGAAAGTCGAATTGGGTGTGATGTCGTGCTTCCAGGTGATCTGGATATCTGAAGAGGAGGCTTCCGGATCGGAAGCGACAACCGCTTTGGGCTCTATGTGGTCAGGTACGTCGTAAAGTACGCACTCGCGCGGATTTTCCACCAAAGGGATAGGTCCGAAGTATTCTTTGATCAGATTCTCGACCATGGTGGGATCAAAATCCCCCACCGCCACTACAGCCTGCAGATCGGGCCGGTACCAGTCCCGGTAAAATCTCCTGATCGTGTCGTGCTCAAAGCTCTGCAGCACTTCCAGCTTGCCGATGGGCATCCGTTCGGCATAGCGCGACCCGGCAAAGATCACCTTGCGTTGCGTGTCATACATGCGCTGGTCCGCGCCCTGGCCCATGCGCCACTCCTCGATAATCACGCCGCGTTCGCGTTCGATCTCGTCCGGATCGAAGCTGAGCCCGCCGGACCAGTCGCTGAGAATGAGGACGCCCTTGCGGAACTGCTCAGCATCATCGGTCGGGATTTTCAGCTGATAAACCGTCTGGTCCATACCCGTACCTGCATTAAGGCCTCCGGCATAGCCCATCCCGATGGAATTCAGGTAATCCACCAGCTCCATCTTGGCAAAGTGTTTGGTGCCGTTGAAGGCCATGTGTTCGGTGAAATGGGCCAGGCCCTGCTGGTCCTCGTCCTCATGCACGGAGCCGATGTTGACCACCAATCGGAGTTCCGCCCGTTTGGCGGGGGTCCGGTTGACCTTGATATAATAGGTAAGCCCGTTGGCCAGTTTGCCTGTGATAAGTTCGGGGTCGACGGGTAGCGGGGTGTCGGGATCAAAGGCCGGCTGCGCAGAAAGCAGCGCTCCGGCCAGCAGCAGGATTAGAAACAGGTAATTACGCATGGATCTTTCCTCTTTTTATAAATCTGATCGATTTAGACGCAATCAGCAGGCCTTATTGGCCGATCTCCTCAGGAAGGGGGGCGGAGGCGTAGCGTTTGACGATCTCGTAGGCCTTGCTCATGTCAGCAAAGATCTGCCAGAGCTCAACCTTTCCGTCCTTGACGATGGCCTTCCAGGCGGCGGGCACGATCCAGGAATTGTCCTTGTCCTCATGTTTCAGATTCTTGTAGGTGCCGCTGGCCAGTCCGGTTACAATAACGACTTCGTTGCGGGTGAGGATCTCATTGACCTCCAGGTGGTAATCCGGAAAGAGCTTGTAGAAATCGATCCAGGCCTGCCGCATGGGCTCTTTTCCCAGCACCTTGTTATTCTGGGAATCCACAAAGACATGATCATCCGTCATCAGCATACAGATGGCATCCACATCCGCTTCATTGATGGCACGGATATAATGCAGAACAATCTGGGCATTCATGTCCACCTCCCTCGGTCGCTGCTATGAAATATTGAATGATACATCTGTCAAGCAGTCATTTTTTCCTGTGCGGCACCCACAGGCCGGAGGCTGTCAGTATTGCATCAGGATTTCCTTCTTGCCGTAGAGCTGATCGAACTGGCGGCGCACCATGGCGTGCTGCGGCAGGCTGAAGCTGAAATCCTCCGCCACCAGGTCGAAGGCGTCGTTGCGTGCCAGGCGCAGGACATGCTGGTCGCGGATGAGGTTGGCAAAGCGGAAGCGTGGAATGCCGCTCTGCTCAGTGCCGAAGAACTCGCCCGGGCCTCGCAGCTCCAAATCTTTTTCCGCGATTACGAATCCGTCTGTGGTGGAGGTCATGGTGGCAAGCCGTTCGCGGCCGACATTGGAAATGGGGAAATGTTCGATCAGGAAGCAGTAGGACTGTTCAGCGCCGCGCCCCACCCTGCCCCGCAACTGGTGCAGCTGCGCCAAACCGAAGCGTTCAGCGTGCTCGATCAGCATCACTGTGGCGTTGGGCACATCCACCCCCACCTCGATCACGGTGGTGGAGACCAGGATCCTGATTCCGCCGCTTTGGAAGGCGTGCATGGCCGCGTCCTTGTCGGCGGCTTTCATGCGCCCGTGCAGCAGGGCGACCTTAAAATCAGGGAACACCTTTTTGCTGATGTGCTCAAACAGGGTCTGGGCGGAGAGCAGGTCCAGCTTTTCCGATTCCTCGATCAAAGGGCAGACGACATAGGCCTGGCGCCCTTTTTCCAGTTCGCGGCGCAGTTCGGCATAGACCAAATCAAGCTTGGCGGAGTTGCGGACAAAGGTGCTGACCGGCTTGCGGTTGGGCGGCAGCTCGTCCAAAATGCTGACCTCGAGGTCGCCGTAAACTGTCATGGCCAGCGAGCGCGGGATGGGTGTGGCGCTCAGGTACAGCAGGTCGGGGTGCCCGTTTTTGCGTCCGAGTTGGGACCGCTGTTCCACGCCGAAGCGGTGCTGCTCGTCCACGCAGATGAAACCCAGGGCCTTGAATCCGACATCCTCCTGCAGCAGGGCGTGGGTGCCGATGACCAGGCCGATCCCGCCCTCCGCGATGAGCCGCTTCATCTCTTTCTTGCCTTTGTAAGCGCCGCCCTTAAGGAGGCAAATATTGACTCTGCCCGCCTTATCCGCGGAAGAAGGCTGAACGCCTTGGCCTGATAATCCGGCGTGTTCCAAAAAGCCTGTAATATTGCGCAGATGCTGCTCCGCCAGGATCTCGGTGGGCGCCATCAGAACTGCCTGGAAACCGTTCTCGATGGCGAGCAGCGCGGCCAGCAGGGTCACGATGGTCTTGCCGCTGCCCACGTCGCCCTGCAGCAGCCGGCTCATCTGGCGGGGCGAGGTCATGTCGGCAAAGATCTCCTGCAGCACCCGCTTCTGGGCGTTTGTCAGCGTAAACGGCAGGTGGTCATACAGCCTGCGCGTGAGCAGCTTTTTATTTTCAAAGGCGGTGCCGCGCACTTCGGAATTGTGATAGCGGTTGTGCCGCGCCCACATCAGTTGCTGATAAAAGAAATCCTCATAGGCAAAGCGGGCCCGGACCTGTTCCAGACTGTCCGGCCGGGAGGTGAAGTGCATAATCTGCAGGGCGTCTTTCCTGGCTTCGAAGCCGTGCTTTTCCACCAGGGCGTCCGGAAGGTTGTCCTCGAGTTGGTTCGCATACTGGGAAAATGCCTGCAGGACTGCGGCGCGGAGCACTTTCTGGGTGAGGGTGCCGGAGAGCGGATAGACAGGAAGAACGGGGCGTTCCTTCCAGAAATCGGCGTCCTGCTCCTCCTCCAGCAGCTCAAAGTCGGGATGGATGAGCTGGAGGGTATTCTGAAACTCGCTGACCGTTCCGCTGAACCAGGCGGTTGCCCCTTTTTTCAACTGCTCTTCCAGGCCGGGATAGGTCTTGAACCAGGTGCAGGTCAGAAAGCTCCTGCCGTCGGTGACCAGGGCGTTGAGCTGGGACTGGTTCTTGCGCGTCATCCGTTTTTCCACCTGCGAGATTTGGGCCGTAAAGGCCACCTGCTGACCCACCCGGAACTCCGCTATGGGGGTGTTCAGGGTCCGTTCGATATAGGCGCGGGGGAACAGCTCCATCAGGTCGGCCACGGTTCCGACCCCCAGTTTTGACAGATGGCGGGCCCGGACCTCGCCGATCCCCTTGAGGTATTTGACCGGCGTTTCCAGCGGGGAAATCCTGGCAGCTTTGCTTTCCTTATCCATTTGCGGACAAGG
>JAXDBS010000020.1:0-2795 GCA_034678545.1 Cloacimonadaceae bacterium (SeqCode) | reverse complement strand
GCCTATGACGAACTGCTTAAATGCTCACACACCTTCAACCTGCTGGATGCCAGGGGCGTCATCAGCGTTACGGAAAGAGCCGCCTACATCGGGCGCATCCGCAACCTGGCCCGGCTTTGCGCCACCGCTTACATCAAAAAGCACCCCTCCCGGGAGACGGCAGACAAGCAGACTGGAAATAAGGAGACATTATGAAACAGAAAGACTGGCCGGCCCTGACGCAGCAGGTGCGGGAGCTTTTCCCGCAGGTGGTGCAGATCGCCACCTACAGCCAGGACCGTTGGCTGCTCGTGTTCGAGGCGGAAGCCGATAACTTCCTGGCCACCTTCCAGCCCCTGCGCAAGCTGATCCGCAAGCACCGCCTGAAGATACCCCTGATCATCAGCAGGCATTTCATTGAAACGTCTCTGGACAGCTACCCTCTGGAGTTTCTGGATATCCAGAGCGATTACAAAACCCTGTACGCCACGGAGGACGTGATCCAGAACCTGAAATTCGACAACAATGACATCCGGCTCCAGATCGAACGCGAAATCAGCAGTAAATGGCTGCTGACCCGGCTCACCTCCCTGCGTTACAACCTCAAGGCAAGCACTCTGTTCAGGCTGCTCAAGAGATCTCAGACAGCCTTGCTGCCGGTGCTTAAGGGATTCTGCCATCTGGGCGGAAAAGCCATCCCCAAAGACACGCCGCACCTGATTGACGCCGCGGAAGAGGTCCTGCGCACCGACTTCAAGATCATGCGCTATATCCATGAACACAAAAAAGCCCCTTCCCTCACGCTCATCCACAGCCTGTTCAATGATTACATCCGCCTGCTGGATGTGTGTGAAGACATCATAGACACCTGGGAACAGGCATGATCAAATCCTTCGTGGAACTGGCCGACGCCCGGGACCCTGTGCTCGCTCTGGCCATCCACAACGGCCACGCCATGCATCCCGCCCTGGCCAGGAACTGCGGGATCAGCGAAGCCGACCGCCTGCGGGAGGAAGACCCGTTCACGGAAAACTTCGCGGCCGCCTGGCCCAATCGGATCGTTGTCCACACCAGCCGCTTCACGGCCGACCTCAACCGGGCCAGGGAAAAGGCCGTTTACCAGAAACCCGAAGACTGCTGGGGCATGCCGGTCCGGATCGCACCTCTGACTGACAGCCTGCTGGCCGAACTGCTGGATGATTATGACCAGTGGCATTCACTGCTGGCCTTCACTATGAATAAATTGCTCGCCCGGCATCCCCTGCTGCTGGTGCTGGATTTGCATTCCTACAACCACCGCCGGGGCGGCCCCAAAGCCGAACCCGACCCGCAAGCCCAGAACCCGGATATCATTCTGGGCCGCAACTCCCTGCCTGAAAAACATTACCCCTGGGTGGAAAAACTGCAGAAACGGCTGAACGGAACGGAGCTAAACGATCTCCATCTCGACTGCCGGGTTGACGTCAAATTCAGCGGAGGACACCTTTCGCGCCGGCTGCATGAGCTATTCCCGGGACGGGTGGCCTGCCTGGCCGTGGAATTCAAAAAGATCTTCATGGACGAATGGACGGGAGAACTGGACAGCAGTCTGCAGCATAGCCTGTCCGGGCTGTTTCATGCAGCCGTCCGCTCCCTTCTGCCTGAGTTCATGGTCACCGGAACCGAAGAGGCAGCATCGTGAAAAAATACAGGCAGCAGCGCGCTCTGTTCGGCTATTTCATCCTGGCTTATCTCGTGATCGTGGTGGTTTTTTCCTTTTTCCGCTATCAGTCTGAAAGCCAGCGCTTGGACGGGATCATCCGCGACAGGCTGCAAAACGGCGCTGCCATGGTCAAGTATGTGATGCCCCGCGGCTACTTTGACCGGGCCGTCTCCCGCGAATCCATCCACCAGGCGGACTACAACTCCTACACTGACTTACTAAGCCAGGCTGCCTGGGAAAACAATTTCCATTTCCTCTTTGCCCTCAGGGAAAAAGAGGGCAGGTTTTACTACATCGCCTACAGCCTCAGCCGCAAGGAACAAAGCGACAAGCGCTACGCAGCCTATTGGAAGGAATACACAGAGGTCCAGCCCGACCTGATCCGGGCGCACAAGACCAGGAAAGCCGCTTTCACCAAGCTGACCGACAGCTACGGCACCTACTACACTGTCTTCCAACCTGAATATTCACCCTCCGGCGAATTCTTCATCACCGGCGCCGATTATGATTTTCAGAATATGAAGGCCAGCCTGAACAGGATTTTCGCCGGAGCCGCCTTGCAGGCATTGACTTTGCTGCTCCTGCTGTTCCTGATCTATTTCACGCTCACCCGGCTGCAGAAGCACTATGTACGCAGGCTCCAGTTCAGCAACGCCGTCAACGAAGCCTCCCCCATCGGAGTCATGAGCCTGCAGCCCGACGGCAGGATAGATTACGTGAATCAGGTCTTTGCCGGACTGGTCGGCGTCAAGCTGGAAAACTTGGACGACCGGAGCATACATGACGACCTCGGGTTCAACAAGGACGACGAACTGGTCAACCGCATCCGCATCTGCCTGCTCCGCCAGATCTCCTGGCAGGGGGAATTTCTCAATGCCAATCCGGCCGGGCGCGAATACTGGGTCAACGCCAACATAAATTATATCCTGCCCGTGCAGGAAGGCAAAGCCATGATCAACGTCTACGCCGCCGACGTGACCCCCCAGATGCGCTCCCGCATCTCCCTCAGCCAGCACAACACGGCTCTGCGCTTCATCTCCCGCGCCATCCACATTTTGCTGGCCAATCACGAGCTGGACAACACCCTGCCCGAAGTGATGGCCCTGTATGGGCA
>JAXDBS010000019.1:0-20088 GCA_034678545.1 Cloacimonadaceae bacterium (SeqCode) | reverse complement strand
TAATACGTGTTCCGGCTGATCCCGTGCTGGCGGCATAACTCCCGCACATCCGCACAGAACTCCCCCTCCTTCAACACTGCAAAGATCTGACTCTGAGTAAATCGCTTCCGCATTATAACTCCTTGAGGTTTTCTCTTCATCTCCAATTATCGGTTTTCCGCTCAAGTGTCACTTAAAATCTGGTGTAGTTTTCGGGGGGAAGGTCAAACAAGACACGAAAAAACCGGCAGATAGACTGCCGGTTTTGTAAAAGAAGGATTAAAACTATATCTTAATAGATTCTGCCGGTTTGGTTGATCAGCTGGGCGAGGGTTGACAGCTTGCCTTCGACATCCGTGATCACTTCCGGTTCGCTGGTCCTGTTCCTGGCGGCTCTGAGCTGCTCTTCGGCCTTTCTGAACAGTCCGTTGGCGGCCAGCTTGGCTGCGTCCCGATCCTTGGAGAGCTGCGTGGCTCTCCTGCCGTAGGCGGTCTGGAACTGCTTGTCGAGGTCAACGAACTGGTTGTACTTGTCCGTGCCGCGGCGCTGATTGATGGAGGCAAGAATGATGTAAGGCTGGTAGAGGGTGGGATCCTGTGATAGGGCTTGGTTGGCATTGGACTCGGCCTCGTTCAATCGGTTCGTGGCCATATAGACGTCAGCCAGCCTGAGATAAACCACAGCATTGTCCGGGTCGGTCTGTTTAAGTTTGTTTAGGGTTTCTAACGCTTTTCTGTTATACTCGCTGACCAGGGTTTGATTGTTCTTATCGGAGGCGTCAGCGGCCGCGGTGCGATATAGCCCCGCCAGGTTCAGATAAGCCAATGCGTTGGCATTGGGGGAATCTATGATGCTCTCATAGCGCGCGATGGCTTCTGAGATGCGCCCCGCCCTCTGATAGGAGTTGGCCAGGCGGCGCGCGATCAGGTCGTTTTCGGGATTCTCGTCGGCGGTTTTTTCCAGGTAGGGGATAGCTTCGTCAAAATTGCCCATGTCG
Organism: Cloacimonadaceae bacterium (SeqCode); assembly: GCA_034678545.1. Classification (GTDB taxonomy): domain Bacteria; phylum Cloacimonadota; class Cloacimonadia; order Cloacimonadales; family Cloacimonadaceae; genus UBA5614. The sequence continues at coordinate 19,111 of JAXDBS010000019.1, read as the reverse complement.
TACAGCAGGAAGGCCATGCGGTAATGGGCTTTGGTGAAGTCGGGATTGACCTGCAGAGCTTTCTGCAATGCTTCCTTGGCTCTTAAGTTCTGGTTGTTCTCGGCATAGAGGTTGGCTACGCTCAGCCAGATCTCCTCATCCTCCTCCAGATTGGCAATTTTGACCAGGGTTGACAACTGCATGTCCTTGTCGCCCATGTCGCGGTAAACATTGCTCAGATTCTGCAGGGTGCCCACATCCTTGGCGGACAGGGTGTCGGAGAGAGCTTTGTTGAGATTAGAGGCCGCCGCTGGATAGTCCTTTTTATTGTAGGCGATCAGGCCGAGGTAATAATAGGCCTGCTTGTTGTCGGGATTATAACTCAGCACGCTGTTAAAGCCTTTTTCCGCCTGGGCGTAGTTCTCGGCCTGGTAATCCTGAATGGCGATCGTGTTCATCTTTTCCAGTTCCTGGTTAACAAAGCCGGTGAGCTTGGGCATGAAATCGTTGTCCAGGACCTGCCAGCGTTTCTTCTTTTCCTTGACCACGTCGATGCGCTGGGATACGATCTCATCGGTGCGCATGCTGTAAAAGCGGAACTGGATGGAGAAAGTCTGATCGTTGATGGCGCTGATGACGCCCAGGATGACCAAGTCGGCCTTGAGCTCCCGGCCGGCTTCGGCCATGTCCTCCTTGTCCATTTCATCTATGTCTTCGATGCCGAGGTCATTGAAGATTTCGGCTGTGTTCTTCATGTCCATCAGTTCGAACTTCTCGTCCTTGTCGAAGGTGAGCTGCATATCCCTGATCGTCAAAAATTTCTGGATGTATTTGCTGGCGCTGTCGAGGCGTTTCAGCGGCAGAACGGCCACTTTCACCGTTGCAGCGGCGAAGGCGGATGTGATCACCAGTGCCGACAACACGAGTAAAAACCACTTCTTCATGATTCCTCCATCCTTGTGAGTGGAATTTCTAACTTTATATCTTTTTTTCAGTCCGGGCGGTTTGTGTCAAGGAAAATGACTAACTCTCTGAGCTGATTATCGATCCGGCGTATAATCTGACTGTTTGTCCGGTTTCCTTTTCCACAATCAGAGCCCCGTCTTCGGCCACGCCGCGGCAGACGCCTGCTGTTTCCTGGAAACCGTCGTGAAAGCGGAGCTTCCTGTCTTTGCCGAACAGGTGCATGTTTATCTGTTCAGTGATCACGTTTTGCTCTGCTTCGACGAAGCGCTGATACAGGGCTGAAAACTTGTCCAGGAGCCTACTGACCAGAGCCTTATGCGAAACATCAAATCCCAGTATTTGTTTCAGGCTGATCGGCTGCCAGTCCGCTTCCGGCAGGGTGATCTCGACATTGGTATTGATCCCGGCCCCGATGCTGAGGTATCCGCCGTAAACCTGCACCAGGAATCCGGCCAGCTTGCAGCTGCCGTAGAGGATGTCGTTGGGCCATTTGATCCTGAGATGCTCTGCCAGGTTCGGAAACTGCTCAGCAAGCGTCTCGCGCAGGCTCAGGCCGAGCAGGAGGACGACCTGCTGACCCAGCAGAACAGGCTTGAAACAATAGGTGAACCACAGCCCGCCTTTGGGCGAGAGCCACAGGTTGCCGTCCCGGCCTTTACCGGCGGTCTGGGTGTCTGCAATGACCAACAGATTGTCGGGAGGGGGCTGGACGGAATTGATCAGGTTTCTGACCTCGTTCATGGTGCTTCCCGCAGAACCCAGATGAATCATCAGGTCAGCGTGCTTTAGTTTTTCGTACATAATACCACTTCTCTCACAATATCAGCATGGCATCGCCATAACTGAAAAAACGGTAGTTCTCACGGACTGCTGTCTGATAGGCCTGCATGGCCAGGTCGTATCCGGCAAAAGCTGCCACCAGCATCAGCAAAGTGGATTCAGGCAGATGGAAATTGGTCAGCAAGGCGTCCACGATCTCAAATCTCCGTCCGGGGTAGATAAATATCTTCGTCCATTTCCTGCCGGGCTGCAGCATACCGTTTTGCGCGAAGCTCTCCAAGGTGCGGACGCTGGTGGTGCCGACGGCGAATATTCTGCCGCCCCTTTGCCTGGTCTGATTGACCAATTCCGCGGTTTCGTGCGTTACCAGGCAAAACTCGGAATGCATCTTGTGGTCTGATATGTTATCAGTCTTGACTGGGCGGAAGGTCCCCAAACCGACATGCAAAACGATCTCAGCTATCCTTACACCCATATCCTGCAATTCTGCCAGCAGTTCCTCAGTAAAGTGGAAGCCTGCAGTCGGGGCAGCTACAGAACCCCTCTCGCTGGCATAGACGGTCTGATAAGAACCGCGGTCGGCCGCTTCGTCTTCCCGCTCGATGTAGGGCGGCAAAGGTATGTGGCCATGTTTGTCCAACAGGTTCCAGAAGTCGCCTGAATACTCAAACCTGATCTCCCTGAGCCCTTCATGATCGCCTACGGTAACGAATCCGGACAGCTCATCGGAGAAAATCAGCCGTTGAGCCCGTTTAAGCCTTTTTCCGGGATGCACTAGACAGGCCCAGACGCCTTCGCTCCTTTCGTTTAACAGAAAAACCTCCACCCTGGTCCCGTTCTCCCTGCTGCCATAAAGGCGGGCCGGGATGACCCTGGTTTTATTGAGGACGAGGACGTCTCCGCGGCTGAAGTATTCCTTGACTTCAGAAAAAGATTTGTGTGAGACAGATTTATCCCTCCTGTCCAGAACCATGAGCCTTGATTTGTGGCGTTCCCGAAGCGGGTACTGGGCGATCAGGTGTCTGGGCAGATCGTAGCGATAGCTGCTTTTCTTGAGCAGATCAGGCATCGGTTATTTTTTTACGATGGCGTAAGGAACCTTTTCAGCGCCTTTCAGAGTGGCCGTAAAAGCGCCGAACGTGATCTGGCTGGTCAGCTTCAGAGGGACCTTATAGGCATCATCGGTGACCCAGATCAGGATCTTGCCGGACTGCTTGAAAACGGATTCCCCCTTGAGCATGGGTTCGATCACCAGGCAGCTTTTTTTACCAAAAATGCTGTCAATGGTTTCACGCTTGTGGACAATCACTTGAGTGGAGTATGATTTTCCATCGGTAGTGATGGTGACGGGCACCTTGTTTCCAGGCGCCAGTTTCTGCTGCCGGATATAATAAAACGAGCTTAAAATATCCTGAGTGTTGGCCGGAATGGCGATTTCCCGGGTTCTGAAGACCTGATTTTTGAAATTCCATCTCTTGTAAGTGCTGGTTTTTTTTTCGTGATCGTAGGTGTGGACCCTATACTGTTTATATCTGCCTTCGTTTAAGCGCTTGGAGAAGCGCAGGGAGCGCAGGTTTTCCTTTTCCCACCAGCTTTGGACCACATCCCGGACTTTAAACACGGAATCGAAAAAGGGATAGGTTCTGGCATTGGATGAAATCAGCCAGACCGGTTGATTCTCAAGGGTCGTGCTTTTAATCTCCAGGGTGGCCTCGGCAGCGCTGATCACGCCGTATTTTATCGTGAAAGTCAGTTTTTCACCTTCAGTGATAATTGAATTCAGACTGCCGGCAGACAATAAAGAAAGGATGGCGGCTAGGCAGCTGATCACAGTTTTTTTACGCATCAGAGTACTCCTCCGGTTACATAGATTTCTTCCCCCGAAATGGATGTGACATCAAGGTCGAGCAGGGACAGCACCACTTTTACGATATCATCCAGGCTCACCAGTTTACGGGCGGGATGCGTGTTTTTATAAGCGGAAAAATAATCCTGCCTGAATTTCAGGTAGTCGCCGTTGTAATCCTCCTCCAACGTGGTCTCCATCGGAGCCGGAGAGATCATGTTGATCTGGACATTGGCGGCGGCGTTTTCCCAGGCCAGGCTGCGGACCAGATTGGCCAGGGCGGACTTGGCGGCGGCATAAGCCGAACCGTATGGCAGGCCGGTCCTGGTAACGTTTGAGCCGAACAGCACTGCTTTGCCCTTATGGCTGCTGATCAGCAATGGCAGGACCACACGCAGGACGTGGTAGGCCATCTTGATATTGTCGGAAAAAACACCATTCCAGACCTGGGGATCGCTTTCCGCAAAGACTTTGGCGTCGTAGCTGCGCTGCGCGGCTGTATGAACCAGGGCTTGCGGTTGGCCTCCCGACCTGTTGATCAGGCTCTGCACGGCCTTTTGTGAAGCGGCGTAATCGCCCAGGTCGCATTTTTCCAGCCAGCAGGATTCAGGATGTTCACTTATGAGCGGATCTATTCTCTCAGTCCTTGCGTGGGCCAGCAGGAGCAGTTTGCATCCCTGTTCCAGCAGTTCTTTCGCCAGGCGGACGGCGGTCTGTCCGTTGGCGCCAGTGATGATCAGTGTGGCAGGCAGTTTCATAATGATATGATCTTATCCAGGATCTGATGCGCCGCGGTGAATTTGTCAGCCTTCACTTTTTCCGTTCCCTCACGCGATAGCAAAGTTATCTCTGTATCATCACGACCGCTGACTGAGATCAGGTTGGCAACGATCAGATCCAGGTTTTTCTTCTGTAGTTTGCCCCGGGCGTAACTTAGCAGCTTCTCGGTTTCAGCCGCGAAGCCGATCAGCTTCTGTCCCGCTTTTTTCTTCTTGCCCAGACCGGCTAAAATGTCCTCGGTCTGCTTGAATTCGAGGGTCAGGCGGGCGGATTTCTTGATCTTCTCCAGCGCTGTTTTCACAGGTGAAAAATCAGACACGGCGGCAGCCATGATAATGATATCCATCTTCCCGGCCAGCCTGTCCACCGCCTTTTTCATCTCAGCGGCGGAGGGGGCGGAGACCGCTTCCTTCAGATAATAAGGAATCTTTTCGGTAATATTGCCATGGACCAGATGAACCTCCGCTCCGCGCAAGGCGGCTGCCCTGGCCAGGGCGAGTGCTGTCTTGCCTGATGAGCGGTTGGTGATGAACCGCATGGGATCTATGCTCTCGGATGTCCCTCCGGCTGAGATCAGGATTTTCCTGCCCGCCAGGTCCTGTCCATGATCAGCATAAACCCGAACGGCGTAAACGACTTCCTCCACTGGCGGGAACTTGCCCCTGCCTTCATAACCGCAGGCCAGCAGGCCTGTTGCAGGCTCCAAAACATAGTTACCCCGCTTCCGGAGCGTTTTGACATTTTCCTGCGTGGCGGGATGCCCATACATATGTACGTTCATGGCCGGCACCCACAGCACTGGCCGGGTGTGGGCCAGCAGGACAGTGGAGACCAGGTCGTCAGCGATGCCGTGCGCAGCCTTGGCCATGAGGTTCGCAGTTGCTGGTGCCACCACGACCAGGTCAGCCCTGTCCGCCAAATGGATGTGAGGGATGGGATCGGCGTCCGTCCAGAGGTCTGTGTGGGCGGTATTGTTTGTCAGAGCCTTGAAATTCAACTCTGTGACGAATTTCAATGCGTTTTCAGTCAGCACGGCCTTGACCTCGAAGCCCAGCTTCACAAGCTGGCTGGCCAGGTCGATCGCCTTGAAAGCGGCGATTCCGCCCGTCACGCAGAGCAGTACTTTTTTCTTATCCATGTTTTACATCTCTTGATTTTGATACAAATCAGGCACTTTTTTCCTGCGGGGGGCCAGAATGTCAACCCTAAACGCACATTTAGATTGCACCAGTGGCTGAACCTTTCCCCGTTTCTCCTTTCTTGGTTGCAGCCGGGAATCCACCCGGGCAGCAAGCAAGGGCGATCCTAATTTACGGAAACGCGGATGCCTTCCGAGTGCGAGGTGAATTCCGGCGCATACATGCACTGGATGGTGGTGATGCCGTTGGAGAAATCACCTTTATTGGTCACGCGCAGCGGATACTCGAACACATAGGTTCCCTTGCGCAGATACTCAATGAAGAAATTAGTAGCTGCATCACCCGTTGCTTCATAATAATACAATCCATCCTGCCACTTGGAGCGGGAAAGGACGTTGATGGGCTCAAAGCCTGCGGCGCGCATGTCTTTCATGTGGACATACTCCATGTCGCGGTCGCTTCTCAGCTCTATTCTTACGATCACTTTATCGCCAACGTTCAGCTGCGCTTTGTCGCTGATCGGCTCGATCACCTTGCCGCGGTCGGTCAGGCGTTCGATAAAGAGCTTTTTGTTGAGCCTGAGGGGAGTCTCCGCGGGCGTGATCTTGTCCAGATTTTCGAAATACTGCCAGTAGAGCGCACCCCAGGAAGACACGCGATTTGGATTGGTGACGCTGACTTCAGCCATCTGGGGCGTGATCTCTCCACCTGACCAGGAGGTCTTGAAATAGCCGGTACCGGCTTCCACTGTCGTATTGTCCAGGGTTTTGGGATCAAGCGGTTTCCCGGCGATGGTGATCTCTGCCAGCAGGTCGGTGTCAAGCCACTCGGTGCCTGAAAGCAGCAAAGCATAGCACGCTTCAGCCGTTGCCTTGGTGGTTTTCCAGTTCGTAGTCTGTTTGCTTTTCAGCAGCCAGGTCCGCATTTCATCAATGGAAGCGGTGTCCCGGGTGATGTCGTTGAACACTTCGATCAGCAGGGACTGGGTCTCGATCGGCGCTTCATACCAGAACCAGCCGGCGGCATTGCCTTTCCACCACATGCCCATTTCATCTGAGGTGAGAGCTTTCTCCTTGAGGGAGGCAACGATCTTGCCGGGAGTCACCCTCTTCTCATAACGGTGCAGGCCCAAGGCGATCAGGCCCTGCCCGTAAAGGCCTTTGGACAGCCAGTACTTGTCCGCCTGGCCCAGAAAATAATCCAGGGCCACTTTGACCTCGTCGTTCATGCTGATGTCCTGGAAAAAGGAGCGGGCATACAGGTAATGCATCTCCAGATAACCCAGGTGGTCATCATCCAGGTGCCCGTATTTTTTTATTTCGTTGTAATCTTTCAGGATCTGACGGTCCAGATATTCCACGGCAAGCTCGATCATGTTCCAGACCCGGCTATCGGAGCGCACGGAAGCTACCCCCAGGTGGTCCAGATGGCCGAAACCTTCCACGATGTATTGGGTGACCCACCAGGAATCCTGCATGCCCGGAAACCAGGGCCAGGCACCGCTGGGGTTCTGATTTTTGCTCAGCCGGGTAACCGCCGTGTTGTATTGATCTGCCATGTTGCTAAGGTCAAACAGGAGGCCGATCCTCTGCTTGCTTTGGGATTCGTTTTTGGCATCCAGCACCCACGGCGTTTCCTGCAGCAGGACGGATTTGAGTTCCTGGTTCTTCTCCAGGTTGGAGAGCAGGGCGGCGGAATTGGGCGTGTTTTTCCAGGCCTCAAACACTCTCTGGATGCGAGGATTGGCATTGGCGATGTGGGACGCCAGGCTGTTTGCATACAGGCGCGAGAAGATCTGCTCGTTGCATTCGTGCGGATATTCCATCATGTAGGGCAGAGCCTGAACCGCGTACCAAGCGGGATTGGAGGTGTATTCCAGGGTCAGCTTGTGATTCCGGATGGTGGTCGAGCCGCCGCTTTTCTTGAGCTTGTCAAAGACGAAGGAGCGGGTGGTGTTTCCCCTCACCGGCAGGGGCAGGCTTTCCGTCACCAGCATACGGTTGGTCAGGATAGGCAGCGTAGTTTCCTCGCCGTCGGAAAAATCGCCGGCCCGAGCCACAACTCTGCAGGTGACAGCGCTGATGCCGGCAGGGATTGTCAGGTCCCAGCTGAGGAAGGTGCTTTCGCCCTGCCTGACGGCAAAAGGCTGCTGCGCCTTGGCCAGTTTGAAGTCCCGATCAACGGATTCCATGCTGACGGCATCGAACAGGGAAAGCTGGCAGTTGCCAGTCTGGTCAGTCCCGTCCAGCGAAGTGACCTTGGCCGTGAAATTGATCCTGTCGCCCTCCCTGAAAAAGCGCGGCGCGTTGGGAATCACCATCAGTGGTTTCTGCGTTATAGTCGTGTTCTCGGTGGTTCCGATCTTCAGGTCTTTGGTCAGGGCCAGGACACGGAATTTCCAGCGGGTCAAGGCTTCCGGCACAGTGAAGACAAAGCTGACCTCGCCGTTCTCGTCAGTTCTCAGTTCCGGATAGAAGAAGGCCGTTTCGGCAAAATTGGAACGGGCCTGGACATCGGACAGGTCCTCGGGCGCTTGTTCTTCTCCCTCTCCAACTGCGGATTGAGCCGTTTCCGCTTCCATTTCCATACCGGCGTTAAGCGACATAATCCCATCCGCGCTTTCTTTCATGGCTGCTGCCGGTAAGGCCATCATCCGCCCGCCGCCATATCCCTTGCTGCGGTAATATCCATATCCGTACAGGTTATAACCAAACCAATTCAGGTCTGGATAGATGCGAGGCGGCAGGGATGTCAGGGCGATCGGGTCAGTCAGTCTGATCAGGCTGACAGGGAAAACAAAATTGTCAATGCGCCACCCCAGCGACATGCCGATCTGGTTGTAAATGCTTGCATACCAGGCATTGGTCAGGAAGGCGTCCAGAGAGGCGTCATACATCGAAGCCAGCAGTTCTGCCGTTATTTTCCCGCCAGTGTAGTCTTTCAATTTCAGGCGCCATTCTTCCTGCTGACCAGGCAGCAGCTTGTCTCGGAAGGTCATGTATTCAAAGTCGATCTTCTTATTGGTCCACGGCACCGTGATCTGCTGGCTGTGAGTGTAAACACGGCCGTCCCTGATAAAGGCCAGGTGGATGTAGAAACCTCCCCTGTCCTGTTCCGTGACAGGGATGCTGATCAGCTTTTGCTCACTGTTCAGGAAACAGGTTTGTTTATCAGCTTGTTTATGCTCTTTTTCCAGGATGTAATAAACCTGGACACTGGAATAGCTGCTGCCGATCAGGATGGAAGCCGTCTCACCCGGCTCGCAGTAGGTTTTGACAGGGACGAACCAGTCCGCCATGGGGTAGGGAAGGGATTTGGATTTGGTTCCATAGATAGTGAAATAGCGCTTAGTGATGACTTCTTTCTGATTGTAGCTGGCAATTGCTTCCAAGACATACATGCCGGCATCCCATTTATCCAGATTGTCAATCAGGACGGAATCTGTTTCCGGCGTGCTGAACTTGCTTTCCAGCACGGTTTCAGCTATTTTCCACTTCGTGATGTCGTCTTCATCAGCGTAGGTGTCATTGGGGAAGAGCCTCAGGAATTCTTCCCTGGACAGGTCGTTGCGGTCAGGCTTTTCCCAGAGCCGTTTCTTCTGGATGTGGTCAGGCGCCTGCAGACGGGATATTTTAACCGTTCCATGGGCGGGAATGCTTGTTCCGCTCAGGTTGGTCGTAACGATGGGAATGACCAGTTTTTTCTCGTCGCGGTTGATCTGCTCAGTTATGTTGGGATTGAGCACCAGCTCGTTTTCACCGATGGGGAGGGAAAGGCTGCCGCTGCGGGTTTCGCCATTGAGATCGGTTACATCCGCCGTGACGGTAAAGGTGAAATACGGGTTGCCGAACTGCGGTACGGATTTGTCGCCCTGCGCCAGGAAGGTGAGTTTGAATTCTCCCTTGTCATCCGTTACGGCTGTCCCGTGTAAGATCTCCATGGCGGGGGTGGAGGGATAGCTGCCCCACCACCAGAACCAGAAGGGATACTTGGGCTGGCGCACGATCCGGTAGGTGACTTCGGCATTGTCAATGGGAAAGCCGGCATAGGATTGCGCCCGGCCGGTTACATTGACGTACTGGTCGAGCTTGTAGCTTTCCTTCGGTTGGTCGATCACGACCTCGAACTTCGGCCTCTTGTATTCCTCCACACTGAAACTGACAGAACCATAATCCGTATCAATATGCATCGAACCGGTCAGCACGCCTTTGGGGGCTGTGAAAGTTGTGTTGAATGTCCCGAATTCGTTGGTTTTCAGGGTTTGCTTGCTGATAACCTGGTAATTCACGTCATAGAAGGTGGCCTGGACGCTTTTCGCGGCCTGGATCTGGTGATATTTTTCGCCGTCTGTCTCGTACAGCACGCCCTTGAGATAGATGGTCTGACCGGGCCGGTAGATGGCGCGGTCGGTAAACAGCAGACAGCGCTGCTGCCTAACCTTCTCATTATTGTAGCGGTATCCGGAGTAATAGTTGCTGACATACAGGGTATCAGTTCCCTTGGCGATGATGAGCTTGAGGTTCCAGTAATTATCGTTGGCAGGCAAAGTCACTTTCCCCAAAACATCGGTCTTCCCTTTGTATGACTGCTTGAATATATATATGGATTTGGCTTTGCTGTATTCCTGTGAGTAGATCAGGACGGTTGCTCCGGATACGGGAATCCCGGATTTACGGTTGGCCACAATCAGGATATTCGGATCGTCAGCCTCTTTCAGATAGGAGAGCTCGCTGCCGGTGAAGACGCAGTATCCCAGGATCTGCTTGGCCAGGGGTTCGGTAAAGTCGTGCGAAGCCAGGATCAGGTAATGGCCAAAGCTGCGGCCATCCAGAGCCACCTCCCGTGAATGCAGGCGATAGTCACCTTCGTCGGAGAGGGGAAAAGTCTTGCTCCAAAGAGGTTTTTGCTTGAGGATTTTCTCCAGCTGCTTTTTGTCATCCCAACGCCAGTTATTGAACTGGTAATCATAATCCTCTTCCTGCACCGGGAAGGGCAGGCGATAGATCCTCACCTGGGCCTGTGCCAGGTTCTGCGCCTCGAGCAGGACCTTGATCGGCTGGCCGGGCAGGTTGATGTTCTCAGCCGTCAGCAACAGGACGGGCTCCTGGATCTGTTCCTTGAGGGCCTGGCAGGCGATGCTGCCGTAGCTGCCGGGATGGGCTTTTAACCCCTGCTCGCAGATCTCCAGGGCATCCTTGTAGTACCAGCGGTAGTCTTCCGAAACGGCGGGATTGTATTGTGTCCCCAGTTCATTGATCAGAAGCGCCAGCTTATAGGTGGCGAAGGTGGAGATGGGATGCTCCTTGTAACGGGACTGTTCGAGACGCAAGGCGGATTCGTAGAGCTTCTCCGGTTCCGTTTCCGAGTAGTTGTTGTAAACGAATTCCAGCCTGTCCAGGTCAACATCCACCAGGGCCGCAGGATCCCTGTCGGAGAGATGGAACCGGATCAAATCCTGATACAGAAGCAGGGCCTGGTATTTCAGGGATAGCGAATCCGCGGCGGAAATGCTGAGCTTGGTGAAACTGTCGGCGGGCTGGAAGTACTTTGAATCCGTCAGTGTGAATTCCTCAGAGGGCAAAGCCAGGCCCGACTCGTCATTTTTATAATAATCCAGCGCCCGATGTGCCAGAAAGTCATACAGCGTGGGGCGCAGGCCTCTTGTGTGGATGTCCTTTTCCTGATCGCTCAGGTGGTATTCTTCATAGGTCAGGATGGCCTGATAGCTGTCTTTCAGATGCTTTTTGAGCCCTTCGGGGTTTTGCAGCGACAGCTGGTATTCGCTGATCACAGCCTTGGAAATGGTTCTCAGGTCCCAGGTGGCGATGTCGTCCGGCTTGAATTCGATTGTTTCGGAACGCTGGTCAAACCGCCAGCGATTTGCCTGATAGTAGCTCCAGTAAAGCTGTCCCAGCATGCTGTGGAGAATGCCGGAGGCGGGGAATGGGGCCGCCTTCAGATATTCCTGAACCTTGTCAATGGCCTTCTGGTCCGAGAATTCCTCCCTGTCCTGCATGATGATCAACTGGTAGATCAGCGCTTTGATCTGCTGGTCGGTCTGTTTGTCTTTCACGGCGTTCTGATAGATCGCATCAACCTTCTCCGCCATGGACTGGGGCAAGCCTTGTCCGCGCAGTTTCTCCACTTCTTTCCAGGCCGCGTCATACTGGAAAGCCCTGGTGGTGTCCGCCCACAACGTGCCGAACAGCAGGCCGGCCAGGGCAAGTGCCGCCACTTTGTAAAACATTCTGCCTCCCTGTAAAGTTTTTCGGTTTGGATCTTTTATTATTACAATTTTATCACGTATATACCTTTATTTTATCCAAATTGCGCTTCCGCCAATCCGTCAAGTTTTCTTTTAGCTATTTTTTTGGATAAGGTGTTCTGTTTGAGCGGGCCACTTCGGGAAGATGTCAGATTGGAATTTCCTTTTGGTTTATCATATTAGAGAAAGGATGGGTTTCACCCACGCAAAGCCACCGCTGCTTGACAAGTAAACATTTGGATGAGCGGGTGGAGTTACCCAGAGAAATGAATTGACGTTTGCCTTCTGTTTGCTTATATGGTTTAGAAAGCTGAATTGAGTGCCAGGGATGCTAAATCACGAGTTAAATGAGAAATCCAACTGCATAAACCGTTTTCTGCACGGCCGCAGGTACCGGTTTGTCCAAAAGTGGCTGCGTCGGACATACGGAAGTGGCAGGATCAGGATCCTGGAGATCGGCGTCGGTTATGGCCGTTTGTTGGATGAGCTATGCCCCGATCTGGATATCGAATATACCGGGATCGAACTGCTGGACGGGTTTTATCAGGAAGCAGAGCGCCGCCATCCCCCAAGTGCCGTTTGCAGGATGATCAGGGGTTCGGTTTTGGATGGCGAGGTGCAGAGCCGGCTTACCGGAAGCTTCGACGTCGTAATCGCGCTGGAAACCTGTGAACATATCAGGGCGGGTGAGTTGCCGCAGGTTTTTACGCTGCTCCGCAGTCGGATCTCCTGCTCTTACTTTATCAGTAGCGTGCCAATCGAGATCGGGCTATCCATACTGATCAAGAACTTGGGATCCATGCTGCTAAGCTATGGCAGGTTCCGCGAATACAGCTTGGGGGAAACTCTCAACGCAGCCTTGTTGCGGATCCACAAACTGCCGCCGCACAGCAGCGAGGCCGGCTATCTGCGCCACAAGGGCTTTGACTGGAGGGCTTACCGCTATCTGCTGCACCAGGATTTTGAGATCGAGCAAACCAGGAGTCTGCCGTTTCACTGGATGCCGGTTTGTCTTTCAACTAATGTGATCTTTGTTGCCCTACCCCGAAAGATAAACGTTAACACAAACTAACGAATTATCTGATAAGCCAATAAGTTTGTTTTAAGCAGTCGTATAAAAGATTCTATTTGCCTGGATTGCCAACACGGTTAATATGTTAGTAAATACTTACTAACATGAGGATTGGCAGGATGGAAGTTACCCACCGGCAACAGGATATCATCAACGCCGCGATTAGGATCATAGCCAACCAGGGCTACCAGGACTTTACCACCAAGCGTCTGGCGGAAGAAGTAGGCGTGTCCGAAGCTGCCCTCTACCGTCATTTCGAGAGCAAGACCGATCTGGTGCACAAAATCCTGGAATATTTCCAAGATCTGGCACAGCAGGCCATGGGTGGTATCTGCGAAAGCATTCCGGATCCCGTCCTGCAGATGAAAGCCTTTGTAATGAATCGCTATCGTCTGTTCGAGGAAAATCCTGATCTGGCGCGGGTGATGTTCTCGGAGGAGATTTTCCAAAACGACCGCTCGCTGGCGGAGCATAACCTAACCATCATGCACTTGCACCGGGACCAGATCCTGAAATCGATCCGGGCAGCGCAGCGGAAGAAATTGATTAGAACTGACCTCAAAGCCATTCAGCTGTTTCGCATCATCGTAGGGTCCATGCGCCTGCTGGTTACACAATGGCAGCTCTGCGGCTTTGAGTTCGACCTGCGCGAAGAGGGCGATACTCTTTGGAATACGATCGAAAAGCTCATCACGAGCGAAAACAACCACTAAACCAACGGAGGTAATCATGCAAGCCGTCAAAGAACTAAAAGATGAACACCACGGCATTGGCATCATGCTGAACATAATGTCTTCCGTGGCAGTAAAAATCAGCATGGGAGAAAAGATAGAAGCAGAGCACCTGGAAGAGATGCTGGAGTTCCTCTCCGGCTTTGCCGACAAGTGCCATCACGGCAAGGAAGAGGATATCCTGTTCGGTCAACTCGAACCGTTTAAGCCGCAACTGCCGGGCAATATTATCGAGGATTTGCTGGCTGAACACGTGGCGGGGAGGCAACTTATCGCTTCGGCACGTCAGTCCGTCCGCGCCTATAAACAAGGAGACAAAAAGGCTCTGCAGCAGGTCGGGAATAGCTTTAGAGAATATGTCACTCTGCTCAGGGCTCATATAGCAAAAGAGAACAGGCAGCTCTTCCCCGTCATTGATAATGTGCTCAGCAAGGCACTGGACGATCAGCTATCCAAAGCCTTTATAAAGCTTGAAGAGGAAGTGATCGGAGTGGGTAAACACGAAGAGTATCACGCCATGCTGAACAAATATGTCAAAATATACAAGTGAAAAAATAAATAGGAGTTATCAGAAAGGAATGAAAAGGCAGATCATCACCATTGATGAAACCAAATGCACCGGCTGCGGAAACTGCATCCCCGGCTGTCCGGAGGGAGCGCTGCAGATCATTGACGGCAAGGCCAGGCTGGTCAGCGACCTGTTTTGCGACGGGCTGGGAGCCTGTCTCGGCACCTGCCCCGAAGGAGCCATCTCGGTTGAGGAAAGGGAAGCTGAACCTTATAATGAGAGGCTGGTCATGGAAAACATCGTCAAACAGGGAACCAATACTATCAAAGCCCATCTGAAGCATCTGGCCGACCACGGCGAAAATACGCTGCTGGCTCAGGCCATTGCCTTTCTGAATGAGAAGAAAATGGATGTTCCCGATTACAAGTGCGCAGAGCAGGAAGAGGCCTGCGGTTGCGCCGGCGGCGCCGCCAAAGTTCTTTCCAAGCCGGGGACACCCTCTGTGGATAAACCGGCGGGCAGAATAGAATCCGAACTGCGTCAATGGCCGGTCCAGCTGCACCTGATCAATCCCAATGCCGATTACTTCGATAATGCCGATCTGCTGATTTCAGCAGATTGCGTTCCATATGCCTTTGGAAATTATCACCGCAGGTTTCTCCAGGGGAAAATCGTTATCACTCTGTGTCCAAAGCTGGACAAGGATATTGACCGTTATGTCGACAAGCTGGCCGAAATCTTCAGATTGCACCGGATCAAGTCCCTTAGCATTGTCCGCATGGAAGTCCCATGCTGCGGCGGGACTGAACTGATCGTGCAGAAAGCACTGAAGAAAGCAGGCAAGGTCCATATGGTAAAGTTAACTGTCATTTCGCTGCAAGGAGAGATATTATGATCACGCGTTTCTGGGAGGATCAGGAACCCATACACAATAAGAACGGCGTCATCGGGCGCCGCATTTATGACATGCCGGAAGGCCAGATCATCCATATGACAGTGGAGGCAGGCTGCAACCTGCCGGCTCACAAGACACCGGTCAATGTCGTATTCTACGTTTTGGAAGGAGAACTTACCATTGAGATCGGGGGGGAGCGCCAGGCTTGCCCCGCCGGCACGCTGGTGGAAAGCCCCACCCAGATATCACACGCGTTGATCAACCGGACGGACAAAACAGCCCGTCTTTTAGTCATGAAACTGCCCAAACCATAATAATAAAGGAGAACAAACATGAGCATGTTCTGTTACCAATGCCAGGAAACCTCGCGTAACCTGGGCTGCACCGTGCAGGGCGTCTGCGGCAAGAAGGACACCCTCTGCCACCTGATGGACCTGATGATCTACGGGCTCAAGGGCCTTGCCTGGATCAGCACCAAGCTTTACGAATATGGTAAATATTATCCCGAAGACAGCCTCTTTGTCATGCAGGGAATGTTCAGAACCATCACCAACGCCAATTGGGATGAAAAAGCCATTGCCGATGTAATCGGAGAAACCCTTGCTTTGCGTGACAAGCGTCTGGCCGAATTGAAAGCAGCCTGCAAAGCTAAAATGGGCGAAGACTGTAAGCATGATTTTCCTGATGCTGTAACCTTCCATGTCCAGCCGGAAGAGTATCAGGCCTTTGGAGATAAGGTCGGCGTCCTCAGGACAGAGAACGAGGATATACGTTCCCTCCGGGAAACTATAATCTACGGAATCAAGGGCATTTCAGCTTACGGAGACCATGCCGCCATACTTGGCTTCCAGAATGATGATGTGAACAGATTTGTCATGGAAGGCCTGGCAGCCACCCTGGATGACAGCAGGACCGCTGAAGAGCTGACCGGGCTCGTCATTAAAACTGGCGAACACGCAGTCAAAGTAATGGCCAAACTGGATGAGGCCAACACCAAAACTTACGGCAATCCCGAACCCACTCACGTTAATATCGGAGTGCGCAATAATCCCGGCATCCTGGTCAGCGGCCACGACCTCAAGGACTTTGAGGAACTGCTCAAACAATCGGAACATAGTGGCGTGGATATCTATACCCATAGCGAAATGCTGCCTGCCAATTACTATCCCGCTTTCAAAAAGTACAAGCACTTCGCGGGCAACTACGGCAGCTCATGGTGGCACCAGCTGGAGGACTTTGAAAACTTCAACGGCCCGATTCTGATGACGACCAACTGCATCGTGCCCCTCCGCAAGGAACAGACCTATCTGAACCGCTTCTTCACAACCGGCATGACCGGCTACCCAGGAGCCAAACACATTCCTGACCGCGAACCCGGCAAAGAAAAGGACTTTTCAGAGATTATAGCTCTGGCCAAAACCTGCCGTCCCCCGAAGGAACTGGAGAAGGGTGAGATCGTGGGCGGCTTTGGCCATGCCACCGTGTTGTCCCTGGCTGACAAGGTTATCGAAGCGGTCAAAGCTGGTGCTATCAAGCGCTTTGTCGTGATGGCAGGTTGCGACGGACGCATGCCCAGCCGCAAGTATTTCACAGAAGTGGCGCAGAAGCTTCCCAAGGACACGATAATCCTGACCGCCGGCTGTGCCAAGTACCGCTATATCAAACTGCCACTGGGCGAGATCGGCGGGATTCCGCGCGTTCTGGATGCAGGGCAGTGCAACGATTCCTACTCCCTGGCCGTGATCGCCCTGAAGCTGAAAGAAGCTTTTGGCCTGGACGATGTAAACAAACTTCCGCTTTCCTTTGACATCGCCTGGTATGAACAGAAAGCCGTGGCTGTGCTGCTGGCCCTGTTATCCCTGGGCTTCAAGAATATCCAGATAGGGCCCACCCTGCCAGGATTCCTCTCACCCAATGTGGCAAAGGTCATCATCGATACCTTTGGATTGCGCCAGACCACCAACCCTGATGACGACATCCGGGACATGCTGGCCGGATAGAAGAAAGCATAAAACAGAGCAGCGCCGTAATAATTCAGTGATGCATACACAGGGGGCAGCCATTGGACTGCCCTTTTTTTTCAGCAATTTATTGACAAAATAACCTTTCCGATTTTTAGTTGATTTATGAAAAACAATATATACACTATAGGCCATTCCAACCGCGAACTTAACGAATTCTTGGAGTTGTTAAGGCTTTATTGCATAGAATATCTGATTGAC
Organism: Cloacimonadaceae bacterium (SeqCode); assembly: GCA_034678545.1. Classification (GTDB taxonomy): domain Bacteria; phylum Cloacimonadota; class Cloacimonadia; order Cloacimonadales; family Cloacimonadaceae; genus UBA5614. Next base: position 1,928 of record JAXDBS010000019.1, on the reverse strand, counting down.
GTCCGTTATACTCCTTATTCCAGATATGTTACTCAGTACAACAAAGGGAATTTGGATCTTTCTCTCAGGGATGACGAGATCCGGTACATCTATCTGGGCCATCTTCTGGGCATAGATTATTCCGATGAGAATTTCATAAATCAGGAAGGGCATTATCTTGATTATGAGAAAGTCTCCCGCAGTGCTGGATTTCTAAAGGGGATAGATGCTGTCCTGGAGGGCGTGGAACAAGGCTATCATCTTGCTTTGATGTGCAGTGAAAGGGATCCGATTGACTGCCACAGAGGAATCCTGATATCCCGGGTTTTGCAGGAAAGAGGGAATGAAGTTGATCATATCAACGATTATGAAACTGAGTTGGAGAACCATCGCCAACTGGAGGAAAGGCTGTTGGCCCTTTACAATAAAAATAAATCGGATGATCAGCTGGAGCTCTTTCCCGCTGAGGAGATCACTCTTGAGCGGGCTTACAGGTTGCAGAATATATCCATGTCTTACAAGGCTATGAAGGAGGCCGCCAAATGAAGATCTACACTCTTGGCTTCACTCACAAATCCGCGCGTACGTTTTTCACTTTATTAATGAAAAACAAGATCGAGCTATTGGTAGATATAAGGTTAAACAATTCGTCCCAGCTAGCCGGCTTCACGAAAAGCGCCGACTTGGAATTCTTTCTCGCTGCGATTGGCATGATCGGATATTTGCATTACCCGTCGTTCGCTCCTACAAAGGAGATCTTGAATGATATTAAAAAGAAGAAGTGCGATTGGGACGAGTATCGGAAGAGATTTCAGAAATTACTGAAAGAGCGGGACTGCATCAAGGATTTCCTGGGTCACGTGCAAAGCGTGAAAAGCATATGCATGCTTTGCAGTGAAGAACTGCCGGATCATTGCCACCGCAGTCTGGTGGCAGATTATTTGCGCAAAAAGATCAAAGGTTCAGTGGTCAGGCATCTGTGATGCAGGCAAAGGAAATCCTGATCCTGGCCAAATCCCGCAAGTGGGGAAATTACTGCATAGCAGGCTTTGATCTGCAAAGCAACTCATGGGTGAGAGTGATATCTCTGAACAAAGAAGCCCATTATTCCATACCGCATCGGGATATTTTATTGAAGGGGAAATTCAGAGAAGCAAATGTCCTGGATATAGTAAGGATAAATTTGCGGAAGGTTGATCCTGCTCCGGACAATCCTCATCAGCAGGAAAACTGGACCTACGATCCGGAAGGGATCTGGGAGTTTGTCAGGACAATCAGTGTTCATGAAATCCCAAACAGCATTTTGTCCAATAACAGCTACCTGTTTTACAATCCCAGGCACTTTTTGAATAAAACTGAAATGCAGTCCATCTGTTCAGGTTTGCATTCCCTTGCCCTGATCCGGCCTGATTTCTTTGAGTTCAGCATCAAAGAATATGAAGGCCAGGTCAGATATTATTCCAATTTGTGCTGGAATGGGATTACATACAAACATATTGCCCTTACTGATCCGGTCTATGAGCAGCAGGCTGCCGAACTCTATAACAAGTATCATAAGAAATGCTTCTTTTTCAGCTCAAATCCATTCCTGGTGGTTAGCTTAAGCGGTGTTTATGAGCACGACCTCTGCTATTATAAGCTGATTGCCTGCGTTATTATTGATGAAAACACCCGTTTCTGTTCCAAGCCTGAACTATCTTTATGATCCTTGATCCGGATCTGAAATTATCCAATCTTCATAAGCGGAAAAATCCAATGCACTTGTATGTCCGGAGAAGGCATCACGCCTTTCGGGCTAGTCCTGAATCCACATTTGATCTTGTGAATTCCTCCGTATTGCAATAGGCAAAAACGAGTTGCTATTTGACCTGAAAATTTCATCTTTCCTGCTTCGCCCTTGCTGGCATTACGGACCCAATACGGACTAAGTCCGTATTGGGTAAGTAATG
>JAXDBS010000018.1:0-6067 GCA_034678545.1 Cloacimonadaceae bacterium (SeqCode) | reverse complement strand
GTACAGTCATTCCTGCGTAACTCGTATCGATGACTGAATCGACGACGTCGTCCCTGCGCAACCGGGGTCCTCAAACGCCTCAGGCGTTTGGGGTGGTTCAGGAACCCAGCCTGTTTTCATTCATTACTCGTAACTCTCTTTTTCGTGCATTTCGTGTTTTCGTGGTTATTTATCTATTCCCGCCCGCCACCCCTTTTTGTATGGGGCTTCGCCCCATGCCCCGTTTCCATCAGCTGTCATTCCGGGTGTAGGGACAAGCGTCCCCGCTTGTCCAGTAAAGGCGGATGCCTGTACATTCAATCTTACCGGCGCAGGCCGGTATCCAGTTGTCATTTTGAGGACGTAACGACGGACTCCCCCGTCTGTAGAATCTAATTGTACAAACGAGGCGTCTGTACTTACAGATCGTCTTCCCCCGCTGGGCGGGGGATCTGTTCTGGCTAAAATAAAAGCAGTTTTGCGGTTTCAGTAATATCATTGATTCTTATCTTGAGGATATACATGCCGGGAGCCAGCTCCGGGCCATCCCCCTGTTTCCAGGAGAAGGAACGGATCCCTTTCTGTTCCTTGATCTTTTGCCCTTTGAGGTTGTATAAACCAAAGTCAAAATTAGTTTTTCCGTCACTCTCCACGTTGAACCAGTCCCGGGCGGGATTGGGGTAAACCCTGATCCGGGGCGGGGCGGGGACGTTTTCATCCTGGTTGCCGACGGACTGGGTAATGGCAATGTCGTCCAGGCAGAGGGCAAAGGCGTCCCAACTCACGCAGTGCCAGGCCAGGTAGACCTGCTGACCGGCGTAGGGCGAGAGGTCATAAACGATCTGGGTCCAGGCGGCCGGCACATTCAGCCAGGGCTCTGTGGACAGGGGCTGGAAGGATGCTGTCAAAGTGTCGGACGCGGAGATCAGGAAGCGCAGCCGTTCCAAACCATAGTCTGCAGTCACGGAGCGGGCCCAGAAGCTGAGCTCATAGCCGTTCTGGATGGACAGGCGGGGTGAGATCAGCCAGTCGTTGTTGGGCGGGTTGGTGCTGTCCGGGCAGAGCAGGAATTTACTTCCGCTGTGGGCGGGCAGCCCGGTCAGGGGCGGCGTGGTCTGGCCCGGGTTAAAGACCAGCCAGCTGCGGGGGCTGCCTTCGCCGGGGAACGCAATGCCGTCCCACATCCATGTATTGGAATTGTCCAGGTCGAGCATGATCCAGCCTGGCAGGGAGGAAACGAAATCCGGCTGCTCGTCAAATCCGGCCTGCCAGACAGGCAGGGATCCCGGTACGGTCACAGGCACTGAATTGGAGGGCGGGGAGACCTGGTTCAAATAATTGACCGCCTCCACCTGGTACCAATAGGTCTGGCCCGGCAGGACCGTGCTGTCCAGGTACTGGGTGCCGATGCAGTAATCGATCAGCTGCTGGTTGCGCAGGATGTTGTAACTGACGATGGAACCCTGGGCAGGCGGGTCCCAATTGAGCTGCACCTGCAGCCCGACCGACATGGCGGTCAGGTTTTGCGGCGCGGTCAGGGTCTCTCCCATGGTCCGGAACGTCCAGACCGGCCCTTCATGATCCGTCATCAGAAAATGCCCTACCGCCTGCCACCGGTATTGTGTGTAGAGGGACAGGCTGTTGGGGACCGCCCAGCTCAGGCTGTCCAGGTTTTCGGCAACCAGCTGCAGGGGCTGGTTGGCAGGCGCGAACCACACGTCCCAGGTGTGGCAGGCGCTTTGCCAGGACAGGACGGGCGCCAGGCTGACATCCATGGCGTTGTCCGCCGGCAGGGGCTGATGGGGCGCAAAGTCGCCTCCGCCAAAGGTCAGCTGCAGGTTGGGCCGGACCGCCAGCGGATTGTAGGGATTGTTGTTGTAACCGGGCGGAGGGGAGGCCGGATCTGGATTGGCAGAACTGGAGTGTATTTCCAGGGACTGGGGATACAGGCAGGACGTGCAGTAGAAATCATCTCCCGTGGAGCTGCCGCCGGCCCTGTTCTCATCGATTGCCACGATGAGGTTGCCCCCGCCCAGATAGACAAAAGGCTGCACCGTCAGTGGAATCGTGAGCCAGCCTTCGCCCGGCAGGCCGGGATAAAACCATTCAGGCTGTAGCTCGCCCTGGAACAGCAGGGTCAGGCTGTCCAGGGGCACCCAGTCCGTCAGGGAATGGAAACGGTCCCGGTCCACGATGCCCAGATAGAGGCTGAAGTCATTGGTGTAGGGCAGGAAGATGCTGCTGTTGATCCTGTACTGGAACCCGACGGCGGTGATAATGCCATTCAGTTGGAGCTCGTTTTCCAGGTAGATGGACTGGGAATAGGAATAGCCCACCAGCGGCTCGACGGGCAGGCACTGGTTGTCCAAATTGCCTTCGCCGATCTGGACCACAACCGACGGGAGTTCCATCCCAAGGAAGGCATATGAAATCAGGAGCAATGCCATCATCTTTTTCATGGACATTATGTTGGTACGGTCTTGTTCAATTGTCAAGAGGATTTTTCGCCCCAGCGGCGCTTGCCGTTTTCAGGATTGCCAAATAGTGGCACGGGCAATCCTGCCCGTGTTAAGATCACAGACAAGATTGTCTGTGACATCCGTCGTTCCTGCGCCAAACGTCGATTCAACTGGTTACCGTTCTTCAACGGGAAGGCTGCCACCGTAGAAACCCAGCATGTTTAAACTCTTTATTATTCTGCTTACCTTTTTGCTCTGCTACCTTGGGACAAATCACGCATGAACTTCAGATACAACCTCTTCTGCACTTATCCTGGGGATGATCTCTGACCCCATTCCAAGTCAGGGTCTAAGATAAAAATTGCACTGAGTGATGGATAATTTTAACTGACAAGGTGCGAGGATCTTAAAATGCCGGAGCGGGAAATACAGGTTTTCTGAAATCAGCGCAACATATTATGAATAAAAGACATGGATCTCGGCCGGCCCTGCTTTGCCAAATAACGGCACTGAAAGAAATCCCTTGACACATTTCACCCGTTGTTTTATTCATCGTTACGCTATAGAAGTGTCCTCAAAAAGTAAGGTATTAAGTTTGGGAGCCGGCCTGGCTGCCCAGATTAACTAATAAACATTAAATAAAATAGCGAGGTGAATTATGAAAAACCTAATGTTGGTCGTACTATTTGTTGCTTTGTCAATGGCAGCATTATACGCTGATTATGTTGTCGATTTCGAGGGTACTGGGGAAACCAAAACTGCTTATGCTTCAGGAACTGTCACTTTATCCGGGATCAATTGGGATATGACAGAAGCACTGATCGGTACTTCAACTTCCGATTGGAAAAATGGTGCCAGATCTGCCCGAATGAGGGGATATGGCACTTCTTCCATGACCATGCTGGCTGACAAAACTGGGGGAATGGGATCAGTTACATTTTATTACCGCAGATATGGAACGGATGCTCAGGTGGACTGGAAGGTTGAGTACAGCACCGATGATGGAGCCAACTGGACCCAGATCGGTTCTTCTTTCACGGCTCCAGCCTCCGATGTGGTTCAGACATTCAACCAAACAGTCAATGTAACCGGAGACGTAAGGCTAAGAATTAAAAGGGCTACTGAATCCGGTGCATCCAATAATAGATTAAACATCGATGACATTACCATAACTGATTATGCCGGAGGCGGCAACTTTCCTCCCTCCATATCCAATATTGTCCAGACCCCTGCTGAAGATATAGAATCAACCACCACAGTATCAGTTTCTGCCGATGTTACCGATTCCGACGGCACGGTTGATTTGGTGGAGTTGCACTGGGGTACAGCCACAGGGACGTATCCCAATACGATAAACATGTCCCTGGACGAGGGCGATACTTACGCTGCAGATTCTGATATTCCGGCACAAACAGACGGTACAACAGTTTATTATGTTATCTATGCCGAAGACGATGATGAGGATTCCTCAACTTCGACTGAGCAAAGTTATACTGTAACAGATCCGGCTACCACAACCATACCTTACAGTGAAGCATTTGATACAGGTCTGGGCGATTGTTATGTATACACAGTATCTGGGGCGAAGCCCTGGTATTACTACAGCCAGTCAGCCACGGCTAATGCCTACAACGGATCTTTTCCGGAGGAGCACTGGTTGGTTCTGCCCGGTATTAACTTCAATAACTATTCCAATGAAAGAATGATCTTTAATAATTACGTAAGATATGGCTCTATTGATGAGAACAACTACCTGAAGCTGTTCTACTCGACGGATTATTATGGCATTGGCAGTCCGGTCAGCAGAGCTACCTGGACTGAAATTACCTTTAATCAGCCTACGACCGGGTCGGTTGGCAGTACCGAATTATCAGCCAGCTCAGGCGTTTTGAACCTGTCATCAATAAGCGGCACCAGTGTCTATCTTGCCTTTAAATACTATTCCAATGGCAGTCCCAGTCAGTGGCGTGTTGATGATATCAGCATTTATGAAGCCTCTTCTCTGATAACTGTTAATCTGTCTACACTATCCGATTTTACCTATGATGTTGGCAGCGGTCCTTCCACCGAGAAAACTTTCACTGTCAGCGGCGCAGATCTGGAAAATGACATTACAATTTATGCTCCGACCGATTATGAAATTTCTGAGTCAACCGGAACCGGATTTACAAATTCCATTGTTCTGGAGCAGGCAAAAGGCGATGTCTCTGAAACCACGATTTACGTCCGCCTGAAAGCGGGATTGAGTATCGGAACTTACAATGACGAAATAATCAACATTACTTCCGACCCGGCTGTGGACAAAACTGTTACCTGCAGTGGAGAGGTGCGGCCTGTGACAACTTCTTTGTCCCCTGGAGATCTTGCCATCGTAGCTTTCCAGGTTGATACTCCGGACCAGTTTTCATTCGTGTTGCTGACCGATGTTTTGGAAGGTACAGAAATTGTATTCACAGATAATGGCTGGACCGATACTAATACTTTTTATAGCGGAGAAGGATATGTAACGTGGACAGCTCCAGCCGGCGGAGTTGCCAAATATACTGTAGTGACAATCACTGCAGGTACTCCCTGGACTGCCACAATAGGTTCGGTATCAACCTCAGGTAGTATTGCTTTAGCAACTGCCGGAGACCAACTGATAGCATTCCAGGGTGAGACTTCATCACCTACGCTGCTATATTGTATATCTTCGACGCCATGGGTAACATCGGGTACAATTGGCTCGAATACCACCTATCTGCCGACAGGCCTGGTTGATGGTTACACTGCAATAGATTTCAGCACAGAGTATGATGATCAATATTATAACATAGTACCATTTGCAGGGACTGACGACCAGATTCTTTATTCGATAGGGAATGAAGCTAATTGGACATTCAGCAATACCTGGCTCTCTATTCCTGATTGGGAATTCCTCCTGCCGGTCGAACTCTCCTCCTTCAGCGCGGTCGTGACTGCCGACTACTTTGTCATGCTGCACTGGACCACTCAGTCAGAGACCAACGTCCAGGGCTATTACATCTACAAGAGCACGGCCAACAGCCTGGCCGGCGCTCTGCAGATCCCCAGCCTGATCACGGCCACCAACACCTCGCAGGAAGCCAGCTACAGCTTCCTGGACCAGGACGTCTCCAACGGCACCTATTACTACTGGCTGCAGAACCTGGATCTGGACGGCAACTTCGATTTCCACGGACCTGTCAGCGTGGTCGTCAATAATGAGGAGCAGGATACGCCTCCCCTGATCCCGACCGTGACCCAGCTGCTGGACGCCTATCCCAATCCGTTTACTCCCCAGACCCGCATCGGCTATACCATGAAGGCGGCGGGCCAGGCCAGGATCGATATCTATAACAACAAGGGCCAGCTCATCCGCAGTTTCGACCAGAACCACGGCAAAGCCGGCTACTTCAACGTGATCTGGGACGGCCGGGACGCCAACGGCAAACCTGTCAGTTCCGGCATTTACTGCTACCGGATGACCAGCGGAAAATACACCTCCAGCAAGAAAGTCGTCCTCATGAAATAACCAATTCTGAAATAAACAAACAGGCTGCCTGCTTGCGGGCAGCCTTTTTTCATTCCGCCCAGGTTTGCCCGGAGCAGGTTTCCGGATGACCAACGAC
>JAXDBS010000017.1:0-33442 GCA_034678545.1 Cloacimonadaceae bacterium (SeqCode) | reverse complement strand
CATAGCCTTTTTGCGGGACCATGCGCCAGCCGGCGGAATCAGACATGGCGGAACTGATCTCATTCCCGCCTGGTGTGGTGCCGATGCGCAATACATAGTTCAAACCGCTTGCGGGAGTATGGTCATCCGTGGAAGCAGTCCAGCTTAGAACTGTATAATCCCCGTCCGCGCTGGTCTGCAGATTGGACGGCGTTGTGGGGGGAGTGTTGGGCTGATGGTTGTTGTAGTCGTTCCGGTATATCTTGGAAACATAACCACCATAAAAACCTGTCAGCAGAATGTCAAGGTCCCCGTCATTATCGTAATCACCCCAAGCAACATCACTGTAGCCAACCCCTGACATATAAGTAATAATGGTTGTAAACGTCCCATTATCGTTACGATATAGGTATGTATTTCCATCGCCAGTAATCAGTATATCCAAGTCGCCGTCATTGTCAAAATCCCCCCAGACGCTGGATCCGAGAGAAGTATCAAACAGGATCATTGCATTTATATTGTTGAATGTACCGTTATCATTTCTGAAAACATAGGAGTGGTCTGAACCTGTTAACAGAATGTCCAGATCCCCGTCATTGTCGTAATCACCCCAGGCGGTCGAACTGCCTTGCACTCCCGGTAGACCGGCTCCGATGTCCGTAAACAACCCGTTATAGTTGTTGTATATCTTGGAATACCCAGAGCCTGTCAGCAGGATATCCAGGTCTCCATCCTGATCATAATCACCCCAGGCAACTGAACCATAGTTTATTCCCTGTAATCCGGCATTGATGTTGTTGAAAACTCCGTTGTCGTTTCTATAAACGGTTGAATAACCCGAGCCGGTCAGCAGGATGTCCAGATCCCCGTCGTTGTCGTAATCGCCCCAGGCAGCAGAGCTATAATAAACTCCCTGCAATCCCGCATTGATATTGGTGAAAGTTCCGTTGTCGTTTCTATATACATATGAAATCCCCGAGCCGGTCAGCAGGATGTCCAGGTCCGTATCGTTGTCGTAATCACCCCAAGCTACGGAACAATCGTTAATGCCAGGTAAACCAGCGCTAATATCAGAGAAACCGCTTGATCCGTTGTTTCGGTATACTCTTGATATATTGCTAGTGCCCGTATAACCGGCTATGAGTATATCCAGGTCGTTGTCATTATCATAGTCGCCCCAGGCAACGGAACTATAACCAACGGAGACTAATCCAGCATTGATGTCATTGAACAAACCGCCGCTTGCCTCGGTGGCATAGGAGGAGCCCTTGCAAGAGCCGTCCATCGCCTGCACACTCCAGTAGTAACGCGCGCCCAGAGCCGCATCCCTGATCCTCCAACTGCAGGTATGGGCATAACCGCTTTGCGCAACCCGCCTGTAACCGTTGGAGGCTGACATGGCTGCGCTGATCTCACTGCCGCCCGGCGTGGTGCCGATCCGCAGCACATAGCTCAACCCGTTGGCAGGCGTGTGGTCATCTGTGGAGGCGGTCCAGGTGAAGGTGACCCAGTCGCCGTTGCGGTCAGTCTGCAGATTTGTGGGGGCGGTGGGAGCCGTGTTGGCAATATTGAGATCATTCCTGTAGATCTTAGTGACATAGCCGCTGCCGGTGTCGCCGCTGAGCGCGAAGTCCAAATCGCCGTCGTTGTCGTAATCCGCCCAGGCGCAGGAGCTGTAATCCGCTCCGCTCAGGTCCATGCTCTGCAAAGCGAAAACCCCGCCGCCGTTGTTGCGGTAAACCCGGGTCACTCTTTCGCTGCCTGAGTTGCCGGTCAGCAGGATATCCGGGTCGCCGTCGTTGTCATAATCGCCCCAGGCGGCGTTTCCATTGGCCAGTCCGGGCAGGCCGGAACCCGTATCCGTAAAACCGCCCGCCCCGTTGCCGCTGTACAGCTTTGTAACATATCCGCTGCCCGAGTCGCCGCAGAGCAGGATATCGGGGTTGCCGTCGTTGTTATGGTCACCCCAGGCGCAGGAGCCTGCGCTTACGCCCGTCAGGCCGGCTCCGGTATCAGTAAAGGCGTCAGTCCCGTCGTTGCGGTACACCTTGGAAACATAGCCGGACCCTGTATCGCCGCAGACCAGGATATCCAGGTCGCCGTCCCGGTCCAGGTCGCCCCAGGCGCAGCAGCCGTACCTGACCCCGGTCAGGCCGGCTTCGATAAGGGCAAAGGTGGTGCCGCTGTCTTTTCTATAGATCCGGGAGATCCGTTCGCTGCCGGTCCAGCCGGTGAGCAGGATGTCCAGGTCGCCGTCGTTGTCATAATCGCCCCAGGCGCAGGAGCCGTTCTCGACTCCGGGCAGCCCGGCGCTGAGGGCGACGAATGTCCCGCTTCCGTCATTCCTGTACACGGTTGAGATCCGGGTGCTGCTGCTGTAACCGGTTAAAAGCAGGTCCAGGTCGCCGTCCCGGTCATAGTCGCCCCAGGCGGATGAGCTTTTGTACACTCCGTCCAAAGCTGCCCCGGTTTCGGTGAAAGAGCCGCCGTTGTTGTTGTACAGCTTCGTCAGGAAGTAGGGGCTGACGCCGCCATTGTAGCCGGTCAGCAGCAGGTCCAGGTCGTTGTCGTTGTCATAATCTCCCCAGGTCAGAGAGCCATTGTAAGCGCCGGTGAGGGTGGCTCCCGTATTGGTGAAACCGTTTACCATCACTTCAGTGGCGAAGGCAGAGCCCCGGAAGGCAGTATCTATGGCCTGCAAGGACCAGTAATAGGTTTTGTCCTGCAGGGAGGTGTATTTGATCTTCCAACTGCAGCTGTCCGCAAAGCCGTTTTGCTGGATTCTACGCCAGCCGGTCGAATCAGACATTGGGTTCACGATTTCGCAGCCGCCCGGCGTGGTGCCAATCCGCAAGGCATAGTTCAGTCCGTCCGAAGGTGTGTGGTCGTCGGAGGAAGCGCTCCAGGAAAAGTTAACATATTCGCCGTTCCTGTTTGACTGCAGGCCGGATGGCGCGGCGGGGGGATTATTCGTATATCCGTAATCGTTGCGGTAGAGCCTGCAGATCCGGGTTGAACCACTGGTAGCGCCCGCTAATAGGATATCCAAATCCCCGTCATTGTCATAGTCGCCCCAGGCGCAATCGCTGTAAGTATATATCCCGGGTAAACCGGCGGCAATTTCGATGAAGCCGCTCACTCCGTCATTTCTGTACAGCTTGGTATGATAATAGGGGCTGGTGTTGTTATTTCCTGTCAGCAGGATGTCCAGGTCGCCGTCGTTGTCGTAATCCCCCCAGTCACAAGAACCTGTAATCAAACCCGTCAGTCCCGCTCCGATGTCAGTAAACAGTGTATCAGCATCGTTGCAGTACACTATTGAATAGTAATTTGGACTTGTACTGTTGTATCCTGTCAGCAGGATGTCCAGGTCACCGTCGTTGTCATAGTCGCCCCATCCACAGGAACCCCATTTTAAACCAATCAAGCCGGCATTGATTTCTGTGAACGTAAAATTACTGTCGTTCCTGTATATCTTTGAATAGTTGATATTGCTGCCATCCCGCCCGGTCAAGAGAATATCCAGGTCGCCGTCACAGTCATAATCTCCCAAAGCGCTGTCTCCCTGATACAATCCAATCAGGCTTGTTGTCATGGCTGTAAACGTTTCATTGCCGTTGTTGCGGTATACTTTGGCATACGTGCTGAAGCCGTCTAACCCGGTGACCAGGATATCCAGGTCGCCGTCGTTATCCAGATCCCCCCAACTGGCTGATCCGCTGCCCATGCCGGTTAGTCCTGCATTGATATCGGTAAATGTGTGATTGCTGTTTTGGCGGTAAATCCTGGTGTAATAGTAGGGTTCTTCCAGGTTGTTGCCTGACAGCAAGACGTCCAGGTCGCCATCGTTGTCAAAATCACCCCAGGCGCTGGAGCTGTTTTGAATCCCAACCAAGCCGGCATTGATATTGATAAATGAATCGCCGCCGTCATTCCTGTAGATCCGGGCCAGGCGCTCGCTGCCAGTAAAGCCGGTCATCAAAACATCAAGATCACCGTCGTTGTCATAATCGCCCCACGAAACAGCGCATTCCTCCACTCCTGGTAAGCCTGGATCAATAATCACGAACTGGGCATAAGATGATATTGTCAGGGTGGAAAAAACGAGAAGCCAAAGTAAAGCTTGATTCCTTTTCATCGGTAAACTCCTCCTTTGAGCAGTTACTCAATCTATATGTTCATACATGTTATGTTTGAATTGGAATCACTGATTTCTGTATATCTAACGTTCATAAGAATGTCAAGTAATATTTTTGGGCTTTTCATCATCCTTGTGGTCGACTAATGGCTCCCAATGATCAGGACGGCCGTATTCCTTTACAATTCTGACCCCCGGCTCTTGCTTGCACTACTTACCCATTACGGACCCAATACGGACTTTATCCGTATTGGGTCCGTAATGCCATTAAGGGGGAAAAGGGGACGGAGCAGTTCTAATCCTTGAGCAGAAAGAGTTGGCATAAATCAGAAGGGTAAGCACATACAGACTTGAGATTCAAGGGAGGATATACCAAAGACAGAACTGAACAGACTGAACAGCAGACTGATCCATATAAAAAAACCGGACGCCCAGGCATCCGGTTTGCAGAAAGGGAAGGGATTTCAGTTAAAAGGACTTCTCCAGTTTGGCCAGGTCGATCTTTTCAAGCAGGTCGGAGAGGACCGAGGAGTTGGAGATGTTATAGCCTTCCAGGTTGATGCTGACCCGGCTGCCTACCTGGAGGGAGAGCCTGCCCTCCCTGGCATCGGAGTCGAATTCCTGGGTGCCGTTGTAGGAGCCGATGCGGATGGCTTTGCTGCCTTTGCCGGCTGCCCCGCCATAGAGCTGGCCCAGGGCTGCCAGGTTGGCGGTCTGGCCCAGGATGCCGCCCACAGAGATGGTCAGGTTGATCTGCCCCTCGTCCAGGTTGGCGTATTCTCCCGTGGCGGTGATGGCGGCCACGCCGCCGACCAGGGAGCCCATGCTGCCCAGGCCGGTGGAGTTCTTATCCTCCAGAGTCCAGCCCTGGGGCGCTTCCGGAATATATTTAAGCAATTCCTCGGCCTGGATCTCGCTGAGCTTGGTCCTGGCGAAATCAAGTTCCTCCTGGGCTTTGGCCCAGTTTTTCTGCTCGATCTGGAGGCGGGCGTTCTCCAGGCTTTGGATGGCTTCATCGGCGGCCGGCTGGGCGATCAGAAGGCTCATGGCCAGCAGCAGGAAAATGGGTAAAATTACGTTTTTCATGCTTTATACCTCTTGCTTTAATTATATTATCTGGGGTGCGGTTTTGTCAAGGGAAACCTGGTCCGGACACACTGCTTGACAAGGTGTCCCCTTAAAAAAAAATGACTTTCCTGCGAAAGTGGCGGAATTGGCAGACGCGCTGGACTTAGGATCCAGTAGTTGCAAAACTGTAGGGGTTCAAGTCCCCTCTTTCGCACCACGCCAGAAATTATCAAAGAAGATAAGTGAGGAGTTGATTGTGCAGGTAGAGATACGGCAAATGAACAGCGCGAAAAAAGAAGTGGCCCTGACAGTGGAGGCGGAAAGGGCGGACGCCGCCTACCGCAAGTATTTGAACAAAAGCGCGGGCGAGCTGTCCCTGCCAGGCTTCCGCAAAGGTAAAGCGCCGCTCAGCCTGGTGGAGCGGACCTACGGCTCCCGGATCCGGGAATACTTTTATAAGGACTTTGTGGACGAGGTGTTTGCCGAAGCGGTCAAGGAACACGATCTGCATTACCTTCTGCAGCCGGAGATCATGGACATCGCCTGGGAACCAGGTCAGGAAATGAAGCTCACAATCGGGCTGGAGACCGAGCCTGAGATCAACATCCAACAGCTGGAAGGCCTGCGGGTTCCCTATAAGCCGCTGGAGCTGAAGGACGAAGTGGAGCGCTACATAGCCGAATTGCAGCAGGAGAACGCCACAGTGGCCGACGTGGAAGGCGACATCGCGAAAGGGGACGAAGTGGACTTCGAGGTCAAATGCGCTCTGGAAGGCAGAGAAGCGGTCACCAATTACTCCACCCACATCGAGACCCAACACGAACCGCAGCTTGCTCCCGCCGCCCTGGGCAAGCAAGTGGGGGACACTTTTACTTTACAGATTCCCGTTGCCCTGGCCAGGTATATCTTCAAAGAAGAGAAATTCCCCGCCCAGCCTGCGGAGATCGGAGCCAGCTTCATGGTCAACGCCATCCGGCGCACCATTCTGCCCCGGATCGATGACGAATTTGCCAAGGACCTGGAATATGACAGCGTCCAGAAGATGCGGGACGAGATCGCGGCCAGCCTGGAAGAAAAAAACAGCTTGAAAAACCAGAATATCAAAATCAACGCCCTGATCTCGAAATTATATGTTGACAACCGGTTCGACCTGCCGGAAAATACCATTGGGTACATTACCGACCAGGAATTGGAGCGGTATCAGGTCAAGGACGACCGGTGGCGCCAGTTTTACAGGCAACAGATCCTCTACCGGACCAGGCATGAATTCATCAACATGTACCTGATGCAGGCCCTGCGCAAACAGCGCCAGGCTGAGCCGGCGGAAACAGATATCGAGCAGTACATCGAACGCGAGGCCAAGCTGAGCGACCAAAGCGTGGAGGCTTGGAAGGAAAAGAACAAGGCCGTGTTGGAGGATGAAAGTTTCAAGGAGACGGTGGCTAATTACCTGATCCTGGACCTCATCGCCAGCACTTGCGAGTTTTACGAGGCGGAACCGGAGCCGGCGGAAACGGCGCTGGGAGATAACAAAGATATGAAGGGAGACGAATTGATATCATGACGACAGAAAACTTCGGAACCAATCCCGAGGCAAGGATGAACTACATACCCATCGTGATCGAACAGATCGGCCGGGCGGAACGCGCTTACGACATCTATTCCCGCCTGCTGAAAGACCGGATCATATTCCTGGGCGGGCCCATCGACGACTATCTGGCCAACACTGTGGTGGCGCAGCTGATCCACCTGGAAGGCGAAGACCAGGAAAAAGACATTTTCATGTATATCAACAGCCCCGGCGGGATCATCTCCTCCGGGCTGGCCATCTATGACACCATGCAGTACATCAAGCCCAACATCAGCACGATCTGCATCGGCCAGGCCGCCAGCATGGGAGCGGTGCTCCTGGCTGCAGGCACCAAGGGCAAGCGGATCGCACTGCCCAACAGCCGGATCATGATCCACCAGCCCATGGGCGGCGCCCAGGGCCAGGCGGCCGACATCGAGATCCAGGCCAGGGAGATCCTCTACCTGCGCGACCGGCTGAACGACATCCTGCACAAGCACACGGGCCAGAGCCTGGACAAGCTGAAAGAAGACAGCGACCGCAATTTCTTCATGAGCTCGACCGAGGCCCAGGAATACGGCCTGATAGACGAAGTATTGACGCATCGGAGATAGAGTGGAGAGGTCTGTATGGACAAGTACAAAGTATTGAGCTGCTCCTTCTGCGGCCGGCCGGAAGCGGAAGTGAAGACCCTGATCCGGGGCATCGCGGGCAACATTTGCGACGAGTGCGTGGCCATGTGCCACACCATCGTGGACCAGGACAAGCCGCCCGAAGAGGAAGAGGAATTTGTCCTGGCCACGCCCAGCCAGATTAAAAGCTATCTGGACCAGTACGTGATCGGCCAGGAGAAAGCCAAGCAGGTGATCTCGGTGGCGGTTTACAACCACTACAAACGCATCTTCAAGCAAAACAGGAACGACGAAGTCGAGCTGGAAAAGAGCAATATCATGATGATCGGCCCCACCGGCTCCGGCAAGACCCTGATCGCCCAAACTTTGGCGCGCTTCCTGAAGGTGCCCTTTGCCATATCGGACGCCACCACTTTGACCGAGGCAGGCTATGTGGGCGAGGACGTGGAAAACATCCTGGTTCGGCTGCTGCAGAACGCGGATTATGACATTGCCAGGGCGGAAAAGGGGATCGTCTATATTGACGAGCTGGACAAGATCTCCCGCAAGAGCGAGACGCCTTCCATCACCCGGGACGTCTCCGGCGAGGGGGTGCAGCAGGCGCTGCTCAAGATCCTGGAAGGCACCAAGGTCAACGTCCCGCCCAAAGGCGGGCGCAAGCACCCGCAGCAGGATTTCATCGAAATGGACACCACCAACATCCTGTTCATCGCGGGCGGAGCTTTCTTCGGACTGGAGAACATCATCAAGGAACGCCTGGCCCAGAAAAGCCTGGGCTTCGACGTCAAGCTGACCGAAAAGCTGTCCGACCATAATATCTTTGATAACGTGAACTCGGCCGATCTGCTCAAATATGGCCTGATCCCCGAACTGATCGGCAGGATGCCCATCATCTGCACTCTGCACGAACTCAGCGAGGCGGCCCTGATCGACATCCTGACCCAGCCCAAGAACGCCATCTGCAAACAGTACCAGAAGTACTTCGACCTGGACGGCGTGCAGCTGACCTTCAAGGAGGACGCCCTGCGGGAGATCGCCCGCATCGCCATCAAACAGAAGACCGGCGCGCGCGGGTTGCGGGCCATCATGGAAAAGATCATGCTGGAGATCATGTATGACCTGCCGGACAGGCCGGAGATCGCCACCTGCACTATTTCCGGGGATGTGGTCAGGAAACTGAAGGAGCCCATCCTGACCTTCAGGGACGGCAGTAAAAAGAAGGCTGCCAACTGATTTACAGAACAACTGATAAATGGCTCTAGCAGTTGACCTGCATGCCCATTCCAGCTACGCGGGGGGCGCCGGTCAGCTGAACTTACGGAACCTGGCCGGGACCATGCGCCGCAAGGGCATCCGGGTCTGCGGCACGGGAGATTGCCAGTTTCCCGCCTGGCAAACGGAATACTCAGACCAGCTGGAGGAAACTCCGGATGGACTCTTCCGCTATCCCAACACCGAATCCATGTTTCTGCTGCAGACCGAAGTCATCGTCACAACAGCCCTGCCGGGATACACGCACCGCATTTCCGCCCACCATGTCATCCTGTTCCCTGATTTGGGCGCGGTGCAGAAATTTACTTTGTGGATGCAGGTCAGGGGGCACAAGAACACGATCGCCCGGCCTTTTATTGTTTGTAGGGACAGCACGGAGGTTGAGGACAGCTTGTTTGAGATCCAAGCCCTGGATCCTCTGGTGGAGATCATCCCGGCCCATGTCCTGACTCCGGACGGGATCCTGGGCAGCAAAAACGACCTGACCTCCATGCGGGAGTTTTACGGCAATTTCACTGAACATATCCACGCCGTCGAGACCGGCCTGAGCGCCGATCCGCAGATGCTGAAAGACATTCCTGACCTGAGGAGCCTGGCTTTTGTTTCCAACAGCGATTTCCACAGCTCCGCCCTGAACAAGGTAGGGCGCGAATATACTGTCCTGGATACTGATTACTGCACTTACGAAGCGATCATCTCGGCCATCAGGTCCAAGCGGATCAAACTGACAGTGGAATTTCCGTCCAGGGAAGGCAGATATTACCTGACCGGGCACCGGGCGGACAGGCATGCTGATGGGGCTGCGGTCTGCTTTCCCCAAAAGCCACCGGAGGATTTTATCTGTCCCAACTGCGGCAGAAGGATGCTTCCCGGCGTGCGCGACAGGGCTTTGCAACTTTCCTCGGACCGCTCTGCCGATTGTCCTCAAAAGTATCAATACCTGATTCCCCTGATCGAGGTTATCGCCGCCGCCCTGAACCAAAAATCTGTCAGCGGTAGAAAAGCCGGAGAGTATTATGAGATCTGCGTGGCCGAGGCGAGAACTGAGATCCGCCTGTGGAGCAACCCGGAAGAAAAACTGCATGAACTGCTTGACAACAAACTGCCGCGGGAAATCATACAATCCATTGCGGCAGTGCAGAGAGGCGCCTTTTCCTTTGATCCCGCGGGCTTTGACGGAAGCTATGGCGCCCTGAAAATCAACAGGGGGACCTGAATGAACAAAGAGATCACCAAGCCCAGAAGACAACAACTTTTTGAACTATTGGAAAATGATCAGATGGCCGTCGTGTTTGCCAATATGGAAATTGACGGAATCGAAAAGTTTTCCCAGGACAACAACTTCCTTTACCTGACCGGCCTGCAGGTCCCGGACGCGGTCTATTGTCTGTCCAAACTGAAGGACAAGCAGCAGGAAATGCTGTTTATCCAGCGCGGCATCCCGGAGCGGGAAGTCTGGGACGGCAAGAAAATGACCCCTTCTGACGCAACTGAAATATCCGGGATCGAAACCGTTAAGTTTCTCGATGAATTCTATGGCTGGATGAACATGTTTGGCCCCTCCCTGCAAAAAATCTGGTCCAACCTGGGCAGTCCCAGCATCAACCGGCCGCCCTGCTATCCCGCGTTCATGCTGCAGCCGGTGAAGGAGACCTTTTCCAATCTGAGGCTGGAGAATCTGAACAACCTGATCCGGTCTCTCAGAACAGTCAAAACCGAATGGGAGATAAAGCAGATGCAGACCGCCATTGACCTGACGGGACAAGGGTTTTTGGATGTTCTTGCCCAGGCCAGGGGCGGCATGATGGAATATGAACTGGAGGCCATCCTCCATTACAGGATGCAGCGCGGGGGAGTTCAGAAATGGGGCTTCGCGCCCATTGTGGCTGCCGGCGTCAATGCCGCCACGCTCCACTACAAGCAGAATAACTGCCTGATCAATGAGCAGGATGTGGTTCTGATGGATATCGGCGCTTCCCATCTGAATTACAGCGCCGACATCACACGCTGTTTCCCCGTGGCGGGCAGATTCTCCCCCCGCCAGAGAGACGTGTATGCCGCTGTCCTGGCTGTCCAGAAGGCTGTCATCGAGCTGATCAAACCGGGAATTGGCCTGCTGCAGCTGAACGAAAAGACCAACGAACTGATCCAGGACGCCTTGCTGGACTTGGGCCTGATCAGGGAGCGGGAGGAGTTCAGGCGTTACTACATGCACAGCATCAGCCACCACCTGGGCCTGGACACGCATGACCTGGGCTTGCGGGATTCGGTTCTGGAAGCGGGCAATGTAATCACGGTCGAACCAGGCATCTACATCCCGGAGGAAAACCTGGGAATCCGCATCGAGGACGATATTCTGGTGACGGTATCCGGTCATGAGAATTTGTCTCATGCCATTCCCAAAGAGACAGCTGATATAGAAGAACTCAGGCAGGCAGGATTGGCATGAAACATAGGGCGATCTATCCCGGAACCTTCGATCCGATCACCCTGGGTCATGTCAATATCGCAGAAAAAGCCGCCGGCCTTTTTGATGAGGTGATCCTGGCGGTGGCGGATTACACAAACAAGGAAACGATGTTCAACATTCAGGAAAGAGCGGAACTGTGTCGCCAAGCGGTTGCGCATATCGCAAACGTCACGGTGCAGCCTTTTGCAGGCTTGGTGGTTGACTTCGCCAAATCCTGCCAGTGCAGGATCCTGATTAGAGGCATGCGGGCCGTATCGGATTTTGAGTATGAGCTTTCCCTGGCTCTGACCAACAAGAAGATAGCGCCCGAGATAGAGACGATCTTCCTGGTGCCGAGCCTGCGTTATATGTATCTCTCCTCGTCCACGATCAGGCAGCTGGCAGAATTGGACGGCGACCTGGCTGACTTTGTGCCGCCGCACGTGATAACCGCCCTGAACGCGAAATTCGATGGGTCGAAAGGAAGTTGAGCATGTCGCGCCGCAAGGAAACACCAGCCGAAACGACCCAGATCTCCGAGCGCTCACTGCCGGCCAATATCAATGCCGAAGCTGCCGTGCTATCAGCCATGCTGATCGATAAGGACGCGGCCAACAAGGGTATGGAGAAACTCAAGGAAGAGCATTTCTACCGCACCGCGCATAAAATGGTATTCCGGCTGATGCAGGAACTCACCATGGACAACACGGAGATCGACGCCATCACAATCATCAACCGACTGGAGCGCGCCAACCTGCTGGAAAAGGTAGGCGGTATCCCCTTCATCAATGACCTGACCAACGTTGTGGTTTCCAGCGCCAACTTTGATTATCACATGAACATTGTGCTGGACCAGGCTTATCTGCGCCAGCTGATCATCGCCTCCAACGGGATCATCGAATCCTGCTACAAGGCGGACAAACCTGTCCGCTCCATTGTGGATGAGGCGGAGCAGTCCATCTTTGCCATCGCCGAAATGCCCAAGGACCAGGGCTTTGTCCGGGTGGGCGAGATCTCGCACGAGATCCTGGCCATGGTGGATCAGGTCGCTTCTACCCGCGTTCCGGTCTTGGGCGTGGCCAGCGGATTCATTGACGTGGATACCCTGACCGGCGGTTTCCGGCCGGGGCAGCTGGTCGTCATCGCCGCCCGCCCCGCCATGGGCAAATCCGCTTTTGCACTCAACATCGCTGCTCATGCCGCGGTCAACCTGGACAAGAAAGTGGCGATCTTTACCATGGAGATGTCCCGCGATGAAGTGCTGATGCGCATGTTCAGCAGCGCTTCTGAAGTCCCCATGGACACCATGCTGAAAGGCTTCGGCCTGAACGAGGAAAAGATCGTCCGCATCTCCCAGGCCGCGGAGGGGTTTGCCAAGAAACACATTTACATCGATGACCAGGGCACCAACACTCCCCTGGAAATCCGTGCCAAAGCCCGCCGCCTGGCATCCACGGTCGGCGGCCTGGACCTCATCATCATCGATTATCTGCAGCTGATGACCTCTCCCAAGGCCAAGGACAACCGGCAGCAGGAGATTTCCGACATCTCCCGCGCCCTCAAGGTCCTGGCCAAGGACATGAAGATCCCAGTGGTCGCCCTCTCCCAGTTGAACCGTTTGCTGGAAGCACGTGAAAACAAGCGTCCCATCCTTTCCGACCTGCGCGAATCCGGCGCCATTGAGCAGGATGCCGACCTGGTGATGTTTATTTACAGGGACGAATATTACGTCCGGCTGCTGCAGGAAAAGGTGCGCAAGGGCAAAGGCCCCAAGACGGAAGACATGGACTTTGAAGCCGAACTGGAAAAGGTCAGGGGCAAGGCTGAGATCATCATCGGAAAAAACAGGCACGGCGCTACTGGGGTAGCCAAGGTCCGGTTTGTTCCGGAGATCACGACCTTCCAGAATCTCGATACCATTGATGATTACTGATGGCTTGGCTGCGGTCGGCAGCTATTTCCTTTTCCTTCTGGGCTGTTTCCGCTATTTGCCGAGGCTGGGACGCAGAAGGAAGGAACTGATCCGGCAGATGTACCGCATCGGCTTTGAGTCCATCGGCCTGATCGCCATCACGGCGGCCTTTACGGGCCTGGTAACGGCGGTGCAGGCGGTTTATCAGACCAGGGGCTACATCCCGGTCCAACTGATGGGTGTCCTGGTCGGCAAAGCTACCATGATGGAACTGGCGCCCGTCTTGACCGCTCTGGTTATGACCGGCAAGGTGGGCGCGAGCATGGCGGCCGAGATCGGAACCATGGCTGTCAGCGAGCAGATCGACGCCCTCAAGACCCTGTCCGTGGAACCGGCCGATTTCCTCTATCTGCCACGCATCCTGGCCGGTGTCCTGGTATTTCCTCTCCTGACAATTATCGCCGACCTGATCGGCATAATCACTTCCTGGGTGTTCGCCTTCCTCAGCTATCGGATCCACTACCACACGTTCTTTGGCGGAATGAGGAACTACTTCCTGCCGTCCGACCTCTGGGGCGGGCTGATCAAGTCCCTGTTTTTCGGATTGATCATCACTTCCATCGGCTGCTATGCCGGCTCCCGGGCTACAGGCGGCGCGGAAGGCGTGGGCAAGGTCACAACCCAGACGGTCGTTTATTCCGCCATTCTGATCCTGGTGATGGACTTCACGGTCGCCTGGCTCATTTTCGGAGGTTTGAACTGATTCTGCCTAAATCCCTGCGCGAATCGCCTCTGCGCCTGCCCGGGCTGGTGTTGCTGACTATCCTGCTCATCACCATAGCTGCCTGCAACAGCCAGGCCGGGCCAACCGGGCGGACAAGCCGTACCGGCAAAGCCCTGAACATTCTCACCCTGGACCGGATCAAGTCCTCCAGGTTTCTGCAACGGATCATTCCTGCTTTCGAGCAGGCCAACGACTGCCGCGTGGAGATTACTTCCTGCGCCGGCAGTTCGGATCTGGTCCGGATCGTCAGGGACGAAAAAGCCCTCCGCCAATATGACCTGGTGATCGGACTGGACAATTGCAGCCTGGCGGATTTTGAGAACAACCCGATGTTCCGGGAATCGAACGCCGCGGACAAGTATCCCGTGGGGAAAGCCTTTCTCTTTGACCGGACCAGGCGAGTTATCCCTTACGGCTACGGCTATCTGGTCATGCTGTATGACGAGACCCAGATCCTGTTACCGCCTGAGTCTTTCGGGGAGTTGCAGGATTCGCGCTTCCTGAACCAGATATTGGTTTGCGACCCCAACAGCTCCGGACTGGGCAAGGCGACGCTGCTCTGGACCGTTGCCCTGTTTGGCAATTACGGTTATCAGCAGTTTTGGAAAAGCGTCAAAAAAAACATCCAGGGCAGCCGCGATAGCTGGCAGGAAACGATCCAGGCGCTGAACCGGCAGGAGTGTGCCCTGACGTTCGGGTTAAACAGTACCCCCGGCTGGATCATCGAGTCCCAGTCTGATCCCAAACCCATCCGCGCCTCCTACCTGAAGGAAGGCAGTTTTCTCTATGTGGAGGCGGCCGCGGTCACTGCCAAAGCCAGGCGCAAAGCCCTGGCGGAAACCTTCCTAACCAATCTCCTAGCTCCCGAAACCCAGAGATTCGTTCCCTATGACCTTGGACTATTCCCGGCCAACGAATCCGCGCCGTTGCCAGCCACGTTTTCATCCATACCCTACGCCGCCGGTACGGTCAATGACAGGCTGGCCCGGGAAGACCCCCGCTCCAATCTTGCCGCCTGGCTGGATTTCTGGAACAAGCTGTTTTCACACAGCGTCTTCTGATCTGCCCGCCTTGATCGAACTGGCCATCCCCGGCTTTCACATCGTGCTTTACCAGCCCGAGATCCCTGCCAACACGGGTAATATCGGCAGACTCTGCCTGGGCGCCAATTCCACCCTGCATCTGGTCAAGCCGCTGCGTTTCCTGCTGGATGACAAATCTCTCAAACGCGCCGGCCTGGATTACTGGCCCGAATTGAATGTGGTTTTGCACGAGGGTCTGCAGGAAATCCTGGACGCGGTCCCGCGGGAAAAGCTCTGGCTCTGCACCACCAAGGCTTCCGTTTCCTATCTGGAACAGGATTACCGGCCGGGTGATTGTTTTATCTTCGGACCCGAGTCCCGCGGCTTGCCGGATTGCCTGCTGGCAGAGTATGCCGACCGCTGCGTCACCATACCGATGGCTCCCAGGGTCCGCTCGGTCAATCTGTCCAATTCGGTGGCGATAATTCTTTACGAAGCGGTTAGGCAGGTCATTTCACGCGCGGTGTGATCAATTGCCGAATCCCATCCTGCGGATGTTCCAGCCGAAGATCTCTTCCTTGTCAAGTGTGAACAGGGCAGCCAGCAGGTCATAGATATTGGGGCTTTGCAGGAGTTTGTTCAGGACCAGCTCGCGCCCTTCCAAAGCTATGGAAACAATCACCCGCTTCAGGTCATAGACCCGCTCGCCCGTTTTTTTGGCCTTGGTGAATTCAAGACTTTCCCGCGTCTCAAATTCCCCAAGCCTGGCTGAAACCAGGCCGGCCCTGTCTGCCGGGATGAGTATTGCGATCTTGTCCGTGGAGGGAGGAATGATCTTCTCATTGCTGCCAATGGGCAGGACAGCTTTGAGCTGCAGCCCCTGCGTGAACAGGGGTGCAAGTTTCTGCAGCAACGCTTCCGGCTCCGTCTCACCTTCCAGATGCAGATCCAGCCATTCGTTTTCGCCGGCTACTCCAACGGCCAGGGCTGGACCAAAACTGACCTTGGGATGCGGATTGAAGCCTTGGGTATAAACGACCGGCAGACCGCTGCGCCCCAGGATGCGGAACACCATGCGCATCCAGTCCAGGTGGCCGATGAAGCGGAAATCCCCGTCCTTGGCATAGATCAGCCGGTAGTGCCGGCTTCTGATATAGCGGGCCTGGCTGCCGCGACAGGATCTGCTTTCCGGCAGGGGCAGGGCTGCCATGGCCTGCTCAAATTGCTTGTCCGCCTGCGCGTATTGCATTTTTATTTCTTCGCCGCACACGCCGCAGTCCAAGCATCCGGCGCGGCAATCGGGACTGGTCCGGCCTTTCAGGGCCTTGTCCCATTCGGATTGGAGCCAGGTTTTTTCCACCCCCGTGTCGACGAAATCCCAGGGCAGGGCTTGGCTTAATTCCCGCCCCTGAGTCAGGGACAGATAATCATAATCCGTTTCCGCTGCGGCCTGCTGCCACAGACTCCAGTCAAAGCCTTCATTCCAGCCGTCGTATTTCGCGCCCAGCTGCCAGGCCTGACGAATCCACCGGGCGGTGTGTTCGTCCCCTCCTGAGATGGCTGCTTCCAGCACCGAGCTTTCTATGGTGTGATAGCGGATCCGAACGAATTTGTATTTTGCGAAGCTGTGCTTGATCAGCAAAGCCCGGCTGAGCAGCTCTTCCGGAGCCAGCTGGGCGGCCCATTGGAAAGGCGTTTGCGGCTTGGGCACGAAGGGGGAGAGGGACACGCTGATCTGGAATCTTTTGCCGGTTTCCGAAATGATCAGGCCGATCAGGTCAATGATGCCCTGAATGTCAGCCCCGGTTTCCGTGGGCAGCCCCAGCATGAAATACAGCTTGATCCTTTGCCAGCCGATCTGGCGGGCCAGGCGGACGCCCTGCCGGATCTCCGCTTCTGTAATGTTTTTGTTGATCACGTCGCGCAGGCGTTGGGTGCCTGCTTCCGGCGCGATGGTCAGCCCTTCCCTTCCCGCTTCCCGCAGCAGGCTGACCAGCGGGTCGTCCAGCGAGTCCACCCGCAGCGAGGGCAGCGACACGTGCGTTTTTTGCAAGTCCACCTTTTTCAGCAAGGCTTCCAGCAGGGGCCGGATGCAGGTGTAATCGCTGCTGGAAAGCGAGATCAACCCCGCTTCCTCCCAGCCGTGGGCTGCGATCTCTTTCAGCAGGTTGTCCAGAATGTCTTGCGGGTTACGTTCGCGCACGGGCCTGTAGAAATAGCCCGCGTGGCAGAAGCGGCAGCCCCTTGTGCAGCCGCGCATGATCTCCGCGACGTAGCGGTTGTGCGTGGCGAGTTGCCAGGGCATCAGCTGCGGCTGGTGAATTTTGGAGCCAGCGCTGAATCCGCCGTACTTGCGGATCTTGATCTTAAAGTGAGGATCGCTTTTTCTTCGGATGTCATGGACGGCGGGGACATACACCCCCGGGATTTTTGCCAGGTTGTTTAGAACGTCGATCCGGCGGGATCCGGTATCCCTAATTGCCTTCCAGTCCCTGATCACTTGCGCGATTTCCTCGATTGCTTCTTCGCCCTCGCCGATCAGGAAGGCGTCGATGAAGGGGCTCAGCGGCAGGGGATTGCTGGCGCAGGGTCCGCCGGCCAGAATGACCGGATCGGCGTCCGCCCTGTCCTGGGAATGCACGGGAATGCCAGCAAGGTCGAGCAACTCCAGTACGTTGGTAAAGGTCAGCTCACTCTGCAATGTGACGCCCACCGCGTCAAAAGCGCGGACCGGCTGTTTGGATTCCAGCGCGTGCAGGGCGGGCCCTTCCCGCCGCATCAGTTCCAGCGCGTCCAGCCAGGGCAGGTAGGCGCGGTCCGCCATGGCGAAAGGCAGATCGTTGATGATGGTGTAGAGGATTTTCAGGCCCAGGTGCGAAATGCCCACTTCATAGACGTCCGGGAAGGCGAGGCAGAATCTCGCGGCTGCGCCGTCAAAGCCCTTGTGGCGGGCGTTCAGCTCGTGGTCTATATAGCGGGAGGGCTTTTCCACCCGGTGCAGAAAGCGGTCGGTGGGGAACGTGGTGCTGATGGTGCGGCCTTTATTTCCTGACTTTTTCCCGGCGGATGTGGATCACCGCGGTCTTTTTTGGTTTTTTCCCGTATTTTGCAAGCAGGGCATCCAGCCTGGCGTAGAGGTCGTTGACAAAGATATCAGGCTGGACATCGGAGGGTACGACCTTGCGGAAAAAGCGCGCCAGGGCTCGTTCCGTCTCGCGTCCGTCCCCTTCGTGCGCGGCTTCCGAGCGGTAGGTGTTGTTCTTGTAGCCGATGAATTTGCTGGGCGCGAAGACCCCTTTTTCCTCAAAGAAATACCAGTGCGCATACTGGCTCAGCTTGTGCTGCAGCGCTTCATTGTTAACAAGGTAATCCCGGAAGCGGAGTGCGTTGTCCTTTGCCTCGGCGTAGGATGTGACGACCTGTCTGCTGTGTGCCATGCGTTCCCCCTTTCATATCAAATGAGTTATTGGATTGATATCAGTCAAGAAAAAATCCATTCTTCCCTGCTTCGCCCCTGCTGGCATTACTTACCCAATACGGACCTGGTCCGTAATGGGTCCGTAATGGGTCCGTAGTGCTAACAGGAGCGGGTTACAAAAATCAAAGGTGATAAAGTGGATAAAGCCCGCCGGAAAAAGCCCCGGACAGGTTGTGAAGATTTACCGCGGGAGGTTTATTTTGTTGCCTTGACGGAGAAGGTCAGGGGCAGGGAAGGCAGATGCTTGGGCAGATAATACCAGCCGTCCTCCCCTCTTTCCAGGAAGGGGAAATGGGCGTACACGCAATAAGGGAACTCGTGCAGAAAATCGAGGGTCAGGCCGTTGTCCAAGAGGGCGGTGACGACGTCGGCCAGGCTGTGGGCCCATTCATAGGAAGGGTGCGGCTCAAACTTGTCCCCGTCGGCATAGGAGCCGTCAGTCGTGAACCGCACCGGCTCCCCGACATGGAAATAGGAAAACCGCGCGTCCAGGCGGGGCTCGGAAATCTCGTTGTCAAAGATGCCGAGCGCGGGGTGCATCTCGGCCATGTAAAAACAGCCGCCGGGCTTCAGGAAATGCGCGATGACACGTCCCCACCTCTGCAGGTCAGGCAGCCAGCAGAGCACGCCGTAGGAGGTGAACACAATGTCAAACTCGCCGGCCAGGTGACTGGGCAGGTCATACAGATCACAGTTGATGAATTCGGCCTGGAGGCCGGTCTCCTTGGCCAGCTGCCTGGCGGTCGCGATGGCGGCGGGGGAGAAATCCGCGCCGGTCACCTCCGCTCCCAGCCTGGCCCAGGACAGGGTATCCAGCCCGAAATGGCATTGCAGGTGCAGCAGGGATTTGCCGCGCACATTTCCCAGTTCGTTCAGCTCGAGGCTTTTCAGGGAGGACCTGCCGGCCTTGAATCCCTCCACGTCATACATGCGTGAACGGACGTTGACGGCGGTCATTTTTTCCCAAAGGTCACGGTTGGAATTCAGATAATCCTTTTCGTTCATGCTCATCCTTCTCCGGTTCCGCGCGTTTCCTGATTGCATCGGATCATTATTCTGCTGCCGTAAGCAAAGCAGACTGTCATGCAGTTTCTCGTTCAGGGCTATTCAGCTTGGCGATGGCTATCACAAAAAAAGAGTGGCAGGTTCTATTTTCATTGACAAATATCGGACGGGTCAGGGATAAATTCCGGCGTTGATATTTGGCGGTAAAGAGGAAACCGATAAGTTGTATAAAACGTTTTTGACCTTGCTGTTGCTGGCCGGCATGGGCGCGGCAGAGCTCTGGGGCGTGGAATTCACCGGCCTGAAAGTCTCCGCCAGCGTTGGCTACAACCTGGCCCAGCATTACGGCAACAAGGAACAGGCGGCCGGCTACGGAGTCGAGACAGGCTTCCATCACGGCTTCAGCAGCGGGATGGCAGTGGAACTGCCAATCACGGAAAGCATGGCTTTCCGCTATGAATTCAACTATGTGACCCGGGGTTCGCGGGAGCGCATCAGCGTCAATGAGATCGGCGGCGAGCCTCTTCTGAAGCCGGCCAAGGTGAATGTCTATTACCATCTGGGCTATGCGGAATTCCCCCTGCTGTTCAAATTCACGGCGCTGAAGGGGGAGAAGTTCAGCCTGGCCGCCAACGCCGGGGTCGCCATGTCGCTCAAGACCAACGGCCGCTACGAACTGGAGGGGCTCGTGTACTTCCCCGACGAGGACAGCTTCACCAACTTTCACATCAGGGACGAATCCGACCTGTCCGAAGTGAACCAGTTCGACTTCAGCCTGATCTACGGCGGGGAGATCGATTTCCGGATGTGGAGCAGGCCCGTCACTCTGGGTTACCGCTTCACCATCGGCTGGGATTACCTGAGCCTGCCCACCTTCGAGGCGGGCGGCGCGGAGCCGGTCGAACTGCGCAACCAAAGCTACTGTCTGTACCTGAGCACGCCTCTCTGGCAAAAGAGCAAAGGGAGATAATCATGAAAAGAGCAATGACGATTTTGCTAATCCTGGCCTCGATCCTGAGCCTGAGAGCCGCTCTGGACTGGCATCACGTCTATTTCAGCGGGGCGGGAAATCTCGGGCAGAGGGCGGTCAGGATAGCCGCCACCCAGAGCGTCCCTTATCTGCTGCTGCGGAACGGCGGGCAATATTACTCGCCCTCCATGCTGCCGGTGAACGACGGCTTCGGCAACTACCAGTGCACCACTTTGGATCCCTCCCCCCCCTACATAGGGTTCCGCCAGTATAATGATTCCTCCAATGTGATCATCCCCATCCATTACGACCAGGCCGCGCCGCCCTCCCTGGCCGACCTGACCCCGGCCTTTCCAGATCCAGCGGGGGACATCACTTTTACGGAAACCCATCTGGATATTCTGGAAACGCATATAGCAACCGGCCCTGACAAAATGTATTTCGCAATCGTCAACAACGGGGGCGGCTTTCCGGTCAATTCGGACTATTATTTCTATTCCTACATGGCCGCCCTGATCGACCCCGCTACTGCCGACGATCCTCTGCCGACGGTCTGGGGGCTGATGTACACGGTGGACGTCGGCGGCATCATAGAACCCGGCCTCTACAGGATCGAAGGGACCTCGGTGACCGACCTCGAGCTGATCGGTGAAATCGGGATCCAGATACTGCCCGCCCAGAACTGCCTCATCCTTTCCTGCAACAAGGCGGACCTGCTGGCGGACCCGCAGTTCAGCGCCTGGTTCGATGCGGACGATCCGCTGATCGGCTGCCAGTTCATGACCAATAAAATTTCTCTTGTGAGCGGGACGATGGTGGCGGACCTGTCCGAGGGATTCAATTTCCTGGATGTCCCGATTCCCGTTCCGCAGCAGCCTGCCGGCGCTCCCGTCATCACGGGCGCCCAGGTGATTTACCTGCCCGATTGGAACCTGGAGTTCAGCGCCGATTATCAAAGCCCGGAGCACTACCTGACGCTGACCGCGCAGGTGATCATAGACCAGACTCATACGTTCGATTTGGCTCCAACGCCGGATTCCTTTCCCGATTTCAACTCGGCGGTGCATTATGTTGCAGAGGTCAATCCAATTACTATTGGAAACTGGAACGAAGCGGTCCTGCGCTTTTCAGCCGACGACATCGTCTGGACGGAGGTAACGCTGGCGAACACCTTCATTCAGGATGAACACAACGACGGCTGCCCTGCCCCCCTGGTCCTCAGGCACTATCCCAATCCCGCCCGGGACCGGATTTATCTCGAAATGGACAGAAGCGTCGCCTCCGCGCAGGCGGCGTTGTTCAACCTGAAGGGACAGAAACTGCTGGAACGGACGCTGCAGAACGCGGATGGCAAAGCTTGCCTGGACTTGCGGGAGCTGGCCTCCAGACAGGCGGAGGGGATCTATTTCATCCGGGTGGAATCGGGTTCCCGTTCCCAAACCAGCAAGCTGATAATTCTAAAATAAAACATCCTTGATTACGGAGGACGTGATGAAACTGCGGGGTTACCTGGGCGTTTCGCTGATGATCGGGCTCATGGCCTGGCCGCCTTTCCTGGTCATCATCGGTCTCATCTGGATCTATGTGGAGGACTACACGGTCAAGCAGGCGCTGCTCAACAGCCTGATGCCGAGCCTTTACCTGGGCCTGATTTACGGTTTTTCGATGGGCTGGTTTTACCGGGTGGACATGGTGCGCTTCAAACCGGCGGAGGGCACGCCAGTCCTGGAAAAGCTGGTCCTGGAGATGGCGCCTTTGGGTTACCATATCCACAACAACACGAACAACGTCATTACCTTCACCCCCAATATCTACGCCGGAAAAGCGGCGGGCAACATCTCCGCCATCCTGAAGGAAAGCGAACTGGTCCTGACCGGCCCGCGCTTCCACATCAGGAGGATCAGGCGCAGGATGAGATAAACGGAAGGCCGCTTTTTTTCAAAAAGCCAATGTCTTGATAATCAATCAGTTACACCTGTTATTCCGGAGAAAAGTCAGCCAAGCCAAAGATTTTACTTGACAGGATTTTTGGCCGTATAAAATCAAAATCAACGGGGGATAATATTCTGATCTTTGAAAAGTATTTATGTACGGAATGTATCCCTTGCCGGCCCCGCCGGGTTAGCATCGCAATCATCCGGATCACCTCCCGGTTGGTTCTTTTTGCCTTGCCCCGGCCCTGACATCGGATCAATCTCAAACCAAAAAAATCACGGGGGATTTGGAAACATATAGGAGGATTATATGTTTGAAAATGAACCCGGAAAAGATGCCACAGAAACCTTAGAAAGCTTTTCGCAATCAGCGGGCGCCTGATCATCAGCCTGTTCAGACACGGCAGGATAGAAGCATGGCGCTCATCCGTTTTAATCATCACGGGGGAAATAATTCTGCATATGAAAGGAGTTTTGTATGTACAGAAATTATTTCTTGGTCCTTTTAGCCCTGGCTGCGGCCGTCGCCCTGAACGCCCAGGCCCTGACTCAGACCTGTAAGGACATCAGCGGGCGGATTTTGGAGGAAGACGTCATCCCCGGAATTCCGGAAGGGGAGAGGGTCGGCGGCCCGGTTGCCGTCCCCACCCGCTCTTCCGTTATCCTGAGCGGCGTCCCCGCCCTGGACTGGTGTTACGGCTGTTACGCCACCTCGGCGGCCATGCTGGCGGGCTATTGGGACAGGCACAACCACACCCAGGTTTACACCGGACCCATGAACGGCGGCCTCATGCCGCTCACTAATGCGGACTGGGACTACGGCGAATGCCCTCTCAGCGCCACCCACAGCGGGTATGACGGATTGGCGACAGCCGGCCACGTGGACCGGTTTTGGGTGGGAATGGGCCAAAGCGGCAACGATCCCTTCGGCACCACCAATCCGACCGGGACTTACGGAGGCTGCACCGCCGATTACACCGGCACCAGCCAGGACTGGTGGAGCAATTCGGACGGCTCCACCCGCCTGTATTACACCACGGACGGAACCCCCCTCTCCGATTACATGCTCTGCGAAACCACCGCCCCCCGCAAACGGGACGGCACCCATGGCCTCAAGCTCTTCTTCACCTCACGCGGCGTCACTGTCACGGCCAATTACAACCAGCGCATCGCCGGCTACAACGGCGTTACGGCCGGCTTCACTTTCAGCCAGTTCAAATCCTTTATCGATCAGGGGATCCCCGTCCTCATCCACGTGGTGGGCCACACCATGCTGGGGGTGGGATACGACACCTCGGGCAGCCTCGTCTACATCCACGACACCTGGGACCACAACCTCCACTCCATGGCCTGGGGCGGCTCCTACAGCGGCCGCGCCCACACCGGCGTGAGCGTAATCACCTTGGCCGCGCCTTCCGGATACACGATCTCCGGCGTGGT
Organism: Cloacimonadaceae bacterium (SeqCode); assembly: GCA_034678545.1. Taxonomy (GTDB): domain Bacteria; phylum Cloacimonadota; class Cloacimonadia; order Cloacimonadales; family Cloacimonadaceae; genus UBA5614. Next base: position 9,789 of record JAXDBS010000017.1, on the reverse strand, counting down.
CGTGGATGACGGCCAGGCTCCCCTGGCGGGGGTCACCATCACAGGCGGGAGCGGCTATTCCGCCGTCACGAATTCCGCCGGACAGTATGACCTGAATGTCCCCGCCCTCTGGTCGGGAAGCGTGACGCCGGCCAGCCAGGGGCACGTTTTCCTGCCCGGAAACGCCACTTACAGCAATGTCAGCTCCAACCTTGACGGCCAGGATTACACCGGCATTGATACCTCCCTGCCCCCCGAAAACGTGGCCATTTCCAGCTCGGGCAGCGCCATCACCGTCTCCTGGGAGGCCAAGCCCTACGGGACTTACAAGGTCTACGCCCTGAACACCCCGGACGATACCCAGCCGGTCAACGTGACCTCCCAGGGCACCCTCCAGACCGTGTCCGGACGGGTCAAATGGACCACCACGGCGACTTCAGCGGCGCAGAGGTTCTATCGGGTGACGGTGTCATATTGATGAATTAACGGTTTAGCGACAGGATTCCCTGATTCCTGACTGACCCAGGGTTCCCGGTTGTAAGGAATCAAGGGCTTCGGACGGGGCGTTGGCGAACGCGCCTGTCCCGGATTCCCGCCTCAGGGGGAACTGCATTGAAGGCTCGGGTTAAAAGCCTGGGCGGCATCTGCAGGCGGGATCCGCTTTTTGAAACAGGGGCCGGAGCCGGAGGGTTTCCGGCCTTTTTTACAGCTCGTGGGCGAGTTCTTCCCAGCCGGGCACGCAGATGATCAAATCCGCTTTTACAGCCTGTCTGACCGTGCGTCAGGTAGACCGTTTACCTGAAGTCCTTTTTGCCCTGGAGCTTGGTGTGCAAACTGATTGCTTGCGTTGGTAAAAAGGGCTCCAGCGGGGAACCCGGGCAGCGCGCTCAATTTGAATTGACAAGCTGATGTATGGTAATTATGAAGTCACGATCATGAAGAGAATCACAGACAGACTTCCCGTCCGCTATGCACCGGAGGTGGAAGCGGCCCTGGCAGAAGGGAAACCGGTCCTGGCCCTGGAATCCACGGTAATCACGCACGGGCTGCCCTTCCCCCAAAACCTGGAAACGGCGCGGGAACTGGAAAAGACCGCGCGCGACAAGGGAGCCGTGCCTGCCACCCTGGCGGTGTTGGACGGGGTCATCCAAATCGGGCTGAAGGAGCGGGACTTGGACCGCTTGAGCGAGCTTTCGCTCCAGAGCCGGACCCATGCCCATGTCCTGCAAAAGCTTGCCCGGAGGGACCTGCCTTTGGCCGTGGCCCATAAACTCAGCGGCGGCACCACGGTCTCCGCCACGCTGCAGCTGGCCCACCTGGCGGGGATACAGGTCTTCGCCACCGGCGGGATCGGCGGCGTCCACCGCCTCTGGCAGCAGAGCCTGGACATCTCGGCCGACCTGTCCGCCCTCAAAGACCATCCCGTCATCGTGGTCACCGCCGGCTGCAAGGCCATCCTCGACCTGCCCGCCACTTTGGAGCAGTTAGAAACCTTGTCCGTGCCCGTGTACGGCTGGCAGACCGGACTTTGCCCCGCTTTCTACACGCGGGAAACGGAATATAAGATCGAAAGAATCGAGCATACGGACACCCTCGCCGCGGTTTGGCAGGCGCAGCTGGAACTGCACGCCAACTCCGGGCGGAAGGGCTGTTCCCCCGGCCTGGCGGTGATGAATCCCATCCCCGCGGAGTTTGACATCCCCGCCGCCGTGATCAATCCCCGGATCGAACAGGCCCTCAGGGAAGCTGACCAGACCGGCATCCGGGGCAAGGCGGTGACGCCGTTCCTGCTGCAAAGGCTGGCCGAGATCACCGAGGGCAAGTCGGTCCGGGCCAACCTGGCTTTGCTCCGCAACAACGTGACGCTGGGCAGCCGCATCGCCCGGGCCCTGGCAGGAAAGCATTGACAGGGATGGCCGGGAAGAAAGTCTGGCAATGATATTTGGAGACGGGAGCAGGATATGAAGATCTATATCTCACTCGACATGGAAGGCATCCCCGGGACCTTCAACTGGGAGCAGGAAAAGGAGAACCGGGCGGGCGTCAAGGCCCTGATGCACAGCCATCTGCAGAACATCGTGGAAAGCCTGAAGGACAGCCGCCAAAACGAGCAAATCGAAGAGATCACCATCGCGGACTCCCACGCCAACGGGGATAACATCGACTACAGCTTCACGGCTTTGGACGAACGGATCAGCCTGATCTCGGGAAACCCCCGGCCGCATTACATGATGCCCGCTTTTTCCGCTGAATACGAACAGGTTTTCCTGGTCGGCTACCACGCCGGCACCGGCGCCCTCAAAGGCAACATGGACCACACCTATTCCAACCGGCGCATCCATAAGATCTGGCTGAACGGACAGCGGATGAACGAAGCTTTGATCAACGCCGCCTACGCCGGCTATCACGGCGTTCCCGTCACCCTGGTGACCGGAGACAAAACCCTTTCGGAAGAGATTTTAACTCCAGGCGCCATGCCCTGGGTGCACTGCGTGGTCACCAAGGAAGCCATCGCCAAGTTTGCCGCTAAAAACTACTCCTCCCTGCTCGTCCGGGAGAAAACCGCGGAAGCCGTCCGGAAGGCGCTGTCCAAAGACAAATCCGCCTACCCGCTGTATAAATTCGAGCCTCCCGTCACCCTGAAAATAGAATTCCTCTCCACCTCGATGGCGGACGTCGCCTGCCTGATGCCCCATGTAAACAGGCTGGACGGCAGAACGGTCGAGTTCCGCGAGGACGATTACGCCGTGATGTTCGAGGCGATCATGGCCCTTGTCACTTTGGCCTATTCGGCTAATATATCATAGAATGAAAATCACATACAGGAGATAAATATGAACAGGATACTCATTGCCCTGATTTTGACGGCGCTGGCCGCAGCGCTCTGGGCCGTCCCGCGGGACATGGTGGTGGTGGAGATCGGGACCGGGACCTGGTGCCCCTACTGCCCCGGCGCCGCCATGGGAGCGGACGACCTGGTGGAAAACGGACACCGGGCCGCCATCATCGAAAACCATAACAGCGACAGCTATGCCAACACCTACAGCAACGCCCGCAACAGCTACTACGGCATCGGCAACTGGCCGACCGCCTACTTTGACGGGATGAACCCGACCGAGGGCGGCAGCAACACCAACAGCATGTACTCCGGCTATAGGACCAAAGTGAACAACCGGCTGGCGGTCCCCTCCAATTATACGATCAGCGCCGCCGCCACGCACGAGGGACTGGTCTATACCGTAACAGTCACTGTAACAAGGATGGAACCCGACTCCCAGACGAATTTGAGGCTGCACGGTGCCCTGACCCAATCCGGCATCCAGCAGAGCTGGCAGGGCCAGACCCACCTGGAATTCGTCAACCGGCTGATGGCGCCCGGCGCCAGCGGCACGCCCATCGACTTCAGCACCGGCGAGACACAGACATTGACCCTAACCTTCAACGCGTCCGCCGCCTGGAACGCCGAGCATTTCGAATGGGTCTTCTTCCTCCAGAACAACTCGACCAAAGAGATCCTGCAAGGCTGCAAATACGTCATCCAGGCGCTAGAGAACACCAACCCGCTCAGCGTCCAGAGCATCGATTTCGGGACCGTTCCGCAGGACGGGATCTACACTGAGAGCTTTACGCTCAACAACTGGTGGACCCAGGACATGAATATCGAGCTGAGCGTGGACAGCCAGGACTACTTTGTCTATCCGCAGTTCAGGGACGCCTACCTCATCCCCTTCCATGGCGCCCTGACCTTTGACGTGGGCCTCGTCCCCAGCCACGCCGGACCCGACAACGCCACCATCACCATCACGACCGACAATCCCCATTATCCGCTGCTGACCATTCCCCTGACCGCCAACATCACGGGCACCGCGAATGCTCAGGAAACCGCAGCGCAGCCGGCGGAAGGCATCAGGACAGCCTTTCCCAATCCCTTCCGAAACGCCACCACCATCAGTTACCAGCTGCACAAAGCAGCGCCGGCCGAACTGGAAATATACAACCTCAAAGGCGAAAAAGTGTATTCCGGATTCGCGCATGACGCCAAGGCGGGACTGAATAATTTCAGCTGGGACGGCAAAGACTCCCAGGCCAACGCCTGCCCGGCCGGGATCTACTTCATCCGGCTGAACGCGGGCGGCCAGGCCGTTTCCACCCACAAACTGGTGAAGCTGCAGTAGGACATCCGTATTTAGTTCCGGTCCTGCCGCCAAGAGATTTGAGCTTTTTAAAGGAAACCGAAAAAAAGCACCAAGGCAAGCCAAGGGGAGGTTTTGACCTCCCCTTGCGTTATCTGATCATCAGCTGGATTCATTCGCGTTAATCATTCGCTGACGGCTGTCACATAATACAGTTTGGGTGGCTGCAGGATGGCGCCCGTGTGGATCCAGAACGTAGCTGTGGTCTGGACACAGGTGTAGGGACCACCGATGTAGCCGGCCCAATATACGTTGTAATGGTCCGGGGTGAGGGGCTGGCCGCCGGTGTCCTGGGTGACGGGGTCCCAGTTAAGCAGGATATCGTTTCCATACCAGGCTATGGACAGGTTCTGAGGGGGCAGGGGTAGGCCGGGCGGGGCGGAAACGGCCAGTTTGGCAATGAAGATGTCATCAGTGCCTGAGCAGACCAGTGAATCAGCTCCGAACAGGGCGGCGGATTGAAAGCATCCCGAGACTATGGCATTCCCGGCATCATCCGCACAAATACCATATCCCTTATCAAAATCTGCCCCTCCCGCGCCTATTGCCCAGAGCCAGTTGCCATTCGTATCAAGCTTGGCGGTAAAAATATCATCCCAGCCGCTATTGTTAATCGTGGCTGTGCCGAAGAATGCGCTTAGTCTGAAATATCCGCTGACATAGCTGTTACCGTTGCGGTCAGTAAAAATACCGGTTGCCCAATCTTCATTGTAACCGCCCCCCTGAACTGCCCAGAGCCAGTTGCCAGAGTCATCCAGTTTGGCGACAAAGACGTCTATATTATACGAAATAAGTGATGTGGAACCAAAACTGACTGTGCCTTCGAAAATACCGGTAACATAGCAGTATCCATCACTGTCCGTCGAGATGCCATAACCACTATCGTTGTTGTAAATTGAGCCGGCACTCCTGACCCAGAGCCAGTTTCCGCCCGGATCCAGCTTGGCAACAAAAGCATCGTTACCGCCGGCACCCGTTACAGTGAGGGATCCAAAACTGGCTGTATCCCAAAAATATCCTGTCAGGTAGCAATTTCCGAAGCCATCGGCGCAAACAGCAAAACCATAATCGTAGCCGCTTGCCCCCCCTGCTCCATTAGCCCAGAGCCAGTTGCCGTTGGCGTCCAGTTTGGCGGCAAAAATATCAAAATCGTCGCTGGAGGTAAGAGTGGTGGAACCGAAACTGGCCGTGCCTTCGAAAATACCGGTTACATATGAGTTGCAACCGCTGTCGATTGCAATGCCGTAACTATAGATATCACCGGTATTGTCAGTTTGCCTGGCCCAGAGCCAGTTGCCATTGGTGTCCAGTTTAGCAACAAAGATATCAGCGAAGTAAGAATAGGTTGACAGCGTTAAGCTTCCGAATGTGGCGCTGGATTTGAAGTACCCTGTGACGTAGCTGTTTCCGTTGCTGTCTGTTTTTATTCCACAGCCATAATCATCACCGGTTCCACCTGCCTGCCTCGCCCAAAGCCAGTTGCCGTTTGCATCCAGCTTGGCCACATAGATATCTGGCCAGCCACTTGGACAGGTCAATGTTGTACTGCCGAAATCGGCGGTGCCGTAGAACATTCCCGTGACATAGATGTTGCCATCGGTGTCACAGGAGACACTCTGACCAATGTCCCTTTCGCCGGTGATTGCATGTGCCCCTCCTGCCCGCCGGGCCCATTGCCATTCCGGGGTCTGGGCGCTCAATCCCACCCAGCTTGCAAGGATAAAGCATAACAAAATAATCTGTCTCATGTACACCTCCCCGGTCTGTTTATATTTAATGTTTCGCCGCCCTTGAACGGCTGGTTTCACTTACCGCCACCACGCGGAAGAACTGCTGCGGCTGAGTGGCCTGATAATGATAGACGGGGTCTCCCACTGTGGCAAGGGGCGTTTCCGGAAAAGCGGAGGGATCGGAGGAAGCGAACACCTTGTAGGAAGCAGCGCCGGGAACGGCTTCCCAACTGAGGATGACCTCCGCGCCGGCAGCGCTGATGCTGACCACCGGCGTGTCCAGGGTCTGGCCGACAGGCATGAAATCGCCTTCATCCGCTCCGATGTCGGGAGCGGTGCCGGTGCCGGAGTAGCCAATGCTGCCATATCGTATATCTCCGTCATAATCTTCATCCAGACCGGCAATCTGCTGCCCGCCGCTTTCCACTTGGGTGGGTATGGCAGGATCAATGTGCAGGAAGGTTGAGTCGCCGCCAACCAGGCTGAGGAAAGTGGGACTTTCGCTTACAGAACAAAGGTCACGAGGATACACAGCAGCCTTGTAATCATTAAGTGTTGAGTAGATGTTTGTCCCATCAGCCATGATGGCATTGGTTGAACGAAAGCCGCCGGCATGGAAAAGGTTATTGCCGGAATCAAGGGAGTAGGTCGCCAGGGTTGAATCAGCTCTTCTGTATGCAGTTGTAAGGCCTGTACCGTTGGATGTTGAGAGATTGACCAGAATTGAGTTGCGAATATCCGTGACAGTTGTTGTCAAAGCCAGGATAGCACTGGAGCCAAAGTTTGCTCCAGTATTGGCGGCATCCAACAATACTGTGTTGTAATATATTCTGTTGGCGGTCGCGCTGGTTCCTCCCGCAAAAATACCGGCAAGAGACATATCAAAATCAGCGTTGGGAATGCGTAGGTCACTAATCAGATTGTTGCAAACCAGATTTTCCGTTCCCCCGCCTATAAAGATGCCAGCAACGCGGCTTGAGTCTCCTGTTGCTTCCAGGTCATAGATACTGTTTTCTGTGACATTGTTTGGAACGTTTGAGCTAGCTATGCAGATTCCGTCGATTGTGCCTGAGTATCCTGATATGTATAAACCATGGACCTTATTCTTATGTATGCTCATTGTCCTGTATGTATCTATGTATATTCCGTAAATCTGAGCAGAGCCATTACTTGACAACGCATAGACTTCATTATTGAACACGGCTGATTCTCCCGTTGTTGTAATACCGTATATGGTTCTCTCACCGCTAATCTGAGCAACCGTATTGTCATGAATTGTATTTTGGGCATTATTATAACCAAGCAGCCATATTCCTGAGACAATTCCGGTCCCGGCACTAAGATTGCTTATTGTGTTTCCACTGCAAATTCGGTTGTATTTGCCGGTCGAGTAGATTCCTCTTAGGTTTGAACTGCCTGTTACGCTAATATTGGAGAAGTTGTTTCCGATGAATGTTTCAGTGCCGTTTGACGCCGTATATATATTGTAGTAACAATATAAAGCGCCTACTATGCCAGTTTTAACTATCTGCCCGCTAATTTGGTTGCCGGATACAGTCTTATGGGGTGTGGTACTGGAAGCGTAAATCAGATATGAATCCAGCTGTGAGTCAAACTGGCCTGCGGAAAAGGTGTTGTAGCTGTAGTTTTCTGAACTACAGGCAACAGCGTTGTATATCCAATAGACAGGATATGTACTCGAAGAGGACAGTCGGATCAGGTTATGTGACGCGACAAGATGCCCTGCAGCATAACTAAAGATAATGCCATACAGACTACTGGGGTGAGCTGTTCCTCCCTCCATGTTATCAATCTGGTTGTAGCAAACCTCGGGATTGGAAACATTAACAATGTTAATGGCACAGGCGGTATACGATCCTCCCCCATAGTTCCGGATTATATTGGGGAGGCCCTCTTCACCAATAGTAAAATCAAGGTCATCAAACCCAGTTGCCATTGACCCTATGGCATAAATGCCGGTGCTGACATTTGAAATCGTGTTTCCTCGCACAACGATATCCTCGCTGAGGCCGGTACTGTCAGTTATCGTAACGCCTGTATTTGAGGCAATGGAAGTTGGACCATTGCTTAAGTATATGCCAACCACAATGCTCGAAGTTCCCTTGTTCATCGTCACTGAGCTATTTTCTATTGTGACTTTTTTACACCCGTCTGAGCCGTTAGGTTTGAAAGTCATGTAACCATATTCAATGCCGCTGTTCACAGCAGTAACATCAATACCATCGAAACTTACGTAATCTGATCCGTCCAACCGAATAACAGCGTCGCCGGCTCCCCCTAAAACCACCGTGCTAAGCGAACCAGCATCTGTTCTCGTAATTCTCGGGTTAGCTCCGAAGGTGGCAGGATCTTTCATGAAAATAATGCTATGCAAAATGTCACCGGTAGCAGTTAATATGATGGGAGAAGTTACATTCTCGGTATGTCCGGCGGCCACATAGAATATCCAATTGTTATCGTCGGCTCCTGTAGAATTCAATTCAGATACTGCGAGTGCTATAGTTGCGTAATCTCCCGGTATATATTTATAAATAGTCCAGCAAACGAAGTCTCCCTCATCCGCTCCGATATCGGGGGTAAGGGCATTTCGGGCATTCCCGTCGATGTCCTGCGTCACCCAGGTAATGGCTCCCTCGAAATAGCTGCCGTTGGATTCCACCCGGGTCGGCACATCCGCCCTGATATGCAGGTCGGTAGCGGAGACGAATTGCGGATCGCTGCTGTAGCTGTGCGAATCCTGTCCGAGAAAAGCAGCCCAGGATGGCAGGGTTACGTAATCGGTGTCGGTAAGCCTGACCAGGCTGCCGTTAGCGGTATCAGCCAGGCAGAAAATGTTGCGGTCAGAAATGGACCCAGCCACCCCCAGGATCGGACCGGACGTACTCAGGTTCAGGCAGATGTGCCTGGTTTCGCCTACCTGGCCGGTTGTGCTGTTGAAGATTATGTTGTTCCGCAGCCGGTTCACGGCACTCCAGTCCGGCATGTAGATTCCGCTGCTGATGGATCCTGCAGGGCCATCAATATCGACGCTGTTGAAATCCACATTGTATATATTGCCGGCATTTCTAAGCGGTACTTCTCCGCCGGCCTGGATACCAATAACGCTCTGCCAGTCGGTAGTAGAGGAATTCGATATGATATCCCAAACCATGTTGTTATAAATGCAGGCAGCATTGATCCCGTTGTCTGCCAGAAAAACACTGATCCCAGACATGGTGTAGTATGACATTGGCTCACCGTTAACCATGCCGTGAACTTTATTGTTACTGACTGCACAGGTGTCATAACATGAAGTAACCAGGATGCCAATGCTACCATATACAGATGAGGAAAAATTCCTAATCTCATTATCAGAGATACTAATCCCGGACTGGCTGTCAGCATAAATCCCATACCCCCAACCTGAGTTGCCGCCCATATTGCCCGGCTCAGAACCGCCGATCGTGCAGTTGCTAATCACGTTGCCTGAGTCAGGATAAATCATGCTCCATCCTTCGAGATAAATGCCTTTGACGCTGTTTTCCACCCTGATATTATGATAAATGTTATATGCATTTGTGTTCTCGGGAGGCGACTCATAACCGTAATGAGCGTCCTGGTAAACTCCCGTGTTCAATTCATTGTCCTTGTTCATCGTGATCAGGCAGTTCTTGATGGTATTATGCCGGGCCCCTGCCTGATAGTAATCCGGACATACGCGGTAGCCGTAATTAGTGACGGATCCGCTGGCCAACATGATGTCTATCCCGTCAAACGTGATGTAATCACCTCCCTTGATCTGGATGCCTGCTGGGGATGTAGCGGGTTTGATGACCGGATTGATCCTCGCCCCGTAACTCTGAAATACTATGGGATTGGCTGCAGTG
>JAXDBS010000016.1:0-11600 GCA_034678545.1 Cloacimonadaceae bacterium (SeqCode) | reverse complement strand
TGGTAACGAGTCCGGAGGACGAAACGCTGTAACCCGGCACTTGAGAACCGGGAAATCCTGGTGCAATGGTAACGAGTCCGGAGGACGGCACAGGATTAATAAACATACAGGAGGTGTCGTCCTCCGGACTCTGTCACGATGTAGGCAGAATGCCCGGCACTGACGTGCCGGGTTACATTGTGCCGTCCTGAAGGACTCGGATGGATTGATGGCCTGTTTCCCAGCACTGAAGTGCCGGGCTAACAAATGCCGTCCTGACGGGCTTGCCCGCTTGATTGCATGGCTTCCGGCACTGACGTGCCGGATTACATTTGCCGTCCAAGAGGACTGGTATCCCTACGGGGATATCTGTAGACGCGGGATTGTTTTCTATCCGTGCAAGTGCCGTATCAACACTCGCCTCGAGTGTTGCGGGATGCTTCTACAAGCGAGCCGTCCGTAAATACGGTTACTGATAGGGCCAAACCCCATACCATAAAGGGCGGCGGTCGGGAATCGATAAAAAATAATTGATTAATGAAAACAGGCTGGGTCCCCGCCTGCGCGAGGACGACGGTGTTAGAACCGGGGCATGGGGCGAAGCCCCATACCGTTAGGGGTGGCGGGAGGGAAAAGATAAAACTGGATACCGTGCTGCGCCGGTAAGAAAACAGGTCGGGGTTCGTGACTCCAGATTGAAAAAATAGCCCGGACATTGCTGCCGGGCTTTTAACAAATCAGGTTATCAGGTCATCAGAAGGGGAAGAAGATCTGGAGACCGGCCAGGAAGCCGAACTCGCTTTCTTCGTTGTCCACTTCGTCCCAGTCTCCGCCGTACTTGCCGAAGCCCATGTCATAGTGCAGGCCGAGGTCGGCATAGACATGTTCCGCCAGCGGCAGGACATAGCCGCCCTTCAGGCCCAGGTAGGTGCCGGACCAGTCAGAGCCGTTGCTGGAGGATTCGTACATCAGCCCCAGGCCTCCGTAGAAACCGAGCGGGAAGAAATAGCGGCCGCCCAGACCAAAGCCGAGCCCGGTATCGTCGTCATTGCTGGAATACATCAGGTTGACATCCACAGACAGGTCATCGATGACAAAATAACCCACCTGGGGGGCGATGGTCAGCGTGTTAACGGCATCGGCATCGGAATTTTCCTTATAACTGGTGTAGGACAAGTAGCCGCCGGGATTGATCGTGCCTTTCTCAAAAGCGAACAATCCTGTCATAACAAAGAGTGAGAGCAGGACAAGTAATCCTGTTTTCATCATAAACCTCCCGAAAGATTTTTGACATTTTACCTTATTGACAATACCTGTCAAGAAAAAAACTTTCCCGACTGCCGGTCCTGGGTCAAAATAAACAGGGGCAACCCTGTATTAGACAACTACATTCTTTCACATCTGGTTTATTTACAGTTATTTATGGCGGAAACAACTGAACCGGAAGAATCAGGTTGAACAGGGTAAATTTTTTTTTAACAGCCGATTCCTAAATACCCTTTTCCGGGTGGAGAAGAGTTAGTTGACCGCTGTTTGTTTTGTTTTTTTCAGGCCAGGCAGGCGGGAGAGGCTGGCCGTTCAGGGTGCGACAGGATTGTAACTTGTAATTTTATATTGGTTTAAGCTGCGTATGGACCGCTCTGTCTGTGAATCTGGTCCTTAGTTTTTGCCGATGGCTGCGCCGTAGATCCAGCCGATCGTGCCGGACTCGTTTCTGACCTTGTACCAGTGGGAATTATAAGTTTTGTCCCTCAAAATCACTTCATCCGTATTGGCTGAAACAGCGCCCTGAAAGACCACCCTGTCAGGACTGGAAACGGTTGCCAGGACCTTGCCCTTCAGGCTGGGAATCGCCCGGATCCTCATATCTTCAAATCTGACAATGTAAACAGAACCGCCAGTATCCAGTTTCGAAATATTTACCGGTTCGGAATAATCTGGCAGCACCTCGAGGGAAGGATCATCCGTTTCCTGCTCCCCGGCAACTTCTCTTTCGTCGTTATAGCGGATCCGTTCGGATCCTGAACCGGGTCGTCTGATTTAAAATGTACCAGGCTGTCCGCTGCGGCGGGTTTTTCTGCTGAGTTCCTGCCCTTGCAGGCAGACAGGAAGAACGGGATCAGCAAAACGGCAAGCAGAATGAGCAGCAGGTTTTTCATCGTATGCTCCCGTTACTTATTTCCTTTTGTGCCATTTGTCGATGCTGCGCATCAGGTCAGTCTCCTCGTACACGGCAAAGGAGGCGTTGCCCATCATGTCATTGTAATTTGTCAGCTTCACCCCGTAACGCATCAGGGCTTTTATTAGGAGACTGACTTATAAAAAAAAGAGGGAATGTAGCTTATCGATAGGTGAATTATTAGCTTTAGAAAATCACTTTTGTGACATTATAATGCCTGCCAGAACTCCCAGGACAGTTATTGCCCACATTGATATCCAAATACCCCTGATGTTACTGTTTATAGCACCAAGCCTATCTACAATTCTGTCTTGGGTAGATAAAAGACTGTCATTAACTGACGTAAAAGCAGTTTTATCTAGAAAGGAAGTAGTAGTCGTAATATGACCGGAAGAAGCAACCTGCATATATTCAAAGCGGTCAGAGGGAAATTTTTTTGCATTAGATTTAATTAGCATGGTCAATTCCTCAGGAGCTTCAATGCTCTTAACATCAGTCTTAACAACATAAACCAATTTACCTGCATCTGTCTTAAAGTAAATATTGTTTTTTGAATAACCCATGATTTTGCCAGTCAGTTGTTGAAGATCGGTTAATATTAAAATATCAGCACTCATAATGGATAATGATAGACAAAATATTAAAATTAATGCGTATTTCATTGTATCTCCCTGTAAGTGAATGTGCTTACTTAAAGTAATAGTAGATGCCGGCCTGGGGCACATACATGATGAATTCATGCTTGCCGGTATAAGTGATGGGAATTTCCAGGGCGAGTTTGAAGTATTTTCCCAGCCTGATCTCGGCTCCGGGGCCGAAGCCCATGTTGAGGAGGTTTTCGATGTCGCGGACGGTTTTAACCTCGCCGACCGGGTCATAGCGGGTGGTGTCAGTGGAGGAGAGCTGATATTCCTGCTCGAATTTCTTCTCGTTGAAATATTTCCAGCAGAAGCCGCCGGTGACATAAAACATGAAGAGGTCAGTTTTCTTGAGCGGATAGATCGCGTTGAGTCCGAGGTTGATGCTGTATTTGCGGCCGTGGTCGGTCTTGATCTTCGTATTTTCGGTGTCCTCGAGGTGCCGGTCGAGGTAATCAGGGAGATTGATGTCATCCGTGCCGCTGCTGTAGCCTCCCAGCACGGCCTGGAAGCCGACGGAGGGCAGGAAATGGCGGTAGGACAGGCCGTTGCCGGAGACATTGCCGAAATGCAGGCCCAGCGCCTGGGTGGAATCGGGGTTCTCCTCCCCCGCGGACCATTGGGCGAAGACATTTACGCTTGCCAGGCAAAGCGCCAGCGTCAGGATCAGGTATACGGCTTTTTTCACTTTTCCTCCTCAACCGATCGGTGTATGCTCAGTTTTTTGATGATGTTTACCTCATAAAAACCAATTGCAATCATGTCAAATGAAATTTGGCGGAGCTGGTTCGGGCGCTTTCCGGCCATATGGAGTCCTTTTTGCCAATGCAGGCTCGGGCGGCGGCCCGGACCCGGCGGCAAAGCGTATTTCCGGATGGCGGGGAACGGCCTGAAGCCCGTCATTCCCAGTGCCTGCATATCAAAAGGTGAGAGCGTTGAAATCAAGGACTCCCGAAAAAGGATCTGACCCGTATGTTCAAGTGCAGTTTTGGAGGCAGTAAAATGTACTTTTAAAGAGAGCAAATCCCCACCGCGCCTGCCAGGACGGGCCGGCGGCGGAAAAATGTTGACACAAACCCGCCGGAAGTTTTGTTAGCAGCGAGTTATCTGCAAACGCGGGCGGGCTCATCCGAAACAAGAGGAAGGACATGAAACACTATCTGAGCATCATTCTCACGGCCCTGGCGGTTACGCTGGCAGCCGGGACCTACACCCTGGACGACCTGGTCACGGCCGGGCTGAACGACTCCTACGCCATGCGGCAAAAAGAGATCATGCGGCAAAACTCCGGTCTCAGCCTGCGCAGCGCTGCCTGGAACCTGCTGCCCTCCGCAGAAGTTTCCGCCAGTCGGACCAACCGCGACGGCGACCACTCCAGCCAGGCTTCCCTCGAGTTTGCCCGCACCCTGAGCCTGACCGAGCCGGCCTGGTTCAATTACAAATCGGCCAAAATCGATCAGGGCAAAGCTGCTTTGGACTGGCGGCAAACCAGAAAGGAAACGGTGTACAGCATCTACTCCGCCTGGCTGGACCTGGACCAGCTCAACCGGGAAATCGCCATCCAGACGGAAAACCTCACAGTCCTGCAGAAGGTCAGGGAACAGACCGCGCTGCAGCAGAGCCTGGGCCAGCGGACCGTCTATGACGTGCGCCAGGCCGAGATCAATTACATCAATACCCAACTCGCCATCAGCGAACTGAACAACCAGCTGGCCGCCCAGCGGGCGCGGCTCTTCAACCTGGTCAAGCTGGAGGACGACGGATCGGACCTGGCGTTTGACACAGCGGAGGAGGCCGCTCTGGCCATAGATTTTTCCGCCGCTGGAGATGAGAATATGTCCCTGCAGCAGATCCGTGAGGACATCAGGATGACCCGCCTGAGCAAGCTGCAGCAGAAACTGAGCCTGTTCCCCTCGCTCTACCTGTCGGGCCGGTATGGTCAGTATTCCAATAATAATGACTTATTGGCTTTTTCCGATTATGAGGACAGCTACACGCTGTCGGCCGGGCTAAGCTGGTCGCTGTGGACACCCTGGACCAAGGGCAGCGGCTACGCGCAGACCGCCAACAGCCTGGCCCTGAAAGAAATGCAGCTGGATGAGGAAACGGCCGGGCTGCGCCTGGACCGGGATAACCTGAAACGGGAATGGAACCACCTGCTGGAAACCCTGTCCCTGAACGCCCGCAAATCCACCCAGGCCAAGGACAACCTGGCCATCGCCCAGGAAAAATACCGCCTCGGCGCCCTCAGCCTGATCGAACTGGAGCAGGCCAGGGTGGACGCGCTGGAGGCCGAACTGGCGGTGAACAAAATCACCTTCCAATTGCAGAAGAAGACCCAGGAGTGGAACCTGCTTAATTCAATGCCCATATTGAACAAATACTAAAGCCATCAGGCCGGGGGCGGGATGAAAAAAAGAAAAAAGACCTGGCTGGTCGTGATCATCATAGTCGTGATCATGATTGCCCTGCTGGCTGCCGGACGTTCCTGCGCGGGCAGGAAAATGGCCGCGGCCGGTCCGCAGAAACAGGAAGAAAGCTATACAGTGAAGCGGGGGGATATAGTTTCCACGATCGAGATCACAGGCGAGATCAAACCCCAGGTGACAGTCCAGATCAAGAGCAAGGTTTCAGGTAAGGTCATAAGATTTTACGTGGATGAAAGTGATTATGTTAAGGCGGGGCAGATCATCGCGGACATCGAGCCGGATTACAACCAGGCCAGCACCCTGGCAGGCATCAAGTCCCGCCTGAATACAGCCGAGATTCGCCTGAAAAACGCCAACAAGAATTTGGAGGACAAACAGCAGATGGCCTCCGGCAATTACATTTCGCAGGATGACCTGCGGGCGGCCCGGGACGAACTGGCCTCCGCCCAACTGGAATACAAGCAGGCCCTGCAGCAGTATGAACTGGTGAAGGAGCTGGACACAAACAGCAAGGTGACGCACGTGTATGCCACCGCTTCCGGAACTGTGATCCAGCGCCCGGTCCAGGAAGGCGAGATGATCACCTCCTCCAATTCCGCTTACGGCGAGGGCAGCGTCATTCTCAAGGTGGCGGACCTCAGCAAGATGATCGTGGCCGCCAACATCAACGAAGTGGACATCGCCAAATTCAGCTTGGGCCAGGCTGCCACTGTCAAGGTGGACGCCCTTCCTTATGATGAGTTCAGCGGCAGGATCACCAAGATCGCGCCGATGGCGAGCACGGTCAACAGCGCCGTCGTCTTTCCTGTCGAGATCAGGCTGGATGATCCCGGCAAAGCTCTCCGGCCCGGCATGACGGGCAACGTCTCCATCACGGGCGAGAAAAAGGAAAACGTCCTGGTCATCCCCATCCGGGCCGTGTTTACCGATGACAAGAATCAGGATATCGTTTACAAATACGCCAAAGGAGCGGCTGCCGTTCCCGCCAAACCGGCCAAAGGCCCTGCTGCGTCGGCAACCCCTGTCGCCACTCCGGTCAGACTGGGCGGCAACGACCTCCAGAACGTGGAGGTGGTGGAGGGTTTGAAGGAAGGGGACAGGATCTCCCTGACCGAGCCGGCCGGCACCAAAAACAGCATGATGGAGTTTGAGGGCTTCTAAATCCGCCGGACAAGAGGCATGCCGGCTGAGGGCTGCGGGTTTCCGCAGCATGACTTTTCATCCTTAACGAGTATATATCCCGGGAGCATTAATGATTGAAGTATCCCATCTGACCAAGCAGTTTGACACGATCACGGCGGTAGATGACATCGCCTTTAGCATCAGGGAGGGCGAGATCGTCGGCTTTCTCGGCCCCAACGGCGCAGGCAAGACCACGACGCTCAGGATGCTGGCGGGCTATCTGCAGCCGAGCGCAGGCTCCGTCCGCATCCTGGGCACGGACATCGACCAGGACCCCATCGGCATCGCCGGTAAAATCGGTTACCTGCCTGAGCAGAGCCCGCTCTATGACGACATGACTGTCTATGACTACCTCAAATTCATTGCCGAGATCAGGCATCTGGACGCCCAGACCTTCCGGAGCCGGCTGGAATACGTGATCGACCGGTGCAGCCTGCGCGAGGTGATCGGACAGACGGCCGGGACCCTGTCCAAGGGTTACCGCCAAAGGACCGGCCTGGCCCAGGCCATCCTGCACGACCCCCGGGTCCTGATCCTGGACGAACCCACCTCCGGGCTCGATCCCAACCAGATCATGGACATCCGGCAACTGGTCAGGGAACTGGGCAAAACCAAGACCGTCCTCCTGTCCAGCCATATCCTGCAGGAGGTGCAGGCCGTCTGCGACCGCATTATCATAATCAACAAGGGCAGGATCATTGCCGACGCTCCCAAGGACGAACTGGGCCGCCACCTCAGCCGCGAAACCATCCTGAGCGTGGAACTCGAAGCAGCTCAGCCCGACTTTGAGGAATGGCTGTTCCTGCATCCGGAAGCCAGCATTACCAACAGGACCGGAGGCGGGGAGCGCTGGAAGCTGGAATTCCGCTATCCCTCCGATTCAGACCTGCAGCGTGACCTATCCCAATACGTGGCCTCGCGCCGGTGGCTGATCCTGGGAATGTATAAGCAGCAGCACAGCCTGGAAGAGATCTTCCGCCTTCTGACCCGGGAACAGGTGCCTGCCCAGCCGGAGCCGCCGATCCAGTCAGCTGTTTCTCCGCAGGAAAATGAACAGGGCTAGGAGGAGGGCGACCATGCGTGACATCCTGATCATCGCCCGCAAGGAAATGAAGTCATACCTGAACTCTGTTTCCACCTATATCGTGTTCGTGGTCTTCCTGCTGATCAGCGGCTGGTTCTTTTCCAGCCTCATGTTCAAGGCCGGCAAGGCGGAGCTGCGCCAGCTCTTTTCCATCCTGCACGTCGCGTTCATCTTTTTTGTCCCGGCCCTGACCATGGGCATGATCGCCCGCGAAAAGGCGTCCAAGACGATCGAATTGCTGTCCACGCTGCCCATCAGGCTGAAGGCGATCGTCTGGGGCAAGTGGCTGGCGGCAGTGGGGCTGCTTTTCACAATTCTGCTCTTTACCCTGGTGCATCTGCTCACGGTTATGGTCTTTGGGCAAAACCTGGATTACGGCGCCCTGCTTTGCGGCTATCTGGGACTGCTGATCGCCGGCGCGGCCTACAGTGCCATCGGCGTCTTTGCCTCAACCCTGCAGGAAAACCAGATCCTGGCCTTCATCATCGCCTTCGTCATCTCGTTCTTCTTCTTCGTGCTGCAGTACATTATCGTGCTGATCCCAAGCGCCCTGTCCGGCTTCTTCCAGTTCCTCAGCTTTGATTTTCACCTGCAGAATTTTCTGCGGGGCGTGATCGACACCCGCGACCTCATATATTTCGGAACGCTCATCGTCGGCTTCCTGCTGCTGGCGGAGTTTATCCTCAAGCTGCACAACCGCAGGCAGGAGCGCTGAGATGAAAGACCAGATCAACACTCCCCCGAAAAAAGCGAAAACCCGCTCCCTGCTGACCGGACTGCTCATCGCCCTGGGCGTCCTGATCGCGCTCAATCTGCTGTCTTCCTATTTCTACCACCGGTTCGATTTCTCCAAAGGCAGGATCTACACCCTGAGCCAGACCAGTAAAAACCTGGTGCGCAACCTTAGGGACAACCTGGTGGCCAACGTGTACCTGTCGGACAATCTGCCTGCCCAATACAATCTCCTGGCGCGCTATGCCCGCGACCTTTTAGGCGAGTATGACCAGTTCGGCGGCCGCCGTTTCAGCCACGAGATCGTCAGCCGGGTCAACGAAGACGAATTCCGGGGCAGAGCCGAGCGGGACAATATATTCGCCCAGCGGACCGTGATCCTGGAAAATGACAAGCAGACCGTGCGCGACATCTACATGGGAATGTCTTTCGAATACAAGGGCAACCGGGAAAGCCTTAACCTCACGCAGGGAATGGAGAACCGGCTGGAATACGAGATCACGGCCCTGCTGAGACGCCTGACCAAGACACAGCTGCCTGCGGTTGGCCTTTATCAGGATTCGCTTTACATGGCGGAGGCCTACAAGACCTTCGATCATCATCTGCGCAAGGATTACCAAGTGCAGCAACTGGACCTGAACCAGCCTTTCAATACACCCGTGCTGGTCTTTCCCGGCGTCATTGACTCGCTGTCCGAACTGCAGTTGTACAACCTGGACCAGTATATCATGCATGGCGGCAAGGTCATCTTTCTGCAGGACAGGGTGTGGGGTGACGTCCGCTATTCCGCTGCCCAGACGATCAACTCCAACCTCTTCCGGCTGTTGGAGAATTACGCTATTGAGATCAAGAACAACCTTGTCCTGGACCAGAATTGCCTGCCTGTTAACATGAGCCAGAGGTCCGGGATCTTTGTCTTTGACGTTCCGGTCCTTTATCCGCCCATTCCGTTGGTACAGGGCCTGGACACGAACCCCATTACCAAGGGGCTGAGCGATATTCCCCTGCTCTTCTGTTCGGAGCTCAATACAACCGTAAAAAACAAAAGCGTTTCGATCACGCCTCTGCTGAAAACCTCACCCGCGACAGGCATCATCAATGGCCCGGAGTTTGACATCGACCCCAACCGGTTCGTGGAAGAAAAAGCCATTTCCAATTTGAGCCTGAGCCCGGTCACGGTGGCCGCCCTCTACGCCGGCGAATTCACCAGCTTCTATGCCAAAAACTCTGCCTACGCCGCCACTCCGGGATTTTCCGGCCGCACAAATGAAAGCGAGATCATCGTGGTCGGCGATTCCGACCTGATCATGCAGACCGTCACCCAAAACTTTGATTCCGGGGTCATGTTTGTTCTAAATGCCATTGACTATCTGCTCAAGGATGTCTCCCTCACCGAAGTGCGCTCCCGCACAGTGACGGACAGCCCGCTTGACCTTGGCTTATGGCTCTATCAAAACAACGTGCAGCCCGAACGCATCCAGCAGGTCGAGCCGAAACTCCGCCTGTTTGTCAAAGTGGCCAATCTGCTGCTGCCTTCCCTGTTGTTGATCGGATATGGTTTTTATCGTATGGTATCGGAAAAACGATGCCGCCAGGCCATTCAGCGTCGCTTCCATCCGACTCTTATAACAACGGAGGAATCCGCCAACGGCGAGGCTGAGGCGGAAGCAGCCGCAACCCCAGAACCGGGAAACGCCGATGAAGAAAAGCCACTGGATTAGCCTCGTCATACTGGCCATCCTGGTCGGCCTCTATTTCCTTGCCCGCAACTGGCAGCCGGTGGAAAGGGAAGCGCGCTTCTTCCGCGCCGACTCGGCTCAGGTCGTGCGGCTGGAGTTTTCCACGCCCGGGGATACCGTTATCATAGGAAAGGCGGATAAGCAATGGAAGCTGCTTTATCCGGTGGTCTGGGACGTCAATGAGCAGCAGTTGAGCACTTTTTTCAATCAGGTCCTGGCGGCCAAAACCTCGGCCACGCCCATGTCCGAGGACGCCGCCCAGCAGCAGCTTTACAAGGTGGATTCCCTCTCCGCCGTGCGGGTGCGGATCTACGGTCAGGGAGAAGAACTGCTGGACCACGCCTTCATCGGCAACGGCACAGACACCTCCTTTGACTACGGGCGCCGCCAGGGCGAGCTGCAAATCTACCAGTTCCGGGACAACCTCACCAACCTCGTGCGGCCCGACGTCTTTCTCTGGCGCTCGCCCAACATCACCAATCTCAAGCGCGCGCAAATGGACAAGATCGAAGTCACGCTCCCTGACCATGCCTACACCCTGACCCTGCTGCCGGACAGCATCCGCTACACGGACCCGCACGAAAGCTTCATCATCCATCCCCACAACCGCGCCCAGTACAAAATAATCAACGTCCTGGAAAATCTCATGACCTGGCAGTTCGTCGACACTGGCACCGAACAGTATGAACAGGCCTTCCGCGCACCTGACTGCCGCGTCAAAGTCACCCTTAAGGACAGATCGGTACGCACCTTTACGCTCATCCGCATTGAAAGCGGCGCCCCGCCCGATCCGGGCTCCCCAATCAACAACGAGCAGGTGATGCTGAAGCTGGACGATAAGCCGGCCCCGCTTTATCAGATGACGGGCGACTTCCTGCAGCGTTTCACCAAAACGGCCGGCAGTTTCAAAGCGATGAATGATTGAACTGACAGTATACGACAGGCTGGACGCAGGGCAGTTTCGGGAGGTTGCCGCCCTTTGGGAAGCGGCCAGCATCGCTAATCCCGCCCGGGGCGACGATCTGCAGTCTGTTAACCGAACCCTTGAGCACAGCGGCCGCGTCATCCTTGCCCGGTCAGGCGAACTGGCTGCCGGCACCCTTTGGCTGACCCACGATTTCCGCCGCCTCTACATTCACCACATGGCTGTGCATCCGGACTTCCAGAACCGCGGCTGCGGCAGGCTCCTGCTGGAGCGGGCCCTGGCCATCGCCTCCGAACTGAAGCTGCAGGCCAAGCTGGAGGTGCACAGGGACAACGCCTCCGCCCGCGCCCTGTATGCCTCGGTCGGCTTTGAACTCCTGGCCGGCTACGAAACCATGATCAAAAGGGACACCTGATTATGCATTATCTGCCCACCCGCATCATCTTCGGCGACCATGCCGTTCGCAAAGGCTTCGTGTACATCAACGCCCTCGGCAAAAAAGCCCTGCTGGTGACCGGGAAAAACTCCGCCCGCCAAAGCGGCTCCCTGGATGACGCCCTGAACGTGCTGACCGGATTGAAGATCGGGCAGGCTCTGTTCGACCAGGTGGAGGAAAACCCCGTCCTTGAAACTGTGATGGCAGGCGTCCAAGCCTTTAATGAAAACGGCTGCGACTTTATCATCGGGATCGGGGGCGGCAGCCCCATCGACAC
>JAXDBS010000015.1:0-17325 GCA_034678545.1 Cloacimonadaceae bacterium (SeqCode) | reverse complement strand
AATAGGCCAGGATGCGGATCAGCGAGCCTTCCAGGGCGCGCACGCTGCTGGTGATCTTGTCCGCTATGAAATGGATGATCTCGTCGCTGAGCTTGACCTTTTCCGGGTCCTGCTTCTTTTTCAGGATGGCCACCCGGGTCTCGAAGTCCGGATTCTTGAGGTCGGCCAGCAGCCCGCTCTCAAAGCGCGTGACCAGCCGGTTTTCCAGGTCGGGGATGTCTTTGGGCGGCCGGTCCGAGGTCAGCACAATCTGCTTTCGTTTTTCGAACAGGGTGTTGAAGGTGTGGAAGAATTCTTCCTGGGTGCCTTCCTTGCGGGAGAGAAAATGCACGTCGTCCACCAGCCGCAGGTCCACCTTGCGGAATTTGCTGCGGAACTCGCTCATCCGGTTGCCCCGGATGGATTCGATCATTTCGATGGTGAAATCCTCCGAGGTGGTGTAATAGATCTTGTAGTTACGCCCGTTCTGGACCACCCAGTTGCCGATGGCCTGCATCAGGTGCGTCTTGCCCATGCCCGATTCCCCGTAAATGAAGAGCGGGTTGTAATTGCTGCCGGGCTGCTCCGCCACGCTGTAGGCGGCTGATTTGGCAAAGTTGTTGTTCTTGCCCTCCACGAACTGCTCGAAGGTGTAGCGCTCGTTCAGGGTCCGGTTGGCCATCACGCCGTTGCCCTGGCTCTCCTCCTTGGCCTTGGGGTCCTTGCGGGCCCGCGTCTTCTGGGGCACGAACAGGATCTCATACTTCTTCTTGTAAATGGCGTAGGAGATCTCGGACAGCATGTCCGTGTAGTTCTGGTTCAGGTAATTGGCTGTAAAGGGCGTCGCCACCTGGATGGTCAGGCCGGTGTCCGTGATGTCGACCAGGCGCGTCCCGTAGAACCAGGTCTTGAAGGTCTTGGGGGTGATGTTTTCTTCCAGTTTGTCCAGAATGTTCTGCCAAACGTCTTGGTCCATAAGCTCATTTCCCGCTGTCTTTTAAAAGGTTTATCCACAAACTGCCCGCTGCCGGCAGCACCGTCGCCGGATTTTCTCCAACTGACTGAAAATACGCTGATTATATTATGATTAAAAACATCCGCCCCTGGACCCAACTCATACTTATCCACATTCCTTCCACAAGCCGGGACTGACCCGGATAACGTCCTCCGGCCGGGGGTTGGGACGGGGCGATTTCCACTCTCTCTCAGACAGGCTAATTTTCCTGGCGCAATCTATTTGTCAAGCAGTGTTCAGCCCCGTTTTTCCCGTTGCAGAATTGCCACATCAGCAGTTTCTGCCTGCCAGTCAAAAAGTTATCCACCGGTGTTGATAACCTGTGAATAATGTGTCAGAAGAGATAATATCCTGCGGGTCAGAAACTAAACGTAATCCACATTTTTTTTCCTGATTACGTTGTCTTTATTTTATCACAGCAGACTTTGTTTTTCTTTCCGGTTTTAGACTGTATCAGGTTAACCGGCGAAGGCCGGTATCAAGTTTCATCTTTACCGTCGTCCCCGGTTGCCCGAGGACTTCAGCTTAGTAGAAAAGGGGCATGGGGCGGAGCCCTATACCAAAAAGGGGTGGTGGGTGGGAATAGATAATTGGATAACAGGATGGGTCACCGACTGTGCGAGGACAAGGCAGGATGACAGATGAGGGCTTCTGTCAAGATTTCCCGATCTCGCCGTAAGTACAGACGCCCCGTCTGGATAGGCGGTTAAAGCTTGGCGGACCGGCCTCAGGGCGTGGAGATGAAGACGGACACGCTGTAGGAGACCTCACCGTCTATGTCAATGCGATTGAGGCTGACTGTATTGGCGGCGGTATCCTCGCCGTAGATGATGTCAAACAGCTCGCCGGACTCGAAGAACAGCTTCAGCTCGTTGTCAAAAGCGTTGGCGCTCTGGATGGGCGAGCCGTCCACCACCATGGATTTGGGTTTTCCGAACCTCCTGGTCAGGGCGGCATTCCAGACAGAGAGGACCTGCAGGGCTTCCAGCTCGGTCCGGTCATACAGGAAAACCTGCTTCGAGCTGATCCGCTCCAGGCTGTCCACCACCACCTTCAGGTCCAGGGAGTCGATCTGGCAGAAACTGGCAGGCTCCTGCGGCGCGTTAAAGATCCTGATCCCGGCGAACTCCCAGCTGAAGGACAGCTCGGGATACCGGCTGACCGGAGTGCTGAGGACATATTTGTCAAAGTCCCTGGCCAACAGGGCCGCAGGCAGCAGGATTAACAACAGAAGCGCTTTCTTCATACAGGTTCCCCCTTCGGTAAAACAGGACTATCTATCTCCAACCGCCCCATCCTGTCAATGACAAAACTCGGTGTCCGCCTGCCCCCGTTAGCACTACGGACCCATTACGGACCCATTACGGACTTTATCCGTATTGGGTAAGTAATGCCAGCAGGGAGGAAGCAGGGGATTTAAGCTCTGCATGAGTACGGCAAGCGGATATGGTCAAGGCACGGCAACAGCGTTTTACGAGGCTGTTTTTCCCATATCCAGGTCAGGGCAGCCAGGCGGTGACATAGAAAAATTTTCTTGTTCCGGGAGTGAATTCTATTGAACGGCCAAACACGTTTTGCTGGAAGCTGAAACTGCCATAGGCACTGGTGGCGCCATACAGCTTGAAGGAAGCTTCCGGGATGGGATAGGTCCACTCCAGGCGGATCATGCCGGTCTGGGCGTTATAGGTGGCGGACAGGTCATCCACAGGTGGGATGGAACCAGTCCAGAAGATTCTGTAGTAAGGGTCCTGCTCGAAGGCGGCGCCGCTGAAAGGTTCCTGCGCCAGAATAAAATGCAGGCTGCCCTGGTCCACGGTCTTGGCAACGTTGTGGGCGCTGCCCCAGGTGTTGGTTGGGAAATGGGCATAGATCAGCCAAATGTCCTGGCTGTTGTTTATGGTCAGCAAAGTGCCTCCGGCCTGGCCATAGCGGAAGGCACAGCCGTAGAAGGCATGGTTGGGGTCAACAAGGGCGCCGGGCTGGATGTTCACCCCATCGGCGTCCATGTATTCAAAGGAGGCGTACCTGGCCGCGATGGTGCCTCCGCTGTTCACGGTCAGGGAATAATGGTGACTGATATCATTAGTCGTGATCTGGGCATATTCAAAATCAGAACCCTGGGCTTCCAGCTGGCCGCCGTCAAACACTGTCAGGCTGCTGCCGTTGCCCATGCCCAGCCGGGCTGAGGACAGCAGATACATAAGCCCGTGCACATTAACGAAACTGAGCACATTAAGGTGATGAGAGGCGGCACTGAAGATCCCGCTATTGACATACAGGCAGCTGATGCTGGAGATATCCGAAATTAAACTGGCATTATAGCCGCTTTCCTTGTCGACGGAGAGATTAAACAAAGTGGCGGAAGGGTCGAGGTCAACGAGGCAATTGTTGTAACCGTAAAGGCTGATGGTGCCGCAGGAAGGATTGAAGCCGGGGCTTTCAATGGTCAGGTCGCCGGTGGTCCTGATGGTTCCGCCCGGAGCACTAAATGATACGACAGCGGCAGGATTGAATTTCAGGCTCATTTGTGAAACATCCAAGACTCCGCCGGACATTGATAAGCCGGAATTGTCAATGAAAGTCAAGCAGCCTTGAGCCCCTATTATGTTAAAGGTTCCGTCCGTGATCCCGAGCAGGCCCGTTACATCGAAATTGATCACCCAGGCAAACATTTGCACGTTCCCGGAGGATGAGACATAGCCTTGGAAAAAAGCCGGGAAGCACATGTCAACTGAAAGATTGCCCTGGATATACATCGTGCTGCTGTTCCAGAAGTTGTACGCGTAAACATCAACACCGGAATCAATATAGAGGCCGCCGCTGCCAAAAGGGTGGTTGACAAAGTTAAAATGCTCCGGGGTCATGATATGCTGAATTCCGCTCCCGTCAAAGATCACCTTGGCATTGGATTCATAGCTTTCGTTAAAACCGGAGTCGCCGGCGTAATTGGACCAGTTTCGGGCCACGCAGATGTCATAGCCTGCGCTCACCAGCGTTCCCGTATTGATGGTCAGGTCCCGGTTCACGTCAATGTTGCTGGACAGGGTCGCATGATTGCCTGCAGTCTTGTTGATATCCAGGCTGTAGAAGAAGCTTGTAGAACTGAGGTGGACGGTGGTATCGCTGCTGCCCTGCAGATTTGCGGAACCGTTGTAAAGCTTGAGCGAGCCGGAGGAGCTGATGAAGATACTTCCCTTGAAGTTTGTGGATAAATCATTTGTATCTGTATAGTTACAACTATTCCCAACCTGGAAGCTACCGTTGAGAGTAAGCTGCCCGCTTGAACCATCCGAGTGATAGCAATCGGTGCAAAACACATTGAGGTTGTACAGGGCGGCATTGGCCCAGGTCGTGATGAGCTGGGTCGTACCCACCAGATTGATAGAGCCGCCGTTTATATTGACATTGCTGCCTGCGTAGAAGACCAGGTTGCCGGAAACATCTATGTAGGGAGTCTGTCCGGCGCTGACGCTGATTCCCGCGCCGCTGAAGAAATTCATGTTGCCGCTTACTATCATGTAACCTGAGCTGTTGAGCATGCTAAGATATCCGTAACTGTCAACATAAGCAGTGATGCTCAATTGCCCTTCCTGGATGTAGACTTGGGCTCCGGACTGGATGACCAGTGAGTAGCAGGACCTGCCGTCACTGACATAAGGGTAACGGGGACAGCCGCCCGGGATGACTACTTGTTCACTGCCGAGAGGAATATGGCCCTGGTCCCAGTTGTTGGCGTTGCTCCAGTAAAAATTATAATCGCCCTGCCAGGTGTTGGTGGTGCGGAAGGGAGGCTCTGGCCGTTCGGCAGGAAAGGCAGACAGGATGCCAATCCACAGCATAAGGGTAAGCCACACCAGGTTTTTCATAAGTTCCTCCTTGCAGCCGGAGCTGTCAGGGCAGCACGGCTGTCACCTGGTAAAAGACTTTTGCGCCCGGAGCAATATCAGCTTCCGTTTCCGTCACTCCTGTATAGTAGGGCATAAAGGTGCCGTAAGGCAGGACGCACTTGTAGACGGTAAAGGTGGCTTCCGGAATGGGGTAATCCCAATCCAGATGGATCATGTTATTAGAGCCGTCATAGGATATATCGAGGTCCATGACAGGCGGTATGGCGGATGTCCATTCGATCCGGCTGTAAGGGTCGTTATCATATGCTTCTCCGGCATAACTTCCGGTGGCAGAGATGAAATGCACGCTGCCCTGGTTGACTGTCTTGGTTACATTGGAACTGCCTCCCCAGGTGTTGGGGGAAAAATACGCCTTGTAAACATAGAGGTCCTGATCGTTATCCAGGGTCAGGAGCGTGCCGCTGCCCGGGCTTTGCTCAAAGATGCAGTGATGGAACGCGTATCGGTAGCTGACATAGGCTCCTTCATGGATATTGACGCCGGCAGCATCGACAAATGAGAAGCTGGCATACTGAGCCGCGATTGATCCTCCGCTGAACACATTGAAGGCATAATATGCGGGTCCTCCATAAATCGTAATGTGAGCAAACGCTTCCGTGTTTCCCATCGCGCTCAGGAAGCCTCCGTCATAAACATTCAGATAGTGGCCGGCTGTGATGGCTAAAAAAGCAGAATCATCCACCCACATGGTTCCGTAAACATAGACATTGCCATCGACCAGGACGGTCTGACTGTTCGTGGTAAAACCTCCACTGTAAACGATAAGGTTACCGTCCACATACAAATCATTTACTGCCCAGACGGCATTGTATCCGGTTTTATGGACGGTCAGGTTACCCAGATGCGCCCCTGGTACCAGATATACCTGGCTGCTGGAAGACCCGTAAAAATCGACGGTCAGGTCTGTCGGATTGAAGGTCGGGTCGTTCACTGTCAGGTTTTTGGCAGTTCTCAAAGTGCCATCAGTGGAGCTTAATGTATAACCACTGTTGATGACAATGCTGATGTCGGCAAATTCCATGGTCCCGTTGTTCAGGTTCAGGGTGCCGCCGCTTGGGAAGCTGGCGTTGGTCCAGGAATCGCCGCCGTTGACAGTGACCGTGCCTGAAACATAAAGATAGCCGCTGAGGATCACCTCGGCCGTGCCGGCGTTGTAAACCAGCGAAGCGCTGGATAGAAGATGTACGACTCCTTCAAAGGGGTCGCCGCTATTAACAGTGAAGTTGCCCGCAATCATCAAACCGCCGCTGTGATAATGATAGATGTCACAAGATACGTTAGCTCCGGTGCCGATCACGACGAAAAATCCGTTGTTGCTGGCATCCAGGATCTCAAAGTGCTCCGTTCCAAAGATATACTGCGTGGCCGCTCCGGTAAAATAGGTGTGAACTCCGCCGTCAAAGCCGTCTTCCACATTTTCCGTCCAGTCGCCCTGGATAGCAATATCCCACATCCCTGCCCACAGAGCGCCGGAGTTGATGGTCAGGTCGTCCTTGAGGGTCAGATTGGAGCCCATGGAGGCGTGTGTGCCAGCGCTTTTATTCACGATCAGGGTGTTTAAATAGCTGGGATAAGGTATGGTAAGAATCGTGTTGGCCCCGCCTTCCAGGATCACGGCGCCTGCGTTGCACTGCCAGGAGCTGACAGTTTGCGGGACATAGACGTTGCCTTTCAGGCGGGTACCCCCGGAGGTGTTGGAAAAGAAGTGGCAGTTGGATTGCACGGTCAGTGAATCGCTGATGGTAAGGTCGGAGGCAATGACATTGGTGTCGTGTATGCAGTTGGGGCAGGCAATGGTAAGAGCGAAAAGTGTTGTTGGCTCATCGCTGTAGATGTAATGCGTGCCGGTCCCGTTCATTCTGATCCTGCCACCCTGAGCGTTGACACTGCTGCCCATAAGGAAAAAGAGGTTGTTTCCGACCCTGATCTCGGGCCGCAGGCCGGCAGTCACGGAAAGGCGGGCACTGCTTTGAAACTGCAGGTCGGTCGCAATGATCAGAACAGCAGCGGCGTCGGTCAGGCGCAGGTTTCCATAGCAGTTTACGCTGGTCGACACGGTCAGAGTGCTGTTCTGGATGTTGATGCTGGCTCCTGATTGGATGTTCAGGGAGTTGCATAACCGGTTGCCGTTGACGGCGGGGTAGCGGTTGACAAGAACCGACGGCACGTTGACATCCTCGGAACTTGTCGGCATGTGGTTCAGGCTCCAGTTAGTCCCGGTATCCCAGTCCGTGCTGGAACTGCCGTCCCAGGTATTGATGACGCGCTGGGTCTGGGGTGCTTCGACGGGCAGTGGTGAAACGGGATAATCGTTTGTCAGCGCAGACAAGGACATTGCGGAGAAGACAATAAATATGCAAGCGAGGCTTTTCATAACTCATCTCCTTTGCCTGTGTGCAGGCCTTAGAATGTCTTGCCCTCAACTCAACATAAGGCAACATCAGCACAATGAACCAAGTTGTCAAGTTATTTTGTTAAAAATTAATTGCAACAATAACCTGAATAAGAGTCAGGTGCTGTTGGAATAGAGACACTCATCCCGCAGGCAGGATTATCTGTACAGCGAGGCGTCTGTGCTTACGGCGCGTGTTGATCAGTGGTCAGGCTCTCGGAAGTGCGGGACACATGTCGCCATAACTTCCGTGCTGGCGGGAGTCATAGCTTTTGGATCAGTCCGCCAGGAAGGCACAACTCAACCGAAACAGCGTCCTATGTGTCGTCCTGCCGGACTCAGGCACATCTTTACAGCTGTCCCGGCTCTCACGGGCCTGGTCACTGTGTATCGTCCTCCGGACTTTTCTGTTTTCTGAATCACAATTCACATTATGTCAGACTGCTAAAAACAAGATGAATCTGACGGACCTAACGGCTGAAGCCAGTGCTCCAGCGTAATTTGCAATTCATTTTTTTCGGGTCTTTCGTGGTTAAAAGTCACTCCTCCGCATAGACGGCGACGACTTTGTAGAACCTTTGGCTGCCGGGTTCCGGGTCGGTGAAAGACAGCTCATCAGTGGTGGCGATCAGGCTGAAGCAAGCCTCGTCGAAGGGATCCGTTCCGGCCAGGATGAGGTAATGATCCGGCGTGACGGGATTGCCTGCGATGTCTGTGGTGACAGCTTCCCAACTGAAGGTGAAGGGCCCGTCCCCGCCGGTTGTGATATAAGTCTGCAGGTTGGCCGGCGGAGCGGGGGGCGGGGTGGCCCAGTCGTTTCTGTAGATGCGCGAGATCCGGTTGCCCAGGCTGTCCCGGGCGCAGACGAGCAGGTCGGGGTCGAGGTCGTTGTCAAAGTCGCCCCAGGCGGCGCAGGCTCCGCTGCCGCCGGGCAGGCCGGCGTTGATATCGTTGAAGGTATTGCCGCCGTTATTGCGGAAGACCTGGGTGACGCTGGATGTGCCGTTGTAGCCTTGGTGGAGGAGGTCGGGAAGGCCGTCCCTGTCATAGTCGGCCCAGGCCACTTTGCCTCCGGCGGAGGGCGGGAAGGACGCGCTGGCGTTGACGTAGCCGCCGCCCTGGTATTTATAAAGGTTCATTATCCGCGTGGTGCCTGAAAAGCCCGAGACCAGGATGTCCAGATCCCCGTCGCCGTCGCAGTCGGTCCAGTCGGCTGAGCCGCCGCTGACGCCGGGTCCCAGGAAGTGGTAGTCCGCAAAGCCGCTGTTGCCGTCGTTCTCATAGACGATGGTCAGCCTTTGGCGCCAGTTCCAGCCGTTGATCAGGACGTCAAGGTCGCCGTCGCAGTCAAAGTCGCCCCAGGCGGCGGAGCCTTCGCTCAGGCCTTCGAATCCGGCGTCCACGTGGGTGAAGGAGCCGTTCCCGTTATTTTTGTAGAGGTTGCTGACGTAGTATTCGTCATAAGGCATGCCGCAGATCAACAGGTCAAGGTCGCCATCGTTGTCGCAGTCTCCCCAGGCTGCGGAGCCAAATTCCACGCCCTGGAATTGGCCAGCCTGCGTGAAGGAGAAATTGCCATCATTGCGGTAGAGCCGGGAGACGGGATTGTAAGAGCCGATCAGCCCGGTCAGCAGGAGGTCGGGGTCGCCGTCATTGTCAAAGTCGCCGGGTGTAACGCAGCCGCTGGTCAGGCCGGGAAGGGAGCAGACAATTTCCGTAAAGGCGGTGTTGCCGTCATTGCGGTAAACCTTGGTGACCCGCTGCGCCGTGGAATCGGTGTCCATGGCTCCGCTCAGCAGGAGGTCCAGGTCGCCGTCCGTATCCAGGTCGGCCCAGGCGCAGGCCCCGCCGGCAATTCCGGTCAGCCCGGCATTGACATCCGTGAATTGTCCGAAAGCCAAACCGGCCGATAACAACAAAGCAAGCAGCAGTAAAGTTCTTTTCATCTTGTCCTCCGTAAGGGCGCTAAGATGCCAAATCATGCAAGGCAGCTTTTTCCTGTCAATCATAATCTTCCGCCCCTCCCGCTTTGGCAGGGCCGGCTCAGTTTTAATTCAGGGGAAAATTTGTCTGCCGCAGGCTGCGGGTGCGAAAATTCCTTGACAGATTGGTCAATAGCAGTTTTAAAGTATATCTAAATAGAGTCAGTAATCAGTATAAAAATGAAATCAGGAAAGGAGCAGAAATGAAAACTGCATTAACTTTGCTTTTTGTTTTGGGCTTTGCCCTTCTGGGGGCAGCCAACCTCATCTCCGAAACCTTTGATTCCGCCCTCCCCGCCGGCTGGACGGAAAGCGGCGGTGCTGTTTCCCATTGGGAGTTTTCCAACACCAACAATGCCGGAGGTTCGGCGGGAGAACTGATTTTTAACTGGAGTCCCGAAGAAACAGGCACGATCCGATACATCTCACCTGCTTTTAACACCCTCATGGCGCATGACATGACTCTCAGCTTCAAATACGGCATTAATCATTTCCAGGCGCCATATACAGTTTCTGTGCAGATCTCCACCAACCTGACCGACTGGACCACGGTCTGGAGCATGAGCCCCACGGCCAGCTTGACCACTCAGGAGGCTTCTGCCACGATCAGCTACAGCAACGGCATGTCCCAGACCACCTACCTCGCCTTCGTCTTCACCGGATACACCTACAACATCAACTACTGGTACGTGGACGACGTGCTTCTGACCTACGCCAACACCCTGGGCAGCGGCACCTGGGACGCGGATACCTATAACCCAATCGGCAATGTCATTATTCCCCATGGCCACACGCTTACTTTACAAGCCGGGACAACAGTGTACATGGGTAACAACTCAATCATGGACGTGGACGGACGCCTGCTGGCCAACGGCACAGAGGAAAGCGTCATTTTCATCGGCTGCCTGCCCATGGTAGTCTGGAAAGGGATTGAGTTGATCAGCGTCAACGCTGCCAACGACTCCACTATAATCAAGTACACCAACATTTCCAACAGCATTGAATCAGGCATCTATATCTATTCTACCCACAAGGTCAGAATCAGCAACTGCAGCTTCATGAACAACAGTGTCAGCAGTAACAATCTTGGCGGCGGGTTGTTTTGTTACGTTTCCAATATCATTGTGGAAAACTCCAGCTTTCAAAACAACACTGCAAACTTGAGAGGAGCGGCGGCTGATTTTGTGTCCTGCAGTCCAATCTTCAGAAACAATACAGTTACCAACAACACTGTATCCGGATATGGAATTCTTTCCTTCTTAACTTGCAACCTGAATGGTGTGAAATACAACCAAATCAGCAACAATTATTTCAACTCAACCGCGACTGTGGCACTTTACTTGGGTAACAGCTTCGGAAATTTGGAAAGGAATGTTATCAACAACAATGATTCCTACGGTGTTTATTTCTATTCGGGAACCACCAGTAACCTGTCAATCACGAACTGCGACATTATGTACAACAATCCTGTGGGTATATATGTCTCAGCCTTTAACAACAATCTGCAAATAGAGAATTCCATCATTTGGGGTAACACCGATTATCAGATTTACGGGCAATACAACCCCACCAACGTTCCTGTCAGATTCTGTTGTGTACAGAACGGAACTAATGGTAATTATTATATTCCCCCCAGTTATGTGACCGACTGTATTGCCGTTGATCCCATGATAGTGAATCCTCCCACTGGAGCAGGCTCTGCTTATTACAGCAGCATGTTGGATTTTCGGCTGCAGGACCTTTCCCCCTGCATCGATGCCGGCAGCTATTTCTATCCCATGGATGAAGATTTCAGCAACTCGGATATCGGAACTTTTACCCGCCGTTTAAAACCGGCCATATACAGAGCCGCCGACGTCACTCCCGACCAGGGGCACCAGATCGACCTGCGCTGGTACGGGAACGACAAGGACTACACTTGGGATCCCTCCGCCTGGTATCATGTCTTCAGATGGGTGGATGACACCAGAAACATCCCCGCCCAGGCCTTGGTCGTTAACGATCCGCGCCAGATAACTCCGGCACTGGCTGCACAAAACCGTGACATCTGTTGGCGTGACAACACCCGCATCCTCTATTTCCTGGGCCAGGTGAAAGCCATGAACCGTCCCAGCTATGGGCTGACCGTTCCCACCCTGCAGGATTCCTCCTCGACCGGAACGCACGATGAAGTCTTTGTCGTCACCTACTTTGACAATGTATACTTCTGGGATTCGACCGGTCTGTCAGGCTATTCTGTTGACAATATCCCGCCTCTGGCGCCGGCCCGTCCCGTCATCAGCAGACTGGGCGCCGGCACCTATTCCCTGACCTGGGATGAGGTCACGGAAGGAGGCTGGGAAGGCAATTCCTATCCCGAGGTCAATCCCATCACCTACAAGATCTACGCCGGAGACGACTGCGAGTTCATTCCCGGCCCGGCCAGTTTCCTGCTGTCCACGACCGATCCCTTCATCGTGCTGACGGGGCAGCCGGAGGACCATAGGCTGTACAAGATCACAGCCTCCGATTCGGAGTGATATGATATAAGCCAACCCATACTTTACACAGCATTAAAGAGGTGATTATGAAAAACGCGTTCCGTCTTCTTGCCTTACTGGTCATTCTTGTTTCATTTCAAACGCTGTCAGCCCAGACCTGCAACTGGCTGACAGGGATCGGTGGAACGGGCGCTGCCTACAGAAACGATCTCACCACTGATGAGGATGGCAATACCTACGTAACGGGATTGTTCAACGGGAATGTGATTTTTGGAACCATCAATCTTACGACCGGTTCTTTGGCTGACATATTTGTGGCAAAACTGAATAGTGAGGGAGTCTGGCAGTGGGCAGTCCAGGCAACTGCTGTGGATGCCTGTCCGAACCGGATCAGATTGGACTTGTCGGGCAACATCCACATTGCCGGCAGTTTCTATAACTCAGTAACCTTCGGCAGCTACACCGTGACATCAGTTGGAGGAAGTCAGGACGCCTTCACTGCCAAACTTGACAGCAGCGGAGTCTGGCTCTGGGCAGTCAGCGGAGGCGGCTCGGGCGATGACTGCTGCAACGGTCTGGATTGTGACAATGACGGCAACAGCTACATCACGGGCTCGTTCACCCACACGGCTTACTTTGGCTCCCACAGCATAACCAGCATGGGTGGGAGCGATTTCTTTGTCGCCAGGGTATCCCCCACCGGAAACAGGGATTGGGCAATTAGTAAGGGAAGCAGTTCTGATGACTGCGGGAACGACATCGCGGTGGATGATGCTGGGAGTTGCTACATAGCGGGATACTTCAGCGAAAGCATCAATATTGCGGGAACAATCCTGATTTCCGGGGGAGGGCAAGACGTCCTGGTCGCCAAGCTGAGCTGCGAGGGAGTCTGGCTTTGGGGCAGGAGAGCCGGAAGCACCTATGTCGACATGGCCAACAGCATTGCCCGGGACGGCGGCGGCAACCTTTACATAGCAGGCGAATTTGTGGGCCTGGTCGGATTCGGCAGTTCCGTGCTCAGCGGTACCAATTTGTACCAATCCATGTTTGTAGCCAAGCTCACGCCCTCCGGCAACTGGATTTGGGCTAACTGTGCCAATGGCTCAGCATATTATACAACTGCTGTCAGAATTACAGCCGACCAGACCGGCAATTGCTGCGTGACAGGCTTGTTCCTCGGCTCCGCCAATTTCGGAAATAATGAGCTGATAAGTAACACCGGAAACGATATCTATTTTGCCAAGCTGACAGCAAACGGGGATTGGGCTTGGGCTTTCAGTCTGATGGTACCTGAGGTTGAAAATGCTGGCGGGATTGACCTGGCTCCGGACGGCACAGGAAGGTTGTCCGGAGACTTTTATGATGAGATTTCCGTGGCGGGACTGACTCTATATACTACCGGGGAAACTGACGGCTTTGTCCTCAAGTTCGCAGACCCCATTCCCGCCGCGCCGCAGAATCTCACCATCGCCAACCTTGCCAATGACATCCATCTGGGCTGGGACGCCGTCACCACCGACAACACGGCCCATCCGCTTGACCCGGATTACTACTTCATCTACTACAACTACAGCCAGACGCCGGGAGGTGATTACAGCTTCCTGGACTATACCCCCGCCTCCATCCGGCATTACGCGCACCAATACGCCGGGCTGTATTCCACTGAATACTTTTATGAAGTTACGGCAGTCAAAGATTTTGGCAGCGGTATTTCGCCTGATGATATGAACACTTTACTCAGGCAGAAACTGCACTCCGGAATGAGCAGAACCCAGGTGGAGCAGGTGCTGAAGGAACTCAGCCTGAAGTAATCAACCGGGTGACCCCCAGACCGGATTTCGCGCCATACCTGCGTTTCGAGAACCCCTCCCGCCCCTGCTTGCACTACGGACCCATTACGGACCCATTACGGACTTTGTCCGTAATGGGTAAGTAATGCCAACAGGCAAGAGGCAGGCAAGACAGGCGGCCAAGGCGGGAGGAAGGAGATTTTTAGCTTGACACAAATCAATTTGCTCACTATGTAAGAACTTGTCAAAATATTGAGTTAGAATTATTGTGAATATGCCATAAATATGAGCGGGCATTCAGGCCCAAGGAGACAATATGAAACTCATCGTAATCAGCCTTGTTTTTCTTGTCCTTTCCACCCTCCTCTGCTCCGCCACCTGGACGGGAGCGCTGTCCGTGGACTGGAACACACCCGGCAACTGGAGCACGGGCGTGGTTCCCAATTCCGCCCAGCCGGTTTACATTGTAGCAGGAGTGGCAAACTGGCCTGAAGTCAGCACTGCCAGTGCTTCCTGTGCCAATTTGAATATCGCGTCAGGATGCAACCTGACCATCAGCAGCACTTTCAGTCTGCATGTCTACGGAGTATTGGCCAGCTATGGAAACCTTTTCATCACCGGCAGCGGAGACCTCCTGATAGATGGCTATGCCAACTGGTTGAACAGTTCCACGGTCAGCGTCACCAATACCAATGCCCAGATCATAGCTTACGGAAACTTCACGATCGCCAACGAAACCAGTTTCAACATGTCGGCAGGAGTGCTGCAACTGACCGGAAGCAATGATACCCTGTTCAACAACTACGGTTTCTTTACCACCCTGGCCAATTTCTGGATCGCCAAAACAACCGGACACAGCGTGGAGATCACCAGCTCCACTGTTTATGCCTTTAGTGTCACGACCGGAATCAGGGTTTACGCTGGCAGCCTGCTGATCAATAATGCTCCAGCCCAGATCAGCCTGAGCGGAAATCTGGAAGACCTCAACACCAGTGAGTTGTATGGACTCAGATTCAATGCAGGAACTCTCAGACTGTATGGGGGTTCACAAAACATAGATGTACAAGGTCCCGGCAGCTATCTCTGGAACCTGTACAGAAACGGAACCCCGGGTCTGGCTGCCACCCTGTATGACAACCTTACCGTCAAAAACAACCTCTACCTCTACGACGGCTCCATTCTTGCCAACGGCTACAACCTGAACATCGGAGGCTCGGTTAATCGGTTTGGCGGTTTCCTGGATATCACCGGTGCCACGGTCAGAGTAGGCGGAGACTGGTCTGCGGAAGGAGGCATGGTTGCTCTCACCGGCAGCCGGGTCATCTTTAACGGCACCGGACATCAATACTGCAACTACTCAACCACTTTCTACATATTGGAAGTCAATAAGACCGGCGGCGCTTTCCGAATTGACAATCCTGATGCAACCGTGAATGTCTATCATTACGACTGGACTGCTGGAGCAATAGACGTCCTGAGCGGCACCATCAATATCGGAGCCTTGGACGACGGCTACATCGCAGGAGCCTGGTACCTTAACTCCGGAGGTTACATCAACCTGAATCTGGCTCCGGAGGACTATATCGACCTGGGTGGAGACCTGCATATCTTCGGAGGCGAGTTCAATGTATATGGCGGAGGTGGGACCTACCCTTCCTACTGGCCCTACAACCACAATGCCTCAGTCGAAATGACCGGAGGCTTGCTCTGGTTCAGGGACCAGGGCGTTTATATCTCAGATGATTATGCCTGGAGCTTTTCGGAAACCATCAGTGGCGGCACCATCCGGGTGGCGCAGAGATTTGAAGTTTATCATACCGGTTTTACACCCACCGGCGGCAGCATTGACCTGAGCGGCAGCACGGATGCCATGGTCACCCATGAAGCCGGTTCCAACCTGTTCAATCTTTATATCAACAAAACTGCAGCCCGAGAGACGGACAACACGCAAGCCTGGTACAGGGACAGGTTCGGACACCAGGAACAGCTCCTGCGCACCAATACTGTTACTGTGCAGTCTGCTCTGGACATCAATGGTTTCATCTGGATCCAGGCAGGCAGGCTGGATTTGAATCAGAAATCGGTTGACTGCGCCGGACACGTTTATGCCAACGGAGGTGTGCTCGAGATCGACAGCGGAGCCACGCTCAGTATGGCAAACGGCAAAGCCATCGCCATCAATGACGGAGCGCGCCTGGAAGCTTTGGGAACGTCGGGAAGCAATGCCGCCATCACCAGTCTGGGCTATTATTATCTCGGGATCTGGTCCGGCGGCACCATCGCAGCCTCCGATGCCACCTTTGAAAAGCTGCAGGCGGAAGGCGTCAACGTCCATGCCGGAGCGTCTGTGGATCCCGTCTATTCCTTCCATAACTGCACCTTCCGTTATGGTATCTCGGGCGGCACCCTGCTTACTCTGAATAACAGCCAGAACCTTTTGATTAACGGCGCAATCTTCCCCAACAATATCTGGAGCGGAGCTTCCAACGTCACCAAGTCCGAAGACGCGGGAGCGGCCAATTTCGCCAATGCCAGCGGAACCTTCAGCGGCGAAAGCTACGACAACGATAACCATGAAAGAATAATCTGGACCGCCCCGACCTCTGCCTATGACCTGAGAATTATCAAGGCCAAATGGTCCGATCCGAATCCCAATCTGGGCGGGACGGTGGGGTTGGTCGTAACCTACCTGAACGCCAGCAGCACCCCTTGCGATGAGGAATACGTGGACATGGACTGGTATGCGGACCAGGATACGCCTCCCATCCTGTATGACGAAGGGGAGGACTTCCAGACCCTGGATACCCTTCCTGCCGGCCTGCCGGTGGACGTGACCTTCTCCGTGACCAATACCGATCACGACCACCTCGGGCCTTGGTCCTCCTGGCTGCAGATAGACACTTTCAACAGCGTCTCCGAAAGCAACGAAGCCAACAATGTGTATGGTCCGTTTTACCTCACGTGGAACAACCTGCCCCCCATTACCGATCTCAGCATCCAATACACTGCGGGGCCAGGCGTCCGTCTGGACTGGACCTATCCCACGGCTGTGTACGGATTTAACATTTATCGCCATACGGAGCTTTTCACCGAACCCGATCCCGCCTATTACCTGACCAGCGTCGCCTACCCCGTTACCGAATATTCAGAAGCTATCACAGGCGACCATTACTTCTACCTTGTTACCGCAGCGCAGGACCCGCCGGCCAGAAGCGAATCCGTCCGACCTGCCCGCCAAAGGAAGTAAGTTCAGGCGATCGGCTCCACAAAGCCGTCTGTTTGCAATGCGTTAAAGCGAGTCTTTGCTGCTGACAGAGCAACTGCCGGCAGGATTCATCCTCCCAGGCGAACTACAGCCAGTGGCTGGTATTATCTAGGGTCTCAACAAAATTATCAGCCGGCAATTCATCAGTTGCATAGTTGCGCAGGAGGAGTACATTGCATGATGAGAGGAGGATGAGATGGCAAAACTCAAGCTGAGCAAAAAGCTGCTGCAAGCCGGAGAAGCGGGCGATGCAGAGACCCAGTATGACCTATACTGCTGTTACAGGTACGGATTGGGAGTGGAACGCAGCGTGGAAAAAGCTGATTATTGGGAGCACCGGGCGGCGGATAACGGGCACGCTGAAGCCCAATGGGAGCTTTCCTTCGATTATGACGGGAGTTTTGGCGAGCGGGAATATGACAAATGCATCCATTACCTGGAACTGGCCGCGGCCCAGGATCACCCCGGCGCGCTGTTCAAGCTGTCCTGCTATTACAATTGGGGCACAGGAGTG
>JAXDBS010000014.1:0-43034 GCA_034678545.1 Cloacimonadaceae bacterium (SeqCode) | reverse complement strand
CGGCGACGCTTCCGAAGGCCATTACACGGACAACACGTTCATCAACAGCAAGCATAATTCGAGCGATTCCTGGGGATCGAAGAAATATACCATGGGCCTGGGCTACGAACATTCGGATAACCTGAACATCGACCTGGGCGGCTATATCGATTCCAGCGGAAATGAATACTATGTCGGCCTGATGTTCACGGTCAAAAAGTGAGGTTCTGAGCAGCGGATCGTGATATATTGGCCGCTCCGAAAAACAAAGGCCCTCTCCTATGAGAGGGCCTTTTCTGTTACATGGGAAAGTTAATCTATGGCCACTTCAGCTCTGGCTGCCAAAGGTCTCGACGCTCAGGGACACGGCCAGTGCCAGGCTGATACGGGCTGGCGCGGAGTCTTCCATTTCCGCCACCCTGGCCTGCCGGAAGGGCCGCCTTTACCCGCTGCCTGCATAAGGGTGTTGATTGTAGCTTCCCGGTACAGGTTGACAACAACTGGCAAAACCACGGAAATACTGACCAGGGCCCTTGATGTTTGCTTGCTGTCCCAGTTAACTTCATAAATCGCAGTAACAAATACTTGACAGGATTATTGAATGTCCGTAAAGAGAGTTTGTCTTAATCGATTTACTCAAACAAGGTAACGGGGCATCTTGGCAAGAGGGTCAAAGGAGCAAGGAATGAAAAACTTCACAGTGTTTTTAATCTTTGTTTTAATTGCCGCCATAGGGTTTTTAACCGCAGCAGACAAGACAAGTCCGGTCACCTCTAATGATATTCAGACCCGATCAGGGCGCACCACCAACACCTGGGACGGCAGTTACAACACCCATTGGCACAATTCCCAGAACTGGAGTCTGAACCGGGTTCCGCTAGGAACGGATGATGTGATCATCCCCGACGGAATGGTCAATTATCCCGTGGTCGATGGCTATGCAGAGTGTAATTCGATCCTGGCCTATGGCGGAACAAGCCTGACCATAATCAGTGATAACCTGTATGTCAACACAGACGCCGGGCTGTCCTGTCAGTTGGTGTTGGACTGGAGCGGGAGCAGGGGTGTTCCGTTACTTGATGTGGCAAATGACCTTTCTTTTGCGGCAGGGTCAAGTGTCAGCATCACACAGACAAATGCCGGAGTTATTGCCGTGGGTGGGGATTTGAGTTTTTTGGCGGGTTCCAATGTTAATATCACGGAAGGCTGGCTAATGATGTGCGGTACGGGACACAGTAATATCAATACCTATGCTCCCACCACTCTGTTCGGCTTCCACTCTTCCAAGATTTATCCATATTCCACCATAATAAGTGACAATTCCAGCTCTACTCTCACCATTGCAGAAAACATCTGGGTCGAGTCCGGAAGCACTCTGAACCATTCTTACGCCGGAACCACAATTTTGAAAGGCAATCTCAAAGTCGATTCCGGAGCGTACTGCAACCTTGACTTCGGCACCCTCAGCCTGCAAGGGACCGGCAATTCCACTCTCAATCTGGGCGACGCGGGAAATCATCTGAATCATCTCTGCATCAATAAAACGGGAACATTCAACTACACGGTTTACCTGGCGTCTTATCTCGATGCGAGAGGCGATGTCACGATCGCGGATGGCGTCCTGAGCTGCAAGACCCAGACCTTGCCCTATGAGTGGCATCCCCTTTATTTGGGCGGAAACTGGACCAATAACATGGGCGCGTCCGGATTTATTCCGGGAACTGTAACCCTTAACGGAAGCGGCAACCAGACCCTCGGCTCGGAGGATTTTGCCACCCTTGTTCTGGATAACAGCGCCGGGATTGTATACATTCCTTCGGGATCAGCTGTGACCTGCATCTCCTTCGATTGGGAAGAGGGAGCTTATGCCGTGACGGGCGGAACCTTCACCGCCAACGATCTTGCCGATGACGGGATCTTCGGCACCATTGTGATAACGGAAGCAGGCGTGATCAACTATCATCAGGATGCTTTCCAACTGGTTGACCTGAATGCAGATGTTACAATCACACATGGGACCTTAAACGTTTACGGCGGGGCGTCCAACGCCATCTTTTCCTATGCAGCGCCGGCTACTCTTAACATCGGTTATTATGGCACGCTTGATTATCACGACCAGGGCATTATTGTTTCAGAGTTATATCCATTCAATTTCATTGTCACTGGTTTAGGCAAAATCAGGACGGCAAGCCATTTCATAGTCAGCCGCAATGACTTCAATCCACCGGAGGGGATTATTGAATTATACGGAAATACGGATTGTAACCTGACTTCAAACACGGCCAGTAATCTTCATACAGTTTATATAAACAAATCTGACATATCTGTGACCGTAACCGGAGGCGGATTTCTCGATATCAATGGCGGATTCTTTTTGCTTAACGGGACTTTTATTGCTCCACCTGTAATGAAAGTGGCAAGGTCATGGAACAATGCGGGAAATGCAGAATTCGTGGAGGGAACCGGCAGAGTGATCTTTGACGGAGCAGACATGGCATTCGTTGATGGCAATGAAACGTTTAACATTTTGGAATTGGGCAAAAACGACGACACAGTTCAATTACGGATTAAAGACGGATTCAATGTGACCTGCAATAGTTATGACCGGACCTCGGGGTGGCTGTATATTGAAGAAGGCAGCTTCACTGCTCTTGATTTGGCGGATAATGGTATTTATGGAAAGATCACGGTGCTTTCAGGAACCATCAATTTTCATCAGGACACTACGCCCGGCTCATTTGTTGATCTGAACGGCAATCTCAGTATCGGCTATCTTGGCACCGTCAACGTATTTGGCGGAAGCGACATTGCCATTATGGGTTACGCATCCCCGGCCACTCTTACCATGAGGGGTTTAGGTGTCCTGAACTACAAGGATCAGGGAATCAGAATATCTCCGTCCTATGATTTCATTGAAGATATCAATGAAGCAATTATCCGAACCCCGGGAGACTTTGAGGTGTACAGGAATGATTTTCAGCCATCCTGCCTGACGCTTGAACTGAACGGAAACTCAGATGCCAACCTGATCAATACCTCCGGCAGCTTTTTGAACCAAGTGGTGATCAACAAATCATCCGGCAGAGATGAATTACAGGACCTGCCAACACCTGAATGGCACACTGACCGAGACGGCAATCCGGTTCCAATAACCCGCAGCAATACAGTAACGGGTTCAGGGCCTATCCTGATCAACGGCAATTTCGAGATCCAGGCCGGAACATTCGTCGCTCCGGATGCCATGACCGTTTATGGCAACTGGACCAACCTGCCGGGACCTGACGCTTTTGTGGAAGGCACCGGCACCGTAACCATCGGCGGCACCTGCAGCAGTGTCATGAGCACTGAGAATTTCCATATCCTGATCCTGGAAAAATATGGTTTGGGAGATATGCAGATCCACACCGGAAGTACCGTCACCTGCAACGCTTATGATTGGGAGGCAGGTCCCTATTGGGTGAACGGGGGAACCTTCACTGTCATGGATCTGCTTGACCCCGGAATCTATGGAGCCATTCATCTGTCTTCGGGAACCATCAACTACAATCAAGACATGAGTTCCGCTATCGATATGCATGTTACGCTCACCATAGAACAAGGCACTATGAATGCTTGGGGCGGAAACAACAATTCTTGGTGGTATGGTTACCTGTCCATGAGCGGCGGTACTTTGGATTTCCATGATGCGGGAATTCAAATCCAGCCACTGGATGACGGTTTCGATTCAGCCATAAACGGAGGTACGATCCGCAGCTCAGGAGATTTTCTTGTTTATAGCCACCACTTTCAACCAACCTCCGGCAAGGTTGAGCTTTACGGAAGCGCTGATTGTGAAACTCTTCACAACACAGGCAGTTATTTTCACGAGCTCGAAATCAATAAAGCATCATCAAGACTGGAAGAATCAGAAATCAGGCAGACAAACAGAGATGACATCCCTACTTCCCCAACCCGCAATAATACAGTCACTGCCTCTTCCAGCATTGTTGTTAAGAGCAATTTTATACTGACTTCAGGAACTTTCATCGCTCCAGGCAGTATGCGTTTGTATGGAAACTGGATCCAGACTGGCGGAGCAATATTCAATCCCAATAACGGAACTGTCACTTTCGGTCAACTAGGCGGATTGCAAAGCGTTTACGGAACCTGCAACTTTTACAATGTAACGGATTCCCATACCGGGGATGCCCTGACTTTTCAAGGCCAGGTGACAATTGAAGGAACTCTTCAAGTGGATAATCTGGTAACATTTCATAATACCGCCATACTGAATTCTGTTTTGAACAACCAATCCACCGGACAACTGGTTTTTTATGATAACCATGCCTCAACCGTCTCCTCTTACACCGGCGGTGGTGCTTTGCGCTCTCTGAATACGGGTAATCACGTAATGGTATCAGACCTTGTTCAAAACGGTATCTATGGCTCATACTTATCCAACGGCGGACATCTGGAGATCCACCAGGACCCGGAAGGATGGATAGACCTGAACGGATCAATGGAAATCCTGAATGGCGGGATAGTTGATATCTATGGCGGCACGGCTAATATGTGGTTCGCTTATGATGCGCCCTGTTCCCTGATTATGAATTCCGGCGAGTTCAATGTGCGTGACTGGGGCATCACGATCTCAGAAACCGCTCTGGAGAGCCAGTTTGACATCAGCGGCGGAACCATCAGGTGCAACGGGAACTGGAACGATACCAGGGGCAATTTCGATCCGACAGGGGGAACCGTCATGCTGACCGGGTCGGGGGACAACGTTCTTACCTCCCATGCATCGAGCTGGTTTCGTGCTTTGTTCATCAATAAAAATACGCTGGGGAGAGACTTTGAACCTGATCATGAAACTGACAGAAACGGTAATCGCCTGCCCCTCACCCGTTCCTGCAATTTAACCATCAATGCCTGCACGGTTAAGAACGGAATCACGGTCAATATGGCAAACACCGTTACTTTGGGCGGCAGTCTCACCAGTTTGGAAGCGGGTGCGATAACCATCAACGCGGTAACTCTGGATTTGAATGGACATAACCTGGTCAGCACCGGAAACATTGCCGTCAATGGCACTCTGGTTCTGGATGAGGGAGCCGTAATTCAGATGGCG
This sequence comes from Cloacimonadaceae bacterium (SeqCode), assembly GCA_034678545.1. Taxonomy (GTDB): domain Bacteria; phylum Cloacimonadota; class Cloacimonadia; order Cloacimonadales; family Cloacimonadaceae; genus UBA5614. The sequence goes on along the minus strand of JAXDBS010000014.1, from coordinate 37,948 downwards.
GGCAGTAAAAGCATCACAGTTAACAATGGCGGCAGGCTGGAAGCGATCGGAACCTCCACCCAGCCGGCCAGATTTTCTCACTACTTATCAGGATATTATGGTTTCAACATTGAAAGCGGAGCCACCCTTGCCGCATCCTATGTCCTGTTTGAATACATGAACATGCTGGGCGTGAATGTCAAGAACGGAGCTTTGGTCGAATATCACCACAGCTTTGACAACTGCATCTTCAGATATGGCATCGCCACGGGCAAGCTGCTTACCATTAACAACAATCAGTGTTTCACTGTAAACAATGCCGGATTTCCCGCCAATACCTGGATGGGAATGTACAATGTGTCCAAGACAGTTGATCAGGGCGGAGTTTATTTTGTCGGCTGCACGGGAGCTTTTGCCGGACCCGCTTTTGAACAGGACACATATAATCGCATTTATTGGGAAGGTGTTCAAATTCCCGGGATCGAGAACATTAACATAACTTATCTTCCCATTTCCGGTTTGATACAACTGAACTGGAGCTATCCCTGGCCCATCTCGCCACAGCAATTCAATATCTACCGCAGTAACGATTCCGCCGGCCAGTTTGAACTGATTGATTCAACCACTAATCTTGTGTGGTCCGAACCGCTGCCGGGCCATTGTTTCTTCTACAAGGTTACGGCAGGTATGCCCTGATAGTAGTTGAGATTAAAGCTTGTACGGGGAATTCTGAATATGGGATTCCCCTTTTTTTTGTGACAAAAAAGTCTGAGTCTGATTACTGATTGTTCTTGGTTTGGATAAGCTCCGCCAGGATGCTGACGGCAATTTCGTAGGGGGTATGGCTGCCGATGGGCAGGCCGATGGGTGCGTGGAGCCTGTTCAACTCTTCATCGCTAAAGCCTTTGGCTATGATAGCGGCAACGGTCTCCGCCACTTTTTTGGCGCTGCCGATCATGCCCAGGTAGCGGAAAGGCCGGCGCAGACAGGATTCCAAGACCTGGCGGTCGTGCACGTGGCCGTAGGTCATGATCACAATAAAGACGTGAGGGCTGAAGGGAATGGCTGCTCCCAAGTCAGTATAGTCATTATGGACCAAATGGACGGAGTTGGGGAAAGCGTCCGGTTGCAGGAGGTCAGACCTGTTATCAAGCACGGTAACCTGGAAATCGGCCTTCACTGCAAAGTCGGCCAACGCGCGCCCGCAGTGGCCGGCGCCGATGATGTACAACGGATAAGGTGAGAACAGGGGTTCGACCAGGACTTCCACGCTGCCGCCGCAGAGCATGGAAGTATGGATATTCTCTGCAGCACAGACAATCCTTTCCGTGGCCTTGTTTTCACTGGCAGGATCGGCCGGGCCACTAAGTCCGTTATCTTGCTCGATCCCGTCTGGTTCTGTTAAATGGGGCAGGCCCTGCTCATCGAGGTTGTAGTCCCATTTGACAACGGATCGCGGCTGTTCTTTCCTTATTGTGTTGATGACCAGGTATTCCAGTTCGCCCCCGCCCAGGTTGCCAAAGGTTTCCCCACTCAGGGGCACGGCCAGTTTCATGCCGACCCGGGCCGGCGTGGAGCCTTCCGTTTCCACCACCATGGCCTGCCAGAGCGGATCGCCTTTTTCCAGAGCGGCGGACAGCCTGACAAAATACTGCGTCTGATCAGGCATAGGCCATATCCTCGGGAGTGTTGAAATTGAATAGGATACCCACATCATCCACATCGGCGTAGAGGATCGGAAATCCAGAGCTGTGAATGATGCCCTTCAGCCCCAGCGGGTCCGGCTGGGCCGGGATCAGCAGCGCGCCGGGGATCAGGATGGGATGCCCGTTGCGGCCCCCGTTGCGGGGAATGATTACGCTGTTGCTTTTCCGTTCGAAGATGCTGGCCAAGGTCATCACAGTGGCCGCTTTGACGGTGGGGTGGTCCACAGGCCAGATCAGCCAGCCGTCAGGGATCCTGCCTTCCGTGATGGCCAAGCGCATGCCGTGGCGCAGGGTGGTCTGCATGTCTGGCGTGTCCAGGTCCCGCAGCAGGTAATAGTCTGTCAATCCCGCCTCCTCCAGGGTATCAATGATCCTTTGGGCAAAACTGATCCCGTTGTAGGATGCGTCAACCTTGGGCATGCCGAAGCGGCTGCCTTTTCCGGCGGCAGGGATGAGAGTGATGATCTGCATGTTCAGGATTTGCGCACCAGCTCGTTGAATTCCTCGATCAGCTCGTCCAGGCGCTGGACACTGTTGTCGAAGATGTCATACCAGTATTGGGGATCCCATTGTTGCAGGATTTCCTCATAGGTCTTGCCCTGCTGTTCCACCCAGGTGTAGTATTTCAGGTTGTGGATGCGCTTCTTGTCCTGGTAGGTGAGTTCCAGGTAGTTGTCGCAGGCCTGGAACAGCAGGCAGGAATTGAGGTCAACTGCAGCCTGAACCGATGTGTATGGGCCGCGCTCTTCTGTCAGTTCAGCCAGGCGTGAGTCATACATGTTGGCGGCATCGGTGAAGATGGTGAAGACGATGTCATCCTCCCGTAAATCGTAATATTTGGCTGTTTTGATGGAAGCCAGCAGATTGGCGATGGATGAGATTCCCAGGAGGGAAAGGTCTGCCGCCAGCTCTTTGCTGATCCCGATGCTTTGCAGGAAGTCCAGGCCCACAGGTTCATTGAAGAGGCGGAACAGGCGCATGCAGTCCTCGTCCCGGATGGCGGCCACAGCGTCTGTGTTTCGGACATTATGCACCCAGGGCACGTGTTTGTCGCCGATGCCTTCGATCCTGTGCCCGCCGAAGCCGTTGTTGAGCAGGGTGGGGCATTCGGCCGCTTCGGAGGCAACCACTTTCAGCAGGGGATAAAGCTCCCTCAGGTAATCTCCGGCTGCGATGGTGCCGGCTGAGCCGGTGGCGGAAACCAGAGAAGTAAACTTCTGCCCTGTCTCCGCTGCATTTTTGTATACTTCTTCCAAAGCGGGACCGGTGATCTCAAAATGGTAAAGCGGATTGCCGAATTCATCGAACTGGTTGAGGATCAGGTTGCGCGGGTCGGGCCTGAGCTCATCGCATTTGTCATAGATTTCTTTCACGTTGGATTCGCAGCCGGGCGTGGCGATCACTTCCGCCCCGATGCTGCGCAGCCAGTCAAAGCGCTCCCGGCTCATCTCTTCCGGCAAAATGGCAACGGCATGCACGTCCAGCAAAGCGCAGTCGAAAGCGCCGCCCCGGCAGTAATTGCCCGTGGAAGGCCAGACCGCCTTGTGATAGGTGGGGTCAAAAGCGCCGGTCACCATGCGGGGTGCCAGGCAGCCGTAGGCTGCTCCCACCTTGTGAGCGCCGGTGGGAAAATACTTGCCCACCAGCCCGATGATGCGCGCCTTGACGCCGGTTAGTTGCTTGGGGATCTCCAGATAGTTGACGCCGCCGAACAGGCCTGTATTGATATCGTTTTTCCAGGTGATGCGGAACAGGTTGAGCGGATTGATGTCCCACAGCCCGATGGGTTTCAGCTTGGCTTTTATTTCCTGGGGGATCAGCTCGGGATTGCGCAACTGGGCGAAGGTCGGCAGGATGATGCCGCGCTCCTTGCAGCGCTTGGCAGTTCTTTTTCTGACCTCGTCATTGATCGGTCCGATGATCTTAGACATTCTATTCTCCTTGAAACATTTTAAACAGGCTGGATCCCTGCCTGCGCAGGGATAACGGGGACAAGCATTTCGTTTATTGCTTCCTTTTTCGCGTGTTTCGCGTATCTCGTGGTTACTGATTGAACTCAGCCAGCCTGGCGACCGGGTCCGCGACCTTGGACATGAAGATCATGGCGGCGATCACGAAAGGCTTGAAGCCCGCTTCCTGGTAGGTATGATAACGGTATTTCTCAAACACGCGCCTGGCTACCTCGCCCTGCCTGCAGCTCACATCGGTGATGTCAGCCGGCAGGCAGTGTTCGTACAGAGCCCGGCCTTCCCTGGTGAGTTGCATCATGTCTTCCGTGCACTCCCAGTCTGTGTGGCGGGCATTCTCTGCCAGGCAGGCCTTTTCCAGTTCGACCAGCCCTGTCTTGTCCCCGGCTTTGAGCAGTTCAGTGCGTTTCTGCATGACAGCCATGGGCGCCCAGCTCTTGGGATAAACCACATCCGCATTCTCAAAAGCATCTTTCATGTCATGCGTCAGGCGGAAGCTGCCGCCGCTCTGCTTGGCAAAGGCTTGGGCGGAAACTAAGGTCTGGGGCAGAAGGTCATAGCCTTCCGGATGCGCTAGCACCACTTCCATGCCGAAACGGGTCATCAGGTTGATCACGCCCTGCGGCACGGACAAGGGTTTGCCGTAACTGGGGGAGTAAGCCCAGCTCATGGCGATCTTTTTGCCTTTGAGGTTGTCCAGTCCGCCGAAGTAGTCTTTCAGTTTGAGCAGATCAGCCAGGCTCTGGGTGGGATGGTCGAGGTCGCATTGCAGGTTGACCAAAGTCGGACGGGAGGGCAGCAGGCCTTCCTTGTAGCCCTGCTGAACGGCTTCCGCCACTTCCAGCATGTAGGTGTGGCCTTCACCGGGGTACATGTCGTCCCGGATGCCGATCACTTCGGTCAGGAAGGAAATCATGTTGGCGGTCTCGCGCACCGTTTCGCCGTGGGCGATCTGGCTCTTCACCTCGTCCAGTTCGGATAGGGTCAGACCCAATGCCGAAGCTGCAGAAGCAAAGCTGAACCGGGTGCGGGTGCTGTTGTCCCGGAAAATGGAAATGGCCAGGCCATGGCTGAAAGTGCGCATGGATTTGCCCTGCCAGTGCAGTGCCTGCAGGATTTCCGCCGCCAGCATCACTGCTTTCAGTTCAGCTTCCGTCTTGTCCCAGGTCAGCAGGAAGTCCCTGCCGTGCAGGTTGTGCTTCAGTTCAGCCAGTTGCTGAATCAGTGTCCCGATCTCTTTATCTCGCGGTGTGGTCATCTTTGTGCCTCGCAACTAATAATCAAATAAGCAAATACCAATTCTGATAAGGCGCTGTTTTGTCAAGGATATGCTGTGCGGAGCTTGGCAGCACTTACACAAGTTGCAGCATGCCGAAGAAGTGGCAGACGGCGCCGCCCAGAACTAACAGGTGCCAGATGGGATGGTGCCAGGGCAGCTTTTTCCAGACGTAGAAGATCACTCCGAGCAGGTAGCAGGCGCCGCCGATCAGCATCCACATCACCAGTCCCGAAGGCGCTTTCAGCATCAGGGGCCGGATGGCGATCACGACCAGCAGGCCCATCATAATGTACATGACAATGGACAGCCATTTCAGTTTGCGCATGGCAAAGATCTGCAGGTTGATGCCCAGCAGGGCAAAGCCCCAGATCAGGCCAAACAGCGTCCAACCCCAGCCGCCGCGCATGACGCCGATCGTGATGGGCGTATAGGTTCCCGCGATCAGCAGGCAGATTGTGGAATGGTCCAAAATGCGGAAAAAGCGCTTCACCAAAGGCTGGTGAAAAGCATGGTACAGGGTTGAGGACAGAAACATCAGGATCAGCATGGCGCCGTAGATGCTGAAGCCGACTACCTTGAAGGCATCTCCCAGCCTGGCGGCAAAGACCACCAGGATGACCAGTGCCGCTATGCTGAGCCCGACGCCTGTGCCGTGGGTTATGCTGTTGGCGATCTCCTCGCCCAGGCTCTGTTTAGGGCTGAGCGGGACGTTTTCCAGCCAGGACCTTTTGTGCTTATCTTTTGTCATGGGCCCACATTTGGCGTGCGCCCTTTTGCGGTCAACCCCTATTCGGATTTTTCCGGGCAGCAGGCTATTTTCCCGGCGAGTTGGGCAATGTATTCGCCCTGGAAGCGCGCTCCGTCCAGTTCGTTGTCGGTGGGGCTTTGCCCTTCTTCCCTGACGATATAGGCAGCGCCGTAAGGCGAGCCTCCGGTCACTTCGTCCGTTCTGGAGATACCGGGGAAAGCGTAGGGCAGACCGGCGATGACCATGCCGTGGTGCAGCAGCGCGGTGTGGAAGTTCAGGATGGTGCTTTCCTGTCCGCCGTGGGGGGTGCCGCTGCCGGTCATCACGCCTGCCAGCTTGCCGACCAAAGCGCCTTTGGACCACAGTCCCCCGGTCCGGTCCAGAAAGGTCTGCACCTGGGCGGAGGGCAATCCGTAGCGGGTGGGGACGCCGAAAATGATGGCGTCGTAGTTCTTCAGGTCCTTGACCTCGGCCACAGGAATATGGGCAAAGGTTTTCTGCGCCTCCAGCGCGCCCATCTTGCCCAGAACCTCTTCCGAAAGGGTTTCCGGGATTCTCCTGATGTCCACTTCTGCCCCTTCCACCCTGGCTGCTCCTTCAGCGGCGGCCAGGGCCATTTTATGCATGTGCCCGTAGGTAGAGTAAAACAGTATGAGTATTTTCATGGTTTTCTCCCGATGACGGATGCCATCTTATGCTTTTTTACAATATGATACTTCGTCTTCAGCTTTAAACAAACACTATTATAGTGGGAATTGTAACTGATTAATAAAATCGCTGGTTAGCAAGCTGGAGGACATCCTGCTCCCAACCGGGGCGCTTCCCTGCTTGACAGGAAATCCTGCCTTTGCGGAACTGGCCAAGGATTTGATATGAATGTTGTGCAGAAACTTCTGATGCCTTTCTTCCGCTCTGCCGGCCAGCGCCAGTTGTTGTACGGCCGGCGGCGGCGGGCTTTGTCTGTCTTCGAGCGCCTTTGCCGCTGGGCCGATACGCCGGAAAACCTTTTCAACCTGGCCCTGGCGAAAATGAACCTGCGCGACTACGAAGGCGCCATTACACTGCTCGAGCCCATCCGCAAGCAGTTGCCGGACCAGGTCTTTGCCGGCATCACTTATGGCCAGTGCCTGCTGCTGGCGCGGCGCTGGGCTGATGCCGAGGCCGCCTATCAGGAAATGGCCGATGCCCATCCCGATAACAAACTGGTCAGGAGCTTGTCCGAACTCTCCCGCGATCCCGTCGCCCGTGACAAGTTTTCCGCCTCCCTGGACCTGCAGTTCCAGGCCTCCCTCCGGCAGGAGGAAGGTCAGTATGAAGAAGCTTTGGCCCTGCTGCAGAAAGCTGCGGGGCTCACGCCCGAGGACGCCGCTTTGTTCAACAACCTGGGCGCGGTCAAGCTCAAACTGAAGTATCCCAACCGCGAGGTTTTGGCCGATTTTGCCCAGGCCATGCGCCTCAATTCCAACAACGACCGCTACCAGCGCAACTACCGCAAGGCATGGCAAAGCGGCAAAAAGTAAAGCGGCGCCTGCTGCAACTGATCCTGCTCGTCCTGGCGCTGGTCGTCCTGGTCTACAACCCCATTTCCCTGCGCCTCATGACGCTCGGAACGGCGATCTACTACAAGCTCCCGCCCCTTAAATTTTACCGCCTGATCAGTGCCGAAAGCTCCTTCCGCAGCCTGGCCGTCTCCTCCCAGAAAGCGATCGGGCTGGGCCAGGTCAAGGAAGGCACCGCCGGCTACATCAATACCGAGCACAAGCGCGGCTGGCTGTTTTTCCCGCCCTACAACCTGAAGATCTCCGCCCTCTACCTGAAATACCTGCTGCAGCGCTACGAAGGCAACTGGACCCTCGCCCTGGCCGCCTACAACTGGGGCGAGACCAATGTGGACGGCCGCCTCAAAGGCAAAACCATCGACCCCAAAAAGGATTACACCGACCTCTTTTTCGATATCCCGGAAACCCGCAGCTTCATCCGCAAGATCATGAAATGACTTTCCCGGCGGAGGGGGCCGGCGAGGGTAGAATTGATATATTCTGATCAGGGAGGACAGTATGGATAAGAACATTGGATTCTGCGGTTACGACTGTTCCCGCTGCGCGGCCAGGTCACAGGACCCGGAGGCGCGCAGGAAGCTGGTGGAGGCCTGGAGAAAGGTCTTCGGGCATCAGAACTACACGGTTGAGAACGTGCTTTGCGCGGGCTGCCGCCACGAAGGCCCCCACGCCGACGCGGAATGCCAGGCCCGGCCCTGCGCCCTCGCCAAAGGCATCGAATCCTGCGCCGAATGCGACGAATTTCCCTGCCGCAAGATGGCCACCCTGGCCTGCGACCGCGCCTCCGTGGCCATGTTTTGCCATAAGGGCGTCAACGCCGCGACAGAGGAGGAATTTGAGACTGCCGCCGGCCAGTTCATCTGTTCCCGCCAAAACCTGCTGCAGGTCCTGAAGGAGAAAGGCAAGCTCCCGGACTGGTTCTGAACAAGCGCTGACTTTAGGCTGATGCAGCTGCCATAGGTGCAGGTAACGGACGCAGCTGCAGGCCGGAATTCGGGATTACCGGCGCAGGCCGGTATCCAGCTTAAGCTATTCCCGCCCGCCAACCTTTTTATTGAATGGGGCTGAGCCCCAAGCCCCCGTATGATATAACTGCGATTCCCATAAGCAGTGGCACGGGAAATCCTGCCCGTGCCCCCAACCTATGCAGGAGTGCCTGGACCAATGACACAGACAGGATTGTCTGTGCCACAGATGTCATCGGACTGGACAGGATTCCATGCCGCTGCCTTAGCTGCATCACCCTCCGCCTGTGGATCAGTCCTTCAGGACGGCACGTGAGTGCCGGGCAGGCAACCAGAGGCGTGATGAGTCCGGCAGGACGGCTGCTTCTGAGCGGGCGCTGCATCCTTGTGACATCCTTCCGGAATCGATGGTACAGCATCACGAATCACCAGCTCTGACAAGCCAAAGTACTGTATTATTCAATTCTAAACTAACGTTTTAAATGTGAATTACAATTAAATAAATCGACGGAATTAAGAGAATTAATAGAAGTCACATAATTCTTGACAAGATATCGTGTTCATAAATAATCAACCTATTAAAATAAGGAAGGTTGTTATGGGAAAAATACTACTTAGAATATACTTTAAACTTTTGTTGCTTGTTTTAATTACTATATTAACCTCATGTGCTTATTTATCTAAACATAATTTAAAAGAAAATACAGATAATTCAAGTAGTGACATGCCATATGAAAGTAACTTTGTTAAAGTTCCTGTATTTTCACCAGAATCAGGAAAATATAGTCAAAATCCCGTAATAACAATATCCTGTGAAACAAATGGGGCTATGATTAAATATGTTATTAATGGTTTTAATCCTTTAATCGATGGTCAGATCTATACAGATCCTTTTCAGGTTAATGTTGGATCAATAGTTTCAGCAATAGCCAGCAAATCTGGGATGGAGGATAGTGACATTACATCAGAATACTACTTTCCGTTACCCGAATTTCATGGGTTCTGTGAACTCCCGGATTTTAACACAGTTTTTGTTCATAATAATCTAGCTTTTATAAGCAGCTATGAGGATTCATTATATATAATAGATGTAACTAATAAAGATAATCCTACTTGGGTAAGCACAATAAAGACATTAGGTTTTGTTGAAGATATAGCTTTTACCGCAGATCATGCTTTTATGGTCGAACCACATTTCGGTGAGAATTATGAGTCAGTAATGGAGATAGCAGATATTAGCAATCCGTTGTTTCCAAAGATTATACAAACGTATCGTGGATTCGAAAGAGCTTGTGGAATTGACATATCTGGAACTAATGCCTTTGTCGCTGATGACTTTGGAGGTGGATTAAAAATAATAAATATCAGCAACCTTAACGATCTCAGCATAACAAGCATATGTGACTCAATAATATCTCCGCAGAAATTGGAAGTTATCGGTAACTACGTATATGTTGCTGAGAAGTTTGCCTTGAATGTAGTTGACGTCAGTGATCTTAACAGACCTCTTTTAGTAGGGGTTTGTAGAACGACCGACTATGCAAATGATATAGCTGTTTCTGGTAATTATGCCTATATTGTCAGTGGTCATCAATTTATTCCAAGCCTTCAAGTTTTTGATATAAGTGATCCCCATAATCCTTTTGAAATTGCTAATTATCATCTACCGAACAATGGATGCAGTATAAAAATTTCTGGTAATAAAGCTTATATAGCAGATTCAGAACCAGGTCTAATTGTATTTGACATTTCAAATCCTAAAAATCCAATGCCAATAGGATTATATGATCCTGAATGTGGGGTTTTCAACTTTAACATGATGGGGGATTTAATACTAACAAAAGACATTACTACTGAAAACAAGATTGGGCTCAGGTTAGTTACGATACCTTTTCAATAATTGTTTATAGATATCCATATATTGTTGTCGTATTGTTACTAGTTATATATGCTTTATTAAAACGCTATTTCTGTGCATTCGTCAGTCAATATGACATTGGTTAATCAAGATTTATCCTTGATAAGACTTTTTCCCCATCATATCCTTTACGCATAAGCCAACCGCATAATTATGGCTCAATTTCATATTGAGTGGGTAATTCAATGGAATCTCAAATTGATACAGGATCACATTTAGCCAAGCTCAGTATAACTCATTGTTATAAAAAGATCTTGCTTCCCGCCTACTCGGGAATGACACACTGCAAAGATACAGCACCCACTAAGTTTGAAAGAGAGCCATAATTATCAATATGATTGCTATATGGCTCCTGCTTGCACTACGGACCCATTACGGACCCAATACGGACTTTATCCGTATTGGGTAAGTAATGCTATCAAGGGCATTGACAGCAAGACGGGCCCGCATAAATTGTGATTGCCGGTGTCCGGGAGCGGATTGAACGGGCGCGGCGGGACGCGGGGACAGTCATTGTAAGCAAGGGAGAGACCACTGCAAGGGCCGATCCCGAAACGGGAGGACACATATGTTCGCATCGTACTGCAGAATAATCATCGCGCTGGTTTTGCTTGGGCCGGGCCTTTGCCTGGCCGGCGAGGCGGAGCCGGACAAGGGGAAGGAAATGAGTAAGGAAGAGATCCTGCAAATGCACCAGGACATGGGGATCCAGTTCTTCAACGAGAGCTGGGAGCTGCTGCTCAAGGAAAGCCGCGGCAAGGCCGACGAGGACATCCTGATCAATCTGGCTCACGCCTCGCTGCTGCACTGGCGCCAGCTCAACCAGCCAATCAACATCCTGCGCGGGGAATGGATGATCGCGCACGTTTACACCCTGCTGGGCCACAAGGAAAGCGCCCTTTACCACGCCCGCAACACTCTGGAGTGGGCGGAGAATATCCCTGCCGCGGACTGGGACCTGGCCTACGCCTACGAAGCCGTGGCCCGCGCCCAGGCCCTCAACGGCAACCGCGAGGAATTCAGGAAATACTACGAATTGGCGGACAAAGCGGGCCGAGAGATCAGGGAAGAGGAAGACAAAAAGCAGTTTGAAGCCGATTTTCACGACAACAACTGGTTCGGGATGAAATAGACGGACAGACCGGCAAATCATAAACCGCGGAACAGCCACAGCCGGTAAAAGGCTTGCCTGCCGAAACCCAAGGTGGGTTGCTGAAATTGAGTCCGTCAGGCCGGCGGCCTTTCATCTGTGATTTCGCCTCAAGCAGGCAAATTTGAATCATAAAATTCCTGTTGACAAACAGCGCCTTGAGTAAAAAACTGTAAACATTAACCCCGATAAAAAATCACCAGCAGGAATAACATGGCATGTTTGAGCGTAAAGGTCTGCCCGCGCTGATCGTTCTGGCGCTGGCAGTCACAGTTATATTTGTACTTTCCGTCTCACGCGGCAAGGCAATTAAATCCGCCCCCTCCGGAAGGCAGGGAAACGCGGTAACCCAAACTCAGGTCAAGCCGCCCAAGCCGGACCTGTTCAGAGGCAAGAGCGCCATCCTGGCCGATTCTCTCAACGCAGGGCACCAGGCAGACCTGCTCTCCGCGGAACATCAGCTCAGGATGCTGGCGGATTCCATCGATTTCAGGCGCGCGCCGGGCAAATTCACTCTCGTCATCAGCAAAGACGCCGCCTATGCCTACCTGCTGGAAAACAGCACGGAGCAGGTGCTGAGCGCCTCACCGGTGGCGATCGGGGCCCTGCACAACAACGTTCGCAACTATCTCTCCTCCGGCTCGGGCCTGCACACCTTCCACGAGTATGTCGAGTTTTCCTGGAAAGGCGGCTCCTTCGGGCGGGGGGTGCTGAGATTCAATCCGAGCCAATACGTGACGGGATCGGATTGCTTCATCGCCATCCACGGCACCAACGAGGAGCGGTACATACTCAATTCCAAGCAGCCCAGCGACAGATACCTGACCCACGGCTGCATCCGCCTGCCTGATCCGTTCATCAAGACCCTGGGCGAGCATTACCGCCGGGAGGAGCTGAAGCAGATGATCCTGATCCCCTTCAGCCAACCCAGCAACCGGGTGACGCAGAACGAATACACGCGCCGGTTTTACGGGAAATGGCGGAATTCCTGCGGTGCCTGGCAGGGCCCGGAAATGGACGACCTGATCGCCGTGCTCAGGAAGGAATGGGGCTGACACCCGCCAAAGTCCATCCGCGAAAAACATAAGCACAAAGCATAACCCGCCGGCAAAGTCATCATCCGGGCATGGGAAAATGCTGACAGCAGACGCTTCGCCCTTGGGTATACCGATCTGGCCTTAGGCTCAGCAGATTCAGCATGTTTCGGGGACGGGGACAGGGTCAGCAATTCCATCCCAGAAAGGCGAAGAATCCACATTTTACATTGACAAAAGGCTTTTGCCGTAATATTTGGAAAGATTAGACTGAATAAATCGGCGGTGCTACGGAAAGAAATGAAGATCTTCCACTGTGAAGTCAAACGGAACAAGGTCATCACACCCCAGCTTTGCGCGATCTGTCCGCGCATCGCGGGCTGCCGCGCCTTCCGTCTGTACTACCGCCAAAGCAGCGACGAATACATCAGTTTCGTCGCCCGTATCTGCGAAAGATTTCCTGATAAATATCAAATGGAGGTTCTCTTCATGGCTGAGAAACAGACATTCGTCCAGATCGTTGACCGCGGCACCGGCAAGGTGGAGCGCGTCACCGACCTGAAGGAACTGGAAGCCCTGTCCGTCGAGGACAAGCTGGAACTGGCCCGCACCAAGATCCTGTACGTGGTTTCGCACAAGCTGGAACCCGTGATCCGGGTCGAGATGAAGAAAGTGAGCCTGGCCCCGGCCCCGCAGCAGGCGGCACCCAAGCCCGCTCCCAAACCGGCTGTCCAGCCCAAACCAGCGCCCAAGCCCGAGAAGAAGGAAAAGCAGGCCGAGATTCCGCTTAAGCCCAGCACCAAGGGCAGACCCAAGCGGAAATAGGGCGGGTTCAACAGTCCGGACTCCGGACCTGAGAGGAAAAAATCTCTTTTCAGATTTTGGGGTCTGGAATTACTGACAAATTCAGGCTGACCGGGTGAGAAAGCGGTTCCGGCAAAGGAACTGCAGATGTTCACCATAACCCGGCCAGACAGTTAAAGGAGAAACCGAGATGTTTACCCTGGAAGAAAAACACTTGGATGAAGCCAAGGCGATCGCCCTGAAGCACCGCCGCAAAAAGAGCTGTGGCCACTGCTACGACCGCGGCTGGATCGGGGTCAACGAGCAGAACCTGCTCATTCTCTGCACCAGGTGCGTGGACATGGACGCCGCCCTGGAGGACTGGAAAGCCTACGTGACCAGCCACGATGACCTGAAGGAACACTTCAGCGAGCTGTTCGAGGAAAAACCGGTGGAAGAGGAAAAGGAGCACAAGACCCTGCCGCATGACCTGAAAAGACCGCATCCGAACCCGATGAAACAGACCTTTGTCCCCGGCCAGAAACGCACCGGCCTCAAAAAAGTCTAACCACGAAACTCGCGAAAAGCACGAAATCAGCACCGAGGAGCATGGACAGTTCAAACGGGCAGATGTGAAACAGAAACTGCCAACACCGCTCAGCAATGAATTTGCTCATGATGCCCATGAGGCTCAAATTGTCTGATGATAAACAGGAACAACGATGTATGAATCCATAGACCTGAAAGAAAAACCGATCGAACTGGAAAAGCGGATCCGGGATTACTGGGAGCGGCAAGGGATCTCGCAGAAAAGCGAGGACTTCCGGGAAGGCCAGCCCCGCTTCGTATTCTATGAAGGGCCTCCCACCGCCAACGGGCGGCCCGGAGTGCACCACGTAATGGCGCGCCTGCTCAAGGACGCGGTCTGCCGGCTGCGCACCATGCAGGGCTATCAGGTGAAGCGCAAGGCGGGTTGGGACACGCACGGCCTGCCGGTCGAGATCGAGGTGGAAAAGCTGCTGGGGCTGGAGGACAAGAAAGCGATCGAAGCCTACGGGGTGGAGGCATTCAATAAAAAGTGCCGGGAATCCGTCTTCACCTATGAGAAGCAGTGGCGCGAAATGACCGAGATGATGGGCTACTGGCTGGACCTGGACCATCCCTACATTACTCTTGAAAAAAACTACATAGAATCAGTCTGGTGGATCCTGAAGAATTTTCACGACCGGGGCCTGATCTACCAGGGCTACAAGATCGTACCCTACTGCCCCAGCTGCGGGACTCCGCTGTCCAGCCATGAGGTGGCGCAGGGCTACGCGGAGGTGGAAGACCCGTCCGTGTTTGTCAGGTTCAAGGCGGCCGACGACGATAATTTGTATTACCTGGCCTGGACGACAACGCCCTGGACGCTGATCTCCAACGTGGCCCTGGCGGTGCATCCGTCCGAACTCTATGTCAAGGTCGCCCACAAGGGGCAGAACCTGATCCTGGCCAAAGCCAGGCTGGGAGTGCTGGACGGCGATTACGAAGTCCTGGAGGAATTCCGGGGCAGCCAGTTGGAACACCGGCCGTATGAGCCGCTGTACCGCTTTGTTGAACCAGGCAAACCGGCCTGGTACATCGGCCTGGCGGAGTATGTGACCATGGAGGACGGCACCGGCATCGTGCATACGGCGCCGGCCTTCGGACAGGACGACTATGCCCTGGCCCTCAAATATGACCTGCCCTTCGTCCAGCCGCTGGACGGGGAGAGCAAGTTCACGGAAGCAGTCAAACCCTGGGCGGGGCAGTTCGTCAAAACGGCGGACAAGGACATCATCCGCGACCTCAAGGAGCGGGAACTCCTCTACCGGCGGGAGCAGATCCGGCACAGCTATCCCCACTGCTGGCGCTGCGACAGCCCGCTCATCTATTACGCCCGGGAAAGCTGGTACATCCGCACCACCCAGTTCAAACAGCAACTGATGGAGCAGAACCAAGCCATCGAATGGGTTCCCTCCTTCGTGGGCGAAAAGCGCTTCGGCGAATGGCTGGAGAACAACGTGGACTGGGCGCTGTCCCGGGACCGCTTCTGGGGCACGCCTCTCAACATCTGGGTTTGCAGCAACTGCGGGCACCAGACATCCATCGGCTCCATTGCGGAACTGGCGGAAAAAGGCAAGCTCGAAAACGGGCAGCCCGTCCCCAATGACATAGAGTTACACAAGCCGTACGTGGACAGCGTAATGCTCACCTGCGAAAAATGCGGCCAGGCCATGCGCCGCACCAGCGAGGTCATAGACTGCTGGTTCGACAGCGGGTCCATGCCTTTCGCACAGTGGCATTATCCCTTTGAGAACAAGGACCGCTTTTTCGGCGAGCTGTTTCCGGCCGATTTCATCGCGGAGGCGATCGACCAGACGCGGGGCTGGTTTTACACAATGCTGACCATCTCCACCCTGTTCACGGGCCAGACCAGTTACAAATGCTGTCTCGTCAATGACATGATCCTGGACAAGAACGGCCAGAAAATGAGCAAGCACATCGGCAACACAGTCGATCCCATCGAAACGATGCAGACCTTCGGCGCGGACGCGGTGCGCTGGTATCTGCTGGAGGTGAGCCCTCCCTGGCTGCCGACCCGCTTCAACCTGGACGAGGTGCGGGAGGTCGTCAACAAATACATCGGCACCCTGAAGAACGTCTATTCCTTCTTCAGCACCTATGCCAACATCGATGATTTCAAGGCGGCGGATTATCCCGTCACCTGGCAGAAAGCGGGCGAGATAGACCGCTGGATCATCTCCCGGCTGCATTCGCTGATCAAAAAGATCAACGAATGGAACGCCCAGTTCGAGTTCACCCGCAGCGTGCGCGCCCTGCAGGAATTTGTCATAGACGAGCTTTCCAACTGGTACGTGCGCCGCTCCCGGAGGCGGTTCTGGTCCATGGAACTGACCGCCGACAAGACAGACGCCTACCTGACCCTTTACCAGGTGCTGGTGGAAGTGTCCAGGCTGATGGCGCCCTTCGCGCCATACCTGTCCGAAGCCATCTACCGCAACCTGACCGGCGGGGAAAGCGTCCACCTGACTGATTATCCGCAGACGCAGAAGGCTTACATTGACATGGCCCTGGAAGCGGAAATGCAGACCGTTATCGATATCGTGTCCCTGGGCCGCGCCGCCCGCAACGACTGCCAGATCAAGGTGCGGCAGCCCCTGGCCGCCCTCTACCTGCCCGAAAAGGCGCAACCTGTGGCGGACCGCATGTTTGACCTGATCAGGGAAGAGATCAACATCCACGAGATCAGGTATGTGGCAGAGGATGACAGCTTTGTCCAATATGACCTGAAGCCGGATTTCAAGGTAATGGGCCCCAAATACGGCAAGCACCTCAAAGCACTGGGTGCGCTCCTGGCCGAGGTCAACGGCGCACAGGCCTTGCAGGCCATGAACGCTCAGGGATTCTATCCTGTCGAAGTGAACGGCGAACCGCTGAAGCTGACGCAGGAAGATCTGCAGGTCAGCATCCGCCCCCGGGAGGGCTATGTCTTCCAGTCCAACCGCCAGCTGTTTGTGGCCCTGGATGTCACCCTGACGCGGGAACTGATCACGGAAGGCTTTGCCCGGGAAATGGTCAACAAGATCCAGTACACGCGCAAGGAGCAGGGTTTTGACATCATGGACCGGATTGCCGTGCGTTGGCAGGGTGATGAGGAGATCGCCCTTGCCCTTGATATTCATCGCGATTATATTATGTCTGAGACACTTACGGATGATCTGCACAGTTTGGATGTAAAGACGGCAGAAATGAAACAATATGACATCAACGGTAAAGAAGTCTGGATGGCCATTGAGCGGATCAGTCAAGCCTGAAGAGAGAGCGTGGACTCTCTGTTTTTTATTATCCGAAGCAGTTTTGGCCGGTTCCGGACCGGAGGGTGAAAGCGATGCCTTTCTGCAGTAACTGCGGCTGCAAGGTGAACGGCGAGGCTAATTTCTGTCCCGAGTGCGGGTTCAAGCTCCGGGACAGAAAGAGCGAACCTGCCGTTTCCAAAGCAGAGCAGCCGCCCACACCACCTTCCCAGAAACCGGAAACCAAACCCGAGCCGCCAATACAGAAGGCGGAGAGAACAGCCATCGTGCTGGAAACAGGGAAGCTCTTCAGAAACAACTACAGGATAGAGAAGATCCTGGAGCGCGATAACGAAGGGATCAGCTATCTGGCCATTGACGAGCGCTGCGGCGAGCGGCGCGCCCTGAAGATGTATTACCAGACGCATTTTGACAATATCTCCAAGCTGATGGGCTCCCTCTCCCGGATCAACAAGATCAGGGACATTGCCAATCCGCATGTCGCCCAGGTCTATGAGGTGAATCAATCCGGCAAACCAGCCTATATCGTTTCCGAATACATCGAAGGCAAATCCCTGGCCCGGATCAAGGAACAGAATCCGGCCTGGCTGACGGAAGATAAACTGAGGGAACTGGCTCTCCAACTGACCGAGGCAGCCCTTGCCGTCCGGAAGGCGGGGCTTTCAGTCCACAGCCTCAACCTCAATCACATCATCCTGACCGGTGCCCAGAAGGCTGTCATCCTGCCCTCCGGGATCAGTTTCGAGGAGCAGGAGGAACGGGAGGACATCTTTTATTTCGGGATCGTGCTGAGCAAGCTCATCTCCAATTCGGCCTTCAACGAAACGCTTTACTCGGCTTTCCGGTTGATGGAGCGAAAATTTGACTTCATCCCCGGCATCACACTCGGCCTCAACGAGGTCCTGGCCAAATGCGTCAGCAGAAATCCGGTCCAGCGTTATGCCACTTTCGGCTCGCTGTCAAAAGCTTTGGGCAAACTGCCGGCCGTCGCGCAGCAGGACATCTACACGGTGGAAGAGGTGGAGATCCCCGATTTTGCCGAGAACGAAAAGGTGCCCAAGCCTCAGCGCCGGTTCGATATCTATTTCTGGATACTGATAGTTTTTATCCTGGCATTTGTGTTTGTGATACTGAACACCAACCTGCTGGAGACCATATTCAATCAGGAAGCGACTCCGTTCAGATTCACGGGCTTTCTGGCTGAGTCGGCTGACAGCACCGATCAGGGAACAGCCGACCTGGACGGCTACCGCAATATCAGGACCGGAAGGGATGCGCCCCGGCAGCGCAAGACGATTGTCCGGCCGCCGGCGCCGGCCAGGACGGGAACCGGCGTCACGCCTAACCTGAATATCCCCTCCGCCCGCTCGGCTTTGCAGACCGGCTCTCCCCAGGCCTACACGCCCCCGGGCGCTCCGCCCGCTCAGGTCAGAAAGCCAAACCTGCCCACCACCGCGGGGGGCATGGTCTATATCTATGGGGACACCTATGCCTACGGAATCCTGAAGCAGGGCGCTGACGCTAACGTTTCGCTGACCGGGTACTACATTTCCGCTTCGGAAGTGACCCAGGCGGAATGGAAGAAATATATGCGCCCGATGGAATACAGCACCAAGGGCGACAGTTACCCTGTGGACAATGTCACCTGGTTTGACGCAGTCCAGTATTGCAATGCCAGAAGCGCGGCCGAAGGCCTGACTTCCTGCTATACCATCATCGGGACAGGCAGTTCCAGAAAGGTGACGTGCAACTTCAAAGCCAAGGGCTACCGCCTGCCCACGGAGGCGGAATGGGAATTCGCCGCCCGAGCCAAGGCTTTGACCAGATACAGCGGCTCCGGTTCGCCGGATCCAGTCGCCTGGTACAAGGGTAACGCCAAGGGCTACATGCACCTGGTCAAGACCAAATCGCCCAACTCCTTCGGGCTTTATGACATGACCGGCAACGTCAGCGAGTGGTGCTGGGACTGGTATAGCACGGACTATATCAAGGATATGCCTTTTATCAATCCCGCCGGCCCCTCGGCGGGAAGCTACAAGGCGATCCGCGGGGGCAATGTGGGTCACGGCGAAGGCGGCAACCTGGAAATCCTGAGCCGTTCCCGCGGCCTGCCCGACAACGCCTACAGGCATGTCGGCTTCCGCGTGGCGCGGTCCAAATAACTGCTTGTTCCAATATGATCCCACTGCTTGAAGCGCTGTCCGTTCCGGCGCGGAGGCTTCGCCTTTTGCCCTGAATGCGGTATGCATTGCATCAGTCTGAAACCCGGACGCAGCGCTCCTTTCCAATATCACCACCCCTGGTTGTTCTCGGGTGCCATAGCCGGGGTTCAGGGAAATCCGCAGGCCGGCGAACCCGTTATCGTAACTGACAGCGCCGGGGTTTACATAGGTTACGGGTTGTTTAATCCTGACAGCCAGATCAGGGTGCGGCTCTATTCCTTTGCTGAAGCGGAGATCCTGGACGACGGATTCTGGAAGGGCAGGATCTCCCAGGCGATCAGGATGAGGGAGCAGGTCCTGGGTTTCCAACCCCTGCCGGACCAGGCTTACCGGCTGGTCAACAGCGAAGGGGATGGCCTCTCCGGCCTGACAGTGGACCGTTACGGCGATTACCTGTGTGTCCAGTTCACTTCCCGGGCGCTTTATTATTACAGGGAAATCATTCTTAAAACTCTGCTCGAACTCACTCATCCGGCTGCAATCATGCTCAGGACCGAGGCAGGCGTTTTGGCAGAGGAAAACCTGGTGCTTTCAGACGGCCTTGTCTTTGGCTCCCTGCCGGAAAGACCAATAATAATCAACGAAAACGGGATCAGGTTCGAGCTCAACCTGGCCACGGGGCAAAAGACAGGATTTTACCTGGACCAGCGCGCCAACCGGGTTTTACTGAAAAGCTTTGCCCAAGGCAAAAGCGTCCTGGATCTCTGCACCTACACGGGAGGTTTTGCCCTCCAAGCCGCGGGAGCTGGAGCAGAAAGCATCACGGCAGTTGATGTCTCCGCGCCGGCTCTGGAACTGGCCCGCCGCAATGCCTCTCTGAACGGATTTGACAGTATCGAATTTGTCAGATCGGATATGTTCAAGTATCTGGATATGTGCCTGGCGGAAGGCAGAAAGTTCAACCTTATAATCCTTGACCCGCCCAAGCTGACGCATGCCAAAGGCTCGGTCCGGAGCGCCCTGAAAGGCTATCTGCAGCTCAATGCCTCCGCTCTCAAATGCCTCAACCCGGGCGGAGTGCTCTTCAGCTGTTCCTGTTCCGGGCGGGTGAGCAGGGAGGATTTCCTGCTGACCTTGCACAGGGCGGCCCTGGCCGCAGGCAGGGACCTGCGCGTCCTGGAAGTCCGGGGCGCAGCTGCTGACCATCCGGTTTCGCCCGCCTGTCCCGAAGGCGAATATCTTAAATGTGTGGTCTGTTATGCGCAATGAAGAGATCATCATTTCCCATGACCCTGGAAGGACCATTTTTCTGAGCCTAAAACGCAGGTGGCATTTCGTGGAATGCCTTTCCCGCGTGCTGGTTTCCATCAACGGGGTGGAAGTCGCCTCCATCTCCAACGGCAAGGAGGTGCTGCTTCCCGTGGAGCCCCATGCCACCATCTTCCTGGACTTGCAGTCCCCCGCCTGGCACAATTACTACAAGGTTGAGCTCTCGGGCAAGCCTGAGATCGAATTCAGCTTTTCCTGGAGCGGCAGCGGCGGAATTTTCCGGCACAATAATATCAGGCTGCTCAGCCATTCCGGCTGCCTGGTCACAGAGACGGACAGGGAAGCAACGAAGCTGCAGAAAACTGACAACTGGTTCAGCGGCACCTGGATCGGCATCATGACTCTGCTCTATATTGCCATTAAGATATATCAGTGCGCCTGTTGCGCGCGCTGATTTATAAGGGGAAAATGGCATCCCGTAGGGGAATCGAACCCCTGTTGCCTGACTGAGAATCAGGAGTCCTAGGCCACTAGACGAACGGGACGCTGCTCAATCGGATCACAGTCATGAATAAAGGAAATGGCGACCCCTAGGGGAATCGAACCCCTCTTGCAAGAATGAAAATCTTGAGTCCTGACCGATAGACGAAGGGGTCGCTAAAATCTGGTGATCCAGGATGGAATCGAACCATCGACTCTCTGCTTAAAAGGCAGATACTCTACCGCTGAGTTACTGGACCATGCTTCCTTCAGTGCTGCCAAACAATTTTCCCCCGCCTCTGCTGTCAAGGGAAAACTGCCCCCAAACGGCTCAGGCTGCATTGGTTACAACTGTGACCGCTGGGCTCTGTTGTGTGAGTCTCATTTACCTTTCCTTAAAACCGAACATCGGGCTGGCCGGTTTTGCCACCTGATTCCGGATGCTCCGCCCCAAAACGGCAAACTCCAAACAAATGACAAATGACCTTCAGATCAGGGCAGTTTTGGCTTTATCTGAGGGTTATCTGTGCCTGAGTTATGGTTGAATCTTCAAGGCTTTTTCTGGAGCTGGGGAACGGTTATTTATGGAACTTGCGGATGAACTCCTCGACTTCGGGGATGCCGCCCTGGAAGATGAGGTAGCCGTTGTAGGGCTCGCCGTCCGTGATGTCTCCCGCCACGGGGGTTAGCATCAGCCTTTTCACTTCCTCGGGATCTGTGGCCTGGCCCAAAGCCCAGCCCAGCTTGATGTAGGCCACTTCGGGCAGCAGGTTCTCGCCCGGTATGATGCCCATGCTCATGAGGTCGCGGCCGGTGTCATAGACGAACATATGGACAAAGCCCCAGAGCGTCTGGACGGTCATGTAGATGTGCAGGCCCTTTTCCACGGCGCGCCGGATGGCAGGGTAGAGCGGCTTGTTGACATGCCCCAGTCCGGTGCCGGCGATCACGATGCCCTTGTAGCCGTTGTCGGTGAGGCTGTCAATGATGTCTGGATGCATGTTCGGATAGTAGTAAACGATGGCGACCCGTTCCTCGAAAAAGGGCAGGACGGTGACGTTGCGGTCGCTGCGGCGCTTGTTGTAAGCGGTCTTGATGGGTGTGATCTTATCCCGCGTCACCCGGGCGATGGGCGTGTCCCCGATGGTGCGGAAGGTGCTGCGGTAGGAGGAGTGCATTTTGCGGACGCGCGTCCCTTGGTGCAGCAAAGCGTATTCGTCGCTGGTGGGGCCGAACATGCTGACCATGACTTCGGCGATGTCGCTGTGCCCGGCGGCAGTGGCAGCGTGCATGAGATTGAGCGCTGCGTCCGAGGAAGGCCTGTCGCTGCTGCGCTGTGAACCGACCATCACGACAGGGACGGGCAGGTTCTGCAGCATGTAGGAAAGCGCCGCCGCGGTGTGGTGCATGGTGTCAGTGCCGTGCCCGATGATGATCCCGTCGATGCCTTTTTTGATCTCCTCACCGATCGAGACGGCGAGTTTCTTGTACTGCTGCGGGCCCATGTTTTCGGAAAAGACGGCAAACAGCTTTTCCGTTTCCAGGTTGCAGATGTCGGCCAGCTCCGGCACAGCGCCATACAGCTCGCCGGGCGAGAAGGCCGGAATGACAGCGCCGGTCCTGTAATCCAGGCGCGAGGCGATGGTGCCGCCGGTGCCCAGCAGCTTGACCTTGGGCAGGCCCGGCGTGTAGGGAAACTCGCGTTCGGGTATCTTGTAATGCGCTTCCTTGTAGCCGGTTTCTTTCATGTCCAAAATGGTGTCCACGTCGATGCCGACGTTGTAGCCGGTGGCCAGTTTGATCACGATGTGTCTGTCATCGTCGTTTTCGCTGCGCGGCAGGATGATGCCCTGGAACCTTCCCCTCGTCGTGTCCACTGTGGTCTCGCCCCAAACCCTGGCCTGGAAGGACTTCAGCACCTCCAGGGCGCGGCCTTTGTAACCCTTGAAAATATCAAGCATGGGCGGCCTCCGCAGAGATCCCTGCTTCCACTCTAGCGCGCAGCTCGGTCAGCGGAATGTTGCCGAGGGCGGGTTTGCGCAGGCTGCCCATGATCCAGTCCGCCTCCGCTTCCGGCCCGCGCCGGGAGTGTTTCTTGAAATTGCCGTACATCACATGCAGGGTGGGGATATGCTCGAGGATCTCCCCCGGGTCGGCCTGCTTGTAGCCAAGCGTTGTCAGCAAAGAAGCGAAAGCCATGTTGGGATGTTTGTACAGCAGTTTCAGCAGGGGCGGGATGATATCCGGGGCAAGGTCGCGGCTGCGCACGAATTTGAGCAGGTCGGCCACGCGCTCATGGCTGAAGGGAAGCGGCTTGCAGCCCTGCACGCTTTTCAGCGTATGGGCATACAGCCGGGCCAGGAAAGCGGGCTTGTACTCATACTCGGCGGCCAGCTTTTCCAGGACAGGCATCAGGTTGTTGCGCAGGATATAGGTATAGGCGTCCCGGGGCACGCCCCAGTCGGCAAGCTGTTCCAGACGCTTTTGCAGGTTCACAGGCAACTGGCTGCGCGCTTCTGCAATGATCTCGTCGGAAACGGGAATGGGCGCCGAGTCCGTGTCGGGATACATCCTGTCCGGGCCAGGCAGAACCCTTTCAAAGACAGTGATGCCGCGAGGCAGGGATTTGCGGGTCTCGTTGGGGACTCCTTTAAAGGCCCATTGACAGCGTTCTTCGATCGTTTCCACAGCTGTCTTGAGGTCTTCGTCCGCTGTCCAGAACAGGATCTGCGCGTCCTTCTTGCCGGCTTTGAGAACGGCTTTAAGCTTGTCCCAGTCAGTTTCGGACAGGATGGGATCAATTTCTTCTGAATGGTATAGATTGGGTTTTTCCAGGCAGGCGATCACTTTCAGCCGGTCCGAGATCTCGTCCCCGAAGCACTTGCCCGGCTGAGTGAAAAAGGATAGGATGTTTAAAAAGCCGGGCAGGTTAACTGCCACCAGTTTCCAGTTGTCGGCGGCGGCCTGGCGCAAGGCGGGGATGTGTTCCCAGTCAGCGGCCGGAAGGACCTTCCAATCCGCTTTCCACTCAGCCTGTTCCGGGATTGCTTTCTTCAGTGCGTCCCTGATCTCCAGCAGCGCTTTCTGGCGGAAGGCTTCGTTATGCGTTAGCTTGGGAATCCAGGCGATGTGTGCCACGCCTTTGATCTCGACCCGGGTGCCGCCTGTGACGCTGACGTTCACGTCCTGGCGGGCGGCGCCGATCCCTGTCCTGACCTTGCCGCTGCTGCGCGCCAGCAGCCTGATGTACTGCCCGGCTTCAGCCGCTTCCTGCGGGGTCAGCATATCGGGATAGGTGACCGTTTCAATCAGCGGCATGCCCAGCCTGTCAGTGTAGTAAATGCGGGTGTGGCGATGGTCCGATACCTCGCGGCAGCTGTCTTCCTCGATGCTGAACTGGATGACCCGGATGGTCTTGTTGGAAATGGGGAACTGGCCTTCGATGCCGAGGATGGCGGTGCGCTGGAAGCCGGTCGGGATGCTGCCGTCCAGGTATTGCTTGCGGGTGATGTGAAGTTCGCCCACGATGTTCATCTTGAGCAGCAGGGCGATCAGCATGGCTTGGGAGATGGCTTCCCCGTTAAACAGGAAAGGCGGCGTGTCGTCAACTTCGTAGGTGCAGGCGGAGTCGTTCTTGATCCGGTAGATGATCTGTTTGCGGGTCTTGAACTCCATCAGGGCAGTGCCGTCGTACTCGCCCAGTTCGGACAGAGTGGGGCGCATGTGGCGCAGGATTTCCGCGTCAAAATTGTTGAAGTCGTGGTAGATTCCAGTTGCGCAGCGGCAGAACAGCTTCTGCCGCGTGTCCAGCTGCTGGTGAACCTCCAGGCCGCACTTGAAGCCCAGCTTCTGATATGTCTCCGGTGTGGCTGCCGCGAGCTCTACCCAGCCCACCTGCCGGCGTGTCCGGAGCCAGTTCTCTTCCCATCTGCTGCTCATCGTGACCTCATTGTTATGCGGATGCCCCGCAAAAAAATCTTACGACAGCTTTTTGCAGAGGGCCGGAAAGTCAACCAATACTTGCTGCAAGGCCTGGATTATTTCCTGAGTTCCTCCAGGTTGGCTTTGGCAAAGGGCACATATTCAAAGAATTTCGAGATTATCTCGCAGGGAAAATCGCCGCATTCAGAGCAATTCTTCAGTCCTTTGGACCTCACGCAGGCGCGGTATTCGCATTCGTTGCAGTGGTTGAATTTCACGCCGGGCTCCATGCAGCCCATGCAGTTGATGTTCTGGGCGGTAATATCTGCCCCGTATTGCTGGGACCATTTTTCCGCCACGGCGGCCCGCTTGCCGTTGTCATTCTCCAGCGTGGCGGTGCGCGCCTCGCACTGGGCGCAGTCCAGCCCGCAGGCCGAGATCAGCTTTTCCATATCTTCCTCCCTGTATCAAGTGTTTATGGTCGCAAGAGTCATTCCTTATGTAGCGCAAAAGCCGCCACAGGCGCAAAAGGTAAAGACGCAATATGTGTTCAGCATTGCTATTTGAATTTGAGTAGTAAACCGCGCCCGCTGCATCGCTGCGCCGTTCCTGAGCAGGCAGAGCCCGTCCTCGATCTGATCGGGGAAACCCAGCCTGTTTTTGACCAAAGCCGTTGTGCTTTCCAATGTTGCATTTCATGTTCCATTCTTTGATATGTCAGGGAGCATTTATTACCAATAATGCTAATGGTTTTTCGTGCCTTTCGTGGTTACAAATTCTCCCGCACCCAGTTCCGCAGATCAGTTAAAGACCGGTTGGCGTATTCCTGCTTTTTGCGGCTTTTCTCGATTCCGGCCGGTTCCGGCAGCAGTCCGAAATTGGCGTTGACCGGCTGGAAAGGCGCGTCGGAAGACGTGATCAGCCGCCTGTGCAACTGGCCCAGGACAGTGGTATCCGGCAGCGGTTTGAACTCCTGCCCCATGGCACAGGTCCTGTTAATGATCAGTGCGGTCAGCAGGCCCGTGGCGATGGATTCCACATAG
Organism: Cloacimonadaceae bacterium (SeqCode); assembly: GCA_034678545.1. Taxonomy (GTDB): domain Bacteria; phylum Cloacimonadota; class Cloacimonadia; order Cloacimonadales; family Cloacimonadaceae; genus UBA5614. The sequence continues at coordinate 12,128 of JAXDBS010000014.1, read as the reverse complement.
CCCTCCACGCCGCTGAGCTGCCCTGCCAGCCAGGTGTCCGGCCTCGCTTTGAGGGAAAGGTTTTCATTCAAAACCAGGGGCGCGTTGAGATAGGAATTGCGGTGGATGGAGCCCAACCGCAGGAATTCAGCGTTCTGCAGACCCGGGATCAGCCGGAAAACCTCTTTCTGCGCGCCGTAGGTCAGCATGGTCTGGCAGCCCACCAGGTTAAAGGCGGTCCGGTCCTTGTTCTCGGCTCTCAACTGCAGCACGGCGTAAGCGCGCCTGCCGGTCCTGGGGTCCTCCAGCCCCACGGGGCGCAGCACTCCGAAGCGCAAAGTGTCAATTCCCCGGCGGGCCAGTTCCTCTATGGGCAGGCAGTTTTCGTAAAATCGGAAATCCGGGCTTTTAAAATATTCATTCTCGAATTCGTGCGCGTTGTGTTTTTCTCCCCGCCGCAGAGCGTCCACGAAGCGCAGGTATTCCTCTTGTGTGAAGGGGCAGTTCAGATAATCCGCCTCGCCTTTGTCATAGCGGCTTTTCTCGAACACGATGCTTCCGTCCAAAGAGTCGGCGCTGACAATGGGCGCGATGGCGTCGAAGAAATAGAGGTGCTGCTCGCCCAGCAGATTGATCAGGCTTTGCATCAGGGCGTCCGAGGTGAGCGGCCCGCCGGCCAGGATAGATAAGCCGTCCGGGATTTCGGTCAGTTCAGAACGGATCAGGATTATGTTCGGATTTGATTCGATCTGTCTTGTGACGGCATCGGCAAAGGCTTCCCGGTCCACCGCCAGCGCGTGCCCGGCCGGCACTGCCGCCAGTTTGGCCAGTTCCAGCAGCCGGCAGCCCAGCAGTTCCAGTTCCTGCTTCAGCAGTCCGGATGCGGTGTCCGGCCGCAATGACTTCAGCGAGTTGCTGCAGACCAGTTCCGCGCATTTGCCGGTGCGGTGGGCCGGCGTCATTCTCTCCGGCCGCATCTCATACAGCCAGACCTGCCAGCCCCTGGTGGCCAGTTGCAGAGCCGCTTCACAGCCTGCCAGTCCGGCCCCGGCTATTGTAATCACTTTAGGCATGGATTACCTTTCCCGGAGCGGGACTGCTCATTGCGCGCGGCCGGGTTGCCTTGTACCAATAGTTGTGGGACATGCCGCCCATATGTCAGGCCGGGATCATTCTGTCAATCTTAAATACTGGTCAGACTGGATTATGGGTGTGGCTGCTTTTTATAAGCAGAAAAAGGCGGGGGCGCCGTTATGGCTGCGTCCCCGCCTTCGCTTTGATCTTTGGAACTTTGTGTTCCGGAAAGAGTTGGTTCCGTTTATTTGGCAAGCACTACGGTCTTGGAGTAGTGTTTGTTCGCCATGGTCATCCTGATGAAGTAGACGCCCGAGGTGCAGGCTTTGCCTTGGGAGTCTTTTCCGTCCCAGGCCTGTTCGTACATTCCTTCGGTCTTGTTTTCCGAGACCAGGTTGCGAATCGCCTGGCCCTTGGCGTTGAAGACAGTCAGATCTACCTGTCCTGCTTTTTTCAGGCAATAATGCACGCTCAGGCCGGCAGCGAAGGGATTGGGGAAGGCGTTGGAGAGCCCGGTGACCAAATCGCCGGGGATTCCTGGTGTTTCGGGGCCGGTGGCGGGAACCGTTACGGAGATTGGACCGTACATCTCGACCTGGCCGTCCAGGTCAACCGACATCAGCCAATACCAATAGGTCGTGGAGGGTGTGATCTCCGAGTCGTTGAAACTATATTCATGCTCATTGGAGGTATTGGTTCCGGTAATGAAAGCATTGATACTAAGCGCTTCGGACGGTTCAGAACTTGTGCCCCTGTAGATGTAGTATCCCGCCAGATTGGATTCGGACTGGGTAACCCAGGTCAGGCAGACAGCTTCGGTCGTGCTGTTGAAGACCGCTGTGAAGGAGGACAGTTCCACCGGTACGAATTCGCCTTCGATAAAGATCTGCAGGCTTTCCGTCCCGTCCAGGGGAATGTCGGCGTTAAGGTGATCTCTCAGTTCCACAACGTCTGCAGGGACTTCGATGTAGCAACCGCCAGGCAGATTGGTATAGTTCTCGGTGCTGGTCGCGCTGAAGGTAAAGAGCACCAGGTCTTCACCTGTCACGCTGCCAAAGCCCATGGAAGCCCAGTCCGCCGTTATTACCCAATTCCCGGCTATCTCTTCGACATTGAAGAAAGTAAACATGGCTGGGAAGTCGGGTCCGTAGGCAAAGTTGGACGGAGCTGTGGCAAAATCCGCTTTGGGGACAACAACCTGGACACTGTAGCCGAACAGGTCTTCCACCTCTGAGATCATTACAGAATAGGTCTGGGTGACCCCGTCTTCGATGGTTTCCAGCGGTGCTTCAACATAGATGATGGTGCCCGGCTCTTCTTCATTTTCTATGTAGATCAGCTTGTCGGTGGCAGAATCCAGGGTGATCGGCATACCATCGGGATCGGATAAAGGTGTGGCGGAAGGCTCGACTTCCACATAGCAGCCGGCAGGCAGGTTGGTGTAATCCTCTGTGCTGGTGGCGTCATAGCTGAAGAGCACCACAGCGTCATCTCCGGTCGTTGTAACGGAAGGCGGACCCAGCTTGGTGCAGACCACCTGATAGATCCAGTGTGTGGCATCGCTGTTGTCAAAAGCGAAGTTGAAATTGGGCTGGAACAGCGGACCGATGGCAAGATTGGTCGGTGCTGTGGCGAAATCGGCCTTGGGGAATTTGATCGAGATGTCAAATCCCTGCAGGTTTTCCACATGCGCGATCTTGACTGAATAGGTCTGGGTGACTCCTGCTCCGATGGTTTCATTAGGAGCATCCACGAACACTTCCACCCCATTAATAGACAGAAATATCCCCAACATCACTGTCAGGATGAGAATTAAGAACAGTCTTTTCTTCATTTTTGTTCCCCCTTGAATAAAAAAGACCTGGTTTTGAAACCGGCGGTCTGCCTGTCAGGTCCCACGCCCTTTGTGGGTAACAACGGCTGCGGACGGAGGCCGGTTTTCGGACGTTGTTATGATCTCGACGTTATTTTTCCATGGATGTATTATTCTCCTGAGTCATTGGCGTTACGGGTTGGTCTGGCAAGGCAGTTCAATCTTTTGTTGGGAAAAGCACCGGCGGAGCGCCTCAGGTTTGGGATTGGAGCATATGGCAATTCTGTCGCGATCGGGACGGATAGCCCTGGAATCTGAAAAAGGCGGCTCCTTAAAATCATCCTTGTTTCCCCTTGCTGAGACCTGTTGCTTTTCTCGTTAATCGGGAGGAAATGTATAGAGCCTGGCTGACTGAGTGCGGTAAATATCTGAAACAAAGCAGCTGAACTCTAAATGTTCCCCCTTTGAATATCAATGCTCATGTTATCAACTCTGGGGGATCATTGAGGCCGGGCGCATAATCATTCCGATTGCTTTCATCTGATGTTCCCCCTAATGAAAACAAATCAACTTTTAAACAGTTCAAATAATCTGTCAAGTTATTTTTGTCAAAAAAGCCCTAAAACGATGGCGGACAATAAAATGATCTTTTCTGCCAGCAGTTATGAACTTTAGCTAAAACTAATATGATGCTTCCTGTTTGTTTTAATTGGCGCTGCTTGCCTGGGGTTGGCAATCCCGGGCTGGGGGACAAAGAGCCGGGCCGTAAAGCCGTCTTACAGCCTGCCGGGACCGCCCCAGCCTGTTATGTCTTTTCGCCCCATGCCTCGTTTCTGTCTCACTGCCAAGTCCGTCAGGACGACTGTTCGTAACCTGGAACGTAAGTGCCGGGTAATTCGCACTAAGGTTATTCAGTTTGGAGGAAGGCACTGGACAGGATTTCAGTCGGAGGTGCCGTCCTCCGGACTAGATCTCATTTCGCTTGCTGCCCCGGCTGTTACTAGCCGGGTTAACCTGTGCCGTACTGTTGACTGCTATATCATCAAACGCGCTAATCCCTGTTTCTTTTAATCCCTCACGGCCTCACTCCGGGCCTCCCTCAGTTTTTCACACCCGGCTCCCCGTCCGCTCCGGGAAGCATTACTTACCCATTACGGACAAAGTCCGTAATGGGTAAGTAATGGATCCGTAGTGCAAGCAGGGAAGATGCACAGGGAAAAAGCTGATGTTTCCTGAAACCAATTGACAGTGAAAGCGAGGATTAAGCATGAAACAAACTGTCAGGAAAGTTGATTCACCAGATGGCATTAACATCGTATAATGAAAATAAGATTCACTCAAGCGGGAAAATACTGTTCATTTCTATTCGTATTTAGTACTTGACAGGATTGGATAAACAATTCTTTCATAAAAACAGTAATCGAGGCATGGACGGCTGTCAGCCGTCCCGGACAGATGATTCAGCCGTGCGGCAAAAGGCCGGAGGTAAAAGTATGAGGCTTATTTCCGGAACGGTTTTCATAGCGAAACCAATCATCCCGTATAGCGCTTGCGGGAGACTGCATTTTCATTCACAACATTCAATCAGGGAGCAATCATGATCAAGAGCATTTTATCCATGTTTCTCAGCCTGTTTTTGGGCCTTTCCGGCCTGGCGGCCCAACTGATCGATCCCTACGGCGACGGCGGTTTTGAGAACGGAAGCTCATTTGCCACCAACAACTGGTCGGTTGTCAACGACGTCACCAACACCTGGCATGTGGGTCCCGTGGGGGCCCTCAACGGCACCAACGGCGCTTTCATCTCGAGCGACGGCGGCACCAACAACAATTACAGCCTGACCACTGCGCAGACCTCGCATTTTTACCGCCAGTTTTCCGTGCCTGGCGCCACAGCCCTGGGCCTGACCTTCAACTGGAGGGGCATGGGCGCCAGCGGCTCCGACCGTCTGCTGGTCTACCTCGCCTCCGCCACCTACGTGCCGACAGCCGGTTATCCCGCCTCACCCAGCACGGTCATGGGCTCCGCCATTCTGCTTGGTTCCTTCGGGATGTCAGAATGCTGGCAGACGGCGGTGATCAGGTACAGTCTGAGCGGCGCATCCATCCGCAGGCTGGTCTTTACCTGGCAGAATGACGACGCGTTCGGCACCCAGCCTGCCATATCCGTGGACAATATCCGCCTGATCGCGTTCACGCCGGTGCCTCTGACCGGCAATTATACCATCGGAGGTATGGGAGCTGATTATGCCAGTTTTACAGCCGCCGTCACCGACCTCAACCTGCACGGGGTAGGCACCGGAGGCGTTTCTTTCGCTGTAGGCACAGGCATATTTAATGAACTGCCCCAGACCATCACAACCACCGGCACTTCGCTGCGGCACATCACTTTCCAATCATCTGTGGGCGCGCAACCGGTTCTGGCCGTACCAGGAGGTTACGGCTCTTTTGGATTCAAGCTGCAGGGTGTGGATTACATCACTTTTAACAATATCGACGTGAACGGCCCCAACACGCTGCAGAAAGGCTTTTGGCTGCAGGGCCTGAACGGTAACGGGGCGTCCTGGAACGAGATCGTTAACTGCCGGATCGCCACCTCCACTTACAGTTCGGGCGACAACTACGCCATCTATTCCCAGGGCGGCGACTCCGGATCCAACGACGGCAATTATTTCGGCAACAACACGATCGAAAAGTTCTGCCACGGGATGGCTTTGCAGGGATACGGTTCAGGCAGCGAATGCGCCAGCACGACTGTAGAGGGGAACGTCCTGACCGATATTTACAAGACCGCCTTTACGCACACTTGGGGCACGGGCACATTGATCGACGGTAACGACGTCAGCTTTCTCTCCACCATGTCCAGTGACCAGTGCGGCATTTACACGGAAGGCGCGACCAACAGCATCCTGATAGAAAACAACGAATTCACGGGCGGCAGCTCATCCAATTACGGATTCACCTGCCTCTATCACGCGGACGGCTATACCGAATTCAACAACAACGAGATCTCGGATTTCCTCCTGGCTTCCAACTACCCCTGGTGTGCCCTGCAGGCCCTGGGCGGACAGGTTTCCTTCACCCACAACAGCGTCCACGACATCACCAAGAATGCCGGCTCGGAGAACTATTTGGTCTGGCTGGGCGCAGGCAACCACACCGTTTACAGCAACGACTTCTATAATATCCAAACCAACGCGCTCTATTCCCACGGCATCTATATCGCCGGCGGGACGACCTGCAATGTCACCGCAAACAAGATCCACTCCATCTCCTATACGCTCACTTCCAACTCCGGCGTCGTCAGCGGGATCACAGTTGCAGGCGCGGCCAACAACAACATTTACAACAACATGGTCTATGACCTGCACAGCAGCGGCAACGCCACCCTGGGCGTGATAGGGATCAAGGTCGAAGCCGGAGGGACCAGCAATATCCATTACAACACGATCCGCCTGGAAACCTCGTGCACGTATTCCCAATTCTCAACGGCCGGGATCTACCTCAGCGGCGGCACCGCCTTCAGCCTGAGGAACAACATCGTGGTCAACAAAAGCACTCCCGGCTCGACGGGCCAATCCGTCGCCCTCTGGAAAACGACCGCAGGGTTCGACGTCTTTGATCCCGCCACCGACCGGAACATCTACTACGCCGGAACACCAGGCACCCGGAACCTGATCGCTTATTTCAACACAACGTCCTATCAGACCCTGGCCTCCTACAAAACGGCGGCCGCCACCATCGACCAGGGCTCCTATACGGAGGACGTGCCCTTCCTGAGCACCGGCACAACGATCGATGTCCACCTCGACCCCGCAACCCCCACTATCGCGGAAGGCAATGCCCTGTCCGTGAGCGGGGTCGCCTATGACCACGACAGCCAGGAGCGGAGTCTGACCAAACCCGATATCGGAGCCGACGAAGGAACGTTCACCGAGATCCCGGAATACCCCGGTCCGGTGACACTGCTCACTCCGGCAGACAATTCAGTGGATTTGGACCCCCTGAATGTCACCGTCACCTGGTCAGAGCCTGATGCCGGGCACCCCATCACGCAATACAAGGTCTATGTCGCCTCGAGTGAAGCCGCCATCTTCGGCGAATACGTGCACATTCTGGATTACCCCGCCGCCAGCCTTGACCTGGTCGAAATCCCCGGCCTTGATCTGGGTTACTACGATTCCTGGTGGTGGACGGTCAGGGCCGTCAACATAGACGGGGAAAGCGATCCGGGCGATCCCGGCTTCCAGGTTTTCGTTTTCACCACCGGTGCCCAATTTGGCGCTAACCCTGTCCTGGACTTCGGAACCATCCTGCCCGCCGCGTTGATTGGGGACAACCTCATGGTCTGGAACCGCGGCGACACGCAGCTCTCTTTCTCATTACTGGCGCCGCCCCAGTTTGATTTTGGCGATTCACTTAATTTCACCATCCCGCCCCTGGACACGCTTTACCTGCCCTATACCTTTACAGCGCCATTGGAAGAAGGCCCCTATTCCGGCACCATCGTCCTGGGCGAGACCGATCCCGGCTCCAGCGTCATCGAAATCGGAGTGACCGCCGTGATCTCCAGCCGGATCATTATCGGGACCGGCACCAGCATCTCCTACATCCCCGTTTATCCATATTACGGTTACACCTATTCGCAGGTGATCTATCCGGCCGGCTGGTTCGATTATCCGGACGGTTACCGCATCGAGCGGCTGGCCTACGAGTATGGTAACACGGAAGCGCCGGTCAATACCAGAGACTTCCGCATCTGGATGGGGCATACTGCTCAAAGTGAATTTCCCTCCGCAGGAGCCGCCTGGCTGCCTGTGCAGGACATGACCCTGGTCTATGACGGAACCTGGGATATCACGGCCGGCATCGGCTGGAAGGAGATCATCCTCGACATCCCCTTCATCTACAACCGGACTGACAACCTCGTCATCGCCTTCGATGAAAACACGCCCGGGTATGCACCCAGTTCATCCTACTATTTCCGGTGCACGCCAACCACAGGTGTATATCATGGGATTTCCTACTATTCGGACTCGATCAATCCCGATCCGGAAGATCCCGCTGTTGCAGCCACTTCACGCGCCTCGTACCCCAATACCAGATTTACTTTGGGTCAGGTCCCTGCTGCGCCCCAACTCAGTTTCACCCCTGACAGCCTGAAGTTCGGTACCCAGGTGATCAACTATGTCCGCACCCAAAAGATCTGCTTTGCCAATACCGGCGGCGACTCCCTGACCGTCACAGGCGTTGATTTTACCGGCAGCGCCTATTTCTCTCTGGAAGACCTGCCGGAATTTCCTGTCCAATTGGCTCCGAATGAAACCCGCCATATCAATGTGAACTACCAGCCCGCCGCCGCCGGAGACCATACTGCCAGCGTTTCCTTTACCACAGGCCTGAGGCCGCCCTTTCAGGTCCAGATTTCCGGCACCTGCGTTGACCCGCGCATCAATGCCCTGCCCTATGCCCAGAACTTCGACGGAGTTACCGCCCCTGCTCTGCCCTGGGGCTGGGACCCGCTGATCTTATCTGACACCCCCTATGCAACGGTCCAGACTTATGCCGGAGGATTTGACACCGAGCCAAACTGCGTCTGGATGCATAATCATTCCGACCTTGACGCCGAGCTCTACCTGGTTTCTCCCGAGGTCACAGTCGGTATCAGCAATATCCGGCTGAGTTATTGGGCTCGGATGGGATCGCTTTCCTCCGGGATCACTCTGTGCGTCGGGACCATGTCCGATCCGGCTGATCCATCTACCTTCAATCCTCTGCAAACCATTATCCCCACCCAAACCTATGCTCAGTACAGTCTCGGCTTGGGAGACTATGCAGGGACGGACAGCCACATCGCTTTCCGCACCACTTATGCCGCCACCTACGCCTATCTGTACCTGGACACCATTCTGATGGAACAACTGGTGCCCAACGACCTCAAGGCCGTGGAACTTACCTGCTTGCCTTATGCCATTGCCGGCCAGTCCAACGATTTTATGATCACGGTGCGGAACTGGGGCTCTGTTACTCAAAGCGATTACACTTTGAAGCTCATGTCAGCAGCCGGCCCCACGGAACTGGCCTTGCTCAGCGTCACCGGAGACCCCCTGGCCCATGACGCCAGCGCTTCCTACACCCTGTCCTGGACGCCTCCCCTGGAAGGCAGCGTCAACCTTTACGGACAAGTCATCCTGAGCGGCGACCAGAATGCCGCCAACGATGTGACCGATACGACCGCGGTTCTGATTCACCCAGCAGGCACATACACGGCCCTGGTCGGCGACCTGCAGGGCACCACCCACAACTACACTCTGCCCCTGGCCTTTATATACAAGAACAGCCTCAGCGAAACCATCTACACCGCGCAGGAAATGCAGATGTCCTCCGGCTCCCTCGTCGGGATCGGCTACCTGAACAATTTTTCCCAGGCCCTGGAGGACAAGCCGGTCAAAATCTGGGTGAAAAATACCTCCGCCGCCGATGAAACGGCGAGCTGGCTCAATTTCAACGACTACACCCTCGTGTTTGACGGAGTCGTGGATTTCCCCGCCGGCCAAAACTACATCTTTATCCCCTTCACCTATGTATTCAATTACACGGGCGCCAACCTCGCCGTCCGCGTCAACCGGCCCATGGACGCAACCTACTACTCGCAGTACGAGAGGTTCCATTATACCGTTCCGGTCTATGGGCCCGACCGCAGCCGCTTTGTGTTCAACAACTCCACGGTCTACGATCCCGCCAACCCGTCTGACACCGGATACCTCACTTCCAACGTCCCTGTCACCGTATTCCTCGCCAGCGGGGCTGTCCCGGCTGAACTTGAAGCGCCCGTAGTCACCATCGCACGCTTCGGAGACGACATAACCCTGAACTGGCCGGCGGTGGAGGGCGCTTATGCCTACCGCGTCTTTGTCTCGGAACGGCCGGATCATTTTAACGCCCTGCCCGATGCCGTTATTTACACCAATTCCTTTACCTATACGCCCGACGAAAGCAGCCAGACCTTCTTCAAAGTGGTGGCGGTCACCACTTTCCGCGACCAAGAATTGGCTCCCGTTAGCGATCGGCTGTCCCATCCGGGAACAGGAAAATGACCGCCTGATCAAGTTGTATCAAATGGTAGAGGAACATTATTGTAGGGAACAGACAACACACGTTGTAAAACAAACTTGAACGGCTATCTGCTGAAGCGGGAAAGGGGCGGATAATTCCCTGCCGCCCTTGGCCGGAGGCATCCCGGCACCTGCTTCGCCCCGGGAAGCATTACTTACCCATTACGGATAAAGTCCGTAATGGGTCCGTAATGGGTCCGTAGTGCAAGCAGGGGCGGGGCAGGAAAATTAACGACCGCGAAAATGTCTCTTTACAAATCCGGCAAATAGAAATACAAGGAATAAAGATGAGGGAAAGCATGAAAATTGGCTTCAGGTTTCTGATCGGTTCACTGACCGTTTTGGCAGCGCTGCTTACGGCCACAGGGCTTGGCGCGGTCACCATATACGAGATTCAATACACAACCAATGCAGGTCCGGGCACTTATCCGTCCCCTTATGCCAACCAGGCCGTGACCACGCAGGGGATCGTCACTGCCAGCGGTTACGGAGGCGGCAGCGGTTACTTCATCTCCATGCCGGAAGGCGGCGCCTGGAAAGGCATTTTGGTATATGACAGCGCGCATTCCCCGGAACCCGGGACACTGCTGACATTGACGGGGCAGGTGTATGAATATTACGGTCTGACCGAGCTCCGCAGCATCGCTTACTACCAGGTGGAAAGCACAGGCAACGCCCTGCCGCCCGCAGAGGAGGTGAGCACTCTGGAGGCGAACGCGGAGGCTTACGAGGGCGTGCTGTTCAGGGTGGCGGACGCCGTCTGCACCCAGACGCTGAACGGCAGCGGGGCCTGGAAAGTGAATGACGGCAGCGGCGAGCTTGTCATAGACGACTACCTGTTCGATCAAAGCGGGCTGTCCGGCCTGATTGTACTGGGGGCGAGCTTCTCCTCCGTCACGGGGATCGGGCATTACTCCTACAGCACGCGCAGCCTCAATCCGCGCTTCGAGGCGGACGTGGCGGCCGACAGCATTCCGGAAGTAATCACAGAGACTCCGGACACCCTATCCGTGATCCAGAGGCCGCTGCTCAACATCCCCGCCATCGTGGTCCCGGGCGAGACTTTCAACATCGAATGCGTGGCTGATCCCGCCACCACAGGTTGGACCGCCTGGCTGCAAAAGGGGAATCTGACTTACGGCCTGCCCCTGGCCAACACTGATTATGAAACGAGTCCGCCCCGCTGGGTGCTGACGGCGCAGGTGCCCGCCGTGAATGTGAATGAGCTGTATGACCTGCACGTCGCGGCTGCCGGCCTCAGCGACCGGACCCGGCACAGCGTGCAGGTGCTGCCCACCCGCAAAACGAATTACTATTTCGCGCATGTGACGGACGTGCACATGCCGACCCACGCCTTTTCCTCCGACGCCGGCTACGATCCCGCGGATTCGTCGGAGACGGTCGATTTCCGGGAAGTGATCAATGACCTCAATATCATCAGGCCGGAATTTGTGCTGCTGACCGGCGATCTGGTCAACGAAGGTGAACTGGAGGACTATACCGGCGCCCGCCAATACACCAAGGCCAAGCGCCTGCTGGGCGAGCTGGAAGTGCCTGTCTACCTGGTGTCGGGCAACCACGACATCGGCGGCTGGGACTCCACGCCGCCGCCGGCCGGAACGTCGCGCCGCAACTGGTGGAAAAATTTCGGCTGGAGTTGGCTGGACAATCCCTCGCCCGCCTGGCCCTACCATACGCAGGATTACAGTTTCAACTACGGAAACGTGCACTACGTGGGCCTGGAAGCCTACAACAATTCCGGCGGCTATGATGACTACCTGCCCGGGATTTACGGCACGGACAGCTTCACGGCAGCGCAGTTGCAATGGCTGCAGGCGGACCTGGCGTCCACGCAGGCGGAAACCAAGGTGTTTTTTTACCATTACGATTACCAGGACCAGATCAGCCTGAGCGCTTTGGGACTGGACCTGGGACTGTGGGGGCACACGCATTACAACAGCGGCTCGCTGACCACCCAGCCGTATGACCTGCAAACCAACAACGTGTGCGACGGCGAACGCTCCTACCGCATCATCAAAGTCAACGGGACGCAACTGCAACCGCTGGCAGCGGTCAGCGCGGGCGTCGACGGCGGGCAGATCACTCTGGCCTTCGAGCCCGGCAACACAGGCGCGGCCGACAGCGTGA
>JAXDBS010000013.1:0-7270 GCA_034678545.1 Cloacimonadaceae bacterium (SeqCode) | reverse complement strand
CCCCTCGAAGTATTTTACACCCTCGGCCTTGTATTGCTCTGCGTATTCCTTGATGCGGCCGCGCTTGACGTTTTTCAGCTCCAGCAGGTAATTCCATTTGTCACCCTTAATACCGTTGGGATCAACTATGTAGCCGTTGGAGTCGGAAGCGGTGATGACTGTGCCGCCCAGCTGGTTGACCTTGGCGATAGCATACTGGGAGACGTTGCCGGATCCGGAGACGACTACTTTTTTGCCTTCAAAGCTCTGTTTTCTGGTCTTCAGCATCTCCTCGGCGAAATAGACGGCGCCATAGCCCGTGGCCTGGGGCCGGATCAGCGAGCCGCCGAAGGACAGCCCTTTACCGGTGAGGACGCCGCTGTGCTCGTTGCGGATCTTTTTGTACATGCCGTAGAGGAATCCGATCTCGCGCGCCCTCACGCCGATGTCGCCGGCCGGGACGTCCGTGATGGGGCCGATCAGGCGGAACAGCTCCAGCATGAAGGACTGGCAGAAGCGCATCACTTCGTTGTCACTCTTGCCCTTGGGATCGAAATCGCTGCCGCCTTTGCCGCCGCCCATGGGGATGGTGGTCAGGCTGTTCTTGAAGATCTGTTCAAAGCCCAAAAATTTGAGGATGCCCAGGTTGACGCTGGGGTGGAAGCGCAGTCCGCCCTTGTAGGGCCCGATCGCGTTGTTGAACTCGACCCGGAAGCCCCGGTTGACTTGGACGTTGCCGTTGTCGTCCATCCAGGGAATCCTGAAGATGAGAGTGCGGTCCGGCTCCACGATCCGTTCCATGATATTGGCTTTGACGTAGGCGGGATTTGCCTCATACGCATCCCAAATGGTTTCGACCACTTCCTTGACGGCCTGGATGAATTCCGGCTGGCCCGGGTTTCTGGCTTCGATCTTTTGCAGAAAATCGGCCATTGTTTTGCTGTTGCTCATGGTTGTACCTCCTGGTGATCTTGACTGTGATTTATTTTTATCTGGATTGAACTGCTGGGGTAGGGCGGGGTGGAATGGCATATCTTAAACAGTTCCATACTTGTCCATATCATTCCTTGATTAAATTTGTAACACCATTTAACGGTGCTGACATCACGTCAATTGATTTTTTCAGAGCCTTGTTCCCGCGCCGTTCCGATAAAAAATCCAAACAACCTGCTCCGGTGCTCCAGGTCCGACATCCGCTCCGGGTGCCACTGGATGGCCAGGACCATTTGCTCACCCTCCAGTTCCATGGCTTCGATCATGCCGTCTGCAGCAGTTGCAACAACCTGAAAACCCTTCCCCACGTGCTTGGGATCGATCCCCTGGTGGTGGTTGGAATTGACCGTGACCTTGCCTCCGGGCTCGATCCGGGACAGCCAGCGGCTGCCGGAAAGCGTGATCTCATGATACTTTTCGCCGAAGTGGTTGTCCAGCGTGTCCAGGTGCTGGATCAGACCGCCGCCCCGGCAGATGTTGAGCAGCTGCATGCCGGCGCAGATGCCGAGCACCGGTTTGGAGGTCTGCAGGATCAGCTCGACCAGGATCACATCTGCCCGGGAGCGCCGTTCGTGCATGATCTCAGTCATGGGATGCGGCTCCTGGCCGTACAGGGAGGGCGGGTAATCCTGGCCGCCGATGATGATCAGGCCTTCGATCCGCTCCACGTACTGCCGCAGCAGGACCCTGTCCGGCAGGCAGGGAATGGGCAAAGGCAGCCCGCCGTAATCATGGACCGCCTCGATATATTTGCCCCGGATGTGGAACTGGTGGTGCTGCCCCAGTTTCATGTAGTTCATGCTGATCCCGATCACCGGCCTGGCCATATCTGCTCCTTGTACATCTTATTTTTCATCTTACTGTTACGGATTTTGTATTATCTTCTTCCGATCTCCTCAATTGTCAATGGCAATCTTGGAGAACATAAAAACTCCGATGTTGTGTAATTTTACCATCCCTGAAGAAGGGAACAGCAGGGCGGATTCCCTGTTGCCGGATCCCTTCCGCAGCCTGGCTTTGGCCGGCATTTTACCCCGTCCGGGTTACAGCGGTTCCTGCCTTCGCCCTTAATAGCATTACTTACCCATTACGGACAAAGTCCGTAATGGGTAAGTAATGGGTCCGTAGTGCAAGCAGGGAAGGAAAGGGGCGTTAAGGTACTAACATATTGCAGCATAATAGATTGGCAGCATGCCGCAAATGGCGGGATCACGAAATTACAATTGGGCAGCTCAGCCTTTGAGAGAATAGGTTTTGTTGGTGTATTTGGTGTTTCTTTTAAGGATGACCACTGAACTGATGAAATCAGACCATTTGACGTAGAGGCGGGAGAGATCAAAGTCAGCTTTTTCGCCGCTGATCATGGAATTAACGTCCACGGTCCGGCGCAGGGCGATGAGGGCGGCCTCCTTGGCGATAAAGGTGATTTCTGCGGCGGATAGCCCGATCACAGCCTCTGCCAGGGCGAAGAGATCCACGTCGTCGGCCAGGGGCATGCCGCGGGTGGCGACCTGGAGGACTTCCAGGCAGCCGTGCAGGTTGGGTTTTTTGACTTCCAGCTTGTAATCGAAACGGCCCTGGCGCATGAGGGCGGGATCGAGCAAGTCGGGCCGGTTGGTGGAGGCGATCACGGTGACATTACCGAATTCCCTGATCCCGTCCATAAGCGAGAGCAACTGGTTGACCACGGTGGCGTACCATTTGGTGGTCTCTCCGGCCAGACGGGATTGGGCGATGGAATCTATTTCATCAAAAAAGATGATAGCTGGTTGCAGCCGGCTGGCTTCCCCGAAGATCGCGCGCAGGTTCTTTTCCGATTCGCCGAAGCTCTTGTTGAGGATGTCGGGGCCGATGATGGGAATGAAGTGGGCTTTGACCTCGTGGGCAATGGCTTTGGCGATCAGGGTTTTGCCGTTGCCGGGCTCGCCCCAGAGCAGGATGCCGCGGTAGGGGCGGATGCCCAGGTAGTCATAGAGTTCGGGCCGCTTGATGGGCAGCTCGATTACTTCCCGGATCAATTGAATGATATCGGAGATGCCTCCAATGTCTTCAAAAGTGGTTTCGGGAATCTGGCGCAGCTTTTCACCCAGGGGCGGTTTGGGCGTGGGTTTGGCGGGGTAGGGTTTGTCCCTGACCAGGATTCTTTGGGGTTTGTCAGCGGGAGCAGAGGAGACCTTGTGATAGATGTTGATGGCCTTCCACTGGCGGACGTCGGAAACGGTCTCTTCCAGATAGACCTTGCCCCATTTGCCGGTGTCGGAAGCGTCAATGGCCGTGGGCAGGGCAGCGATCAGCCGGCGGAAAAAGGAAAACTGGAAGATGGGGCAGAAATCCACCCGCTTAAGCTCGGAGATGTTGATCAGGGCTTGGGTGAGGGTTTCCTTGTTGATTGTCCAGACGGATTTGGATGTGAACTCGCCGAAGCGGTACCAATAACGGGAACGCTCGTCAAAAGGGGCGGCATCATGGTGCAAGACGATGCCTGAAAGCTGGCGGCAACCCCAGCAGTCCGCCTTTCCTTCCTGGCAATAGCCGGTCTGGTGCTTGGACAGAGCAAATCCCTGATAACATTCGGCCGTGTTTTTAACACTCTGGAAAAAGGCGGCGGGCTCGACCACGGAGGAACGGTAGATTACCTTAGCGATCTTCCAGTTCGCGATCGTGGCCATCAACTCCTGGAACAGGTCAAACTTGTCCAAAACCTCATGATTATCGGTTTCCACGCGGTTGAATTCCGAATCCGCCCCGACGGGCGTGAACTTGTCGAAGCCCGAGGCAAAGCCTGCGGCGCGGTCGTATTCGGATGACCTGGATTGGCTGAACTGGATCGTGAAGTTAAAGTCCATTCTGCCCTGCATGCGTTATTTTTTATTGATTTAAACTCCGAAATGTGCCTATATTGTCAAGCTTATTCTGCAGGTGGTACATCCCGAACATCAGTCCTTTCTAACCAGTTTGTAATTTGATTTCCCGAGTCCGATCGCGTATCCGTATTCGAGGAGATAACGCCCTGAAACATCATCCTCATGCAGAAAGGCGTCCGGTTTGCCGTAGACCTTGTCCACAAGGTCGCAGCCGGCGATGTCTATGGCCAGAATGTCATCTGAGACCAGGATGCCAATGTCTTTGACAAAGGGTTTACGGGCGCTGCTCATGCAGTCACAGTCGGGAGAGATGTTTTTCAGTATATTAACGTACACGACCTGGCGGCCTGTGGTAATGGCTTTGGCATAATCGGCCAGGCGTTCCAGGAAGCCGTTTTCACCGGTGGCGCCCCAGGGAATGCGCAAAGCGCCGGCAGGACAGGTACCGATGCACTTTCCGCAGGCGATGCACTTGGATTTGTCAATTTTCAGAGGATCGAGCGAGATGGCGTCGGTCGGGCATTGGGTGGTGCACCTGCCGCACTTGATGCAGCGGGAGGGATTGGTGAGAGGGTAGCTGTCCGCGTGCATTGCCATCTTGCCTGGAATGGCGGCCAAGCCCATGCCGACGTTCTTGATGGCTCCTCCAAAACCTGCATTGCCGTGCCCTTTGAAATGGCTCAGGATCAGCAAGCTGTTATAATTATTCAGATGGCTGCCGGTATAGACTTCTTTAAAATGTTCTCCGTCATAGGGGATAACGGTTTCGCCTTCCGAGTCGATGATATCGATGGGGGCAAAACCGAAACCGTGTTCCTTCGCCAAAGCAAGGTGGGACTCGGTTTCCCGCCGCCTGCCGCGGTAGAGGACATTGGTCTCTATGAGAGTGCTGTTCAGTTTCAGAACCAGGTCTTTGTAGAGATCAGGTTTGATGTAATAGGCGTTGCCGTCCTCGCCGAAATGTACCTTGACGCCGACCTTGCCGGTCAGGCGGTCCATAAAAGGCTCGAGCACTTTTGCCAGCCCCGCGGGGCTGATATCATCAGTAAAATAGACGGTCGCTTGGGTGGAATCCACAGATACAACTCCTGCTTTTGTTTTGTTGACCAGAGACTTATACTGTCTGCATGGGCAATTGATTAAAGTATAAATCAGCCAGGCCAGTATGGCAATCTGCAAGGCCAGAATGACAGCAAACAAGGTTTTATTCAAAGGCCGTTTTCCATGCATGACAGCTTCCATGTCTAATCCTGAAAGGGCTCGCTGTCCGGGTCCCAGTACCAAGGTTCAGCAAAAATAGCTGACTGGAAAATGCCCGCCTTCCAGTTCCTGAGAGATTCTGCCAATTGGGGATTCAGGAGATCCAGATTCATGCCTGAGTAATAGTTCCCGGTGTTTAGAGAAGGCCAGCCAGTTTGAAGAAAGCCATTACCGAAGAGGAGTTCCTCGCGGGCAAAGGTAAACTCAGCTCCATCGGGGCCGGGTTCGGTAAAGCCAAAAGCGATGTCCGCTTCTTTATTGCCCCACAAGAGATTTTCGCTGATCTGGCTGGAGTCGGCGGCAGCAGTGACCCAAATCCCGACCAGTGGGGCAATCCATTGTTTTTCCTGGCCGGACAGGCAGATGACATTATTGTTGATCTGCATGCTTGCCGTGCTGTCCCAGACAGCGATCCCGACATTACCGGCCCGCCGGACCTCGTTGAATTCGCAGTGCATGCTGCTGTGCCCTGAAGCGATGACACCCCAGCCCCGTACATCTCTGACAAGATTGTTATGCACGAAAGCTTGCGCTGTACCAAAACTCCCGATACCTTTCCAGAAATGGTGGATGACATTGTGGGCCACATTTGCTTCGGAGTCCCAGGTGATGCCGATGCCAGCGCCCCTGCCATTACAGATAAGGTTGTCACTGATCCAGGCTTTGGCTTTTCTGTAAAGCGCGATGCCGTCCCAGCTGTTATCCCTGATGACACTGTTGTGGATATTGAGGTCAGCTCCTTCCCTGCCGCAAATGCCGATGATGCCGGCCACAGTTGTACTGTAGTCGCCCTGGTTGTTTTCGATGATGCAGCCTGTGATCTCGGTTTTAGAATGCTTTACGACTATGGCTCCGCTGGTGGCATTGGGATCCTGGTCTCGGATGCCGTCCGTAATGGTCAGATCCTTGATCAGGACATCGGAACTGTGCTCAATAAAGATACCGTAGCCGGCATTAGTTCTGATAACTGTAGTACGGCGGTCTTTTCCAATAAGCTTAATGTGGGTCTTGCCGAATATGTGCAATCCGGTCGTAACAGTTATCATGCTGTCGGGATATACGGCATTGCCCAGAGTGGAATCTGTTACAGCCAATGGAGTAAGGTCATAGTCACCGGTTTCCAGGATTATTGTGATATCGCCATCTTTGCTTTGAACTGCGTCAGAAAGCTGTTTCGCGTTTCTGACATTGTAAGTTCCTGCTGCCAGCAGGGAGGCTGAGCAGAATAGTATTGCAGCAATCAATTTACGCATGGATAATCCTCTCGAAGTTTTCACTTGCCTTTTTTAAATCATCGTAAAAAATGGTCAACAGAAATAAACAGGTAGAAAAGGGGAGAGGTCATGCTGAAACTTTCAACCCGGGCTCTGGAGATCCAGGCCTCGCCGATCCGCAAACTGATGCCCTATGCCAATCAGGCGAAAAAAGAGGGCGTAAAAGTGTATCATCTGAACATAGGGCAGCCTGACATTGAAACGCCTCAGGCCATGCTGGACGCCTATCACGGGTTCAACGACAAAGTGCTGGCCTATGGCCCTTCCCAAGGATTGGACACCTACCGGCAGGGTTTGGTCAGATACTATGCCAGGCACCGCATCGAACTGAAGGAAGAAGAGATCATAGTGACCACTGCTGGCTCGGAGGGGATTGTGTTCGCTCTGTCCGTAGTCTGCAACGAAGGTGACGAGGTAATCGTACCAGAACCTTTTTACACCAATTATAACGGTTTTGCCACGATGGCCAGCATCAAGTTGAAACCGGTCACTACCTATGCGGAGAACGGTTTCGCCCTTCCCGACAGCGCCAAACTGGAAGCGCTGATCAGCAGCAGGACCAGGGCAATTTTGCTGTGCAACCCGGGCAATCCCACCGGAACGGTGTACACTGAGTCAGAAATCAACAGGATGGCTGAGATAGCCAGGAAACACAACCTGTTCGTCATTTCTGATGAAGTATACCGCGAGTTCGTATATGACGGGCTGAAGCATTACAGCATAATGCACGTGCGGGACTTCACGGAAAATGCCATCCTGGTGGACAGCGTATCCAAACGCTACAGCGCTTGTGGAGCACGCATCGGGTGTATAGCGTCCCATAATAAGGAACTGATGGCCGCCGTGCTGAAATTTGCCCAGGCCAGGCTGTGTCCCCCCACCGTGGACCAGCTGGCCGCC
>JAXDBS010000012.1:0-3698 GCA_034678545.1 Cloacimonadaceae bacterium (SeqCode) | reverse complement strand
AAAAGCGCAAAATGTGTGGATAACTGAGCTTTTTCAGGGTTCATGTTGAGAATATTTGAAAAAATTGTGGATAACTACAAAGTAGATCCTGGAAAGCTGGACTCTTTGGTATTACGCAAAGGTCTTTATTCATTGTTTGACAAAGAATTAACATAATTCATCCCAGCATTCAGGAATGACGAATCCCACTATAGATGATAACATTATTCGTCAAGAAGTTTGTAATGGTTGCAAACTTTCCTGACAGCAGTCACCAGTCCCTTCCTTATAACATCTCTTAATCACTTCTTTATCACTAGTTAATCACTTCTTAATTGTTAAGGCTTGATTAAGAAGTGATAAAGAAGTGATTAAGAGATGCAAGCAAGGGAGAAGAAGAGCATAGTTGCGTTCCTTCGCTATCCTTATATCGCCCTACAAGCTAACCTATTTGATTTGAAAGAGCGCCATATCTGCCTGCCGCCGTGCTGTCCTGACTGCCACACCCTTAGCGCCTTCGTTTATCCCTCTCCCACGCCTCCCGTATGATCCTCGCATCAAATGCGGGCATCATACGGGAGGCGCGACTGGGAAACAGGAAAGCGCCTTAACGGCCAGGAGACGTTCACGCGGCGAAAGGCAAAGGCTCTGGCGCGATAAAACGGCTGGCAGCTTGCGGGCTGTCTCTGCGCGTCCTCTCAGTCCGCAATCACCGCCGTAACGTAGTAAAAGCCTGGCGAAAGCGAGGCCGCGTTGCTATGCGTCCACTGCGATTGTGTGATCGAACCATCCTCTCCAAAGACCGTGAAGGGTCCTGCGGGACCGGTGGCGCAATAATAGACCAGATAATGGTTCACGTTCACCGGATTGCCAGCCAGATCTAATGTGACGTCACCCCAATCCAGAAAGATATGCGTGCCGTTTCTTGTAATGCTCAGGTTTTGCGGGGCTATGGGGATTCCTGCACCCGGGTGAATGCCGAGCTTGGCGACAAAGATATCACGATATCCATTTGGCGGCAGGCTATGGCTGCCAAAAGTGGCGCCGGTATTATTATAATACCCGGTCACATAGGCGATGTCCGAGCCATCCACGGCGATTCTGTATCCCACATCCGGTTTTGTCCCTCCCGCTCTGACAGCCCAGAGCCAGTTGCCGGAGGGATCCAGTTTGGCGACGAAGATATCGCTGTCGTATCCACTTACTGACAGGCTGTGGCTGCCGAAACTGGCGGTTTGATTAAAATATCCGGTCACATAAGCGTTGCCAGAGCCATCCAAGGCGATGCCATGTCCCCTGTCATCCTTGGTTCCTCCCGCCTGGGCAGCCCAGAGCCAGTTACCGGAGGGATCCAGCTTTGCAACAAAAATATCACCGTATGAGGTTGCTGTCAAGGTGTGGCTGCCGAAACTGGCGGCGAGGCAAAAAATCCCAGTCACCCAGGCGTTGCCCGAGCCATCCAAGGCAATGCCATGTCCCCTGTCATCCGCTGTTCCTCCTGCCTGGACCGCCCAGAGCCAGTTGCCGTTCGAGTTCAGCTTGGCGACAAAGATATCAGATCCTCCGCCTGCCGTCAGGGTCTGGCTACCGAATGTGGCCGTTCCATTAAAATACCCGGCCACAAAGGCGTTATCCTCTACGTCCACGTCGATGTCATATCCCTCATCCGAGCTTCCTCCTCCCGCATTAACAGCCCAGAGCCAGGTGCCGGAGGGACTCAGTTTGGCGATAAATATATCTCTGGCTCCGTTTGTTGTCATGGTATGTCTGTCAAAAGTGATTGTACTGTCAAACATCCCGGTCACATAGGTATTGCCCCAGCCATCCACGGCGATGCTAGCTCCATATTCAGTGTACTCCCCACTTGCCTTGGCCGCCCAGAGCCAGTTGCCGTTGGAGTCCAGCTTGGCAACAAAGATATCATTGTAATTGACATACGCCGTAATGGTGTGGCTGCCGAAACTGACTGTGCCTCGAAAACTCCCGGTCACGTAGGCACTGCCCGCTCCGTCCAAGGTGATGCCAGCTCCCCAATCAGGCCCTGTCCCTCCCACCTGGACCACCCAGAGCCAGTTGCCGTTGGGGTCCAGCTTGGCAACAAAGATATCATAGTTTCCGTTTGACGTGAATGTATGGCTGCCGAAACTGACGGTGCCTTCAAACGTCCCTGTCACATACTGGTTGCCCTGGCTGTCAATCGCTATGGAATAGCCTTCATCATTGCCAGTTCCTCCCGCGCCACGCGCCCACAGCCAGTGGGGCCCCCGCGCACCTAAAACCGCCGCTCCGCAGAGCAGTACACAAAACAAAACCAAGCTTTTAACCGTCTTCATTTTTACCTCCATAAGACTGGTTTTAACTGGGCCACATTATCGTGGTATTGTAAAATGTGTCAAGAAAAATAATCCTGGCATTCCCCCATTTTTTTATACCAGCCTGATTTTCATTTGCCATGGTTCGATCAGATCGGCTCTATATGGTGACTTGTTGTAGTGGGTGACGCGTTGCAGGCAGATTCTGATCACTTGGCAGAGCCTGTAGTAAACGAACTGGTGCAATTTGCCCCAGTCCTTGGTTCTGAAGCAGATGATCTTGGGGAAGGCCTCCGCGATCTTTTCGATCATGTCCTTGCAAGAATAGACGAAGTACAGAGAGATGGTCATCAACATATTGAGGTTCTTCAGTTTTAGGTAGCTGGCCAGGCGCATTTTCTCCCACTGCAGGTCTTGTTTCATCTGCCGGTGCACTTCTTCGATCTTCCAGCGTTTATGGTAAGCGCAGACTGCCCGTTGGATGATTTCCAGTTCCGACAGGCCGGGATCAGCGAAGTCACAGATCAGATAGAATTCCTTTCCCTTTTGCCTGCTTTTTTTGAACCTGCGACACACCACCAGGCTGGCTTCAACCCCATTGGCTTTGGCGGAGGGATGATCATCGGTGCGAACTCCGATCCGCCGCGTGCCGCATCTGAGCTTCTCTCCCGGCTTTAAACCCGGTAGCTCCCAGGCAAGGTCCAGGCTCTTCATTGCTTGCTTGAAATTCACCTCAGTCATGCCTTCCCGGATGTTTCTTTTCCCGACGCCGCGGATGATGAAGCGCATGCCATTCTCCACCAGAAAGCCGATCGTTTTGCGGTCATCGTAGCCGCGGTCAAAGACAAACAAGCCCCGGCCCTTGCACTTGATGTTGATATCGATCAGGCGGTCATGCATCAGTTGTTTGAGGGAATCCAGTTCCAAATCGGTGGAGATCAGGTCACTGCTAACTGGCAGCAGCTGATAGCCCTGGTCATTCTCCAGGCAGGCCAGGATGTTCAGGAGGTTGTAACCTCTGGTTTGTTCAGCTTTGCTGCCATTGTGCACCAGCTTGCAGCCTTCCATCTTGCGCGCGTAAGGCTTCTCGATGTCGCTCTCGTCAACGATGATCAGGGAGTCTGACTTGAGCTTGGGGCAGACTATATCCATCAATGCTTCCCGTAATTGGCCATCCAAACCTGCCCTGCCCAGATTCCGGTATAAACGCTCGCTGGTTTTCTTGGTGGAGACTCCGTCCAGAATGTTCTGGGCAATTTTGTGAACCGACGCCGTTCCGCTGCCGCAAATGCCAAACAGCATGTCACGGTTGAACTTGGCCACCGGTCTGCTCATGCCTCTGCTGACCCTTTCCGCCAAGTCTGATAATTTTGCTTGCATAAAACTGCTGGTCTGTTTTTCTGTGTT
>JAXDBS010000011.1:0-9897 GCA_034678545.1 Cloacimonadaceae bacterium (SeqCode) | reverse complement strand
CTATTCCGGATCGCTGCTGGCGCACCTGATCAAATACAACAGGGAAACCACGGACAACCATTTATTCCTGTATTCCCACACACAGTCTGGAGCCCATCTGTATGAACGGGCCGGCTTCGTGAAAATACCCGATTTGCAAACCTGGCGCGCCGTCAGGAAAGCCTGATAGATCATCCACACATAAAAAAACGCAGGCCTGAAGCCTGCGTTTTTTCTGTTAAGGGCCGATAATCTTATTTCAGCTTCAGGACCTTACCGGTAATTACAGCTTCGGGAGTCACAGCCTTGATCAAGTAAACCCCGTCAGCCGCGATGCCGCCGCGGGCATCTTTTCCATCCCAGTTGCAGCCAAGATTGGTTTTAGCATCAAGGGTTTTGACCAACTGCCCTTTGTTGTTATAGATGGCAAGCTTAACCGGCTGTGAAACCCTGCCGGGCAGGCACAATGTGACCTGACCGGAAAAAGGATTGGGTGAGACCGTAAGGTGCTGCGCAATGACAGCGGAGGCGTTGTCATCGGCGTTGGCGGTGGCGTTGCCCCAGGTGCAGGTATAGCGGTAATGGGGGTCCCATTCCAGGTTTATGGTATTGAATTCGCTGTGCGTCTCATAGCGCAGGTTCTGGTTGTCGTAATAAGTGTAATCGTAGCTGAGGTAATCCATCCAGCCGGAGGATCCAGGATTCCAGCTTTGTTCCAGAGCCTGGCTCAATTTAAGGAAGCCGTTGTAGGTGTACTGGCGGAGGGAAGCGTTGACCCAGTCCGCAGCGTCCCATTCCTGTTCGATTTCCTGGCTGGCCAGGCCGAACATGGTTCCAGACCCGTTGAACAGGAAATCATAGCCCATGGTCTCGAAGGGCAACCACTGGGTGAGGTTGTGGACAAAGATATCGCCGGTGGTATTGTCGTCCGGGTGAAAGGTGCGGCTGATCAGAGAGTGGTTGGTCCAGTTCACGGAATCGGGCGAGGCTTGGGACAACTCGGTCAGGACACGGCCCTGCGCGTCCCAGGTGAAGGACTGCCTTTCCCACATCTGGGGATCGGTGCTGTTGGCGGCCGTATAATTGCAGACGGTATAATCGGCATTGTTCACGTAGGAAATCTTAGTCCAGCGGGTGGTGGACCATTGCGGATCCATCATGCTGCTGTTCCATTCCACCAGCAGCATAATGAGACGGTGCTGGCTGTCATAGGTGTACGTTCCCCTCTGCATGGGATAGATCATGGTGCCCATGTTCATGGTCAGCAGGGCGGTGGAGACATACTCGTTGGTTCCATCGTAGGTATAATGAATGGTCTGGGCCGGGGTGAAGTCGTTGGGATTGCCGCCGCCCCAGATGCTGAACACCACGGAGTCCAGCCGGGTCGTGAGGTCATGGTCATAGCAGTAATCGAACCGTCCGTACACCATCCACTGGTTGAGATAGTAATGCTCCTCCAGCACCTGGTTCAGCCGCCAGGGGCGGCCGGCTGAGCGCAGGGCCGCAGCCTGGTCAAATCTGGCAAAGGGATTGTCGGAGACAAGATCGCCCATCAGCAGGAGAGGGATGAGCAAACCCAATAGGATCATCATGAATGGCTTCATAGGTGTGATCTCCTTTCTGAACCTTGATAAACTACATTTAATGATGCCCATTCAGCCTGTCAATAAAAAAACGCAGGCGTAATTGCCTGCGCATAATACACAATCCTTTATTTCTCAACTTTATCTGAGCTTTAAGATCATCGCTGCATCTGACTCTTTTCCGCAAACCGCGCGGAGCAGATAAATGCCACTGGCGGCCATCCTGCCTGCCTCATCCCTGCCGTCCCAGGCAAGAGGGACGTTGGCCCGGGCTTGCAATGTCCTGATTAACTGGCCCCTGACATTATATATGTTCAGTTCAACCGGCTGACTGGTCTTAGACATAATTCTGATGCTGACATCCGAACTGAAGGGATTAGGGGAGGGTTGCAGCCTGATACCTGCAATGGACGGTATCACATCGTCATCAATGGCTGTGTCCAAACCCCAGGTGTATGTATATCTCTGAGAATTATGCCAGTCCATACCGTTCCATTCCGTTTTCAGGCTCTGATGCAGGTTGTTGTTCGCATCGTAGGAATACTGGTATCGTTCATAGCTTTCCCAATACCCGGCCCAGGTGTATTCCACCTGTTCAATCAGCCTGTTTTGGCCATCGTAGGTGTAAACATCTAACCAGTCATTTTCCCAGCTGTTGTTCCAGTTATAATCCGTTGTTTCGGACAACATCGCATTTCCCATGGTGAAACCGGCTCCAGCAGATTCATAAGTAAAGAACATGTGTTTCATGCCCTCAATGTAGTCCTCTCCGGTGGAAGTGTCATTGGGATGGTAGGTGTATTCAGTGCGGTTGTCGTTGACCCAGCTAACTGAATCAGCCGAGACCTCAGAAACGGTATAAGCAGGCCGGCCCTGCCCGTCATTGGTGAAAGCATTGTGCGTCCACTGCTGCGGTTCTTCATCGGCAGCCACATATCCAACCATGGAATTGAGCGAATTGGTATTGTAGAACATTTTCATCCACATCATGAGCGACCAGATGCCAGCGGCAAAATTATAACTGTTAACCGTTGTCAGGATCAGCCGGTGCTGGCTGTTGTACTCCATTTCATACCTGAATACGGGCATCTCATTGCCGCTAATGATATAGATGTAATCCACTTGCATCAAGTCATCATGATTGGCAGCATAAGTGTAGTCAAGCCTGACTCCCAGAACCCAGGACTGGTCAGTTGAATTATAGAAGTACATTTTCAGCGTGTCTATCCTCGTAGGAAAAGTTTGGTTATAAACGTAAATGGCTTTTAAGTCGTATTCCCAGGCATTATCTTCATAATCCTCCAGCAAATACTGATTCAAGCGCCAGGTGCGGTCCGGACCGAAAGCCCGGGGTTTGTACAAGAAATTGAACAATGAATAAAAATCCGGAATGCTGCCCAACAGAAAAACCGGGAGCAGCACAATCAGCAGAATCCAAATATGTTTTTTCATGGCTTGTCCTCCCTGCTTTAAGATATATTACTTCTATTATGAAGTTCATTCAGATGTCAATGAAAATTTTTAGAAAACAGAAGGATACGTACAGACAGGAATAGATGACCGGGAAAACTTACTCGGTTATCCGGTCCAAAACGGGCAGCATGCTGTTCAGATAGGATTCGTAGCGGTCTTCCAGGATGGCCTGACGGACCTGCTGCATCAGTTCCTGGTAGAAGAAGAGGCTGTGGATGGTGGTCAGGCGCATGCCCAGAATTTCGTTCATGGTGATGAGGTGGCGGATATAGGCACGGGAGAAGTGGCGGCAGGTGTAGCATTGGCACAGTGGGTCGATGGGTGAAAAATCATCTTTGTAACGGGCTGCCTTGATTATCATTTTGCCGTAGCGGGTGAAGATGCTGCCTTTGCGGGCGTTGCGGGTGGGCATCACGCAGTCAAACATATCCATTCCGCGGGCGATGCTGTTCAACAAGTCAGTGGGTGTGCCGACGCCCATCAGGTAGCGGGGCTTGTCCTGGGGCAGGATGGGATTGAGGAATTGGGTGATCCTGAACATGTCGGCCTTGGGTTCGCCCACGGCCAGGCCGCCGATGCTGTAGCCGTCGAAGTCCATTTCCATCAGCTTCAACGCGCTTTTTTCGCGCAGGTCTTCATAAACGCCGCCCTGGACGATGCCGAAGAGGGCCTGTTTTTTATGATTGGTAAAGGCTTCCCTGCCACGGGCAGCCCAGTTCAGGGTGAGTTTGAGGCTCTTTTCCACATATTCCCTTTCGGCAGGATAGGGCGGGCATTCGTCAAAGCTCATGATTATGTCCGCGCCCAGCGCTTCCTGGATTTCAACCACCTTTTCCGGGGTGAAGAGGTGATAGGAGCCGTCGATGTGGGACTGGAACTTCACTCCCTCTTTGGTGATCTTGCGCAGGGTGGCCAGGCTCATGACCTGGAAGCCGCCGCTGTCGGTCAGAATTGGTTTGTCCCAGGAGATGAACTTGTGCAGGCCGCCGGCCCTTTGGATGAGTTCGTGCCCGGGGCGCATGTATAAATGATAGGTGTTGCCCAGGATGATCTGAGCATGGCCCTCCTCCAACTCGTGCGGAGACATGGCCTTGACGCTGCCAACCGTCCCGACCGGCATGAAGACGGGCGTATTGATATCGCCGTGCGGGGTCCTGATCAGCCCGGCCCTGGCCCGGCCGCTTTTAGCTTCCAGCGTGAATCTGAACATTTCCATTCTTCCTGATTTCAGTAATTCCCGTCACTAACCGGGTGGGGATGGCCCCCCGGTGAAAACAAAACCACAAAAATGAAAGGGGGAGAATCCTGGCAAGAAATTTACTGCTTGACATGGCATAAGATGTGCTAATAATAAAACCATGATGAAGAGAACCTTATTCTGTCTGGGTGCATTTCTGCTGTTGGCGGCCGCTCTGCCGGCCTGCGACATGAGCGCTCTCATAATCAGGCAGGACAGGGTGTTTGCCGATTTCAGCCAGCCGCTGAATTCCGCTTTATACGACAATTTCAACCATCCCGCCGATTATTTGGCCCATGTGATCAGCAGTTCAGCCGAAGGCAGGAACGACGACGGGTATGGCCTGATTTATTATGAAAGAGGCTCCAGCCAGTTGAAAGCGGACAATTACGCGTACAAACATGTGCATAGCGCGGCGGAAGCAAACCAGGTCTGGTACACCGGGCATTACTTCGAGAGCAACAATCCGGCAGATGTGTTCGACGCTTTTCTGGCGCGGCTGCAGGCCGGGCGCATCCGGTCCGGAATCGTGCTTGCGCACGCCCGTAACGCCACAGCCAACCCCTTCGCACCTGGCAACCATCCCTTCCGGCTGGATCTGAATAAGATAACCTACACCTTCATGCACAACGGGTATGCGACCGAGACGCTGCGGGGTTTCCTGATCAACGAGACTGCCGGCTTGGACCCGCTCTGGTTTCAGAACCATAAACCCAATTACAGCGATTACGCCGGAGCCGCCAATCCCGGTCAATGGATCGACAGCGAGGTTCTGTTTCATTATCTGATGTGCCATATCGTGGAAGCGGGCGGCAATGTCAGGGCCGGCCTGCAGGCAGCGCTGGCCAAGATCAAAGAGGAGATGAGCCAGCCCTTCAATGTGCTGAATTTCATCCTGTCCGACGGAGAGAAGCTGTATGCTTTCCGCTCCACTCCCACGCTGGGCGCGGGCAGCGGCTATAAACTAAGCTATAAAATCAATGCCCAGGGTTTCAGCGGCATCCGGACCGGCGTTCCGCAGGAAAACGAAAACCAGTTGCAGCAGTATGAACTGGTCATCCTGAACGGCGAGGGGGAGGCGGAAAGACATCCCGAACTGCTAAGTGAAGCTCCCCGCACCCCGGCCAGGCAGCCTGACGGACAAGGACCCCTGCACCAAAGGCAGTTCGGGGTATTGCCCGGCCAGCACCCGGGCGGGGTCAGCATCGCATTCGAACTGGAAAAAGAAATGCGGGTCAGGATCAATGTCTATAATATCAGGGGGCAATTGGTCCGTAAACTGAGCGACTCGATGCTGCCCAAGGGGTCTCACACCATAACCTGGAACGGCAGGGATCAGGCCGGACGGCCAGTGGCAAGCGGAATGTATTGCATTGCAGTGGACCAGGACAAGCGGCGCTTTTTGTTCAGGGCAGCTTATGCAAGATGATTTTATTGGCTAAAGAATAAGCCGCACCCGAGGGCGCGGCTTTTTATATTGTAATCTTTCGGCAAAAATCCCGTCAGTTCTGTTCTGAGTCGGGAGCCAGATCTTCGGGCAGGGGGTTTTTCCCTTCCAACTCGTCAACCATGTACTGGGCTGAATCCAGCAGTTCGTCGTCGGGAAAGTTTTTGAGAAACTCCTTGAAGAGGAGCAGGCCGGCTTCCTTGTCCCCGATCTCTTCGGAGGTGAGGAAGGCTTTCATGAAGAGGGCCTTGGAGTCGTTCTTGCCGTCGGGATAGAACTTGATGATCTGGTCATAATAGACTATGGCGTCGCGGAATTTGCGCTGGCGGGCGGAGTCGTCAGCCAGGTTGAAGAGCTCTTCAGGGGACAGCTTAAGCTGCAGTTTTTCCGGGTATTTTTTCAAGCTGTACTGGGTGTAGAGTTCTTCCGTGACCTCTTCCAGGCGAATTTTTTCCTTTTCCCGCTTCAACTGTGACTGGAGGCGGGGCTCCACCTCGGTGTAGCTTTTGACAGTGGCGGGCTTCTCCTCCAAAACATGGAAGAAAAGGACATCCTTCTTGACGGATTGGGTGACAGGGCTGACCGCTCCGAGAGGCGTGTTCCAGACCAGGTCGTTGAGCTGCTGGTCAGGTCCGATGCCGGGAATGATTCCGTTTTTGTAGATGTTGTCCAAGCTTTTCTGGTCAGGCTTGAGGGAGTATTTTGTGATCACGGCTTCCATGGCCTTCAGGTTGTTCTTCCGGGCAGCGGCGGCATATTTCTTTTGGGCTTTGCGGGCAGTCTTGGCATCCTTACACCAGACCGCGGTAATCTTGCGGGAGGCAGGCGTGGTGAACAGCTCGGGATGCGTGTCGTAGTAAGCGCGCATGTCATCGGGAGTGACCTCCACGGTTTCCACCACCAGCCGTCTGTATGCTTCCTGCAGGACAATGACTCGCTGATTCTGTCTGTAATCGTCGTTTTGGGCCAGGTATTCATCGTAAGCCTTGTCGCGGGAGGCATCCAGGGTCATCAAATTGCGGTTGAGTTCGTTTCTGAGGATTTCGCTGGCACCGCCGCTCTTGGTGTACATTGTCTGTTCCTGGGGAGACATCTTGTTCAGCCTCTCCAGGAGCTGTTTGACGGTCAGAGAGAGGCTTTGTTCCGGTGCGGTGGCCACAAAGAGCTCTTCCAGATCCTTGTTTTTTTCAGGTTCGCGCAGATTGATCCGGGTCAGGAGAGTGGAATCGATCACCACTTTGTAATCCCTGACCAATTGTTCCATGCGCTGGTTGAAGAACTCGTTTTCCTTTTGGGGGCGCAACCGCTGGTCCACTTCAGCTTCGCATTCCAGATAGGAGCGCTGGCGCCCCTCGATCTTTTCCAATATCTGGATGATGCTCCAGCCGGTGGAGGTTTTCTGGGGTCCGAGGAAGGCGAGCGTATCCACGGGCGAGTTTCTGATCAGTTCTTCCAGTTCCGGGTCATTGCCGATGCCCGGGAGGTTGCCGTTTAGGCGGATGTTCTTGATTTTGCCGTCCAGGCTTTTGGCGTAGGTATGGATAGAATAGGTGTCCGACACCTGCTTGAAGGGCTTGCCCCTGTTCAGGTCCTTGAGGGCTTTGGCAGCCTGGGCCTCGTCTTCCGGCTGGATGTATAATATGGTGATGTAGGGCTGAACATAGAATTCAGCTTTGTGCTGTTCAAACCAGGCTTGCTTGTCGGTCTCGGTAAGCTCGACCTTGCCCGTGATGTTGCGCTTGTAATATTCCTGAACTAGAAATTGCTTCTTCAGGTTTTCGGTTTTTTCCAGGATTCCCGGGTCGGTGGGCAGATTCAGGTCCCTGGCTTTCTGATAAAAGACCTCTTCCTGGGCCAGGCCGTTGAGCAGAGTGGTCTGGCCTTCGATAGTCTTGTAACGTGACTGGACCTGGGGCGGGAGCTTGGAGATCCGGTTTTCCAAATCCTGTTTGGTGACCATTCCGCCTTGGTATTCGATCAGGATATCCTCGGGGGGGATCTTGATCTCCGGAGCTTTGGCTTCCTGCTTTTTGGGCGGGGTGGAGGAACTCTTTTTCTTGACCGCAAAAACTGGCGTGGTCACCAGCGCAAGGCAGGTCAGAATCAAGGCGATGTACTTATAGCGGCACATTGAATTCTCCTTCTGGATGCATTAATGATTAAGCAGGAACAACTTCTTTTTCGGTCAGTCTGACGTCAAGGAAATTGTCGGGTGAGCGGGTTTGCGGCTTTGCGGAGAAATGGCATAATGCATACCTTATATTTTTATTGACGAAAAGTCAGTTTGAGAAATATTAAATCTTTATGCCATAACTTGGATGCGGCAGATCGGAAATATGTAGTGCAAAAAAAAACGCCGGCGCCGGCCGGGCAATGGCTGGCGAGGCAGGAATCGGAGAAAAAATGTATGGTTTATAGGTTCCGGGGAGAGACAATTTGATCCGGATTGGCACACAACGTGCAATACAATTAACCACAGATTTATTACCTGTAGGAGGATAAAATGCTGAGAAAAATGCAAAATCAGAAAGGGTTCACCCTGATCGAAATTCTGGTCGTGGTGATCATTGTCGCCATTCTGGCAGCCTTTGCGGTGCCGCGCTATCTGCGTTATGTCGAGAAATCGCGTTCGGCCGAGGCTCAGACTGGCATTCGCGCCATCAGGACGGCGTATGACGTATATGTTCAGACCAATGCCACCACCGAAGGCTTCTCCATTGAAAAAGCGCTGAGGGACGCGCAGGTGGGGAACGCCACCCTGAAGCACTGGGATTTTGAGGTTGTGGGCAACCCCCCCAAGAAGTATATTGCGACTTCGACCGACGAGTTTGCCTCGGGAGCCGGAAAGCAGGTATGGTATGATATGGACGACGAGAAATTTCATGGCTACGGGATTGAGACCTTCACCAACCCTGATACCGGAGGACAGGACACAGAGTAATCTCCCCGGGAGGAAGATTTGACCATACAGGATTTACTGCGCTTCACGGCGGAAGCCGGGGCGTCCGATCTGCACGTAAGCTCCGGATCTCACCCCATGGTGCGGGTGAACGGCAAAATGAAGCGGCTGAATCTGCCGATTCTTACCTTGGAAGAGATGCAGAACCTGGTCTACAGCGTGATGAACGAATCCCAGAAGGAGATGTTCACCCGCAACCTGGAGATCGACTTCTCAACCAAACTGAGCAATGACGTCAGATTCCGCGTCAACGCCTTTAACCAGATCAACGGCATTGCCGCCGCCTTCCGCGTGATTCCCAACGAGATCAAACAATATGAGGAGCTGCATCTACCCGAAGTGCTCAAAAAAATGACGACCAAGGAAAAGGGGCTGATTCTGGTCACAGGACCCACAGGCAGCGGAAAATCCACCACCCTGGCCACCATGATCGACACGATCAATGACAACCGCGCCTGCCACATCATCACCATCGAAGACCCCATCGAGTTTGTGCACAGAAGCAAAAACTCCCTGATCAACCAGCGCGAGCTGGGCCATGACACCTGGTCGTTCACGGCGGCGCTGCGCTCAGCTCTGCGCGAAGATCCCGATGTCATTCTGGTGGGTGAGATGCGTGACCTGGAAACGGTCTCCCTGGCGCTGACGGCGGCAGAAACCGGTCACCTCGTCTTTGCCACTCTGCACACGGGAAGCTGCACCAAATCGATCGACCGGATCATCGACATGTTTCCCAAGGAACAGCAGCAGCAGATCCGCTCCATGCTGTCCGAATCTCTGGAGGCAGTGGTGTCGCAGACATTGCTGCCGACCAAGGACGGCAAGGGGAGGGTCCCAGCCGTGGAGATCATGATTGCCAATGCCGCGGTCCGCAACCTGATCAGGGAAGAAAAGACGTATCAGATCCCGTCCGTGATCCAGGCGGGCAGCAAGGAAGGCATGCAGACAAGAGACCAGTCTCTCTACAATCTGGTCATGAATAATTTGGTGGAAAGAACGATCGCAGAGGAACTGGCGGACAATCCCAAGATGTTTGCCACGGGGGCCGGATTCTAAGGGCAGTGGATCTTGGAACCGGTTAAGAAAAGTGTCTGGGCTTACACAGTACGTCTCTTTCCCGTCGCAGGACGGTAACCGGTTCGGAGGGGAGGAAATGCATGATAGCCGGACTCAGGAATGAACAGGGATTTACCCTGTTGGAGATCCTGGCCACCGCCAT
>JAXDBS010000010.1:0-13763 GCA_034678545.1 Cloacimonadaceae bacterium (SeqCode) | reverse complement strand
ACATAATGCATAATACTAAAAAGGGTGAGATTATGAATAAAGAACGGCTTTACCTGATCGACGCCACGGCCCTGTTGTACCGGGCCTACTATGCCTTCATCCGCAATCCGCTGATCAATTCCAGCGGTATGAACACCAATGCCATTTTCGGGGTGGTCAGCTCCTTCCTCGGCTTTGTGAACAAGTTTGCCCCCCGGCACATCGTTGTTTCCTTCGACCGCAAGGGACCCACCTTCCGGCACGAGAAAAGTGAGATCTACAAGGCCAACCGGCCGCCCATGCCGGATGAGCTGGCTGCCCAGGTGGAACCGGTGAAACGCTTTTTCAGCGACATCGGCCTGCCGGAAATTTCGCAGGACGGGCTGGAGGCGGATGACATCCTGGCCACCTTGGCCACCCGTCTGAAAGATAGATATGAGATCATCATCGTCACGGGCGACAAGGACTATTCGCAGCTGGTGCAGGACGGGATCACGCTATACGATCCCATGAAGGACAGGATGATCGACCGCGCGGGAGTGCTGGAAAAATACGGCGTGGCGCCTGAGCAGTTCGTCGATTACCTGGCCATCGTGGGCGACAGCAGCGATAACATCCCTGGCGTCAAAGGCCTCGGGCCCAAAGCGGCGGAAGCTTTGCTCAAGCAGTTTCCAGACCTGGATGCCATCTATGCCGGTCTCGACTCCGTGGCTCCCAAATACAGGGACAAGCTGCTGGTCGAAAAGGATAACGCCTACCTGTCCCGAGAACTGGCCCAAATGGTGCTGGATGCCTCCATCCCGATCCCCAGCGTTAAGGATACGCATTTCCAGGCGGTTGACCTGGCCGGGGCAGCCCCGCTGCTGGACGAATATGAAATGCCGACCCTCAAGAAAAGGCTGCTGGCCATGCTGCCCCAAACTGCATCCCGGGAAGCCGGGAGCGCCGAGTCAACCTCCGTTTCAGCAGCGTCGGGGAAAGCTGATGATACTCCGGTGGCAGACTCCGGAGAAGCGGATTATGCCCAGGGCGACCTGTTCAGCGAAGGCCTGATTCCGCAGGAATTGCAGTCAGCCAGAACCGCCTCCGCCGCAACCGTCCAAAAATTCAACGCCATCCTCGTCAACACCCCGGAAGCCCTGGAAGCACTGACTGCCAAAATCGAGCAGGCGGAACCGGTCAGCCTGGACACCGAAACCACGTCCACCGATCCCCTGCTGGCGGACCTGGTCGGCATCTCTGTCTGCCTGGATCCGGAGGAGGCCTATTACCTCCCGCTGGCCCACTCCGGGGCGCAGAACCTGCCTGTGGAAACTTCCGTGGCCGCGTTGAGCAAGGCCCTGCGGGGTAAAACGATCGTCGGCCACAACCTGAAATACGACTTCATCGTTCTCAAACGCCACGGCCTGGAATTGGCCAATCCCTGTTCCGACACCATGCTGGCGGCCTATATCCTGGATCCCGGCACCAACCAGTATTCTCTCGATAAGTGCGCTTTAAGCGAACTCAGCTACGTGATGCAGCCCATCACCGATCTGATCGGCACGGGCAAAAACCAGATCACCTTTGACCTGGTGGATGCGGATAAAGCCTGCTTCTATTCGGCGGAGGACGCCTGGGCCGCCCTGCGTCTGCATCATGCCTATGATAAGAAACTCAGTTACATGGGCCTGGAAAATGTTTATCGGCAGATCGAACTGCCCCTGCTGCCGGTCCTGCAGAACCTGGAGGAAAACGGCGTCCACATAGACACCGGCGTCCTAAGCGGGATCTCGCAGCTTATCAACGGGCAGCTCAAGGAACTTGTGGACAAGATATATGGACTGGCTGGCTACCAGTTCAACCTGAACAGCACGCAGCAGCTGGCCAAACTGCTGTTTGAAGAGCTGAAACTGCCGGCCCGTAAAAAGACCAAGACCGGTGTCTCCACAGACAGCACCGTGCTGGAAGAGCTGGCGGACGAATCCGAGATCGCCGCCCGCATCATCGATTACAGGCAGTTGTCCAAGCTGGAGAACACCTACGTCACCGCCCTTCCCAAAATGATCAATCCCCGCACCGGCAGGGTCCATTCCTCCTTCAACCAGACCATCACCTCCACCGGCCGCCTCTCCAGCAGCAATCCCAATCTGCAAAACATCCCCATCCGCACCGAACTGGGCCGCGAGATCCGCAAAGCCTTCACCGCCGGGGACAGGGGCTCCGTCATCCTGTCGGCGGATTATTCCCAGATCGAGCTGCGCCTGCTGGCCCTGATGTCAAAGGACCCCTACCTGCTGGATGCCTTTGCTAAAAGTGTGGACATCCACAGGCAGACCGCCGCCTATATCTACAACAAGCCTCTGCAGGATGTGACTCCGGAGGAGCGCCGCCGGGCCAAGGTGATCAACTTCGGCCTGCTCTACGGCATGGGCCAGGTCAAGCTGGCACGGGAGCTGGGAATCTCGCAGGCGGAGGCGAAAGAGGTCATCCGGCATTACTTCGACCAGTTTGAATTGGTGCGCCAGTTCATTTTGGAATGCCACCTTTCAGCCAGGCAGAAGCACTATTGCGAGACGTTGTTCGGGCGCAGGCTGTACCTGCAGTACATCAACAGCCAAAACCAGAGGCTGAAAAGCGAAGCGGAACGGGTGGCGCTCAACATGCCTATCCAGGGCACGGCGGCCGATCTGATCAAGCTGGCCATGATCGATATTTACGCTCAGATCCGAACCGATCCGGAGATCAAAATGATCCTGCAGGTGCACGACGAGCTGGTGTTTGAAGTAAAAAAACAGGCTCTGGACAGGGCGCGGGGGATCATTGTAACGGCCATGGCCAACGCCCTGCCGGAGGAGCACAGGCAGTTGATCAGGCTGGAGGTGGAGGCCGGCTCAGGCCTTTCCTGGTATGAGGCCCATGCCTGAGATTAGAAGATATCTGTCCTTATCTGGATCAGTTATTCCGTTTTGACCGTTTCAGGCTCGACTGGATGGCGCTTGGAGCGGTTGCCGGGTAAATGCCGCAGCAGCCAGATAAGGATCACCAGCAGAAGCAGCGCAACTGCCAATATCAGCAGCGGCAGTAGCTTTGTCCTCGGCTTCAGTTGGACAGTCATGGTCTGCGATTTGTTCCAGAGGAATGCGGTCTGGTATTCCCACCTGACCGTGCCGTTAAGGGCATCTATATTGGCTGGATCGGCATTGGCTTTTATGATTTTGTAATCCGGCAGATGCAGTATGTAGGTCCACCGGGAATCCGTCTGGGGCTGCTGGCGGATCAGCTGCTCGATCTCATCGCCTTCGCTGGGCAGGCTGCCCAGGGAAATCGTGCGCTGCAGGGAAAGGCTTCCGTCGTTCATCCTGATCAGATTGATGCGGCCCGAGAAATCGGCGTTGGTGATCTGGGTGTTGATTTTGTTGAAGGCTTCCAACGATTTGAAACGGAATTCTATTTTGTAATACGTGTATTTATTTTTCTCGTCCCGGCTGATTTCCTTCCTGATCAGCTCGATGCCGTCAATATCCTGGTAGCTGTTCAGTTCCTGCGGATTGGGATAATTGGTCTTTACCCTGACATTGACGGCCGCCCTTCCGGAACCGTCCTTGTTGAGCCAAAGCTCCTCCGTGTAATCAATGCAGCCCGCCATCACTAACAGCAGCAGGCCCAGCAGCGCCAATCGTTTCATCTTGCAGCGACCTCTATATACAATATAATTGTAACACTTAATGATACCCGTGTTTTTGGCAAGGAAAATCCGGAAGAATTTTAATTGACAAAACGAGTGAAGCGTTTATTATTTGGAATTGTGAGGAATTTACAATACTGGAGGTAAATATGACCCAAATCAGGCAACTGTATTATTGCGCCATCTGTGGGAACGTTACAGAAGTGGTGTTTCCGGGAGCGGAAGCGCTGGTCTGTTGCGGTGAACCCATGCAGCTGCTGCAGGAAAACTCCGTAGACGCGGCCCGGGAAAAACACGTCCCAATCGTGGAAGGCAACGAGCATAGCGTCACCGTCAAGGTCGGCAGCGTTCCCCATCCCATGGAGGAAAAGCACTACATCGCTTTCATCGAACTCATCACCAAGGATAACATGGTGCTGCGGGCTGAATTGAAACCCGGCATGGAACCGATGGCAGTCTTCCCCGTGGGGATAGGCAAGGTTCTCTATGCCCGTGAATACTGCAACCTGCACAAACTTTGGAAAAATGCCTGAGGGAGTAGAGGATGAGCATCAAGGGTAGCAGAACATCGGAAAACCTGCTTAAGGCCTTTGCCGGCGAATCCCAGGCCCGCAACCGCTACGCCTACGCGGCCAAGGTCGCCCGCAAGCAGGGCTATGAGCAGATCGGCAACATCTTCATGGAAACGTCGGAAAACGAGCGCATGCACGCCAAGACCTTTCTGCGTCACCTGACAGGCAACGGCTGCATGGGCGACGCCATCACCATCACCGCCACCTATCCCGCCGCCCTCAATGAGGAGGACACCGTCGCCAACCTGGAGTGGGCCGCCGCCGGTGAAAAGGAGGAATGGACGGAGCTCTACCCTATGTTTGCCGATGTGGCTGAAGAGGAAGGATTCACTGAGATTGCCACCACCTTCCGCATGATAGCCAAGGTCGAGGCCAGGCACGAGGTCCGTTTCCGCAAACTGATCGACAACATCAAAAACCAGCGGGTGTTCAAGCGCGACGGCAAGGTGTTCTGGAAATGCCTTGAGTGCGGCTACATTCACGAGGGGGAGGCACCGCCCGCCGTCTGCCCCAGTTGCAAACACCCCCAATCCTATTTTGAGCTGTTCGTGGAAAACTACTGATGCGCGGATTTAACACAATGCTTCACAGCCCGATCCGGGACGATGTGGAAGCCGAACTAACATCAATGGAGGAGACCATGCAAAAATACCAATGCCTTGCCTGCGGCTGGATCTATGATCCCGCGGACAACGACAACATCCCCTTTGAAGACCTGCCCGAGGACTGGACCTGTCCCGAGTGCGGCGTCGGCAAAGATATGTTCGAACCCGTAGATTAACATTCATAGCGGCCGGGTAACCCCTGCGCGGGTTATCCGGCTTTCTGTCTTAAGAGAAAACCGCACCGTCTTTCAACGTAATCAAACACCGGAGTTTAAATGACCATACAGGAATTTAACGAGATCCTGGATTTTGCCGTCGCCCGTGAAAAGGAAGCTGTCCAGTTCTACCGCGAACTGCAGCAGCATGCCCAATTTGCCGGCCAGAAGGAGTTCCTGAAGGAACTGGAAGGCATGGAAATGGGTCACATCATCGTGATCGAAAACCTGCGCGTGCAGCAGCCTTCCGAACTTCAGATCAAACAGGTGCCCAACCTGCAGATCAGCGAATACCTCGTCTCTGACGTGGAAGACCTGGACCTGACCTATCCCAATATCCTCATCAAGGCCATGAAGCGTGAGGAGATGTCCCACAAGCTCTATACGGAAATGAGCCGGAAGTTTCCCGATCCCGAGCTGACCAATCTCTTTGCCCGCCTCGCTTCCGAAGAGGCCGGGCACAAGCTCAGATTTGAAACCCTCTACGACGAGTGGATCAGCCAGGGAAACTGATCTTTTACCAAGGAATACAGAGAAAACACTGAATAAAGGCTTGATGGCAAGCCATGACATTAATGACATCGTATGAATGCTCGACTGGCCGCATTAGGCATCATAGCGCGCAGCGCTATACCTTCTAAGGGTGGCGGGCGGGAATAGATTAATAATGTGTTGTCCTCTTCATGAGCCTTCGTGCCTTTATGGTGTAAAATAATGCCATGGCTCGCGATTGACACCAGCTCGACTTCCGGTTCCATAGCCCTGGAGCAGGACGGAACCCTGCTCTACCAGTGCTATTTCAACATCGACATCACCCATTCCGAGACCCTGATGCCCCAGGTGGACGCCGCCGTCAAATTCTGCGGCCTGACGCCTGCAGACCTGTCGGGTCTGGTTGTGACGATCGGCCCCGGCTCCTTTACCGGCCTGCGCATCGGACTGGCCACCGCCAAAGGCATTGCCTACGGGCTCAAGATACCTTTAATTACCTATTCATCCCTGGAACTGGTGGCGGCTAATTGTTACGGCAGCGCCCTGCCCGTCCTGGTGGCGCAGGACGCAAAGATGCAGGAACTTTACGCCGCCCTGTATTCACCGGAATTGGCAATCCTGATCAACCCGTGCGTGATCAGGCCTGAGGCCCTGGTTGAACAGATCAATCAGCCTGTCCTTCTGGTGGGCAACATGACCGGCAGGATCAAACCCCTGCTTCAGGCCAAAGGCCTGCAGGTGGCGGAAGCCCTGCCCCACCAGAATCTGCCCATGGCCGCCGGACTTTTTTCCCTGAAAAAGCTGAAGCCCCGGCCCGAAGTATATGACTTCGCAGCCATCGCCCAACTTGAACCTCAGTACCTGCGCGAGTCCACCGCCCAGCTCAGGCTGAAGGTAAAACAGAAACAGTAAGCAACGCTGGCTCCAGCCGGCAGGTCCACCAGAATCATCCGGTTTTATCTAATATAAAAGGCTGCCCGTTTCCAGGCAGCCTTTTTTATTACGTGCTTACGTTTTTTTAGAACAGCTGAATTCCGCTGATCACAGGCGGCGTATAGGTGCGCGTCGCCAGTTCGCGGTCAACCATGAAAACGCCGTGGGGTGAATTCTTTACCAGGTTGAGTTTGCCGATGATGGTCTCGTCGTTGTTCTCTTCCTCGACCTGCTCGTCCACGTACCAGTGCAGGAAGCTGACGAAGGCGTGGTCTTTTTCCTTGATGCCGAGGTCCATCAGGTCGTTGATGGACTTGGTGATGTACTGCTCGTGGGCGTATGTCTGCTTGAAGGCGTCCATGGCGTCCTTGAACTTTTTGGGCGGTTTGGCGATGGCTTTGAGCTCGACTTCCCCACCGCGCTCCAGCAGGTATTTGTAAAAGCCCATGGCATGGGAGTGTTCTTCCCTGGCCTGGACTTCCATCCAGGCGGCAAAGCCGTCCAGGTTTTGCCCGGCGAACCAGGCACTCATGGCGCTGTACAGATACTCTGAATAAAGCTCCCGGTTGATCTGTTCGTTGATTGCGTCCTGCAGTTTTTTGCTGATCATTTTTCCTCCATGTGTTTTTTTATGTTATCTTCCGTTTCTTTTGTGAGGTTTTTCAAAGTCGCTTCGTCCGGGACATACTGCACGCGGACCGGTTCCAGCATCTCAAAGCAGCATTCCTTTTCGTCGCCCAGCAGGTGGTGAACGGTGTCAATGCTCTGTCCGCCCCAGCCGTAGGAGCCGAATGCCATCCCGACCCGTTTTTTGGGTGCCAGCCCTTTGAGATAGTACAGGAAACCAGCCACCTCGGGCATGATGGTGCTGTTGATGGTGGGAGAGCCCACGCAGATGTAGCGCGCGGTCAGCAGTTCGGTCATGATGTCTGATCTGATACTGTTTTTCAGGCTGAACAGGCTGATCCCGATGCCCAGGTTTTCAAAGGCATTGGCAATGGCAAAAGCCAGTTTCCCGGTGCTTTTCCACATGGTGTCATACACGATGACAGCCTTGCGGGGATCGGTGTCGTTATTGGCCCAGAGCTGATAATGGCGGAGGATTTCAGGGATATGCTGCTTCCAGATGATGCCATGGCTGGGCGCGATGATCTCCAACTCCAGCTTGTTCACGACTTCCAGCGCTTTCTGAACCTGGCTGCCGTAGGGCATGACTATGTTGGCGTAGTAATTCTGCGCTTCGTTCAGGGCCAGGTCCAGCGGATAGTTTTCATCAAAGCGTTCCGTGGAGCAGACATGCTGCCCGAAGGCGTCGTTGGAAAAGAGGATCTTTTCCTCGGGGCAGTAGGTCACCATGTTGTCTGGCCAATGCACCATCGGCGTGGTGACAAAGGTCAGGTTGCGCTTTCCGGTGTTGAGGGTGTCTCCGGTTTTGACTTCATGGAATTTCCAGCCGGTTTTGAACTGAAGCTTGAGACCCTTGACGGCCATGGCGTTGGTGTATATTTCCAGCTTGGGATACTGTTTCATCAGTTTCAGCAGGCTGCCCGAATGGTCCATCTCAACGTGGTTCTGGATCACAATGTCGATTTTGGCGGGATCGATCAGGCTGCTGATCCGCTCCAGCATTTCATCATAATGCGCGTCATCCACGTTATCGATCAGCACGACCTTTTCATCCATGATGAGATAGGCGTTGTAGGTGGTGCCGTGATGGATCCCGTAACTGTGAAAACAGCGCAGGTCCCAGTCTATCGCACCCACCCACCAGATATTCTCTCTCAGCTTTATCGGTTGCATGATTTCTCCATGTACAATTACTACTCAAATGATATGATATTCTAAAGGCTGATTATGACAAGGAAAAAAGTTATCACCAGATACGGGGCAATATAGGGAACAGGAAAAAGTTGATAATTATCTCTATTTGAAAACAGATTTAATTCTAATCTATTCCCACCCGCCACCCTTAACGTGTAGGGCTGCGCCCTACGACCCCTTCTGACCGGCTTCCTGAAGATACGGCATTTGTCCCATTGGAGTCCGAAGTCCTTGCACAAACAAGATGCAAATCATCAGAAAACCGGACTCTGGCTTCTCTATTTGTTGCCGTCCTGCTGCTCAGATATTCTTCTGCCGTTTACCGTCACATTCATGACGGGGATGAAAATAGGCCGGCTCACTGCCCGCGTAGAGAGACGGGACAGCACTGGATGCGACCTTGTGGCGCAGTTATTCATCTGTTGTTTTCCGGTATACTCATGCCGGAGAATAAAATAGGCCATGGCCCTGCATATGCAGAAATGACTTGATCCGGGGCATGGGGCGTAGCCCCATACCAAAAGGGGCGGCGGGCGGGAAAAGATAAAAAACAGACCGGATCCCCTTCTAACACCCCAGCCGACTGCGTCTGCCGGGGGCCCCGATCTGCGCGAGGACGTCGGATCACTTCTGGCAAACAGGGCAGTAAAAAGTACTCCTGCCCGCCTGCTTCACACGCCGGATCTCGTGCCCCTTGGGACAGGCCTCTTTCTGATACACCCGCAGAAAATTCTGGAACTCGCCGGTCTTGTCATCTATCTGGCGGTAGTCCGATACGCTGGTGCCGTTTTTGGCGATCGCTTCCGACAGCACTTCCTGCGTGTGTTTAACGACCGCTTTCAGCTTCGGCAGCGATAAGGAGGACGCCTTTGCCGCCGGGTTGATTTTTGCCCGGAAGAGGACCTCGCAGACGTAGATATTGCCCAGGCCAGCCACCACGGACTGGTCCAGCAGCACGTTCTTGACGGGCGCCGATTTCTTTTGCAGGGCGGCCTTCAGATACTTTGCGTCAAACTCCTCCGACAGCGGCTCCGGTCCCAGTTTCGGCAGGTAGTCATTGATTTTATGCTCCGGCGCCACGATGATCCTGCCGAAGGTGCGGATATCGTTAAACAGCACCCTGGCGCAGCCGGTCAGGCTGAGCAGGGCGCGCACGTGCCGTGCCTCCTCGTTGTCCTCTTCCGTATAGATCAGCTTGCCCGTCATGCGCAGATGGATGATCAGCGCGTTGCCGCGGGCCAGGTGCAGAATGATATATTTGCCGCGCCGCTCGTATTTTTCCACCGGGGCCGGGAACAGCGGCTGCACGGTATCCGGGTCATAGATCACGGTACCGTTGTACAGCGAATCCAGCTGGCAGATGGGCAAGCCCCCGATCTTTCTTTTCAGTCCGCGCAGGACGGTTTCCACTTCGGGCAGTTCAGGCATCGCTTTCTCCCCTGATCAGTTTTGTTTTGCTTCAATACCAGTACCCGGCAATTGCGCCGGCAGGCTTCAAACCGGCGTTCAGAGCGCTTCCCTGATCTTGGCGACCAGCATGCGCTCCGGCGCCGAGCCTTCCACTGACCACTTTTCGTTGATCACGGTGCGGGGCACGCCCTGCACGCCATACCTGACCGCCAGGTGGGGAAATTCGCTCACCTCCACCATCTCCGCTTTCACCTGATCACTGTAATATGCGAGCTGGTGGGCCAGCATCACGGCCGGCGGGCAGTAGGGGCAGGTGGGCGTCACGAACACCTTCAGGTGCACCGGCTGTTTGAGCCCTTCCAGAAAGGCTTTGGTCTCATCGGACAGTTTGACGATGCCGGTGGAGACCATCAGCAGCGCGTTGAGCAGCGAGGAGAATTCATACCCCGCCGGAATGCCGTAAAACCTGATCCCGCGATCCTTCGAATCCTCGACCACGAGCGCCGGGATCTGCTCTATCCCGTATTGTTTGACTGCTTCGGAGTCCTTGGCAAAATCCAGCACTTCCAGTCTGAGCTTGTCAGAAAAACCCGTCAGCTCTTTCATCAGTTCATGCGTTTCTCTGCACATCCCGCATTCGTTTTCCTGGGTGAAATACTTGAGCGTGACCGGGCCGCTCAGATTGGCCAGAATGCGCGCCACTTCCTGTTTGACTTTATCGTTTAGCATGTTGCTGATTTACTCCTTGCGCGGTGCAACCACCGTTTTTTTATCCATAAGATAATCTGTCAAAACCCCCGAAGCCAACCTGATTTTTCACAGAGTGAGTGAAAACTTCAAATGGGGAATATAAAGCATTTCCGGGAGGGATCAGCAAGGCCATTTGGATTAAAGAAACAATGATTGGGACCGCCGAGAGCTGCAGGCGGGATGTGTCCTTCCAATTACAGTGACCTGAACTCTGC
The DNA here is from genome assembly GCA_034678545.1 of Cloacimonadaceae bacterium (SeqCode). Classification (GTDB taxonomy): domain Bacteria; phylum Cloacimonadota; class Cloacimonadia; order Cloacimonadales; family Cloacimonadaceae; genus UBA5614. Next base: position 3,104 of record JAXDBS010000010.1, on the reverse strand, counting down.
AAATCATCAATCATGCACAACCTTATATCTAAGCCAAAGCTTGTCATGCCTGAAGCTCTTCATTTCCAGGAGAGTGAGTCTGTTGGGAATGATCGACGGCCAGTTCGGCTCCGGAGACGAGAACAGGGTGGGAATCGAAAAGCCGCCTATAATGATCGGGCTTAGCAGAATATTGATCTCATCCAGCAGGGAAGCTCGAATCAACGCGCCGCTGAGACGGCCGCCGGAACTTGTGGCAATCGTTTTCACCTGGAGTTTGCTTTTCACTTTTTCGAGCATCCTGGGAAGATCCACCTGATTTTTCCCCTCCAGAAGATATGGTATATGGCGGCTGCGTAAAAACGCCAGATACTCGGCAGGGGCTGTTTCTGCAGTCAAATGGACCATGTAAGTTTCCGGATCATCGCATTCGGCTGTGTAGCCGTTTCTGAATCTGCCCCGCCCATCCACTACCGACGTCCATGTTTTCCTCCCCGTCCGGTTCACGACATCATCCGGCAGCCAATCCTCGTAAAGCCGATCCAGGTCTCCATGATATTCGGGAAGCTCTGCCAATTCTTCGTTTTCCGCCACCAACATATTGCTCCCCTCCATAAACATATCCGGTTTATAGATCTCGATTATCGCTTTGGTAAAACTTTCCCATTCTTCCTCTGGGCACAGCATGCCATACAGTTCCGGATGCCTGTAGGAATCAAACATGGTGGAATTCGTGCCCAGGGTGATCCTGCCATCCACAGATGCACAGACGTAGAGCACGACTTTGGGCCTCTTCACGAGATCCTCCTTTTTTAGCTTTTGAAACTAAAGACAGTCCCATGTTTCCGGCAGTTATGCCGCAGGCTTGCGCTGAATTCATTGCGCCTGATTCGGTCTCTTCCGTTACCATCCCATGATCGTTCCGCTGTATCTTAGTTGTGGTCTCGTCTTTCTCTTTTTCATCCTCATTGCTTCAGGCTTTTTAGTCAACCTATTTCAGGACGGGAATACTCCCATTATCAATAGCAGACCAACTGTATATCAACTGTATATCAAATGTATGGTAAATGTATTATAAAGTGCATTTAATATATTTTTACCATGCTTTTGACATATATATGATTAACTTTTGCAAGCAGGGGAGGATAAGGTAAAAAAGGGAAGTATAGTATGCATCTGCTTAGCTGACATGATATTGCGGGAAGGATGGATATACACATCCGCCTACTGATTGAAGATTGGATTCCACTTGTTATCTTCCCGCCGAAGGACGGGACCCAGTCGTATCCATTCCCGCCCGCCACCCCTTAAAGGTATGGGGCTCCGCCCCATGCCTATTGCAGGTCCTCCACCCAGAAGGAGAGATTTTCCTCCAGGTCGGGGGAATAGCCTTTGGCTTCGTATTGGATGTTGCCCAGCTTGTCGATCACGCAGATGTAGGGTATGCCGTCGAAGCCGTAGTCGGCGGAGATGTTTTCAGTGCCGTAGAGCAGGGTCATGGCGAAGCCCTGTTCCTCCATGTATACGGCTGCCTGGTCAGGCTCGCGCTCCCAGACATTGATGCTGAAGACCTTTACCCCTGCGGGCATTTTCGTCCGCATCCAGGTGTCGAGGGCGGGCATGGCCTGCCGGCAGGGTCCGCACCAGGTGGCCCAGAAATCCAGGACAATCACGCTGCCCCTCAGATCCAGCAGGCGGACCAGGCTGCCATCCTTGTCCTTGAGTTCCCAGAGCGGGGCGGGCTTGTTGAGCTTGTCGGCGAGGGCGTCCAGCCGGCGCTTGCCGCTGCCGGCATCCCAGACCTGCTGATAGAATTCCTGCCGGGAAGTCCAGCGCGGGTCTTCGAGCAGCCAGGCCATGTCCTCGCTGTCGAGGCACCATTTGTAAAGGTTATTGGGCAAAGATAACACCCGGTCTATGAGTTCATAGGCGCGGTCGGTTTCGCCGCGTTCAGCGCAGGCGGACAGGAACAGCTTCTGGTTGTCGGCGCGCTGGAGGGCGGAGGGGTTGTTGGTGAAATAGTCAAAGAAGGGCTGATAGACTTCCCCCATAAGGAGGGTGTGCAGATAGTAGGTTTCCGCCAGGCCTTCCTTTTCATCGGCGGAGAGGGAGGCGGTTTCGGCGGAGGTGTCCACCAGGCGGCGGAAATAGGCAGCCAGCAGGTCAAGCTGGCCTGTCTTCAGATAAAAATCGGTGTAGAACTGCCAACTCAGCCAGGAGGCGTCCAGTTCCACAGCCCGGGCCACCATTTTATTGGCTTCCTGCACCTGCTTTTCCCAGACCAGCTGCTGAACTTTGAGATAGAGCGCGTTTTCGCTGGCAGGGAATTTTTCCACGTAGCGGGAAAAGATCTTTTTATCTTTTTTATAATTTTTGGCCAACCGGCCGGAGCCGGACTGATCCTTTTGGGGCGCGGCAAACAGCTGGACGGCGTAGTTGCCGAGCAGCAGGCGGTAGCCGTATTCAAAACCGGGATGCTTTTTGATCAGGGAGCGCGCCGTCTTGGCCTGCAGCTTGGGATCATCCAGGAACCGGGCCCAAAGGTAGATATAGTTTTTGTCTTGGGGATGGCTTTTTTTCAAGTCGGCAAAATGCTGCCGGCAGCCTTCCGGATCAAGCTGCATCCAGTAGTTCTGCAGGGTGCGCAGGTCTTCCAAATCACTAGCTTGAGCGGCGTATTTATGGATGATGGCCAGGGCGGTGGAATCACTGGAGGCGGCATTCAGCTCAGTCTCCAGATTGTCCGTCAGGGTGGAGGCAACTGCCCAGGCGGCTGCGAGGGCGAGGATAAGCAGGGACAGGATCTTTTTAATCACGCAAAACTCCATGCATGTAACAGTTAAAAAACAGGCAGAGGCGGCTGGCCCCTGCCTGTCATTGTCATCTCAGCCGCCGGGGCGCGGCTGTAAGTTCAGCAGGCTGGCTCCGTATTCTAAGAGCTGACAGCCCGACCAGTTATTTCAACAGCATCATGCGCCGGACGGCTTGGTAATCCCCGGCCTGCATGCGGTATTGGTAAACGCCGCTGGCGACGGGTTTGCCGTTGTCGTCAGTGCCGTCCCAAACAGCTTCATGTCGGCCCTTGGCCATCTGCGCGTCCACCAGGGTTCTGACCAGCTGGCCGC
>JAXDBS010000009.1:0-2893 GCA_034678545.1 Cloacimonadaceae bacterium (SeqCode) | reverse complement strand
CTGACCAGCTGGCCGCGGGTGTTATAGATTGCGATCCTGACCGGGGCTTTGTCCCGCACGTCGTAACTGATCGTGGTCTGCTGCCGGAACGGATTGGGGTGATTGCCCCGGAGGGAGGTCTGGGTGATCATGACCTCATCCTCGTTTCCGACCGTGAGCAGGAAGTTGCAGGGAGTGATCTGGCCCTCGGTGATCACGATATTCTCCGCCGTCTGCGATTGGTAGCCGGGGGCGGAGCAGGTCACGGCATAAGTGCCGGTGGCGACCTGCATCGTGTAAGAGCCATTGGCGCTGGTCGTCGTTGTGAATGCTCCGGCCGCGATGGTGGCGCCCATGATCGGCAGGTTGTTCAGGTTCCTGACAAAACCGGCCAGTGTACCCATGGGCACCGGCGTCTTGGTGATGGCGTTGGAAAACACGCCCAGGGAGAATACGTCACCTGTGTAGATGGCTTTTACAGCCCACTTGTAGGTGCCGGTGGCCAGGGCGGCCCAGCCGTTGTCGGTCACAGTCAGGTCAGTGATCATAGCGGGAGTCAGCAGGGTCCAGGTCGATTCATTCTGTTCCTGGCCCTGCACCAGTCGCCAGACCTTGTAGCCCTGCAGGGAGCGGGAAGATCTCCGACCCTCTTCTGCCATGGTATCCACAGCCCTGGATCCGCTTTCCACCTGCTCCCCTCTGCGCGAGAAGGGCAGAGTTGAAGCGCCCGCGAGCGGCGCGGCTTTGCTTTCCGGAACGACTGACCTGACACTCATATCGTCGGCGGAGAAGCGTACCGTGCGCACAGCGGAAGCTATTACGACATTATCAATGAACCAGTTGTACCACATGCCGTCGTTGGTGGTGTTGGGGTCGTCGGCATGCCAGGCCAGCTTGATCTGCTGTCCGGCAAAGGCGGACAGATCGATGACGATCGGGGCTTCATAGTTGCTCCAGCCGCCGGCCAGGGTGGAGGCGTCCCAGAGCACCGTCCAATCAGTGCCGTTGTTGTTGGTGGCTTTAACATAGTAATGGTCGCCGTTGGTCGAGCCCCTGAAATAGAAGGAATCGAAGGTCAGGGAAGCGCCCTGCGGGCAGTTGAACTGCGGCGTGATCAGCCATTCGTCCTGATGGTTGTAATCCCACCAGAATCCGCACTGCCAGCTGCCAGCGCTGGGAATGACCGTAGTTGTGCCGCTCACGACAGTCCCGAAGCGGCACCAGGTCGGATAGACGCCGCTGGAATTCATGGGGCCGTTGTTGGTGACGATGCGGGTCCAGTCCGCGGGGGGAAAGATCTCATTTTCGAAGCTTTCCGTAACGTCCACCGCGTTGGGGTCGGGAGCCAGCCAGGTGAGGGTCACGCTGGCGTGGTCGACAGCTTCCGCCGCTGCTACGTTGCGCGGCGTGTAGGCGATCTCGGCAAGTACAACGTTGCCCATGTTGACATCAGAGGTTCCCACAATGACGGTGCCGGTCAGGTTCTGGTAATTGGGCGCGTTGGCCATGTAGCCGTAGGTCTGGTTGGTGTAAACGCCGGGGATGGTGAACACGCCCTGGGCGTTGGCGGTGGCGGTGTAGTCCTCATAGCCGGTCAGGGCGATGGTGGCGCCTGCCAGGCCGGTGCCGGTGTCGCTGCCCACGATGGTGCCGGTCACTGTCACGGTCGGCATCTGGGTCAGGGTGAAGTTCTGGGTGACGGTGGAGTCTTCCGGGATCGTCACCGTAACGGTCTGAGGCAGGTAGCCGTAACGGCTGGCAGTCACCTGGTAGGTGTCCGCAATGATATTCATGATTGTGTATTGGCCCTGGGCGTTGGTGGTTCCCACGCCGCTGCCGGCCACTTGGACGGTGGCATTGGGCAGGGGCTGGTTGCCGGCGCCGTAAACCGTTCCGGTCAGATGCCCCACCCCGCCTGGAATGGCAAAGAAGGTGGTCTTGGCGAACTGGCCGGTGTTGGTTCCCCCGGTGGTCGGGGGATTGGCAGGATCGTATGTAGCGGAGTCGCTGTAGATGTTCCTGCTTCGGTTGGTGCCGACCGTCTGGCATTTGAAATAATCTGTGGAATCAAAGTATCCCGTATCCATCGGACGGTTAAACATCACGACCAGGTTGCCTTCCAGGTACAGGAAAGGCGCCGGGAGGGTGATGTTGATCATGTTTTCTCCGGAGGGGAATGACACAGTGGAATCAAACACGGCCGTCAACTGGGTGGAGGGAATCCAGCCCGCGCTGAGATCGGTCAGGGCGGTGGTGCCCATCCAGATCTTGACCGGCTTGCCGGCAGCCAGCTCCGAGGAAGTGAAATCATTATACAGGGCAATCCCTGTGATCATGCCGTAGAAACCAAGCTCGCTCTGATAATAAATGGTCTCGTGGAGGCTGTTCTTATAGAAGAAGTCAAGCGGCATACGGGCATCCTGGGTGCCGTCCCCGACCGTCCAGGCCAAGGTTCCGGGGGCCTGAACAGCGACGTTCAGATTGGGGGTCTGGTCGTTCAGGCTGTTCTGGTCGCCGGCCAGGATCACCTTGCCATAAACGTAAGTTGGCCCCTGGGTGGTGGGAGCCCAGTTCAACACTGCTGCGCCGGTGAGCCCGGGTTCGATGGCGGGGCCCGCTGTGGAGGCGATCTCCACGTCCCCTTCCCTGAACAGCTTCACCGTGTAGTTGTTCTGCGGCAGGGTGCCTTCGTTGAACAGGTTGACAGTATAGCTGGAGGACATGCCGACCGAGGGAGTGGTGTTTCCGCTGACGCTGAGGGCTGACAGGTCATTTTGGGGAATTACCTCGATCATCACGTCATCCACATAGATGGTCTGCGAGGTGGAGGCGTTGCCGTGCTTGATCACCATGAACTGGCCGGTGCCGGCATAGGTCTGGAAACCGATCACGTATTCCGCCCAGGACGAGGTCA
>JAXDBS010000008.1:0-7086 GCA_034678545.1 Cloacimonadaceae bacterium (SeqCode) | reverse complement strand
TGTTGTCGCGTTCGAAATCAGCTTTCAGAACGGTTCCCAAACCGGGCTGGCTGGTGATGTCAAAACTGCCGTTGCAGAGTTCGGCATTCTGTTTGAACAGCGGGATGCCGAGGCCGACCTTCTTGATCCGCTCCTGCTTGGAAGTATAAAAAGGGTCCTGGGCATTAAAGAGCGTTTCGCTGTCCATGCCGCAGCCGTCGTCCTCCACGATGAAGCGGAGCACGTTCTGCTGGGCGTCGTTGATGACCCTGATGCGGATGCAGCGGGCTCCGGCGCGCACCGAATTCTCGATGATGTCGAGCAGATGTAACGAGATATCCTGCATTCTGCCGATCCGCCAGCTCACGCCTTGAACTTGCCGATGATGTCCTGGATCTGTTTCCTGCTTTCCAGCCTGCCGTAGGTGTCTTCGCCGATCATGATGACAGGGGCGAGGGAACAGGCTCCCACGCAGCGCACGGCGGTCAGGGTAAAAAGCTTGTCAGGCGTGGTTTCACCCAGCTTGACGCCCAACTCCTCTTCCAGGATGGTCACGATCCGGGCAGCCCCCTTCACGTAGCAGGCCGTGCCCAGGCAGACGTTGATCGTATGCTTCCCGCGCGGCTGCATGGTAAAGAAATTGTAGAAGGTCACCACCCCGTAGATCTTGCTCAGGGGGATGTTCATCTCCTGCGAAATTAACTCCTGAACCTCCATGGGCAGGTAGCCGAAGATCTCCTGCGCCTGGCGCAGAACCTCGATCAGGGGATTCTGCAATCCCTTCTTTTCCTGAATGACGGCACGCAGCTGATCATAAGGTCCGATCTCTTTCGCTGTGTTTGGTGCCATTCTTTCCTCCTCTATGTTTCTTTATAAAAGTATCTCTCTGCCGCCGGCCTTTCTGGCTGCCAGGGCCAGTTCGGCTACGTTGGGCTCGGAAACCTGGATCCGGGCCGATCCGGAGCCGAGGTCACTCAGGTAATGAGCATCCGAAGCCCGTAAAAAGGAATAGCCGGCCAGCTCCGGATGACCGGCCAGAAATCGCTCCAGATCGAGCCTGGCCGTGATCCCCAAGACTGGAAGGTCCAGGCCCGGCGGGATGAATCCCAACTGGCCCAGCAGGCTGTTGGCCTCCGCGTCCACGTGGGCCGGAACGCAGAATCCGCCCATGGCATTTACCTGCTTCAGGCATTCCTCCAGGTCCCATCCCGTGGCGCTGCTCAGTGCCCGAGTCTCCAGCCTGACGATGTTTTCCTCCGCGTCGATCACGGGCTGGTCCCCGAAAAAATCCGGGTCGTTCGGGATCGGCGGTAGAGCGTCATACAGCTCCCGGTCAAACTCCGCGGCCTTTTGCCGGTCGTCGAAATAGGCCAGCAGGTGGATCTCTTCCGCCGTCTGGATCTCGACTCCCCAGCTGAAGGCAAGGCCGGATTCCTCCGCTGCTTTTTCATAGGCGGCGCAGTTGGCCAGCGAGTTATGGTCGGTTATGGCTATCCATTCTATTCCCAGTTCCCTGGCGCGCCGCATCAAAGCCCTCGGCGACATCTCCAGTCCTCCGCAGGGCGACAGGACCGAATGAATGTGCAGATCGGCCTGGTAACAGCGCATCGTTTATCCAAACAAATTCACTATATAGCGAGGAGCTCCGCTTCCATCTTATTTGCCCAGCATCTCGTACAGGATCCCCGCCAGGTCAAACGCCTGGAGTTTGCTGACGGCCAGGCAGACCTCTTCCTGGCTGGCTCTGGCGATCACGGAGTCGTCGGGCCTGAGCCCCTTGGCAAAAAGCACGCAGGCGATATTGGTCATGGAGGCCACGGCGACAGTGTTCATGTGGCGCATGATGGTGATCCAAAGCTGTCCGTCCTTGGCGGTGCCCATGACATCGCTGAGCATGTCGGAAACGTACCCGCCCCCGATCCGGATGTCTTCGATGTCGATGTCGGGGGTCAGAAGCTCAGCCCCGACCCTCTCCAGGTAATCTTTCAGCAAGACCGCCATGAGTCAGTCCTCCTCTTTCTGGTGGCGCTTCAGCAGTACTACGCAATCATCTATGGATGCTCTGCCGTTGACGATGTCCTCCGCCAGGGCGTAACAGGAGGGCGAGCCGCAAGCGCTGCAGTTCAGTCCGGGCAACATGACAAGGATCTCGTTCAGCTTTTTCATCTTCTGGATGGCCTGCTTGATGTCCTGGTCCAGTTCCATGATGGAGCGCGCCTCCAGCGGCGCTACTGCGAATTCGCCGTCCTTGTAAAGCGCTTTGAGCTCGGAAGCGTCTATCTTCTTGGGTTTGGCGCCCTTGATAATCTTCTTGATCCGGGACATGGCGACGAAAGGGTTCTCCACGTTCAGGCAGCCGCCCACGCAGCCGTTAGTGCAACTGCGCAGGACTATATAATCATATTGATCCAGATAATGGTCTTCCACCTTGGAGAGGATTTCAAGGACATTTTCCGTTCCGTTCACTGAGAGGGCGCGGATGTCCTCGCAATCCACCATTTCCGCCTCCACTCCGGACAGGGCCCAGGTCAGCCCCTGCTCATAGGTATCGATTTCAGGCTGCTTGCCGATGTTGTTTTTGCGCAGCTTTTCCCTGATCCGTCCATAGATCATGCCGATGGAAAAAGCGCCGTCCTGTAAATGCTTGTAAGCGCCCTCCGGCTGGTGAACCGCCGTCACGTGAGCCACGCATGGCACAATCAGGAAGATCCCGATATCTTTGTCCGCCAGGCCTTTCTCCTCCTGGATCTTCTCCCGGATGTAGCGCGTCAGGATGCTCATCGGGGCTTCCTGGTGCAATACGTTGGGCAGCAGCGACGGATACTTCACCTGGATCAGGCGCACGACCGCCGGGCAGTTGCTGGAGAGGATGGGCCTGATCTCCTTGTGCTGGCGTATGTAGTCCCGGATCAGGTTGATCATGAACTCAGTAACAAAGGCCTCTTCCGCCACTTCGTCAAATCCCAGCCCAAGCAGGGCCTGCTTGGCGACCGGATAGGTGATGTCCTCGGTGAACTGACCCGCGTAGGAAGAGGACAGGATGGCCACTCTATACTTGAAATTCCGGATGATCTCCAGCGGGTCGCTTTTGGGCAGGATGGCGTGGAATTTGCAGATTGTGATGCAGTTGCCGCAGTCCACGCAGCGGGTCGTATCGATCTGCGCCTTGCCTTCGCGAATCCGGATCGCTTCCGTCGGGCACACTCTGACGCAGGCCGTACAGCCCGTGCAGTTGTCCGATACGATCTGGAGTGCGTGGTAGTATTCTTTCTCTGGCGCAGACATTATCTAAACCTATGCGTAAAATATAATCAGTTCAAGCAATGTGTTGCCGCCGGCCTGGGAATTGATCCGCAGCAGGTCGGCGTTTTTCTTGATATTGGGAAGCCCCAGTCCGGCTCCGAAACCCATTTCGCGGACCAAATCATCGGCCGTTGACCAGCCGGGCACCATGGCCTGCTCGATGTCGGCGATGCCGGGGCCGCAGTCAGCGAAGCGGATGTACACCAGGTCGTCATAGATGAAGCTGTTCATCCTTCCGCCGCTGGAATGCGCTGCCACGTTGATCTCTGCCTCGTAGGAGGCGACCGCCACCCGGCGCAGGATATTGGGATCGATGCCCAGCCGCTTGAGGGTGTTCTTGACTTCGGCGCTGCCCTTGCCGGCGTTGACAAAGTCCTTTTCCCCGATCTCGAATTCCATGCTCACTTCCGCCTCCGGCCTGTTCCGCAGGAAGGCTTCGGCGGCGCTGGCGTGGTCCGGGCTGACGTACAGGTATTCCCCCATCTCAGATCTTACAGCTGCGCAGGCCCGTATTATACAGTATTCCGCTGGAGCGGTACATAGTCAGTTTGGTGCTCAGCAGCGCCAGGTCGCGTTCCTCAGCCATCTCAACCAGTTCCCGGGGAGGCATCTTTCCCCTTACAAACACTATCCCCACCAGGTCAATCATGTCGGAAAGCCTGATCACTTGGGGATTGGTCAGCCCGGTCAGGAGCAAAGTCGGTTCCTTGGTGCACATCAGGATGTCGCTGATCAGATCCGAGGCAAAAGCGCAGGGCACTTCCCTGTCCAAATTCAGGTTCCGGGTCAGCGGTTCCGCTTCCAGAAAGCTGCAAATTTCTTTTAAGGTCATTTTATCTCACCAAACTATCAAATTGCTTGCATAACTTTCCATCCCGCCTTTATCGTCAAGCAAAAATACGCTCTCAAGCCGCCTCGGTACAATGTCATACTCCAGGCTCGGTATTTACAACTGCGGTGCCCTTATTAAGGGGTTCGAATAACATGCATGTCGTATATCAAGGGAATTATAAACAGCTAAGATTAGTATGCTTGCACAAGTGTTGAACGAGTATTCACGATACCGTAATAAAAGAAATTTTGATTATTCGTGTTTTTCGCTTGACACTATATTCCACAGCTACTAAAAAAGCCTCAGGTGAAAAGAATTCAGGCAATTTGCTTGTAAAGCAGGGGGGATTTTGCATGAGCTTTTCCATAGTTAGAGTACTGGAAGCCTATCCGGGCAACGGTATCTGTTTTCCATCCAGTGTAACTGCTTTCATACTGGGTGCCTTGGTCAGGTTAGGGAATCCCGACAAAATCCCAACAAGTACGACTGCTTCAAATACAAGTCTTATGCTAAAAGAACTCGTGGCATTTAAACTTGGCAATTTTTTCAAGACAACTGAAAGGGGTTAAAAATGAAATCGCTGCATTTCCCGGTTATCGCTTTTTTCTTTGCTTGGGTCCTCTGCCTGCAGGCTGAGAATGAACAGGTCATCGGTCAGTATCCTGAACTGCAGGGCGGCTTTGAGAATCAGGCAACCGCAACACCGCTATCTAATACCACTTCAGCCTCTGACTGGTCAGTCGATAATGCCTCGAATGGGGTTGGTGTCATCGTGGGAACAGGCGGCAGATCTGGTCCGAAATATCTGGATTTGATCAGTTCGGGGGCATTCATTACCCTTTCTCCAGATACAGTTATTCCTCTTCCGGCTTCAGGCTACTACATACTGATCCAGTTCTGGTACCAGGGTGACCTAGATGGACAAATAGGCTGCGATGTGAACGGCTGGCTCCACATCAGCGGTACAAACTACGCTACCGGCATCTCCCAAGTTAACAATCCCAATACTGGTGAAACCTGGCAGAAAGCAGCCATGTATTTCAATAATGCCAGCCCGGAGTTTATCCACGGATGCATACGTTTGAACGGTCCCGGCAGGTTCAAGATAGATGATGTGGTAATCTATACCAAGTATGGAGCGAATCTCGATGATGTTTCTCCAGATGATCCCACCAACTGCCAGTATGGTGCAACACCTGGGTCTGTGGACCTGAGCTGGACTGCTCCCGGCACCGGAACAGACGGAGGCGGATATGTGGTGGTCAGGTATAGTTCTGGTACCGGCCAGACAGATATAAACCAGAATGGAATATATGCTTCAGGTGATCCGGTAGGTACCACGGGAACAGTGGTTTACATAGGAACGGACACATCTTTTACAGATAGTGATGTAGTGCCATTATCAACCTACTGGTATAAGGTTTATACAGTTGACAAGGCCTTTAACCGTTCTGCGCCTTTGGGAAGCGGAGGGGTGACAATTCCTGTCACACCGCTAACGGGTATCCTGACAATTGGGACCGGAGGAGATTACACCACTTTCACCGCGGCAGTCAATGACTTGAACCTTAGGGGTCCCGGTACCGGCGGAGTGACTTTCAATGTGACAGCGGGTACGGAGTTTATTGAAGAAGTGCCGGTGATCACAGCCACCGGCACAGCAGCCAATCCCATAGTATTCCGGAGCTACGGGGCGAGGACCAATCCTATCATCAAGCCGACCACCTCAACAGCGGGCATCCAGATTGAGGGCGGGGATTACATTACGTTTGACGGGATAGATGTGATGGTGGCGAGCGGTTCTATCCCGAGCTACGGTTATTACCTGGTGGCGGCTTCCGCCACGGACGGGGCTCAGCATAACACCGTTAAAAACTGCAAGGTCACGCTGAACAAGGCTAATACCAGTACAAAAGGTATCTACCAGTATTACAGTTACACCCCATCCTCCGCAGAGGGAGCCAATTCATATAATGCCTATCAGAACGTTACTGTGGAGAACAGCATTTCAGGAGTAATCCTGCTTGGTCAGTCTGCTTCCTCCTATTGGGATGTGGACTGTGAGGTCAGCGGCTGCACTATCGGCGGGGCAGCTGCTGACAACATGGGAGGGTCGGCAGACGCCTGCGGCATATCTGCTTCTTACCAGCCGGGAGTCAGGATCTATAATAATGAGGTCAGAAACTTTACTTCAGTCCCCTCTTTTGATAACACAGGCATATCTATAAGCGGCAGAGGTGATTATAATGTTTACAGCAACAGGATTCACGGCCTTAAGAGCTGCCTGTCAACAACACCCACGTTTATTGCAGCGCTTGGCATATCTGCTTCTTTGGCTACCAGTGGGAGCAATACAGCCAACATATATAATAACATGATCTGGGATATCACCTGTGAGTATACAGGACCTCCAACTCCCCTAACTGTGATTGCTGGTATGTTTATATATGGTCAGGGCTCTTCGAATACATACAACATCGACTTCAATAGCATAAGTATAACAGGGCCGAGTACTGCTACCAGTGTTGGCATCTACTATATGGATAATGCTTCAGTCAATTTTTTAAGAAATAATATCATAGCCAACTATACCGTCAACCAGACGATGGGCGCGCATATCTGCGTGCGTTATGCAAATGGAATTCCGATAGGAACAGGGAGTTCTGTTTCGGATAATAATATCTTGTATTTAGCTATTCCACAAGGCGGCCCAATCGTAGCAGGCTCTACGTTTTATGGACTATCTGGTTGGACCGCCGCATCAGGACAGGACGCACACAGCTACAGCAGCGATCCTCAATTCGTCTCAGCCACTGACCTGCACATCAGGACGGATGTTCCGACTCGGGTGGAGTCCAACGGCAGCTATTTCAGCGGAGCCATCACCTGGGTAACTGATGACATTGACGGAAACACCAGAAATACAGAATATCCGGATATTGGAGCTGATGAAGGGGATTTTGCACTATATC
>JAXDBS010000007.1:0-38770 GCA_034678545.1 Cloacimonadaceae bacterium (SeqCode) | reverse complement strand
ACACGGTCTACGGTTATGACGACCTGGAAGACCAGCTCTCCATTACGGACGAAGACCCTAACAACACCAGCAACGTGATCCAGATCTACACCGGCTGGTCCATCCCCAAGGCCAATTACGGCGCCGGCAATTCCGACTGGACCAAGGAACACGTCTGGTCAGACAGCCACGGCATCAATGGTGGCTCCCCCGCTTACACGGACCTGCATCACCTGCGCCCCCTGGACGGCACTGTCAATTCCGGAAAAAGCAATTACGACTTTGACTATGCTCCGGATGACTATATCGATACCACTCCCTACACCGGCTACCCTACCGACACTGGCTGCGACTATTCCTCTTCCAGCAGTATCTGGGAACCCCGCGACGAAGACAAGGGCGACGTAGCCAGGATGATGTTCTATATGGATGTCCGGTATGAAGGGACAGATACATCCTATGATCTGGAGCTTTCCGATACACTGCCGACCTCAGGTGCGCTGTATGGGAAAAAAGAAACCTTGCTCTATTGGCATTTTATTGATCCAGTGGATGCTTGGGAAGAACTCAGAAATGACAGGATCTACTCCCTGCAGGGCAACCGCAATCCCTTCATCGACCATCCGGAATGGGCGGATTCCATTTACGGCAATCCCGATCCCATCAGCCACGTGACCGATTTTGCGGCTGGCACACCAACCGCCTCCTCCATTCCCCTCACCTGGACCGACGCTGCGGCGGACGGCTACCTGATCAAAGCCAGCGATGTCAGCTATGCCGCCATCGTTGATCCTGTGGACGGAGTCCCGGAAGAAAACGGAACTCTGGTGCAGAACGCACTTCAGGGTGCTGAGGCCAGGACTTTCTACAGCCTGTCAGGCTCCACCACATATTACTTCAAGATCTATCCCTATATCGGCAGCGGCAGTCTCATCAATTACCATACTGATCCGACCGTACCGACTGCCTCAGCCACCACTCTGGCAACACCAACTGCTGTTGTAGCCCTGCGCCCCACCCACATAGACCTATCCTCTGCAACTTCGGAAAGCGCTGTGAAGATGACCCTGTCCAACTATGCCGGCAACGATGCCAGGTTCAGGCTCTATAATGGCGGATTACAATACAACTGCTGGGACGAGGTCACCGAGGCTTATATCACTTCAACAACTTACGCAGATAATCCGCAGGTGCCGGGAACCCCCATGACCTCGACCACCTTCTGGATCATGTCCCAGCGCGCCAATAACGATACTACATATGCAAGTTACCGCGACAGGCTCAATCCCTATACATCCAATTATCAGACAGCAGTCCTGCCTGCAGCTACGGAGATTATTAATCCCTTCACCCTGAGCGGCACCTTCAGCGGCACCGAGACTTATCCCGTGACTGACAAGTACGTCGTGCTTGCTTACAGCGGCACCACCCTGGTCAGCGCCGCCTCCACAGCCCTGAGCACTGGCGCCCTGGCTGTGGTCTGCCCCACCGGCACCACCATTGACAAGATCGAGCTGCGCACCGCCCTGGATGTCCTGATCGACTCCAAGACCGGAAGCTGGTCCACGACCACCGATGTGGGCACCTTCGGCGGAGGAGGCACTCCCGATCCCGAACCCGCCGCCCATGTCACGAACTTTGCCGCCGGAACCCCGACCACGCATGCCATCCCGCTCACCTGGACAGACTCCGCCACCGCCGCCGGCTACCTGATCAAAGGCAGCGACGTCAGCTACGCCAGCATCGTCGCTCCCGTGGATACCACCCCGGAAGCGGACGGCGCGCTCGTGCAAAACGTCGCCCAGGGAAACCAGACCTGCACATTCTCGGGACTGGATGCCAACACCACCTATTATTTCAAGATCTACCCCTACAGCAACAGCGGCTCCCTGATAGATTATAAGGTTGACGGAACCGTACCCCAGGCCTCGGAAACAACCCTCGAAGAATCCACCGCCCTGCTGCTGGAGGAGAATTTCGATTATCCGGCCAATGATTATCTGCATGACCACGGCTGGACTGCGCATAGCGGAGGGGGAACAAATCCACCCATTGTAAGTACACCCGGACTCACTTATACAGATTATCCGTCCATATCAGGAAACTGCGGTGAGCTAACTAATAATGGTGAAGATGTCAACAAAACCTTCACTGAAGTCACTACAGGCAGCGTCTATATCTCCTTCCTGATAAATGTAACCAGTGCTACGGAAACAGGTAGCTATGTGTTTCATCTTTCAACTAATCCACTGAACACATCTTATTTCAGAGGTAAACTCTTTTTCGGTAGGGATGCTTCCAACAATGTCCGGTTTGGTATTACAAAAGCAGAAAGTGATGTTGCTAATGCAGTATGGACAGGATATGACTATGCCTACAACACAACCTATCTGGTCGCTCTCAAGTATACCTTCGTAGATGGAGATGCAAACGACACCGTGATCGCTTGGATAAATCCGGACATCCTCAGCAGCGAACCCACTCCGATGATTTCGGCAACTGTTTCCGAAACCGATATCAGCGGTGGAATCGGCAGCATAGCTCTCAGGCAAAGCAACGCTGCTCTGACCGCCAAATTTGACGGCTTCAGGGTGGCCACCAGTTGGACAGACCTGTTCCCCACCGGACCTTTCATCAGTGCCACCGGAACCCTAGAACCCTTTACTGCAGTTGTGGGAATCCCTTCGGAATCCCAGTCATATGCAGTGACCGGCTCCAACCTGACCCAGAACATCGCTGTCACAGCTCCCACCGGATTCCAAGTTTCGCTCAATAACAGCACCTGGGACAGCTCGGTCAGCGTCCCGCAAAGCGGCGGCTCTGCCAATTCTACGGTATATGTCAGGTTCAATCCATCCTCTTCTGGTCCATATTCAGGTAATATCACTCACACTTCCAGCGGTGCCACCCAGGTTGATAAAGCAGTTTCCGGAACCGGCTACAGCGGAGCCATCTATGTCACGGAGAGCCTGTCTGAATTCTCCGGACTGGCAGGAGTTGAACCCACAACTTATCAAACCTACCACGTGACCGGATACAATCTGTCCAACTTCATCGACATCGAAGTTTCAGGTCCGTTCAAGGTGAGGGACACCACCCACCCCAGTCCGTCCTGGGAAACAGCACTCTATAACCTGTCACCTGAATTCGACGGTGACATTGACGTATCCTACTGGCCTACGGAAGCAGGTGAAGGCCAGACCGGAACCATTACCCACAGCGACCAGGGCAGTGAAGCTGAAGTTATCGTTATTGATCTGATCGGTAATGCTTCCAGCCCTGAACCTTCAATAGTTGTTGAGCCGGAAACCATGACCTTTGCTGCTAAATCAGGCAACTCCTCAGCAGCCCAGATGGCCACCATTACCGCAGAGAACCTGACGGCTGCCATCACTGTCGCTTCCACCGGAGCATACACCTTCTCCGCCACCGAAGGCGGCTCCTTCAGCAATCCCTATAATATCACAACCGGCTATAACGGTACGAATTACTTCTGGATCAAGTTCTCTCCGACGGCCCAGGGAACATTCAATAACACGATTACTGTCACCAGCAACAGCAGAGCCGTTACAGACACGATCTTTGCCACTGGATACGGACTTGACCCGTCAGCGACTTATGCCACTGATCTGTTCTTCTCTGAATATATAGAGGGAAGCAGCAATAACAAGGCTATCGAGATCTTCAACGGCATGGGTTATCCGATTGACTTGTCTGATTATGCTGTATACTTGTACACGGGAGGATCGTTAACTCCTGGAAATTCCCTGGAGTTAACAGGAACTCTGGCCAACAATGATGTATACGTCATTGCAAATTCATTAGCCATTCAGGATATTCTGAATGAAGCAGACATAACGAGTAGTGTAACCTTTTACAATGGTGATGACGCCCTCAGCCTGTGGAAGGAATCCACTTCCTCCTATGTGGATATATTCGGGCGTATAGGTGAAGATCCAGGTTCAGTATGGGGTTCTTCGCCTTTGGTAACGGCAGAGGCAACTCTGATCAGGAAGAGCAATATCATTGGCGGCGTCACTGCCAATCCCGATACACTCTTTCCGACTCTGGCAACAGAATGGGATGGATACGCGCAAAACTACATAGCAGACCTTGGCTCACACACATTCATTCCTGGCTTGACTCCTGCCGCAGCGCCGGTAATATCACCCGATGGCGGGCTCTACTTCTCAACCGTTACAGTTGGTATGACAACTACAACACCGGGAGGAGTCATCTGGTACACTCTGGACGGAAGTGAGCCGACCAATGGAGCGCCTTCCACTCAATATACAGGCAGCTTCGGGGTCAGCACGACAAAAACAGTCAAAGCCAGGACCTATGCTACCGGATATGCGCCAAGTGCAATATCTTCACAAACCTATAGTTTCCCTGTGGAAATTCCTGATATTGCCACTCTCAGGGCGCAGCAGACCGGAACCGCTTATTATTACAAACTTACCGGCCAGGCTGTCCTCACCCTGAAATCAACTACCCGCAATTCCAAATATATCCAGGACGCCACTGGCGCCATCCTGATCGATGACCCGGATACGCTGATCACCACTGTTTATAATCTGGGTGACGGAATAACCGGCATCATCGGCACGCTCGGCTACTACGCCAGCATGCTGCAGTTCACGCCCAAGGCAGATCCCGGTACTCCCACTTCCACCGGCAATGTGATCACGCCTCAGGCTCTCTCCCTGGCCGACCTCGATACAACTGATCAAGCTAAACTGGTAAAGCTGAGCAGCGTAACCATCACCGGCACCGGCAATTTCGCGGCCACCACCAATTACCCGATAGCCGATGCCGACAGCACAGGAGTCCTCAGAACCCATTACTCTGATCTGGATTACATCGGCCAGCCCATTCCCACCACGCCCAAGGATATCGTCGGCGTGATCCTGCAGTATTATTCCACCATGCAGTTCATCCCGCGCAGCCTGGCCGAAATCACCGATCCCGTCACAGGTTTGGAAGCACCCATTGTCACGATATATCTGGATGAGGGTTCTCTTACTTTGGGCTGGGAAGCTGTTACCGGGGCCACCAGCTACAAGGTCTACGCCGCGGACGATCCTTACGCCTCGCCCTTCCCGGGTGCCTGGACCCTGCTCACCACTACCACCAACCTGTCCCATGTTTACGGCGGCACAGGCAATTACAAGTTCTTCCGGGTGACAGCCGCCAACTGATAAGCGCCAACCAACAACAAGATAAGCAAATGCAATGAAAAGCCCCTGCCGCGGCGGGGGCTTTTTCTTTCGCGTATCACGGTATCCACTAACCGGTAGGAGCTTTGCACCTTTCCGGAATTGCCGCTCTTTACCTGTCTCACAACCGGCCAGTTGATTGATATTCAAACTTGACAAATATCAATTCCAAAAATATGAAAACCATACGAGAAAAATAAGCAGGATTTCTATCTTTAACTTTGTCTGATTGTCAAACCATCATATTGCAAGTCAGTAAGTTGGCTTTGGATACGGGATGGGTGGAATAAATCGTGCTTAATATTTGGGAAGTCATATGCCGGGACAGGAAATGATCGCCAGTGGCAGGGTACAGGGCGTCGGATTCCGTTGGTTTGTCCGTGCCTGTGCCCGTCAGAACGGCATCCGGGGTTACGTCCGCAACGAGCCGGACGGAACTGTCAGGATCGTCGCCGTCGGTTCTGCGGAAGACCTGCTGCATTTTGCAAACGATGTCAGGCAGGGCACCCGGCACGCTCTGGTCAGTCAGCTTTCGGTGGCCGACCTGGCTAATTATACTGATTACGAGGATTTTTTCATTGCATAGAATCAGATTTCTGCTGCTGATGCTTGTGACTCTGCTGGTTTTGCAACTGGCACCATTGCAGGCCGCGGCCAGATACCAGACCCACAAGGTCAAAAAAGGGGAAAGCCTGTACAGGATCAGCAAGAGATATGGCGTCAGCGTTGATCAGATCAAGAAGCTCAACAACCTCAGGGGCAACACCATCTCCATAGGCCAGAACCTAAAGATCAAACCCTTGGCGGAAAAGAAGCCCGCCCAGCCCAAGCCGCCAGCTGCAACCCCTCCGGCTGCCGTTGACGTTCAGGAATCCCCTCCCCCAGCTGCCGATACAGTGGCGGCCACCCCTTCCAGGGAGGTTTTCGGCAATGTAGTCCGGCCGGCGGAGACAACTCCGGCATCTGCTCCGGTAGAACTTCCCGAAGATTACTACCACATCGTCCAGGCGGGCGAAAACCTTTACAGGATCGGTCTCAATGCCGGCCTCACCCTGCCCGGGATCCGCAAACTGAATAATTTTCCGGAAGACTATACTTCCATCCGCCCCGGGGACCGGATCCTGATCAAAGATCCCGCTTCCTATCAGCCAACCGCCGGGAGCGACAACCCCACCGGCGAAGAACAGCCTGAGGTTGACCCCGTCCACACCCAAACCGCCCCGCCGGATTCGCAACTGATCGAAATAGTCCATTATGTGCAGCGCAAGGAGACCCTCTACCGGATCGCCAAGGACAACAATATGACAGTGGAGGAACTGAAGCGGATCAACGGTCTGACCTCCAACAGCATCAGGGTCGGCCAGAAACTCTACATCACACCCCGCAAACCGGGCAGCTCGGATGAAACCTCTCCTCAGGCCATCACCGAAGAGGACCTGAAAAGCAAGACCAGGATCAGGTCGGATCTAGTCATGCCGGTGGAGGGTAAAATCCTCTCCGAATTCGGCATCCGCAACGGCCGGCCCCACAAGGGCATTGATATCGGAGCGCCCAGCGGCACCCCGGTTTACGCAGTCCTGGAGGGAACCGTAGTCTATTCCGGACCCCAGGGCAATTACGGAAACGTAGTCGTCATTGAGCATCCAAACTACGTCATGACCGTCTATGCCCACAACGAAAAGAACCTGGTCAGTGTCGGAGACGTGGTGAAGCAGGGCCAGACCATCGGGACGGTCGGTTCCACCGGAAACGCCACCGGACCCCATGTCCATTTCGAATACCGCATCAAGGGCAAAGCCATCAATCCGCGCAAGGTATTGCCCGGATAAGCCATCCGCCGGAGAAAGATCATGCAGAGCAAGAAGAAGGAATCGGTATTCTCCGACAAAGCTCTGCAAAGTTATCTGAGTGAGATCTCCCGTTTCAAGCCATTGCCCCGGGAATTGGAGCACAAATTGGCCATCAAGGCCCGCAACGGTGACAAAGACGCGCTCAACACCCTGATCCAGGCCAACCTCAAGTTTGTGGTCAAAATCGCCAGCCGTTACCAGAACAGGGGCCTTTCCCTGTCCGAACTGATCAGCGAAGGCAATATCGGCCTGATCAAAGCCATCGAAAAATTCGACCCCGAAAAGGATATCAAGCTGATCTCCTATGCCATCTGGTGGATCAAGCAGAGGATAATGCTTGCCATCTCCGAAAAAAACACCCTCATCCGCGTCCCCCTCGGTAAAAGCAGCCAGTCAGGCAAGCTCCGGGCCATCGCTGACCGCATGTACAACATGACAGGCCAGAATCCCACCGACGAACAGCTCAGCGAACTGATGAGCGTGGATCCCAAAATGATCGACCAGTTGCGCACCAATATCATAGATACCGTTTCCATTGACGAGATCCCAGCCGGATCCGGCGCTCCCGAAACGCCCATCAGCGAAAACCTCAGGGACAAGGAGGTCTCCGATCCCCAGGCCCGCTTCTACCGGGACCGCATCAGGAAGAAGATCAGGCGCGCTATCGACAGCCTAGATCCGCGCGAAGCGGAGATCATCCGCACCTATTACGGGATCAACACCCAGCACCGGGCCCGCAACTTCGCCCAGATCGCAGAAACCATGGGGCTTTCCCGCGAGCGTGTCCGTCAGATCCAGAAGGAAGCCCTTAAAAAGATCCGGGACGGCCTCCAGCCCGAAGAAGAAAAACTCGTGGATGACTTTTTGGACAGATACTATTAATCATAAAAGGCAGGAATCATCATGCAAAACTTCGACGCTATGCTGGAAATGGTGAAGACCAAACCGCGCAAAAAGGTGATCGT
The DNA here is from genome assembly GCA_034678545.1 of Cloacimonadaceae bacterium (SeqCode). Lineage (GTDB taxonomy): Bacteria > Cloacimonadota > Cloacimonadia > Cloacimonadales > Cloacimonadaceae > UBA5614. The sequence goes on along the minus strand of JAXDBS010000007.1, from coordinate 30,757 downwards.
CGCCGCCGCCCAATCCGAATCCTCTCTGGAAGCCGCCGTCCTCTCCTACAGGGAAGGCATGGCTGACAGCATCCTGGTCGGAGATGCGGCTGACATTGAAACCAAGCTGAAAAAAACCGCTCCCGACCTGGCTGGCAGATTTGAACTCATTGACTGCGGCAGCGACCTGTCACAGGCCGCCCAAATCTCTGTAGAACTGGCCAGGGACGGCCGGGGGCAGGTCATCCTGAAAGGGAAGACCGACACCGCTGTCCTGCTCAAGGCTGTCTTGGATAAGGAAAAAGGCCTCAAGGTCAGCGACGTGATCTCCGACGTCTTTGCTTATGAGCATCCGGACGGGATCAGGCTCATGAGCGACGGCGGGATCAACATCCTGCCCGATCTGAATGAAAAGGTCGCCATCATCCGCAACGCCGTACCCGTCGCCCACGCCTTCGGCATTCCCAACCCCCGGGTGGCTTTGCTCTCCGCCGTGGAAGCCGTCAATCCCAAAATGCCTTCCACTGTGGACGCCTCGCTCATCTCCATGATGAACGTACGAGGCCAGATCACCGGCTGCCTGGTGGAAGGTCCGCTCGCCTTTGACAACGCAGTGGACATCGAGTCAGCCCGCATCAAGGCCATCCGTTCCCCCGTCGCCGGCAATGCCGATATCCTGGTCATGCCCAACATCGAGGCCGGCAATATCTTTGCCAAGACCCTCGTCTACTACTGCCGCTACCGCATCGCCCACATCGTCGTGGGCACCCGCGTCCCCATTCTCATCCCCTCCCGGGCTGACGAAGGCGAGACCAAGATGCTCTGCATCGCCATGGCCCTCGCCTGTATGTAAGGTTCCCATGCCAATCCGCATCCTCTGCCTGGGCAAAACCCGCGAGCCCTGGATCAGACAGGGCCTGGAAGAATACATTAAACGCCTGGCCCCCCACTGGAAGGTCCGCTGGCAGGAACTGAAGGACACCAGCCTTAGAACCGGGGGCAGTGTGGACAAAGTCAAGGCGGCGGAAGCGGCTGCCCTGCTCCGGGCCTTGTCGGAAAAGGAATACCTGATCGCCCTGGATGAGACAGGCACCGCTCTGGACTCCCCGGCTTTCGCCCGGAAATTGGAAACGCTGCTCCCTGCCCGCGAGCTCGTCTTTGCCATCGGCGGCGCTTACGGCCTGGACGCCTCTGTCCTGCAAAGGGCCGGCCTCGTGCTCAGCTTTTCCCGCTTCACGTTCACCCACCAAATGGTCAGGCTTCTGCTGATCGAGCAGCTTTACCGCGCCTGGACCATCCTCAGCGGCAAAACCTATCACTATTAAAAGGAAGTGCGCATGAACCCCGACGTACAGCAATCCCTGCTCCTCCTGCTGGAAGGCATGGCCGGGATCTTTGTCTTCATGGCTATGTTCTACGGCCTCATCCTGCTGCTCAACCGCCTGCTCAAACCCAAGGCCAAAACCGAAGAAGAAACATGAAAAAAGCCTTCCTTCTACTGCTTCTGCCGGCCCTCGCCCTGCAGCTGGCCGCCCGGCTGGAAGTCATCCCTCTGGACGGCTCCAGCTACCGCCTCGTCTGGGAACAGCCGTCCTGGAGCATAAAGACCCACGGCGAATTCAGCGCTATCTCTTCCGAACTGGGTTATCCCGCCGAGCCAGGCCTGCCGCTGCTGCCCTATGACGAATGCAAGGTCGCCCTGCCCCCCGGCGGCGCCGTCCAAATCAATATCACCAGCCAGACCATTGAGGAGATAAAACTGGACCGGCGCCTTCAGCCCGTGCCAGCCGTGACCGGGTCAGACATTGCCGACACCTATGCCTACAGGATCGACGAACCCGCCTATGCCGCCTCAGGGCAGCAGGCCGTGACCGCCCTGCCGGTCCAGCGCTTCCGCTCCCTGAGTTTTGTTCCGATCCGCATCAATCCCTTCCTTTACGACGGTCAATTTAGGCTGCGGGCTATCTCACGCCTGGAATTCACTGTCACCATAAACGGCGATCTAAACTACCGCAATGCCGCTGCCCCGGATGAGCTTTCAGCTTTGGTGGCCAGGCAGACGGTCAATCCCGCCCAGGCCGCCCTCTGGCAGGAGATCCGGCGCTCCGGCGTCAATTACGCCGACTTCAGCCGCTCCGATTTTTGGATTCGGGTGGAAACCGACCGGGACGGCATCTATAAAATCACGCCCGCCCAGCTGAGCATGATGCCTGTGGCCGATATCGATCCCCAAACCTTCCGCCTGTTTACCACCGGCGGCGAAGTCCAGTCCTCCCTGGTCAGCTATGCCGGACCCCTCTTCCGGGAAGTCCCGCTGCTGGTGCAGGGCGAAGCGGACGGCTCATTCGACCCGGACGATTACATCCTCTTTTTCGGACGCGACCGCGATGGCCTGGAAATGAACCAGAACATCGGCAGCGGCCAATTCCGCAATCCCTATTCCCAAAACGTCTGCTACTGGCTGACCTTCGGCGGCTCCTTCACCGGAGACCCTTTGCGCATCAGCACAGCCGCCCCCGACGAATGGCAGACCACAACCGCCACCACCCCAGCCGCCGTCCGCCTGGAGGACGAAACCTACCAGCGCACGCCCATCGGATTTGAATGGTTCATGGGCAAGTTCTTCGGCAGCACCTCCGCCGAATACCGTTACCAGGCGGAGCTGGAAGACCTCGACCCCACCCAGCCCCAGACTTTGTCGATGCTGCTCAAGCAGGAATACATCCGCACCGGTTCCGACGTCAACCACCGAGTCCGGCTCAAGGTCAACGGCTCCTATCTGCTCACTTCCGGCGGCTCTGTCCAGGAATGGTCCTGGATCGGCCTTTCGCCCATCGTCATCACCCATACCAGCCAGAATTTCCTGCCCGGATCCAACGAACTGCTGATCAATGTCCTGCGCAGCGGCCCGGACAACCTCTATCTGGACTATTACCAGGTCGCCTTCCAGAAAAAGCTGATCAAGCGCAACCGGCAGTTTTTGGTCACCGTCCCCTCCTCCCTGGCCGGGCAGAATGTCCGCTATGATTTCACCGGTTCTGGCGCCGGCCAGCGCGTGTTTAAAACCTCGGTCAGCTCCTCCGCCTATGATGTGACCGAACTCCCCGTCACCCCTGCCGCCGGCGGATTCCACTTTGTCGGCAATTCCGATCTGACAGGCCAGTATTGGATTCTACAGGAATCGGAAGCCTACGCTCCCGCCGTGCTGGCCAAGATCGATCCCGTTGACCTGTCCTCCTCGCCCAACTCTTTTGACAACATCATTGTCACGCCGGCGGAATACCTCTCACGGGCTGGCGCTCTGGCCGACTTTTACGGCCTTTACTTCAATAAGACCAGCCGGGTCGTTCTCCTGCAGGACATCTTCAACCAGTTCAACGGCGGCATGCCGGACCCCAACGCTGTCCGCCTCTTTCTCAAACAGGCCGTCCAAAGTTATCCCGTCCCCGCCGTAACCTCCCTCACCCTGCTCGGCTCCGGAACCATCGACTGGCGCGACAACTCCGGCGTCTCTGCGGCCAAGAACAAGGTGATCGTCTATCAGAAAGGCACCTCCAGCTCCGACGATTTCTTCGGCATGCTCGGCACTGACACCTACCCCGAGCTGGCCATCGGGCGCTATCCCGCCAAGAGCGTGACCGAACTGGACATCATGCTCTCCAACCTGCAGCAATACGTGACCGCACCCACTCCCGGGATCTGGCGCACCAGCCTCGTCTTCGTCGCCGACGACGAGTACAACGGCCCCACCACCGGCGAATATTCTCACTCCGAACAGCTTCAGGAAACCTCCGAGTTCATCAACCCCAGCCTGCTCATCGACAAGATCTTCGCCATCGATTACGAGTTCGACGAATTCCAAAACAAGCCCCGCGCCCGGGATGACATGATGGCCGCCATCAACGCCGGCAAGCTGATCTGGTACTACATCGGCCACGGCTCTTTCGACACTCTAGGCGCCGAGGACTACTTCAAGGGATCGCTGGACATGGGCCGCTTTGCCAACCCCGGCAAGCTGCCCCTCTTCGTGGCCGCCTCCTGCGATATCGCCCAGTTTGACAGCTTCGCCTTCGACTGCCTGGCGGAGAAGGTCGTCCTCGTACCCGACAAGGCCTGCATCGCCTCCATCGCCGCCACCCGCGAATGCAACGGGCCCAGCAACGTCGCCCTGCTCAAGCAGTACTACAAATTTTCGCTCAACCTCCGCAACCCCGTCGGCTATTCCCTCCTCAACGCCAAGATCGCCTATACGGAATACAACACCAACGATGAAAAATACAACCTCCTGGGTGATCCCCTGCTCCTGATCGCTTCACCTCAGCGAGACAGCACTTTGACAGTCACGACAGCCGCACGCGATGACACCCTCAACGCCCGCGAACAGGCCGTCCTGCAGGGCCGTTTCTCCACCGCAGGCATGGACGGCACCGCGTCACTGCAGGTATTTGATTCAGAGATCCGGCGGCTCATGCCCAATAACTCGCCATACACCTTCCGCGGCAAAACGCTCTTCCGCGGCTCCGCCAGCGTGGCCAACTCGGAATACGGGGCTGGCTTCGTCGTCCCGGACGATGTCACCGACGGCAACAGCGGCCTCATCCTCTCCTATTTCTGGGACCAATCTTTAAACAAGGATTTCGTCAGTTACAAGGCTCCCGTCGCCTACAGCCAGCTGGCCGTCGCGGCGGACAATCCGGACGCCCCCGCCATCCGGCTCTTCCTGGAGGACGAAAGCTACACCGAGGGCGGCGTGGTCGGCACCAACCCCCTCGTAATCGCCCACATCTCGGACCAGAACGGCATCAACCTCACCGGCGCCACCGGCCACAGCATCCTCCTCATACTGGATTACACCACCGCCACCTACAACCTCACTGACTACTTTTCCTACAACCCGGATTCCTTCACCGCCGGCTCCCTCTCCTATCAGCTCGGGCCGCTGGAGGAGGGCCCCCACACGCTCCAGCTCATCGCCTTCGACAACTTCAACAGCCCTTCCGTCGCCGCCACCGGCTTCACGGTCAAAAAATCCAAGACCCTGAGCGTGGAAAACTTCCTACCCTATCCCAATCCCATGCAAAAGTCCGGTTGGTTCACCTTTACCCTCTCCGAAGCCGCCGAAGTTAAAATTGGCATCTACACCATCCGCGGCAAGAAGATCAAAACCCTCTCCGCCCCCGCCGTTAAAGGCTACAACCAGATCCCCTGGGACGGCCGCGACGCGGACGGAGACTTCCTGGCCAACAACACCTATTTCATCAAGCTCACCGCCACCGCCCTCTCCGGCTCCGGCAAAGCCGAAAAAACGGAGAAACTGGTCATCTACCACTGAGCTTCCGACTTCCTTTGCCGGCAAGGATTCGGGCCTCTCCTTCCCTTTCCGCCCCGGGAAGCATTACTTACCCATTACGGACAAAGTCCGTATTGGGTCCGTAATGGGTCCGTAGTGCAAGCAGGGGCGGGATGGGGAGGGATAAGGATAATTGCTTAATAATATAATTAATTATGATTTGTCTTGTTTTGCCCGGCGGCGGAGGGAGCGCAGGACGCCCAGGTTGTTGACCCCTATCCCTGTGAAGGCGGCAATGCCCAGCAGCAGGAGCAGAAACGGGAGCCAGAGGCTGACCAGGGCCACGGCCATCAACAGGGGCGTGTATAAGGCGAACCAGAGCAGCTCCGCCACGATGACGCCGCGCCCGATGCCCAGCCGCTGGAAGATCCGCCGCGCCAGGGGATTGGCCTCCCGCCGCCAGCGGGCAGGGCGCACGATCAGCCAGGTGGACAAGGCGTCCAGGCAGTTGAGCAGGACGAAATAGGCGTAGAGCAGATAAAACAGTACCGGCAAAGCCAGCAGACGGGTCAGGTTCATGGCGCTCCTTTTCTGGTCTTGGTTCGGGTTTCGGAAGCAGCCTATCCGCAACCGGGCCCGGCAGTCAAGCAAGTTCTGCCGGGCGGGATTTTTCCTTTGACAAGGATGCGTTTTATTCCAGACTGGAAAATATCACAAAATTACCAGGGAGGATATATGTTTTGCAGAAATTGCGGCCGGGAAATCGACAGCCAGACAGCGACCTGTCCAAACTGCGGCGCCCAGGCCCGGGTTCCCGCCCCAGGAGTGGCCAAAACCACGTGGCTGTTGCTCTGCCTGATCTGCCTGCTGGCGGGGCTGCTGATCGGGGGAGGCGCGATCACGCTCCTCCGCAACGCGTCCGCGGCCCGCGACGAAGCGGCTTTGCAGGCCGACGAGGAAGACGCGGAAACTGATGACGGGGTAAAAGACGCTCGCGCCGGAGACAGGGAAGAAGACGCTCTTGCCGAAGATGATGAAGACGATGACAACGGCGGGGGCATCTTCGCCACCCAGAGATATAACGCCAACACACAGGCAGTGGCAAGCGAACTGATCACCTACGGGTCAACGGTCGTGCAGTATTGGAAGACCCCCCACTCCCAGGGCGGGGCCGGACAGGAACTGCAATACCTGACTCCCGGCCTGATCGGTCCGATTATCGGATTCAATGAAAACATCAACGGCAAGCGCGGCCTGACCAATCCTGACTGGGGAAAATTCTATATTCACTCCGTGGACGGCTACACCGTGACCCTGATCGGGATCGGCAACTCCAGAAAAGGCGGCCGGTACCCCCGGGTGACCACAAGGGTGGATACCAGAACCGGAGAGATACAGTCAGTGGTGGATGACGTCCCGGCCGATTAACCGGAGTGAAAAATATAATTCAAAGGAGTTCAAGATGGAAGCTTACGAGATCCGCGCGGAGGCGCGGACCCAGCTGGAAGGGCACTGGACCGAGCTGATCCCGGTCTGGATCATCTACCTGCTGATCTTTGCCGGGATCGGGTTTGTGTTCGGCAGCGACGGAGGGTTTTTGAACATGGCGGCCAACCTCGTGCTGGGCGGTCCCTTCCTGATGGGCATCACGGGCATTTTCCTCAAGCTGTACAGGCGGGAGCCCTTTGAACTGGGCAACCTGTTCGACGGATTCAAGGACTTCAGCCGCACCCTGTCCGCCTATCTGCTGATCTCCCTGTACGTCTTCCTGTGGCTGCTGCTGCTGATCGTGCCGGGTATCATCGCCGCCCTCGGCTACAGCATGACCTTTTTCATTATGGCGGACAATCCGAATCTGCCGGCTTCGGAAGCCCTGCGCCAAAGCAAGGCCATGATGCAGGGCCACAAGACAGAGCTGTTCCTGCTCGGCCTCTCCTTTATCGGCTGGATCCTGCTGGCTATCCTTACAATGGGGATCGGTTTGCTCTGGCTGAACAGCTATGTGTATGCCTCCTACACGATCTTCTACCACCGGATCAAAGGTCAGGGGGAATCTTTCATCAACTGAAAACAAGATCAAGCACGATCAGGAATTGCCTGACATATATCCTATATGGTCATATGATATTGCGGTATTTTTTCTTGACATAATAATTGTACATATTGTAAAAGGTAATTTAGTATTATAACTTTTTTAAGAAGGGAGGAAATCATGTTCTGTAACAAATGTGGAAAAGAGATTTACGATGAGGCTGCTGTCTGTCCCAATTGCGGAGCGAAAACAAGCCAGCCAGATCTTGGTGACGGCCCTATAGGAGGCATGGGAATAGTCTGTTTCCTGTTTCCTGTAGTTGGCCTGATTCTCTATCTGGTGTGGAAAGACGCCAAACCGAGAAAATCCAAGGGAGCAGGAAAATGTGCCTTATGGGGGTTAATAATTGAGTTAATAATCTTAATTGCTTTACCGATAGTAGTTGGTGTCCAAATGTTCAGTAATCAAGCCTACTATGCAAATGCGCAGGGTGTTGCCAGTGAACTGGTCACATACGGGTCAATGGTAGTGCAATACTGGAAAACGCCAGTTGATAAAGCTGGAGCTGGACAGGATCTTAACTATTTGACTCCGGATCTGATCGCTAAATTCATAGGTTTTTCCCCTTCTGGCAGTTTGGAAACTGATACCGGAAAATATCAGATCCAGGCCGTAGATGGCTACATTGTAACCCTGATTGGAACTGGATACGAAAAAAAAGGCGGCAAATTCCCCAGAGTGACTACTACTGTCGATGTGAACAACGGAGACGTGCAAACCACGCATGATTCAGAACCATCCAAGTAGCATGGATGTATTCAAACAGCAAGTTATTATATCAGCAAGGGAGGAGTTATGTTCTGCAACAATTGTGGCAAAGAAATAGCCGATAATGCTTTCATCTGCCCTCATTGCGGAGTCAAGACAGGCCATACAGTACAGGATGACGGGCCGCTCGGTTGTCTGGGTGTGGTATGTTTTCTATTTCCGATCGTGGGTTTGATCTTGTACCTGGTTTGGAAGGATGATAAACCTAACAAGTCAAGGAGCGCAGGGAAGCTGGCGCTTTGGGGATTCATCATCGGAGTCGTGCTCTGGGTCTTGTACCTCATTATTATTGTAGCTTCAGCCTCGAGCGCTGTGGGAAATTACTATTAAAGAAAAATAACCGGCCCTTGATTCGATCCGGCTATATTTATTAACCCGTTGCTTTCAGAGCAGGAGGGGAGGACTAATATGTTTTGCAGGAACTGCGGTAAGGAAATCAACGCCAACGCATTCATCTGCCCTTTTTGCGGCGTTAAGACAGCCGAACCGGGAACGTTTTGCAGCAATTGCGGCAGCAACGTTTCCCCCCAGGCCGAGATCTGCCTGAAATGCGGTGTCCGTCTTAGCGGAAGCGGCAACAAAAGCGATAAGGACTTTGTCACTACGCTGCTGCTCTGCTGGTTCCTGGGCGTTTTTGGAGTTCACAGGTTCTATGTGGGCGACACTACCAACGGCCTGATCCAGCTTTTCACCCTGGGCGGTTGCGGCATCTGGGCCCTGATTGACCTGATCCTCATCATCAGCGGCAGCTTCAAAGATGCAGACGGACGGCTGGTCTCCACTAAATAAACGCAATCCGCTCCTTGTCAGAGGATTGGTAATATTCTCAATCCTTGCTGCGCTTTATCTGATCCCCTTCGGAAAGAGCGAAAAGTTCCCCACGCTGTGCCTGCACAGGCTGCTCACCGGCCGGGCGTGCTGGGGATGCGGCACGCTGCGGGCCTTGCATGATGTCTTACATTTGGATTTCCTATCTGCATGGAGCTGCAATCCCCTCATCTTTGTAATCATCCCCTTGCTCGCGTACAGCGCAATCCGCTGGCTGCTTCAGAGATAAATCCTGACGAACAGGCACCCCCGTCTGCTGATGAGCTGGCCCGTGCAGACTAAACTCAGGTTTGGCTGCGGGCTCTTTCTTCAGAATGCGTCTGTTCAAACCCCGTCAGATGAAGATGTAACCATGCAGTTACATCCTTAAGGGTGTGTAATAATCATATTTAAGAATAGGCTGCGAAATACGGTTCAGGGCGTGTTTTCGTCGATATGTATGGCCAGGCGGGAAAGGCAGTTGGTGTAGGAGCCCAGTTCGTTGTCATACCAGCCGAAGATCTTGGCGTGGGTGACCGGCATCAGGATAACCTTGTCGGTCTTGATCCCGGCTTCCTCGATGCTGCTTTTGGGGACGGGGACGAAGCCGGTGCGGGTGTGGGTCTCGTGCGCTTCCACAGTGACCGCGGCCAGGCTGCCGATGAGGTCGGCGGAGACATTTTGCCGTTCGGAATAGACCAGCAAATCCTTTTGGGGGCCTTGCGCCGCCTGCTTGTAGATCCCGTTGAGCAGCTTGCGGTTGATGGAGGGCTGTCCCAGAGAGTTGAGGCGCGTGTGGAAGGTGACATTGAGATTGATCAGGGAGACGGTGCTGGTGGGGATGCGCACGGAGTCCGCCATGAAGCCGATGTTCTTGATCTCGGGCATGACCAGTTCCAGCGCCTTGGTGACGCCGGTGGTGGAGAGGATGATGTTGTTCAGCACGCTGCGGGACTTGCGCAGGTCGGTGGCGCCGGCCTTGGGGACGCTGTCCAGGATGCTCTGGGTGTTGGTGGCGGCGTGGATGGTGCTCATGGAGGCGGTCACGATGGCGGCGGTCTCCTCGTTCTCCAGCAGGGGCTTGATCAGGTGCGCCAGGCCGGTGGTGGTGCAGCTGGCGGCGGAAATGATGTGATGCGCGCGGGGATCGTAGCTCAGATGATTGATGCCGAAGATCATGGTAATGGCGTCAGGCGACTGGCCGGTGGCGGTGGCTTTGCTCTTGAAGGGGGCGGAACAGATGACTTTTAAGGCGCCGGCTTCCAGATGCCCGCGCAGGCAGGGTTTGCCCGCTTCGGGATGCAGGTGCGGGTCCACAAAGTTGCCTGTGCAGTCCACTACAACACGCACGCCTTCCTCCAGCCAGTTGATGTCGCGGGGATCGCGCGCCCGGCGCAAGACCTTGACATACATACCCTCGATCTGCAGCAGGGGCAGGGAAGGATCAATCACTTTGACCTCGGCTTTGCGGCCCACCATGCCGAACAGGTATTTATGAAGGCTGCCATAGGTGGAATCGGTCTCGATCACCTGGATCAGGTCATCCAGATCCTTGCCGACCTCGCGGCCGCAATTGACCACGACGCCTTCGTAGGCGCGCAGGTGGATCTGGTTCCAGAGCAGGAGCTTGCCGATCCGTCCCAGTCCGTTGATGCCGAGCAGTTTCTTGTCTCTGAGGCTGAAGTTCATGGGGACTCCTTTATCTGTTTATTTTGAAAATCAGAAGGTGCGCAGGGTCTCGACCGGGTAGTGCCCGAGGCAGATGAGACCGCTGCCGGCGTCAATGGCGATGGGCTGACCGGCGGTCAGGGTATGTTCGCCGATGCGGCAGTTGCCCTGGTTTTCAAACACCTTGAGCTGGCGGCAGTTGACCACGCCGACCAGGCCCAGGCGCACGGCCGTGACCGCTGCGTGGGAGGTCACTCCGCCCCGGGAGGTCAACAGGCCCTGGCAGTCGAACAGCATGTCCATGTCATCAGGAACTGTGTCCGGCCGCACCAGGATGAGCGGCTGGCCCTTGCCTTTGAGGGCGTCAATGTCCCGGCGGGAAAAGGCGACCAGGCCGTTGAGGACGCCCTTGCCTACCCCGATCCCGCTGCCGATGCTCTGAAGTTTACCAGCCGGCACGGCAAAGACGGTGACCGACTGGGCCTTGGTGATCACCTGGTTGCGGGTCTGGAGGATGAAGAGCGTGTCCTCCTGCGGGCTTTCAAAGGTGAATTCCATCTCCTGGTGCGGATAGCCCTTGTCGTTGATCAGGTAGTTGGCGATCCGGTCCAGCTTGCGGTAGATGGCAGGGAAATCCTTTTCCAGGGAGACTTCCAGTTCGTAGGTCCCGCGGCGGCGCTGCTCTTCGGAAAGGGGCAAAGTATAGACGAGGCCGGCCACCACGTCCTCGCCCTGGCTGCACAGGGTGAAATCGCCGTTGAGATTGATGCCGGAGCCGCCGTAGGGCGCCTGTGTGAAGAGCACCCCGGTCCCGGAGTCGAGGCTGATATTGCCCAGCACCATTTTCTGGATGGTGACGGCCGTGCCCCATTCGTCCGCGATGTGCAGCTTCTGGCGGAAGAGGACGGCGCGCTCGGTATTCCAGGAATCCAGGACATGGATGATGGCCTGCCTGATCTGCAGGTATGTATCCTGCTGCAGGGTCACGCCCTGCCTGGCCAGGACCTGCTTGTAGGCGTCACACATGAGGCGCATCTGATCCGGGCTGAATTCCGTTTTCTGGCGGGTGCCGTAGTTCCGCTTGTAGCTGATCATGACATTGTCAAATTCATCGCGGGGGATGCCGTAGGCCATACCCCAGCTCTGGATCAGGCGTCGGTAACAGTCCCAGGCCGTCCAGCTGTAATTGGGCTGTTTGCTCAGCTGCAGCGTGACCTCGTCATTCAAGCCGATATTAAGGAAGGTGTTCATGGCCCCGGGCAGGCTCATGGGCGCGCCGGAGCGCACGGAAAACAGCAGCGGTGCCTGGGGGTCGCCGTAGCGGAGCCCGGTCTGGCGTTCCAGTTTTTGGATATTGTCCTTGAGCAGGACATCGATTTCCGACTCGATGCCGCGGTGCATGGAAATGATGTCGCGGTGGCGGAAGAGCTCGGTGGTGATCACGAAGCCTGGCGGGACCGGCAGTTCAAACTGCTGCAGCTGCTTCAGGAAATAGCCCTTGGAGCCCAGCAGGACCTGGTTCTCGCTGCGGGGGTCGCGGGTGTTCAGATGCACGAAGAGCAGGTCCGGGTCATAGCTCATCACCTTGTTGATCTGGGCAGGGTTGAAGAGGCTTTTCATCCCGTTCAACGAAATGATGATCTGGGCGATGAAGTTGTCCAATTCCTGCACCAGGAAGGAGGATGAGAGCAGCTTGCGGTAGAATTCCTCCGCAGTCTGCTGATCCCTGCGGCTCTGCTTCTGGCGTCCGGCCGAGCCGGTGAAGTGAGCCAGCTCGCTTTCATAAAAGCGGTAGAAATAGCCGTCAATGATTTCGTTGATGCTGTCCTTGAGGAGATTGAAGATGTCCAGATACTGGTCCAGCGACAGGTTCATGATGCGGCGGCTGGATTCCAGCATTTCCAAGGCGGCGGCAAAGGACTTGCTGCGGAAGCCCTCCTGCTGCAGGCCCTGGTGAAAAAGGTCCAGGATGCGGCTGATGCGGCGGATGGTGCGGGCCGTGATGTAGCTGAGATTGATCTGGGCGATGCTGCGCTCGATCAGGCGGCGGATCATGTTTTCCAGGCGGAAGATCATGCCGGCCGCTTCCAGCTTGGGTTCGCGGTAACTGCCATACATGGAGGGGATGCCGGCTGCGATGTGGCGCTTGTAATAGATGTTTTCCCAGGACTGGGTGGGCTGAGGGTCCAGGACCACGGAGTTGAGGCTGCGGATGTAGCCCAGCATCTGCCTGATGCCGCTGTCGTAGTCGTTGCGGGTCAGGCTCTGGCGCAGCCTGGCCTTTTCCCGCACGGTGAAAAACTTGTATTGGTTGAGGAATTTGACGATGTCGTAGGGATCGAGGCGGTACTTGTCCAGCAGCAGGTAATAGATGTGCAACAGCAGTTGCAAGCGCCTGACAGCGTAGTTTTCACCCTCCCCGTCGGCTTCGAAGAGGCCGGAAACGCTTTGCCAGGAAAGGGCCAGCAACCCTTCCAGATCGAGCTTGTGCTTTTTCAGGAAAGCCAGCAGGGCCGCCTGCTGGTCCCGGGCGTAAGCATCGCCTCCGCTGATGCCTGCTTCCACGTCGGCGGGAATTATGCCGCGCAGATGGGCCGGGTCCAGGTCCCGCCAGTAGCGAAGGATCTGCTGCACCAGCTTGATGTGGGTGTTGTTGCTTTCGGTGTGGACCTGCTTGCGGACGAAGTGGATGAGCCTGTCCTGGCGCTGGCAGAGCTCGTCAACCTCGGTGGAGATGTCGCGGATCTCGCCTTCCGCCCCGATCTCGTTGTAAAAGACAGGGAAGAGCCGCAGCAGCTGCTTCACCTGCACGTAGAGCGGCGCGAAGGCCGAGTTCAGAAAGGCTGAAACATCCTTTTGAAACAGGTCCGTATCCGAAATGAAGACTCCCTTCTGGGTCAGGTTGATGATCAGCGCCGCCATCAGGTCCCTGGCCGGCACGGGATTCAGGCCGATGAGCTCCAGCCAGATGCGGATGTTTTTCACGTGGTTGGCGTCCACTTCCAGTTGCCAGTCGCTGCTGATCCGGATCTGCCCCGGGCCTGTGAAGCCCAAATCAATGATGCGCCGCAGGCAGCGCCGGGCGACCTCCTCGTCCGTTTTGCCGAGCAGCGCTTTGCCCAGGCTCTGGACGCAGTCCAAGACGGTCGCGTTGTGCGTGTGCTTGAGTTCCTTCAAGGTGTTGAACACGGAATCCAGCAGAGAGAGGATGTCGGCGGCAGGCAGGTCCCTGCCGATGTTCTGCAGCAGGCGGTTGAGGTCGAAGAGCAGGTGCTCCTGCATCTCCTCCAGGGCGGGCAGCTTCATCAGGTAGAAAAGGTAGTGGATCTGGCCGGCGGGATTGGCAAAGGAGTTGAGGGCTTCCCTGTGCAGCATGCTGATCTGGCCGTGGTGCGGGATCCGGGCCAGGCCGGCAAAGTCGTTGCAATGAACAAGCCTGGCGCGGCAGGCGGCAAAGAAGCCCCGCCCGATGCGCTCGTCCAGGATCTCCTTATCCAAGCCTGCCAACTCGCCGTATTTGCCCCACCACTCATCCAGGTGGCACTGGCTTTCCCACATGGACAGGGTGTCGGTCAGGACGTCCCGTCCAATGCTGAAAGCAGATTCCTTATCCGGGAGGCGGGATTGCAGCTTGCCCAGGGTCTTGATCACCTGCCCCGAGGCCAGGCAAAAGACCTGCGGCTGAGCCTGGCGCCAGGCCTGCAAAAGCTCCAGGCAGCTGCCGAACCAGGCGGTGGAGGGTTGGGGCGCATCGCCGGCGGCGCTGAGAATTTCCATGAACAGGGTGGCGAGCCTGATCCGCAAAGGCTCTTCAGACGGGCGTTCCCACAGGTTTTGGAAGACATCGCGGATGATGCCCAGAGCCCTTTCCGGCTCCGGCTGGCCGAGGTAGAGCCAAAGGTCCCCCAGCACGCTTTGGCGCATCAGGTTGAGCACCGCCTCGAGGTTGCTGTAGGGGTGGTTCAGCTCGTCCAAAAACTGGCGCGTCCGCTTCTGGATCCCGAAATAGGAGGCGCTGCAGCCAAGCAGCCAGAGCTGTTCCTCCGGGATCACGATCTGCCGGGGCCGGGTCACTTCCAGATTGGTGGCCAGTGCTTTGGATTCAGGTTTTTCCAATTTATCCTCGGGATTGTTTTCTGCATCAAATAACCGGAACGCACTCAATATTCTGGGATTCGGCGTCAGGGGCGTCCCATTTTTCTTATAGGCAATGAAACAGGCCGTATCTTTTTTGTCAAGCTGCATGGCGACCAATCCGGAACACAAGGCCGCCGGGAAAGATATATATTTGAATCGGACATTCTCACGGGAACAGCAGGAAAGATGTGCAATTTGAATCAGATGTTGCAGTGTCTGAAAAAAAAAGGACCACTATTCCCCGTTTGAAAGCCAGGTATAATTGACCCACAGATGACCTTCAGATCAGGGCGTTTATGCGGTTATCTGAGGGTGATCAGGAAGTGAACAGGTGGCCGTGCTGCAAGCAGGACAGGAAAAGGGACACTGGGGGCAGGGGCAGGAATTCACTTTTCTTGAAAAGAAATGCTTGACGTTCCGAAGGTATTTAGTTATTTTGTTAAATATCTAAAGGAGTCGACATGGCACAGGACGACGTGTTCAAGGCGCTGGCCGATCCCACCCGGCGCAAGATTATCGGGCTGCTCAGGGAACGCGATTCCATGACGGCAGGCGAGATCGCGGAGCAGTTCCCCATTTCCAA
Organism: Cloacimonadaceae bacterium (SeqCode); assembly: GCA_034678545.1. Lineage (GTDB taxonomy): Bacteria > Cloacimonadota > Cloacimonadia > Cloacimonadales > Cloacimonadaceae > UBA5614. The sequence continues at coordinate 15,433 of JAXDBS010000007.1, read as the reverse complement.
GCCCGCCGTCAGCGACCACCTGAAAGTGCTGCGCAACGCGGGTCTGATCTATGCTGAGAAGCAGGGGCAGTTCATCAACTACCAGCTTAATGCCACGGTGCTGCAGGAGCTGGCGGCCCTGCTGCTGGACCTGCTGAAGACAGGCAGAAAAGGAGGCAAACGATGAAAGTCAACAAATACCTGATCATCACGATCGTAATTCTGGCAGCCGAACTGGCCGTGGTGCTGTGGCTGGGCCTGACCTTGCCTGCCGGCGCGAAAGTGCCGGTGCACTGGAACATCCGCAGCGAGATCGATGGCTGGGCCTCCCCCGGCGCGGTCATGCTGCCTTTCTGGCTGTTCAACGCGGCGCTGTTCCTGCTGCTGAGCTTTTCGCCCAGGCTGTTTCCCGTGTACAAGCAGAACCGCGAACGCTACGACGCCGTGATCCCGCCCCTGACGCTGGTGCTGGTGCTGTTTTTCGCGCTCATCCATGTCTACATGCTGCTTGTGGCGCATCATCCGCGCCTGGAACAGAAGGTGCAGTTCATCTTCATCCTGATGGGGGCGCTGTTCATCTGTCTGGGCAACCTGCTTCCGCGCCTGCCGCGCAACTTCATCGCCGGCATCCGTACGCCCTGGACCTTTTACTCGGACGAGATCTGGCGCCGCACCTCCAGGCTGGGGGGCTACTGCTTTGTAATGGCGGGCCTGGTTTTGGCCCTGGCCGGGCTCCTGAACCTGCGGGGCAGCTGGATGTCGATTCTGCTGGCGGCGGTGTTTGGGACGCTGCTCCTGGTTCCGGTGGCCTATTCATTCATCCTTTACCAGAAAAGCCGGAAGGAAGAATAGGTCGGGCGTCAGGAGGGATTTTCTGCTTGACAGCAAAGGCATTGCGCCAATTAATGATTAAACGTAAGGAAATGATTGAAGTATGTGAAAATTGAAGGAGCACCCAAAATGATCACCATCGACTGGAAGGAACGGCTGACCAATGATACCCACGACTACCTGCAGAACAAGCTGCCCCGGCATGACTATGATTTTGACATCATATTCAACTGGTATCCGGAACGGGTGAACGGCCACATCCCGGGCGAGGTCATACAGCTGGTGGTCAAGGCGATGGCGCATAAGATCGGCAAGCAGCACGAGCAGTATCTGCCCTTCTACCAATACATCTGGGACAAGAAAGGGGAGCCCGGAAAGCTGGCTTTCGCGCTATTCATGGTCCGCTTCCTGCCCAAGAAACCCGCCGTCTATAATCCCCTGATCGAAAAGGCCATGCTCAAAGCCGGCGCGCATGAGATCGGGCTGCTCATGGACAAGGTGTTTTTCCCGCTTTTCAAGAAGCAGACGGATCCGTTCCTGGCGCAGTTCTACCCCTGGCTGGAATGCGCCCACGAACCTCTGCGCAAACAGGCTGCCGCCTACCTGGTGCGCATGATCAAGCTGAAGCCGGAGGTCATCCCCGCCGTTCTCAAACATCAGCAGAACCGCTGGGTCATCCCTTCCTCGCAGGTAGTGCAGACCAATACCGCCCTTCTGAAAGCGGTCTGGAAACTGCAGCCCCAGACTGTCATGGACATTTTCAGGGAATACAGGACCACCCGCGACCCCCAGACCGTGGAGATCCTCTGCGGCGCCATCACATCGTATGATCCGGAACTGGAGCCGATCGTGGAAAACTGGACCCACAGCGGCAACGCCCGCCTCAAAAAAGCCGCCACCTCCGCCTACAGGCTGCTGCTCAAGAAAAAGGGCTGATCCCGCCGCGATGGATCACAGCCAGTACATCACCAAGTCCGGCATGGACATGATCCAGCAGCGGATCAACCACCTGCTGAACAATGAGCGGCCCGAAGTTATCAGGGCCGTGGCCGTCGCCCGCGAATACGGGGACCTGAGTGAAAACGCAGAATACAAGGCGGCCCGCGAACGCCAGCGCTCCATCGACCACGAGCTGGACCATCTGCGCCGGCGCGCCGCCCACCTGAAAGTGGTGGACCCAGCCGGCTTCCCCTGCGACCTGGTGCGCTTCGGCAAGCTCTGCCACACCCGGGACCTGGACACCGGCGAAGAGCAATGGTTTCATATCGTGGGAGTGGACGAGATCAACTTCCCGGAGGAGGAGGGCGTGACTGCCGTCTCCGTCGCCTCGCCGATCGGAAAAGGCCTGCTGGGCAGGCAGCCGGGAGACATAGCCGCCGTCCATGCCCCGATGGGCCGGCGACATTTGAAAATTTTGGAAATAAAATAAATCTGAACATTAAAAGGAGCGATGATGCCAAAACCTTCCAAACCGGAAAAGAAGAATCCCCTGCTGTATGAGCGCCGCAATTTCTGGCAGGCCGCCGGCAAGCCCCTGCAGGATACCGCCTATGCCTTTGCGGAAAGCTACAAGGACTTCCTGAACCAGGCCAAGACGGAACGGGAGGCAGTCCGCTACTTCGAAGCGATTTTGAAGAAGAAGCAGTTCAAGCCCCTGCCTGGAAAGAACAGCGGCAGCAAAGTTCTCACCTTGTTTCACGGCAAGACCATGGCCGCCGCCGTGATCGGAAAAGCGCCCCTCAGCCAGGGATTCAACATGGTGGCCGCCCACATTGACGCGCCCCGGGTGGACCTCAAGCAGAACCCGCTCTATGAAGACTCCAACACCGGCCTGGCCGTGATGCGCACGCATTACTACGGCGGCATCAAGAAATACCAGTGGGTCTCGACCCCCCTGGCCCTGCACGGCGTCATCATCAAAGCCGACGGCAAGGCCATCGACATCAGCATCGGCGAGGACCCAAAGGACCCCGTGTTCATCATTCCCGACCTGCTGCCCCATCTGGCACGTAAGGAACAATACACAAAAACCATGCCCGAGGCAATCGACGCCGGCAAGATGAACCTGGTCTTCACAGGCCGCATCGATCTGAACAGCAAGGAAAAGGAAGCCGCCAAGCTGTACGCGGTCAAGCTTCTGCATGAAAAATACGGCATCGCCGAAGCCGACCTTATCTCCGCCGAACTGGAACTCGTCCCCGCCGCCTTTGCCCGGGATGGGGGCCTGGACAAGAGCATGGTCGTGGGTTACGGACAGGACGACCGCATCTGCGCCTACACGGGCTTCCAGGCCTTGCTGGACGCGGCGCAGAAACCGCCCGCCAGGACCATGGTGGCCTATTTCTCGGACAAGGAGGAGACCGGCAGCAACGGCAACACGGGCGCCCGCTCCGTGTTCATCCAGGACTTCATTGCCGACCTGCTCAAAGCCGGCGGCGAGGACAACTCTTCCGACACGCTGCGCAAGGCCTTTATGCGCAGCCAGATCATCTCCGGAGACGTGACAGCCGCCATGGATCCCAACTACCCGTCCGTGCACGAAAAGCAGAACGCCATCATCATGAACCACGGCGTCGGACTCTCCAAGTTCACCGGCTCCGGAGGCAAGTACGGCTGCAACGACGCCAGCGCCGAGTTCACCGCCAAGGTCATCCGCGCCCTGAACAAGGAAGGCGTCTTCTGGCAGATGGGCGAACTGGGCAAGGTGGACGAGGGCGGCGGCGGCACCATTGCCGGCATCCTGGCCGAACTGGGCGCCGAGGTCATCGACTGCGGCACTGGCCTGATGGGCATGCATTCACTCTACGAACTGTGCAGCAAAGCCGACCTGTATGAAACCTTCCGGGCTTACAGGGCTTTGCTGAGGATGGAATAACCACTCCTTAAAGGAGGCACATCATGCAACGTTACATTATTCTGACCCTGCTGCTGCTGGCCCTGGCGGCCCTGTCAGCGAGGGATTGCGCCACCGGGCCGGAATGCCGAAGCTCCTGCCCGCTTCAGCAGGTGGAACCCTTCCGGCACCAGGCCCGCAGCGAACTGGACGCCTTTGACCAGAACCTGCCGGCTTACAGGCAGCAGGTGTACTTCGCGATCGGGGACATTGACGCCGCCCGCGCCGAACTGGCCCGCTGCTTTTCCTCCGGCCTGATGGCAGACCCCAGTGCCGAAGGCATCAAAAACCTGGTCTCCCTCCGGCAGTTGGAAGCCTTCCGCGACCTGCCGCCCATTGAATATTCGGACAAGTGGGAAGCGATCAGGTTCAGGATCCGGGACATAGAAAGGTTCCGGGGGCAGTTCTGCCCCACAGGCGAACTTTGCCGTCAGGGATGGTGAACCGCTCCGCATGCCGATGAGCGCAAGACGACCTTTCACCATCTGCGCCCTGGCGCTGCTGGCGGGTCTGGCCGGTTTTACCGCCTTACCGGCAGCAACCCTGACGCCTGAGCAGAAAGCGCCGGAGATCGTCTCCGCCCTGCTCGACTCGCTGTCCTTCAGCGCTCCCGTCATTCTGGACATCCGCTGCGGAGAATGGACCCCCGCCCTGGAGACCGAGATGCGGAAGCTGCTGCTGCAGCGGCAGGTAGAGGTGCGAGAGATCAGCTTCGGCCTGCTCAGGGACAGCCGGGAATACGGCCCCCTGGCCATGGAAACGGACTATGGCCTGGACGGAACGGCTCTGCTGCAGATGGTGAACCTGGACCGGGCCGACTACCTGGAACTGAATCTGGAACACACGGTCGTGCAGGGCGAGAAGCGCAACCTCGTTTCCTTTTCCAGATACAATATGCCCGTGTATAAATTTGACCTGAAACAGATAACCCTGCCCGGGCAGCGCCTGGCCGCAGTCCGCGAATACAGGCTGGAAGGCGTTCCCGAGATCGAAAATCCCGGCAGCCTGCTGGCCCTGAAGTGGTATGAGCCCGTTCTGGCCACGGCAATCCTGGGTTCGCTCGTGTATCTGCTGTGGACCATCAAATGAAAAATTGAGGTAAGCTATGCTGAAGAAATATGCCTGGTTCCTGCTGGCCGTGCTGCTGGCAGCCTGTGCCCGCAATGAAGTGGCCGTATCTTCCGCCGCCAAGATGCAGCAGGCCGACGAGCTGTTCTCCCGCAAAAAATACAGCCGGGCGGCTCTGCTCTATGAAGACATTTCCTTCGAGCGCCAAAGCGCCAGCGCGCCCGTAGCCCTGATGCGCCTGGCCGACTGCTATTACAAAATGAACAAATTCACCGACGCCAGGCTGAAATACACCGCCCTGACCACCAGCTACCCCGATTTCGAAGAGATCGAAACCGCCTATTTCCGCATCGGCGAATGCTACTTTGAAGAGTCCCTGAAACCCCAGTATGACCAGACCGAGACCCAGCAGTCCATTGACGCCTTCCGCGTCTTTCTGGACCGCTTCCCAAACAGCGACAAATACCAGCGCGCCATTGAGTTCATCCGTCAGGCCCAGACCAAGGTCATCCAGAAAAAATACCACAACGGCTATATCTATTACAGGATGAAGGACTACAGCTCCGCCCTCATGTATTTTAAGGAGATCATCAACCTCGGCAACCAGGATGAGATTGACCGCCGCTCCCTCTATTACGCCACCCGGATCAGCCTCTACCACAAAAACCGGGCTGACGCCGAAACTTTTTGGAACCGGCTGAAATCGCGCTATCCCGACAGCCGGGAAACCAAAAAACTGGCCCGCCATTTTTCGTAGGATAGCTTCTCCGGATCGGATATGAGCATTGGCCAGCAGTCTCTGAAAGTGGCCATTTTAGGAGGCTCTTTCGATCCCGTCCACCTGGGGCATCTGCATATCGCCGGGCAGGTCCTGCAACTGGGCGTGGCACAGGAGGTCTGGTTCGTTCCGGCCGGCCTGCACCGCTTCAAGCAGGACAGCATTCTGCTCGACTTTGACAGCCGCAAAAGCCTGATCGAGCGCTCCCTCGCCAGTGAGCCCCGCTTCAGGTGTCTGGACATTGACAGAGCGGGCGCGGGGGACGGCTCCACCTACGAGATCATGCAGAATCTGAAGAGCCTTTACCCCCAGCACAACTTCGCCTTCCTGATCGGCATGGACAACCTCAGGCAATTGCCCACCTGGTACAACTTTGACTGGCTCAAACAAAACGTCCGCTTCCTGATCGCCCTCCGGCCAGGCTATGACCCGGACGCCCTGGTCACCTCCCAACTCAGCGATTTCGCCTATGTGAACTGCCCCCTCAACAACATCTCCTCCACCCTCATCCGCTACCGCCTGCAGAACGGCCTTTCCATCCAGGGTATGGTCCCGCACCACCTGCTGGTGGAGATCACGCGCCTTTACAGAGCCTTGCTGAAATAGGCTTCGCTGAGTACGACCATATTCATTGTTATATACAATTCACACACTTGATATAGTCCTCTGTCATGCACTTGCCGCTTCATAGAATCATATGCACATCAGGAATTCTTTCTATTAAACTCCATCAATATAGTGAGGCATGCAAGACATAAATCAGGCAGATCTATTCGATAACCTTGTTCTGCTTCCTTCCTGCTTCCCAGTCGATATCCGGTCGATATCCAGTTGACTTTAATTCGACTAGATATCGACTGGATTTCGATTGGATATCGACAGGCTTAAAGGAGAGGAAGAAGGCGAATCTGAAATATGAGATGCTTTTGTGATTGGTTTAGGGCAGCCCCGCCGCTTGCTTCTGCTTCTTGATCAGCCGGGTGATCGCCTGGCGGGACAGCGTCAGCAACTGATTCAACTGTAGGCGGCTGAACGTGCGCCTCTCACCCGTGCCCTGCACCTCCACAAAGTCTCCGCCTTCGGTCATTACCACATTCAGGTCCACTTCAGCGCGGCTGTCCAGGCTGTAGTCCAGGTCAACCACGGGCTCGCTGTCCACGATCCCGGCGCTGACAGCCGCGACCCATTGCCTGAAAGCGTTTTCAACTATCATGTCATGTGCCAGCATGGTCTGGATAGCATCATGGACTGCCACGCAGGCGCCCGTGATGGCAGCCGTGCGGGTGCCGCCGTCCGCCTGCAAGACATCGCAATCAACAGTGATGGTGTAGCCTGCCAGTTTGGTCAGATCCACTGCCTGCCTCAGCGACCTGCCGATCAGCCTTTGGATCTCTATGCCGCGGCTGTTTATCCTGCCGATTCCGTCCCTTTTCATGCGTGTGTGCGTGCTTCTGGGCAGCAAGGCATACTCGGCAGTCAGCCAGCCCGACTGCGTTTCGTCCACGTGCGGCGGCACCTTATTTTCCACCGAAGCGGTGCAGATTACTTTCGTATCGCCAAAAGCGATCAGGCAGCTGCCTTCCGCGTTGGGCATGTAGTTACGTGTAATGGTTATCTTTCTCAATGGCATATAGTCTCCATCAAAATGCTATGTCGTCCCTGCGCAGGCAGGGACCCATGCTGTTTTCTTAACAGAACTGGATTCCCGCCTGCGCGGGAATGACGGGCTAAAAACAGGTTCCGTAAAAAGCGAAATTATGAACAACCTTCTTTCGTGTTTTGCGCTTTTTCCATGTGTTTCGTAATCTTATTCTTTAAACGGTTGATCCGTTTTTCCAAATCCAGGCGTTTCTTATCTGTCTGGAAAGAGTCGTTCAGCATCTGATTTAACAAGGCTTCGGCAATCATCAGGGCGGACTCGAAGTCCTTGCTTTTCTGCTCCAGGAGCATGCACAGTTCCAGCATGCTGGGAGCGTGCAGAAGGTCAGTGCCTTGGCGGAAGAAGTGCTCCGCTTCGCTCCAGAGCTTGTCTCTTTTGTGCAATATGCCTAAGTCGTACACCAGTTCAGGTGTAAGGTAATTCTCGTCTGCCAGGGCGGTAAAGATGCTTTTTGCCTCACTCCTGCAGCCCTGCGACTGGTAGAGCCTGCCCACCGCGTGATAATCAATGCGGATATCCCTGTCCGTCGGGAGCGGATAGTCTATCTGCTCGCAGATCATGGCAAAGAGCGCCGCCGTGTGCAGAACGTCGGTCTGGTTGTGGATGAAGATGCGCTGCAGCAGTTCGGGGTCGCCGCCCACGAGGAACTGGAAGTAGGTCTGGGGGATCTCGCCGCCGTCAATGTCCAGTTCCTTGTCCCTGATGTGTCCCAAAATGTAGTATTCCAGCGTCTCCAGGGCGCAGGACGGCACCTTCTTTTTCCACAGCCGGCGGGCCAGGTGCAGGACGTCAATATGCTGTTTGGAGCGCAAATCTATCCAGAGTTGGTTGTGCAGGAAGCGGCTTTCCAAGACGGGCAGGTCAAAGGTCTTGCCGTTGAAGGTGACCAGCACGCCTTTCCTGTCCAACAGTGGCAGCAGCAGGTCGAAGGCGTTGAACTCAGCCTCCGGCTCCGGCAGGAAGATCTGTTCCACGATGAAGCTGCCGTTCTCGTAATAGCCCAGCCCGATCAGGAAGGCGATCATGCCGCCGCCCCGGCTGAGTCCGGTCGTTTCCAGGTCCAGGATGAGCAGGTCATCGTGGGTGATGGACCTGTCGGCTATCCCGGACCAGTCCAGAATGACATTGGGGATGTTCGGGATCAGGATGGGCAGGCCTTCCGTCATGGTGGTCTGACTGAACTTCTTTCTGGTGATATAGACGGGATAATCCTGGTGGGTGGAGAATTCCCCCTTCACCGTCCGCAGCAAAGCCTTGCGGATGCGCGCCCGGATCTCCGCGCTGTAAAGCTCCGGATCAACTGAATATTTCTTCAAGTCCATTTCCGTTCTCTTGTAACAAATCACCTTTCCCGTCAAGCTAAAGATCTTGCTGCCAACCCGGGATCCTTCCGGGTGGATTACAGGCCAGGGAAAAGGATTGGCTTGACAGATGCCCATCCCCTGCAGTATCTTGTTTATGGATAATGAACAGCTGAACCGGAGGCGGGGATAATGGTTGTAAAAGTAACAGCCGCTTTGAGTTTTATTCTCATTCTAAGCTGCCTGGCGTTACTGAAGGCAGGGCAGGCCGCTGCATACAGCGGGGATTTTGAGCCGCAGCGGGTGGCGGTAAAATTCAAGCCGGAATACAAATCTCTGCTGCCCAACCCTTCGCCTGTGACATTCGGTTTGCCTGAGCCGGACAGGACCCTCGCCGCCATCCAGGCCCGCAGGATCAGGCCCATGTTCATTACCGATCCCAAAAAATACAAATCCGGCCTGCCCGATCTCTCGCTCATCTATGTGATCGAGTACGGCAAAGGCATCCCGCCCCAGACCGCGGCCGACCTGATGGCGCAGCACAAGTATTTTGAATATGCGGAGCCGGTCCCGAAAGCGGAATTTTTGGCCGAGCCCAATGACCCGAACTACGCCGCCAGCACCTATCTGCACGTGATGAACGCCGCAGCAGCCTGGGATATCCACAAGGGAGAAAACGATACCGTTGGAGTTGTCATAGCAACAGTGGATACCGGCTCCAGGTGGTATCATCCGGATCTGGCTGAAAACATCTGGAACAACCTGGGCGAAGATGCTGACGGCGACAGCGTTACCATATATCTGAACGGCTCCGTGTGGGCGTTCGATCCGGGCGACCTCAACGGGATTGACGACGACGGCAACGGCTATGCGGACGACCTGATCGGCTGGGATTTTGCCGTGGACTCGCTCCTGACCCAGGGCAACGACCCCGGCGAAGCCAGCGGGCACGGCACCACCGTCTCCGCGATCGCCAACCAGAGAACCGACAACGGCCTGTACAGCGCCAGCCTGCCCTGGAACCTGAAGCTGATGCCAATCTCCTGTTACTATCCCGGCGGAAGCGGAATTTACAACGGCTACCAGGGCGTCGTCTATGCCGCGGAAAACGGCGCGGACGTGATCAACTGCTCCTGGGGCGGCACCAGCCGCGGCCACGCCCAGGAGGAAGCGATCCAGTACGCTTACGGGCTGGGCAGCATCATAGTCGCGGCGGCGGGCAATTCCGGAGCCTCCATCCTCTACCCCGCCGCCTATCCAGAAGTGGTGGGCGTTTCATCGGTCTGGAACACCGGTGAGAAAGTCTCCTTTTCCGCCTATGGCGTGCACGTGGATGTCTGCGCCCCGGCCAACAATGTCTGGGCTTTGACCTATTGCTCCAACACCGGCTACACCTCCTACGCCGCGCCCGTCGCCACCGCCCTGGCCGCCCTGATCAAATCCGCCCATCAGGACTGGACGCAGGAACAGGTTATTACTCAATTGATCGGGACCTGCACCAACATTGATTCCGTCAATGCAAGCTATGTCAACCAACTGGGCGACGGCCTGCTCAACGCCCATGCCGCCCTTACAGAGATTAATCCTCTGCCTGAACAGGAACTGCGGCTCGCCTTCAATCCTGACTATGACCTGTTCGCGCCCGCGGACGCCAATGCCAATCACGCCCTGGAACGCAACGAGACCTTCTCGCTCAACCTGCGGATGCGCAACTACACCTTTGGCGTCAGCTCCGCCAATGTGACCTACACACTCTCCACCACGGACCCCGCTGTGAACGTGCTCAACAACATCCATTACGGTTCGCTGCCTGCCGACGGATACTATTATTTGGACAGTGCCTTTCTCTGCCAGGTCTCCGCCACCGCCGCCACCAAGTATGTCGCCTTCACCCTGACCGTGAACGCGGATGTCACGGTCACGACGGCTTCCTCCTTTACCTTTTACCTGCTGGTCAATCCCGCCGGCAACTTCGTCTGGGAAGGATATGCCAGCCGCGACAACAGCGGCCGCTTCATCCGGGACTGGCTGACCGCCCATGGCTATGCCAACCTGTACAGCACCCGTTTCCCCACCTCCCTGCACGGATTCAGCGCCGTCTTTCTCAGCTTCGGCGCCGGCAGCTACACCTCCCGGCTGAACCGCTTGCCCATGTTCAACGCCATCCGGGACTATTTGCTGGAAGGTGGAAAAATTTACATTGAAGGCAACGACGTGCTGGGATTTGACCTGGGTTATTATCTGCCGGATGTGGGGGGCGGCCAATCCGCCGCCGGGGTGCTATGGCCCCTGCTGGGCCTGGCTGCAGCCGACGACGGCCAATCCTGGCCCAATGTCCTGGACCATCTGCAGGGGCAGGAGGCCACCGCCGCGCATGATCTGGATTTTTACGGCACCAATCAGGTCAACCAGAATACTATAGACCGCTACACACCCTCTCCGCCAGCGCTGCCGGCTTTTACGGAATCCGATTACGCCTGCGTGGCGGCCCAGAATTACGGCAGCTGCGGCCGGAAATCATTCGTTTTTTCCTATTGCCTGGCAGAGCTGAAAGACAGCCTGGGCTTGGGAACCAGGGATATGTTATTGCAGAGGATCATGGCGGACTTCACCACTGCCGGCAACACCATGATCGGGATCCCCAAGGTGACTATCACCCCGCTGGACGGTTCCACTGTCAAGCTGTCCTGGCCTGCTGCAGTCAACTCGGTTTACTATTCTGTCTTTCAATCCGACGATCCCTTTGCCGCCTGGCCGGATGACTGGATCGAAATTTACAGCATGACCACCGGCCTGTCAGTGGACATTCCGACGCCGCCCTCAACGCCGGTGGACAGATACTACCGGGTCACTGCCACCGGAAATTAAACCTGTTTGCCGATCCCGGATCAGACCAGCAGCTGGTTATTAATCTCGTGCCTGCTCAGCGGCAGCAGGTCTGCTTTTATCCCTTCTTCGGCCAGCAGTTTTTTCAGTTTGTTCAGGACGGGGTATTCGGTGTAAAAATGCCCCGCATTGATGAGAGGGATGGCGCTCTCCAGCAGGGCGTGGTAATTGATGTCGCCCGTGATGAAGACATCCGCCTTGCCCGCCGCCAGGCTGATCAGGCTGCCGCCGGCCCCGCCGCAGACGGCAACGGTCCTGACCAGCGTGTCTTTATCCTTCCCCGCAGTCCAGAGCCGGACAAAGGGCGCCTTCAGCCTGGCCTTGACCTGTTCGGCCAGGGCGGACAGTTTCAGGGCTTTTTTCAGTTCGCAGACCAGGCCCAGGCCAAAGGCGGGATTGGCGTTCTGCGCTTCCACAAAATACACGGCGGGAGTCTCGTAGGGATGGGCCTTGGCGATGGCGCGTTGGACCGCGCTCAGGTTAAAGCTGTCCACCATGAATTCCAACTCAACCTCATCCACCTTTTCCAGCTTGCCATGCCGGCCCAACAGGGGATTGCTGCCCTCCAGGGGCCTGAACGTCCCGGTGATCTCGTGCCGGGTGGAGCAGCAGTCATAACAGCCGATCCGGCCCGCGCCCGCCGAGTGGATGGTTTCCATGACCTTTTCGGCGTACAGGGGAGGGACAGTGACCGAGCCGTGGTACCATTTGGCGCCGGTCTCCTCGCTGAGCAAGCCCAGCACCTGCAGGCCGAGGACATCTGCCAGCGAGTAATTCACGCCCTGCGGCACCACGTCCAGATTCGTGTGCAGGGCGATCACGGCGATCCCCGCCCGGGCTAGGTTCAGGACCTCGGGACGGGTGACGGCGCGGAACGGTTTGAATATTAAGGGATGGTGGCTGACGATCAGGTCGAATCTGCGCGCGGTGGCATAATCCGCCGCAGACGGTGTCACGTCCAGCGTCAGCAGGATTTTCCCGGCCGGCCACTCCGGCCGCCCCAACTGCAGTCCGACGTTGTCCCAATCCATTGCCAGCCCGTCCGGAGCCAGCCTGTTTAGCAGATCGAATATGTCTCTCACTTGCATGGTGTGCCCATCCTTTGCTTTTGTGTAAAAACGGGTGTTGCCAGTCCGGCGCCCACTGCGTAAAAGTAAGGGATACTCCTGATCTGGCAAGCCTTTTTTCCGGCGGACCGAATTATTGTATTGACAGCCGGCTTGGTAATCCGCAGAATTGCTTCATTAAAAAACCCAAAAGGAGATACATCATGCCCAAGGTTCTGATTGCCACGGAAAAAGCCTTTGCCGCCGAGGCGGTGAAGAAGATCAAAGCCACGCTGGACGAAGCCAAGTACGAACATGCCTGGCTGGAAAACTACACCGACCCCAACGACCTCTACAAGGCTGTCGCCGATGCCGAAGCCCTCATCATCCGCAGCGACAAGGCGGATGCGAAGATGTTTGAAGCCGCCCAAAAACTCAAGATCGTGGTGCGCGCCGGAGCCGGCTACGACAACATTGACCTGCCCTCCGCCACCGCCCACAAGGTGGTAGCCATGAACACGCCCGGCCAGAATTCCAACGCCGTGGCCGAACTGGCCATCGGCATGATGATCTACATGGCGCGCGGCAAGTTCAACGGCAAATCCGGCAGCGAGCTGGCCGAGAAAAAACTCGCCCTCTACGGCTTCGGCTGGGTCGCCAGGTACGTAGCCAAGATCGCCAACGGCATCGGCATGGACGTTTATGCCTTCGATCCCTATCTGACCGACGACGATTTTGCCAGCGCCGGAGTAAAGCGCCTCACCAAGGTCGAGGACATCTTCAAGACCGGCGATTACGTGTCCCTGCATATCCCCGCCACCGCCGAAACCAAGCAATCCATCAACTGGAGCCTGCTCAGCCTGATGAAGGACAAATCCGTCCTGGTCAACACCGCCCGCAAGGAAGTCATCAACGAGGACGACCTGGAAAAAGCCCTGCTGGAAAAGAATGGCTTCAAATATATCTCTGATGTGGAAGGCCCCAAAATGGAATTCCTGCAGAAGAATTTCGCCGACCGCGTCTTCTTCACCCCCAAGAAAATGGGCGCCCAAACCGAAGAAGCCAATACCAACGCCGGCGTCGCAGCCGCCAAACAGATCATCGATTTCTTTACGAAAGGCGATGTCCGCTATCAGGTGAACAAATAATTCCTTGGCAAGTAATATCCATAACTGCGTGGAGGGGGCAGGTTTCATTCCTGCCCTCTTTTTTTCTTGTCCTTTATACTGCGCATAAAACGTCAGTACCGATCAAGCTTGAGATAACCGTCGGATAAAGCCATTTTGGGCTTTACATAAGGGTGAACTGTGATTTATAAGAAGGTTGTCCTTTATGTGCGGCCTTTGAGATTACCCACCACTGTCCCTATTCGTCTTACCGGCGCAGGCCGGCGTCCAGTTTGTCCAACCACTATGCCGTTTTATTAATCCCAGCGGGATTCATCCTGGTAGCCAGTGGCTTCAGCCACTGGTAAGGATGCACCTGAAGTAAATCCCTGCGGGATTAAGTGATTTTTCCGTTTGACCGGTGAATGAATTCAATGGCTGCTATTGTAAAACCGCGCTGCGGTTTTCTTCCCCATCCGCAAAATTTATCTGCTTATTTGCCCATTTCCTTTTCCGCCGCTTTGATGATCTCCTGTGGCAGGCCCAGAATCCCGGCCACAGGAATGGCGTTGCGGGGCGGCCTGGTTTTGCCGGCCAGGCGGACGGGGCGGTAGTCCATCAGCTGGTTGAGCAGGTCAAGCCGCTCTTCCAGAGAGCTGCCGCCGGCTTTGGCAAATCTGTCGAGAGCCTTGGCGTCAATGCCCCGGATGGCATACTGGGCGGCCGGCGCCAGGGCGGCGGGTTTGTCATAATGGGTGGCGGCCAGGGTCAGTCCCGGCTGCCCGGACAGATACTCCAGCACGGCCAGCAGCAGAGCTTCCCCTTCGGCGGGGTTGGTGCCCTTGGCCAGTTCGTCAAACAGGAACAGACCCCTGCCTTTCTTTTTCAGCGCTGCTGAGAGGGAAACTATCTCCCGGCCGAAACTGCTCAGGTTTTCACCGCCTTCCGGCTCGAGGTTGTACCAGACCTCGTCAAACAGGCAGACCTCCGCCTCCCCGGCGGGCAGGGGCAGGGCGTAGTGGGCCAGCAGGCAAAGCTGTCCGACGGTTTGCAGGGCGGTGGTCTTGCCGCCCATGTTGGGGCCGGTCAATACGTTTACGCTGGAGTTGAAATTCAGGTCCAGCGGCTGATAGGAACGCTTGCCTGCTTCCAGGCTGAGCTTGAGTGGCAGGTTGACAGCCTGCCGGGCCACACATTTCACGCCGGCAGTCAACACCGGCAGGCAGCAGTGGCAGCTTTGGAAAAACCGGGCCTTGGCAAAATCCCAGTCCAGCAGTTTGACCGTATCGGCTGTCTTCTCCAGCAGCTTGGCGAATCCCGCCACCTTCCTGCTGAGCTTGCGCACCACGTCCTCTTCGGTGCTGGCCAGCTTCTTGCCAATGCCGGCGATCTTCTTGCGCAGATCGGCCAGCAGGGCTGAGTCTTTCAGCCGGAAAGTGAGATTGGCAAAGTTCTCGTC
This sequence comes from Cloacimonadaceae bacterium (SeqCode), assembly GCA_034678545.1. GTDB lineage: Bacteria > Cloacimonadota > Cloacimonadia > Cloacimonadales > Cloacimonadaceae > UBA5614. The sequence goes on along the minus strand of JAXDBS010000007.1, from coordinate 426 downwards.
CGCCAAAATGTAATAGGCGGAGTGCTGCAGCTTCTGCACCTCCCTGCTCTGCAGGCGCGAGACCACAATCTCCGCGACCGGCCGGTTGAGGCCTTCCGCCTGGCGCGCCGCCTGCAGGAGCCGGTGCTCTTCCCTGCGTTTTTGCTGCTGCAGGTCCTCCAGTTGGGAAAGGTATTTGGCCAGCCTTGTATCAAAGGCCGCGCAGAGCGAAAAGGCGGGGCTGCCTGTCCCTTCCGGGTCCAGCAGAGCGTAGAGGTTTTCCAGGTCAGGGAAGGGGTAGAGCTTGTCCAGGCCTTGCCGCGCGCAAAGCTGCTGCTGCAGGCGCGCATAATGGACCAGCTTCTTGATCTCGAACAGCTCGTGCAGATGCAGCGGCCGCTCCGGCAAAGCCTTCAGGGTCTGGGGCAGCCAGGGTGCCCCGGACAG
>JAXDBS010000006.1:0-28864 GCA_034678545.1 Cloacimonadaceae bacterium (SeqCode) | reverse complement strand
TCGCCGTTGGTGTGCACCAGGTTCATGGTGTGGTAGGCACCGCCCACCGCCGCCCCGAGGGCAGCGATGAGGCCGTTGGCAAGGGGGAAGCTCTTGTCCAGGGTGATGCCCCAGGTGGTGAAGTCATAATCCACGATATTGATGTATCCGGTTTCGGGAGCGTTCTTTTTCTTGAAATCGGCAAAGCTGTGGAACTGGCCGCCCAGGAACCAGCCCTTGCCTACATTGCCCTTGCCGGCAAAGCCGAGTAAAGCTAGCACGCCGTCCTCCGGCAGGCTGGAGAAAGACAGGGAATCAAGCATGGCATTGATGTCATCCACCTCGATGCCGTAAAAGGTCGGGACCCAGCCCAGGCCGCCGCCGCCGGGTGACAGCTTGCGGGGCAGTTCGGGAATGCCGGGGGTGCCGGGGATTTGTGGCGGGGTGCGGGAGCCGAAGACGAAGTCTATGCTTTTCTCCTCTCCGTTGCGGAAAATGGTCAGGACCACCTTGTCGCCGGCCCTGTAAACTGATTTCAGCTTGTCGAATTCCTTCAGGTTGAGGGCTTTTTTGCCGTCAATTTCCATGATGATGTCGTCTTCGGCCAGACGGTATTCATAGGCCGGTGAATTGGGCACGATTCCGGTGATGAGGACACCGTAACTGTTGGGATAACTGAGAGCCTGGGCCTTGGGAAAATCCAGGTCGGCGGGATAAATGCCAAAAAACGGGGCATCGGCAGCTTCCAGCCGGGGAACGTCAACATCCATTTCCATTTTCAGCTTCTTTAAATTCTGCAAATCTTTCAACCCTTCCAGCCCGGAAATATCGCCTTCTTTATTGATAATGATCGTCTTGTTGCCCTTCTTGATGATTGTCTCGTTTTCCTGGGCTAGGATCAAAACCGGCAGCAGACAGAGTATCAACAGCGCCGATAGCAAAATCAACTTGTTCATTGTTACCTCCATGCATTCATTTGCCTAACATGATGCAAGTGGTGCGCCATTTTTCGGGCCGGTGATATCTTGCTGATCCGCTTGAAGATAAGCATGAAAGGAGAGAACTCCGCGAGGGGTTTATTTTATCATAATGATATAAATCGCGGTTTCAGGCCATAAAAATGATATTGGATTCCGGACTCTGGCAGGGTAAGCCGGGAATCAGAAATCCCGGGGAGTTTTTCAGAAATAGTGATTGACTGAATCAGGCGGGATGCAATTTTATGGATTGAGGTTGCATCAATCAATCTCATGATCTTGGGATCGCATCGAGGTGTCTATGCGTAAAACAATGCTTTGGCTAATCCTGCTGCTGGCTGCCGCCCGCCTGGCCGGCCTGTCCCCGGGGGACAGGTTGTTCCGGATCGACCGCCGGCTGGCTGCCCATTATTACGGTTCGGATGAATTGGCTGAACTGGTTTCAGCGCTGCCGGCCGGAGTGGAAGTGTATCACGCCACCCTGCACTACCTGCTGGCGGGGGCATCCCCTTCAGCCCTGGGAAGAGTGCCTCGTTCCGCTTGCGTCCGGCTGGACGGATATGATCCGGCCGCCAATTATTTCCTGCTGACCGATTTGTCCGAAGAGGAAGACAAACCAGATCCTGCGACGGGCTCCATATTGACGCGGATGGACGGGGTGACGGTTCTGAAGTCGGGCCTGGAGGGGCCGGCCCTGGCCCGGTTGACCGACCTGCACTGCGTGCAGATTGATTTTCAACCCTTGCGATTGAACCCGGTAACTGTGTCCCAGCCCCGGCCTGCCCGGGTGAATTTCGGCAATCTTCTGACCCAGGTCAACGCGGACAGCATCATGTGGTTCATCCAGAGTTTGCAGGATTTCGGCACGCGCAACGCATTTGCCGACAACCGCCTGGAAGTGGCGAACTGGATCAGGGACCAGTTCCTGCGCTTCGGCCTGGCTGACGCGCACGTGGAGCCCTTTGTCCAATACGGTCTTTTGCAGTACAACGTGGTCGCAACTCTGCCGGGATCAGTGGCAGGGGACAGGTATATCATCCACGGCGGGCACCACGACTCCATCACCAACAACACGGACCCCCTGGTCTTCGCGCCCGGGGCGGATGACAATGCCAGCGGCTCAGCGGCGGCCCTGGAGCTGGCGCGGGTCATGGCAGCCTGCAGTTATCAGCCGGAGTGCAGCATCAGGTTCGTCACCTTTGCCTGCGAGGAATACGGACTCTGGGGAAGCAAATACCATGCCCAGCAGGCGGAAAACCAAAACCTGGGAGTCAAGCTGATGATCAATCATGACATGATCGCCCACAGCACCCAGTCTCCCGATGAGTGGCAAATCCGGCTGATGCCGTATCAGGGTTTTGAAAACCATACGAACTATGCCATCTCAGTTGTTAACACACTGACCACTTTATCCCCCTATGCCGGAACCATTAACAGCGCCAGCAGCGACAGTTATCCCTTCTGGCAGAAAGGTTGGCCCGTCCTATATTTCTTTGAGCACGAGTTTTGCCCCTGGTACCACAGCGTGGATGACATCACGGCCAACTGCAATCCCATGTATGTGCAGGAAGCGGTCAAAGCATCCATGGCGGTGACGGTTTCCTTTGACCAGGTTCCGGCTCCGACCGAGGGGGTCGGCGTTTCCGATCCGGGCACGGGTAACTCGCTGCAGGTGAGCTGGGATCCCCAGGCGTCGGAAGCGGATGTGGTATCATACATCGTTTATGTCATGCCGGTGAATTCACCTCCGGGGCAGGAATTTCCCGCCTCGGCCAGTCCCTATACGCTCACCGGGCTGCAGGACGGAGTACTCTACCAGGTCGGGGTGGCGGCCGTGGACAACGATGGCAACGTCGGCTTTGCCAATATACAGATCGCCTCGCCCAGCCTGCTGCCGCGCACGCCCCAGGACTTTGCAGACGCACCGCTCTACCAGGCGGTATCCCTGAGCTGGACTGCCAACCAGGAACTCGATTTGGCCGGCTACAGGCTTTACCGCTCCGACGAGGAGAACGGCAACTATGCTCCGGTGACGGCTGAACTGATCACGACCACCTCTTATCTGGACGAGGATCTGCAGGGGCACGGATACTATTATTATAAACTCACCGCGGTGGATGGCACGGGCCTGGAAAGTGCCCCCACAGCTGTTGTACGCAGCCGTGCGGTCACGCTGGACGCGGGTATCCTGATCGTGGACGAAACCTCCGACAATCCGGGCAATACGGTGTTCTCGCCCAGCGACACCGCCTGCGACCAGTTCTATGCCAGCGTTTTGCAGGATTTTCAAACCACCCAGTTTGATGCCCAAAGCGAGGGTTTACTCAAGCTGGCGGACATCGGGATCTATTCGTCGGTCCTCTGGCACGGCAACGACGCAGGCAGCCTGACCTATCCGCTGGCGGTCAGGGACGAGCTTAAAAAGTACATCCAGGCCGGCGGCAAGCTCCTGATCTCATCCTACTTCCCTTCCAAAGCCTTTGACAACAACGGCACCTACCCCTTCGCCTATCAGACCGGCAGTTTCATGCACGATGTTTTCGGCATCCAGAATGTGGATTACCAGACCGGCGCGCGGTTCAGATATGCCCAGCCGCAGGGTTCCGGATTTCCGGCCCTGACAGTGGATACGCTCAAGACAGTGGGTCCCCTGCTGGGGCATATCTACAACATTGAAACCATCGGTGCTGCAGCCGGCGCGAACAATGTCTATTTCTACGGCTCTGATTACGGAAACGAAACTGCCCAGGGCGGGATGAACGGTCAACCCGTCGGGGTGTATTACAACCAGGGCTGCGGCAAGTCGGTGGTGCTGAGTTTCCCCTTGTACAACATGCAGCAGAACGAGGTTGCCGCCCTCATGCACCACGTGTTTTACACCTTGTTCGGCGAAACGGTCGCCAATCAGGACGACAATATTATCCCCTTTGCGGGGTTGCGCATCAGCAGGGCTTACCCCAATCCCTTTGCGGAGCAGCTGAACCTGGAGCTCAGCGGCCTGAAGGCCGGTTCACCGCTCAGTGCCTGTGTCTATAATCTGAAGGGGCAGAAGATCCGCACCCTTTATGAGGGAAGCGCCAAAGCCGCCAGCCAGAGCCTGGCCTGGGACGGCAGGACCGACCGGGGAGAAACTGCTGCCAGTTCCATCTACCTGGTCAGGATCGGGCAGGATGGCAATGCTTCCGCCAAGAGGATAGTCAAGATCAGATAAACCGGACCGCGAAAGAACCTGCCGGCACAGGCACGACCCATCGGGGTGAATTCGCTGTATGCCGTACATACAAGATGGGAGGATGCACAACTTTGAGCCCTAAGCTAATAACAGATATCCTGATCGTAGGGGCTGGCCCGGCCGGGCTTTCCGCCGCCAGGTCAGCCGCGGAAACAGGCCTAAGCGTGCTTGTCCTGGAAAAGAGCCTGGAGGTGGGCTATCCCATCCATACCAGCGGTGGCAGCTGGACCCGCGAGCTGCGCGAGTTCGGCATCCCGGAGCATTTCCTGCACCTCATCCATGAGCACGAATTCATCAGCAGCAACTCCCGCGCCGCATTCCACTACGGCTTTCCAGAGATCTGCGTGATCGACATCCGGGGTGTCTACCAGCACCTGGCAGTGCAGGCTTCACTGGCGGGAGCGGAGATCCTGACCAACACGCTGGTAAAGGAACCTTTGATCGAACAGGGAAAACTCTGCGGGGCCAGGGCTGTCCGCAACGGGCAACAACTTGAGGTAAGGGCCAAACTGGTCATTGACGCCAGTGGCCTGGGGGCGGTGCTTGGACGCCCGCTGGGCCTCTCCCGCAAGGTGGAAAGCTTTGGCAACGGCGCCGAGTATGAGTTAATCGCCCCAAACTGGCAGCAGGACAAGACAGTGATCCTGCTGGGCTCGGGATATTTGCCCACGGGCTATGCCTGGGTCATCCCCTGCGGCGGGCAGAGGGTGCGGGTGGGCTTCGGCGTGATCTCGCCCCAATGCAGGGCAAATCCGCTGGAGCTTTTGGAAAGATTCATCCGCGGGGGCAGCGAGACCGCCAGACAACTGCAGCCCGTCAGCATCATCGAGACCCATCTGGGCAGCGTGCCCAATTCCGGCTACGCGGAAAAGACCTTTGCGGACAACCTGCTGATCGCCGGGGACTCTGCCGGGCAGGTGCTTGGCATAGCTGGAGAGGGCATCCGCCTGGCTCTGGAGATCGGCCGCTTGGCTGGGGAAACGGCGGCCCGCGCCATCCGGAAAAACAACACTTCCGCGAACTTCCTGCAGAGCTATGAGACCGCCTGGAAAAAGAGATTCGCCCGCAGCATTGAGATCAACGCCCGCATGAACGCCATCCTGCGCAATTATTCCGACGCCCAGTGGGACAAGGCCGTGAATATTCTCAAGGATGTAGACCCAGCCGTTGTGGTAGCGCTTATGAAAGGTTACTTCGACCTGAATCTGGTCAAGCTTATCCTGACCAAAAATCCCGGCTTGTTTACCTACAACGCCATGAAGATCATCCGCAAGGCCATCACGGACCGATTGCAGTAACTCGATACAGGTAATAGGGTCCCGGCAGGGTTTCGTGCCAGCTGGTAGTGGTGGAGGTGCCGTGGCTGCTCCAGGGTCCCAAAGGGCTTAGGCTGCGGTAGATCTTGAAACTGGTGAAGGGGATGGGATAGACCCAGTCCAGCCAGATCTGGTTTTGATTGTCGTCATAAGTTATGACCGGTGTAGGCACTTTTTGAATTCCCGTGCCCCAGAAGAGGCGTGAGTCGGGATCGTTTTCGTAGGCAGCCCCGCTGAACGCGCCGGCGTAAGGATCGAATACGACTGTACCCTGGTTGGAGGTCTTGGCGGCGTTATGAGCTCCTCCTCCGGCATTGGTGGTGAAACTGGTGTTGTTAACGGTCAGGCTTTGGGCATTGTTCAGGGTCAGCAAAGTGCCGCCCGTGATTCCGTAACGGAAGGTGCAATAACTGAACGGATAGGCGGTGCTGACCGTGGCTCCGCTCTGGACGTTCACTCCAGATGTACCCAGATACTCAAAACAGGTGTAGCGAGCGCCGATGCTGCCGCCGGACAACACATTGAGGTTGTAGTAACCGGAAGCGTCGTGAGAGATGTAGTTGTAGCCGGTGCTGCTGCCGACACATTCCAAAATGCCTCCGTCAAACACGGTCAGGTCTGTCCCGCCCGCCAGCCGAAGCTGGGTCCCGGTCCCGAAACTGAGGAGGCCATAGACGCAAACACCGTTCCCCACTATGATTGTGTTGCCGGAACCGGTCAGGAAAGTGCAGTTGTTTATGGTCAGGATTCCGTCGATTCTCAGGTTGGTGGTGACCCCGGCATAATTGGCGGCTGCCTTGTCTATGGTCAGGTCGTAAAACCGGGAGCCGGTGCCCGAACTGATCGTATTGTCGGCGGGGCCGTACATTTCCACTTCACAGTCGTCCAGGCAGACATCGCCCCGGGTGTCTATCCAGGAGCCTGCCAGACGGAGCACTGCTCCCTGGGTCAGGTCAAAGGTGAATTCGTCCACCACGTCCTGGACAGTGATACCATTGTCCTTGAAGTCGATTACTCCCCCCACCATAACAAAACCTCCGGGGCCGCCGTTGCCCAGATAGCTGTTCCCGCTGCCGCCGAATATATTTATCTCCCCGCCTTCCGTGGAGAGGAAGCCGTTCACGTCAACGGCCTGCCCGGTATCCTGGTGCAGGTTGATGATGCCGTTATCCGCAACATCAAAATCGCCGTAAACGCCGTTCTGGGCAAGATCATGGGCAGTGAAGACACCATCATGGACCTGGATCTTGCCGTCTGCCCAATCATAACTGAAGCAGGAGAGGTTCGCATCCGGCAGATTCAACCGCAGAGCGCTGGCACTTTTGTTCAGTTGCAGAATGTTAAAGACCTCAGGATAGTTGCAGTATTGGTAACCGCTGCCGTCGAACTCGACAGTCTGAGTGCCTGTTCCCTGGACGAAGTTTTGCGTACCGGCCAGATTGATCCAACTGCCGGCGATCCTGATCAGATCAGGCGCGGAAAAGGTTCCAGCTTCCAGACGGAAGTCGCCGTTGATATCGAGCAGACCTGATCCGATCACAGAATAACTGCGGGAGGGCAGGCCGGAAATCCTGCCGGTTTCAGGTTCCCGGGAGATATGGGGATAGGTGTTTACTAGTCTGGAAGCGGATTTATCGATGGTGACATTAAAAAAGTTGCTGCCGGGATTGGCCGTCATGTGCAAAGTGGCGTCCGAATCACTGTATAATTCAACAGTTCCGCCGCGGGGGTTAAAATCAGTTCTGTACACGTAAAAGCTTTGCGAGGTGCGGATAGTGCCTCCGCTGATGTTGTCATTGAATGGGTAGGAAGCAGAGATGGCGACTCCCTGGTGCACATAATCCAGAACTCCGCCGCTCATGTTGAGGGTGCCGGTGTCTTCATAGGACAGGTAATTGGTACCCATGCCCCCATAGAGTTTGAGCGTGCCCCCGCTGATATTGAGAGTTCCGCGCAGGTCACAGAATTGGTAGCTGTCCTGCTGTAACTCGATCAGTCCGTCGGACAGGGTGACGGTCCCAAAGATTCCCTCATCCGTCAGGTCGATGGCGGAAAAGTTTCCTCCCGAGACTGTGAGGTTGCCCTGTGTCCAGTTGTAATTTGTGCAGATGACAGCAGTTCCTGCTTCCACCAGCATGGTGCCGTCCGGCTTGTTCAGTTCCAGGTTATAGAACTGCTCAGAGGAGATGTGCTGATCAGAAAATCCAGTGAGAGAGACGGTGCCGGTCCCTTCCAGAAAGCTTCCAGAACCCTGCATATTGGTCCAGGCTCCGCCCAGCACGATATTATGGGACTGGGTATTGAAGATTCCGCTTTGGATAAGCAGGTTGCCCCGGATGTCCACATCAGTGCTTAGTCTCACCTGGGCAGTTCCCGATTTGTAGACAGTCAGGTTGTTCAGATAATTCGTGGGGTCAGAAATGCTCAGGTATTTGGTGACGCTTCCCTGCATGCATAAGGAACCCTGCGTAAAGACCAATATCGATCCCGAATAGGCGTAGAAGCTGCCCAGCAGTTTGGTCGTCCCGCCATAGTAGTGATTGAACTTGCTGCCGTTCAGAACGTAGATGTTGCCCCTGATGGCCAGATCCTCTGTGGACAGCTCACCGATCCCGGATGCGAAGCCGCCGGTTTTGGCAGACCGCAAGTGGTTGATAGCAATGTAGGGATCGTAGGTTCTGATGTATCCATGCTGGGTGCCGAAGAGTTCGATAAAGCCGCTGGACAGGTCAACTTGGCAACCGTGGTGAAACTCGAGGTTGCGCTGCACCGCCAGGGTGGCGGAGGTGGCGGGGGCATCAATCCCGACTGTGGAGCCGGAGTTGAAGATCAGGTCTCGCCTGACCTCCAGCCTGGCATCAGTATAGCTCAGGAATAAAGATCCGTAGTTGATCAGGTCTGTCTTGACTGTCAGGGTGGCGGTGGCGACCAGAACATAAGCCCCGTTATTCACGGTCAGGTGGTAGCAGGATTGACTTGTAACCAGTTCCGGGTAGTGGGGACAGCCGTCCGGGATCTCCACATAGTCCAGGGAATCGGGCACCGAGTTCTGGTTCCAGTTGGCTGGATTGGCCCAATCGTAGTCGGCGCTGCCGTTCCAGATATGGGGAATGAAGTTCTGCACCGTAAAATGGATGACATCGCCTCCCAGGGGACCGATATTGGTCAGTACGAGGTTGCCGTCCGGCGTAGTGGAATCATTGACCCAAAGCCAGGGTATGGGATCTGTGTAGTTATGGAAGGAAGTCCGGGAGGAGTCGGCGCTGAAAGCTGCGCTGGCGGGCAAGCCGTTCGTATTGACGATACCTCCGGGACGATAGACATAAACCTCGTCCGGGGGGCCGTCTATGTTGCCGTTTCCGCAGGCGGTGTTGATGCGGTACACGAGAAGTCCTGAACCCGGAATTCCATCCTCATAGGTGCCGGCTCTCTTGCGGTATTCCAGCATGTAGAACTGGCCGGGGTTGGAAGAGGCGATCTTGGCGCAGGGATATGGGTTGGAGGGAGTCACTGCCGCCAGTTCGTATTGGGTGGGAGTGGCGGTGGGCGTGATTTCATTAATGGTGGGGAACCATCCGCCGTACTTCCATTTCATGTAAGTCAGCGTGTGCTGGCATCTGTCGCTGTTCATGAGGTCCCAACGGCCGCAGGGGGAAATGTCGTCCCAGATGTCTCCGCTGTGTCCGTGATAGAGGTCAGGGAAGCCGATGTTGTGTCCCATTTCGTGACAAGCCACACTAGGTGAAAAACTGCTTTCGAACAGCAATATGCATCTTTTTACTTCGTTGCCGTTGATCTCACCCCGGCTCGTGCTGAAAGTCCAGCAAGCCGGCCAAAGGATTTCCCCCCAGGCATCAGCAGCTCCCACTATGACCAGAACCAAGCCGTCCACTATGCCATCGGCAGGATTATCCGTATCTGTATCAATGTATGCCGGGACTAGAGCATCCAGTTCATCCACCACGTCCTCGATCATATTCTTGAGTCTGTCTTCCCCCTGTGTTTCACTTGTATAGCCGGTCTGATTATCGGGATAGCTGTAGGGCAGATAATAATTCCGGTCATGATTTGCCTGGATGGATAACACATCTCCGTTGAAATCCGGAGCCGGATACAGATGGGATGTAAAATGCAGGCGATTGAGAGATACCTCCTCATAATAACCTTTTAGGGATTCATCCGGATTGGAATTGAACAGATCATCATATTCCGCATAGGAAGGATCTGAACCGTAATACTGGTAAGGGAAATTGACGAAGCAGACGATGTTGTTGTGCGAGCCGGTGCTTTGGGTCCGGTTGCCGTCCCGGATGCTTTTCCAGCGCTCTGTACGCCTATGTTCAGCTTCCGCTGTGTTTTTCTTCAGGCCTTTGGCAATGCCCAACCGGGAGGGATCTGCCCGGCCGGCCTCATACTCCGAAGCACTGATGGAATTGCCGTCCGGCATGGCATAAACCGCATAACCTGTTTGGGGATGCTTCAGGATGGTGTAGCCGCCTTCGTCATGCACCCGATGACAATACTCGTCCCCGCTGACGTACAGCGTCAGCCTGGTCCCGTCGGGCTGAACATGTTCGAATGGTTGGTTATGCACAAGGTTTGAGAATAAGGATACAAATGCCAAGAGCAGTGAAGCTAAAACAAGGATCTTCATGCAGGTCTCCTTTTCGCGTCCTGTTAGTCTGTCTCCGGAATGTGCGGCAGATTAACCAGCACCCATTTCTTATCTGCTCCCATTAGGTTAACTGTCAAGAGAAAACTGAGTTTCCCTCCGCTCTCCGCCCCCTTGGACCGCATACTTCTGACCACTCGCTAATCACCCCCGGATAAGGGCATTTATGGCTTCATCTAAGGGTGATCTGGTTTTCAACTCCGGACAGCGGTTCCAGGACGGCACAGGGGCAGCCGTTCGGGAAAAGGCGGGAGGCATATGTCAGGGGACTGAACAAAATGTCATAATTGGGCGCTTTATTGCTTGACATATATCGGATAAAGATTTAAATAGTGCCGTGCCTTAATTATTTTTGAGGATAGAGTATGCAAAAAAAGGCCCTTAACCTTGTTTACGGCTGGTTCTTTCTTGTCTTTGTCAGTATCCTGCCCGCGGCTTATCTCAGCTATGAGCCGGTGGAACTGGAGCAACCTGACGGGACCAGGCTGAACCTGTTTGCCAGCGGAGACGAGTTTTACAACTGGCTGCATGACAAGGATGGCTATACAATCCGGCAGGACTCCGCGGGCTGGTATGTCTATCTGGACAAACAGGGTCCGGATGAACTGACCTGCACAGAGCTGGTGGCCGGCCGGGACGATCCCGCCGCCGCCGGACTGCGGCCCGGGGTCAACCTTTCCGCCCAAAGGATCGGGGATATCCGCAGCCGCGGCTGGACCGAACTGAACAGGGCCGGCGGAGGCAGGGCCCCCAGTTCCGGGACCCTGAACAACCTGGTCATCTTCATCCGCTTTTCCGATCAGGCCGAGTTCGGGCAGAACATCTCCACCTACAGCGAAATGTTCAACGGCACCACCGGCAACACCATGCAGGCCTATTTCCTGGAAGCCTCCTACAACCAGCTTAACATTCCCACCACGTTTTACCCCACCCCTTCCAGCACGGTCGTATCCTGGCAGGATACGCAGCATGCCCGCAGCTATTTCTGCCCCTACAGCGAATCCAATCCCGACGGCTATACCAACTCGGACCAAAGGCGCTCCCGGGAACACACCCTGCTGGCCAACGCCGTGATCGGCGTGCGCTCTCAGATACCCACGGGCCTGAACGTGGACGGAGATGGGGACGGCAAGGTCGATAATGTCTGTTTCATCATAGCCGGCTCCACCACGGCCTGGGCCAGCTTGCTCTGGCCCCACCGCTGGGCGCTGTATTCGCAGAGCGTCTACATCAACGGCAAGTTGGTGTACGATTACAACTTCCAGCTGCAGAACAGCCTCTCCAGCAGCGGCGCCAGCGTGCTCAGCCACGAGATGTTCCACTCCCTGGGCGCTCCAGACCTCTACCGCTATGTAAATGAAGACATCTCCCCGGCCGGCAGCTGGGACCTGATGAACAGCAACACCACTCCCCCTCAGCACATGACTGCATACATGAAATGGAAGTACGGGCACTGGATCCCAGAGATCCCGACCCTCTACACCTCTGGGACCTACACCCTGAATACGATAAAATCGGCTTCCGGCCAATGCTTCCGGATCAATTCGCCCAATTCCGCCACAGAATACTTTGTGGTTGAGTTCCGCAAAAAAACGGAAGCCGGCACCTTCGACAGCGCCATTCCCGGCAGCGGAATGCTAATCTGCCGGATCAACACGACCTGCGGCGACGGCAACGCGGACGGCCCGCCGGACGAGCTTTACGTCTACCGCCCGGGCGGAACGCCCACGGTTAATGGTACGGTTTCCTCCGCGCATTTCAGTTTGGAAACGGGAAGGGTCAGCTTCAACGACTCCACCAATCCCTCCTGCTTCCTGACCAACGGCTCTGCCGGAGGCATTTTCATATCCGCCGTCAGTAGTTCAGCCGGCCCCACCATGACTTTTGGCTTTACTTTCCATAATCCGCCTCTCAACCTGACCGGTACCTCCGCTGACGGTTCAGTCACGCTGAGTTGGGATTCCCCGGCCCAGGGCACGCCCGCCTCCTACCGGATTTACCGCGACGGAGCGCTGTTGGCAGAGACCGGCGGCACCGGCTATGAGGATTGGAATGTGATCGTTGGCGAAACCTACACATATGCGGTCAAGGCGGTCTTTGCCAATCCCGCCGCGGAAACCGATGCCTCCAACGGCGTCGAGGTCAGCGTCAGCGATGTCTCTTCCGTCAGCGTCGGCGCGGAAATCCAAACCGGCAGAGGACTGCCGGTAGAGCCATTCAGCGGCTTCACTTATTCCCAGTCCATCTTCCTGCAGTCGGAGCTCAATACCGATAACAAATCCATCTCCTCTCTGGCCTGGCAGTACAACGGCAACAGCGCCTGGACCGATTCGCTCCGCATCTACATGGGGCACACGGACCTGAGCGCTTATGCCACAACCGCCAGCTGGATACCCCTGTCCGGTCTGACTATGGCTTACAACGGCAGCCTTGCTGCGCCTGACACGGCCGGCTGGATCGAGCTGGAACTGGATACTCCTTTTGATTACAACAACACACAGAACCTGGTAATCGCAGTGGATGAAAACACTCCCGGCCGGCACAACAGCGACGATGAGTTCTACTGCACGGCTGTGACAGGCAACCGCAGCCTGCATTTCTACAGCGATTCCGTCAATCCTGATCCGGCGGAACCTCCCGTTTCCGGATCGCACTTATACGCCAAGGCCTATGTCCCCAATACCAGACTGACCTTCAGGACCTATCCCGCCTTCGCCGCCGCGGCGGACAGCGTGGCTTTCGGGCCGGTCATGGTGAGCGAGCTCAGAACCCTGAGCCTTAGTGTGCTTAATTCCCGCACAGGCAAGCTGGTCATCAGTTCCGCCAGCCTCAGCAACAACTACTTTTATCTTTACGATCCGCCCGCTTTTCCAGTCTATCTAAACGGGGGGGAGGCAGTTGAATTCACTGTCAGGTACAATCCCCAGGCAGTTGGAACGCATGCCGCCCTGCTCAATATCACGGACAACCTGAGCCGCCAGGTCCACGGTATCCCGGTCACCGGAATAGCTTTCAATGCGGCTGTCACTGCATTCCCATGGACTTATGCTTTCAATGAATGGCAGCCCGAGAACTGGACTTTCGCCAGCGGAACGTATAACTGGGACCGTTATCCGGATGAGCCTGATTCCAGCTACTGCGGCGTGGCCGCTCTGTCAGCCTGGCCGGCCGGCAGCACTGCTGCCTTGATCACTCCGCCCCTGAGGCCCGGCCAGACCAGCAAACTGACTTTCAAGTGGTCTCACCTGCATGACATGCAAAATCCCAGTGATACTTTGCGGGTCTGTTATTCCACCAACAAGGTTAATTGGGCCCTGCTCTGGCAAGCCGGCAATTCTGACCTTAACTCGGGAGACGGGGCTTCCTCCAATCAGCCGGGCAGCTTTATCATGCAGGAAGTAGCCTTGCCATCCGGACACACTGAGCAAAATTTCTTCCTCCGCTTTGAAGCCGTTTCCGGCAACGGCGGGGATATCTTCATCGACGACATCTCGGTCAAATCCATCCTGGCCATCCGGGTCACGCCCACCACCTTTGCCTTTGGCGCGGTCGCCGTCGGCACAACCGCCACGCAGGCCATGACTGTGCAGAACAACGGGGAAACCCCCCTGACAGGCTATTTCACGACCCCGGCCGGCTATTCCGCCAGCGCCGGCGCCCGGGACGGGGAAACGCGCAATTATCTGGAATTCGTTTTACCACGCGGCGGCAGCCAGCTTTTTGATATCAGTTTCGCTCCTGCGGCAGCCACCAGCTACAACAAAGTATTCGTACTTTACAGCAACGACCCGGTCCAGCCCTCCAAGATGATCTGGCTCTATGGGACGGGCTATCTGCCCGCCCGCATCTCCGTGATGCCGGATTCGATCGTGTCCTGCCTTGACCCCGGCTCCCAGTCAGTTAGCGAACTGGTGATCAGCAATGTGGGCGACCTCACTCTGGACTATGAGATCCAGGTCTCGGAACCCGGTACAGCCAGAAACACTGACTGGATTTCCCTGAATCAGACCTCAGGCAACATCGCAGTTGGACAGAGCCACAACATAACAGCGACCCTCTTTTCCACTGGCCTGTTGCCCGGAAACCATGAGGCTGTCATCAACATCAGTTCCAACGACCCGGTGGTACCGCTCAGGCAAATTCCAGTCACGCTAAGCATCAGCCTGGGGACTCCGGAGGTGCGCATCACAACCACTCCGGCCGGCATTATGCTAAGTTGGGATCCCGTTCCCGGAGCTACTTCTTACCGGATCTACCATAGCGGAGAGCCCTGCGGGGAATACGAACCGGTGGCGGAGATCGGAACGCCCCAATATCTGGATGCGGAAATTCCGGAACGCCGTTTCTACCGGGTCACAGCCCTGTATGATTTAAGTGATTGATATAGAGAACTGATCCGCGATCCGCCCCCGGGCGGGATTCTGCGAGTCTAACAGTTTATGAACAAGAGACAACCAAGGAGTAAAGCATGAAAAAAGCATTATTACTGGCTTCTGTGTTGTTTTGGGTTGTCCTTGCCCTGGCCGAGACCGTCAGCCTGGGCGGAGGGGACAACGCCATCACAGTTTTATCGTCCTCGGATACTGAAACCGTCCTGCAATACACGGTTTCCAAATTTGAGAAAGTGCCGGTGCGCATTGAGGGAGCCGAGTGGTTCCACGTCTATCTGCCCAAGGAAGGGATCACCCAGGAGAAGGGATTTCCCCAACTGCCTGTGTTCAACCGCAGTATAATTATTGATAATTATGCCCGCATGAAACTGGAGATTTATGATGTCCAATATCAGGATATCGAGCTTGCCATTGCTCCTTCCAAAGGCATAATTACCCGTGATATTGACCCTGCCAATGTGCCTTATACCTTTGATAATATCTATCAGGGCAAAGACTTTTATCCAGCTCAGATTGCGGAATTGTCCGAACCCTATATCTTAAGGGACTTCCGCGGTATAACAGTAAAAACCGTTCCCTTTGCCTATAATCCTCAAACCAAGACTTTAAGAGTTTATACCTCATATAAAATCCGTGTCTTTACTGATGGTATGGATACGAGAAACGTTCTCAGTACAAACCGGACTGTGGTTTCCAGAGAATTTGCCCCCATTTATGAAAATCACTTTGTGAACTGGAATACCTACCGTTACACCCCGGTCAGCGATACCTTTGGCAAATTATTGGTAATTTGTCATACCAACTATATGAGCACAATTTTGCCTTATGTCAATTGGAAAAAGCAGAAAGGCATTCTGACAGAGTTGATTCAATGGTCAACTATCGGAACTACTGCTGCTGAGTTACAGACCTATATCCAAACCCGCTACAATGCAGATAATACGATTGCCTATATTCAGATTGTAGGTGACGCTCCACAGATTCCGACCCTTTCATCCGGAGGAGGTGGTTCTGACCCGACATTTTCTTTGGTAGCAGGTGGAGATAACTATCCCGATATCTTTATCGGACGCTTCTCCGCAGAATCTACTGCTGATGTCACAGCCCAAATCAACAAAGCCATCGTCTATGAAAGAGATTTAACCACTACAGCAACCTGGCTGAATAACGCCATGGGCATAGCTTCTGCCGAAGGTGGCGGCAGTCAGGGTGATAATGGTGAATCTGATATTGCACATATGAATCTGATCAGAACTGATTTGCTGGGTTATGGATACACCACGGTTGACCAGGTTTATGACCCGGGCGCTTCCGCTGCCACTGTAACAACCAATGTTAATGCTGGACGAGGATTCATCAACTATGTGGGTCACGGTTCAAATACAACTTGGGTCACAACCGGATTCAGCAATACCAATGCTTCAGCCTTAACCAATGGCAACAAGACTCCCTTCATCATGGACGTTGCCTGTGTGAATGGCAACTTTGTCTCCATAACCTGTTTTGCCGAAGCCTGGCTGCGCAATGCCAACGGTGGTGCGGTTGCCATGTATGCCAGCACGATCAATCAATCCTGGAATTCACCCATGCGGGCTCAGGATGAATGCACTGACCTGCTGATTGCAGAAAGCAAGACTACTGCAGGTGGTCTATACTACAACTCATCTTGTGAAATGATGGATATCTATGGTAATACAACAGGTTCTGACGGCGTCAATATGTTCAAGACCTGGACTATCTTTGGGGATGCCTCACTGGTTGTCAGAAGCAAGACTCCCATTGCCATGTCTGTTACGCATCCCTCCAACATTGTATCGGGAACCACTTCAGTTAATGTTTCCACCGGCGTGAACAATACCCTGGTCGCCATCACCCATAACAACACTATTTATGGAAGAGGTTTTACTAATAGTTCAGGCAATGCAACTATTACCCTGACCAGTCCCCCTGTAGGCGTAGTAACTTATACAATCACTGCCACAGCTTTTAACCGTGTTACTTATGTCGGAACCATTAACCAGACTGTCGCCAGCGGTCCCTGGATGGAAGTTACAGCAGCTAACTATGATGACGCTAATAATGACACCCCTGAATACAATGAATCAGGTTATCTTGATGTGACATTCCTCAATTCCGGTACTTCTGCCGCTACAAACGTTAGTTGTATCTTGACCTGTACCACAACCGGGATAACAATTACTGACAATACCCATACTATCTCTTCACTGGCTAACGGGTCTTCAACTGTTGCTGATAATGCTTATGCCTTCAGCATTGCCAATAACCTTGCCAACGGCACCGTAGCGAACTTTACTATTACCATGACCATGTCCGGTTACGATCCCTGGATCTACAACTTCTCCAAGACCGTTTATGCCCCGGCCCTGGCCTTCGGCTCTCTTTCCGTGTCCGATCCCGGTCCCGGCGGCAATGGCAACGGCATCTTGGATCCCGGCGAAACTGTGACTGTTACCATCCCGCTGAACAACACGGGCGGAGCAGCCTCACCTTCCGGAAGCTGCACCCTGTCCTGCGCCAATAGCGACATCACTGTCAATAACAGCCCGCAGTCCTTTGGCATCATAGCCGCTGCCGGTAATGCCAATCTCAGTTTCAGCCTCACCGCCGCTTCCGGCATGAGCCAGGGGACCCTGATCGACCTGGTATTCAGCGCCACGGCGGGTGCCTACAATGCCGGAACAACAAAACCCGTGGAAGTGGGAGCGCCGCTCGTGTTGACCATCGGTAACGGCACTTCTTCCCAGACCTATCCTCTGGACAGGTATTATAACCGTTCCTCACACGAAGCGATCTACCTGGCGTCGGAACTGGACGGGGCCTGCGACATCAAATCCATCGGCTTCTACAAGGCCAGCGGTGCTGATGTGAATCCCATCGAAAATGTCACCATCTACATGAAGAATACGACTGCCAGCACCTTGTCAAGCGGCACCTACAGCCTCTCAGGTTACACCCAAGTCTACAGTGGCAGCTTCCCCAACGCCGCGACTTCAGGCTGGATGGAAGTGGACCTGAACCCAATGTTTGAATTTGACGGGGTGTCCAATCTCTCCATTTTAACCATTAAAGGCTTCCAGCAATTTATATATGATTATCCAAATTGGACCTACACAACTTCCGGTACCTACAGGGCCAGGCAGGCGCACAGCGATGATACTGAACAGCAGCCCACTTCCCTTACTGCTTCTTACAATCAACCCAACCTGAAGCTGAAGTATTTCCCGATCTCCGGGTTGCTCTATCCGCCCCGCAACCTGGCTGCCACCGCCACCCACGGCTCGGTTACCCTTACCTGGCAAGCGCCGGTTTCCGGCAGCCCCACCGGATACAAGATCTATAAAAACAGCGCCGCCCTGACCACGGTTTCGGGCCTGACCTATACGGATACGGCAGTCACGGATGGCACCACCTACAGTTACTATGTCACGGCGCTTTACGGGGCGGACGAATCCGATCCCACCTCCACCGTCAACGCCACTCCCAATATGCATGCTCCCACCAACCTGACCGCAGTGGGAGGAAACACGATCGTCAACCTGAGTTGGACTGCCGCGTCCGGCCGGGAAGCGGAAACAGCAGCCGCTCCTGACAGGGAAAGCGGCGGGCGCGTGATCAGCGGCTACAAGGTCTATCGGGATGGCAGCCCCGTCACCACCGTGGCTGGAACCGCATACCAGGATACCGGCCTGACCAACGGCACCACTTATTCCTATTATGTGACCACAGTCTATGCCAGCCCGGCCGGCGAATCAAGCGCTTCCAACACCGCTATTGCCACTCCCAATGTTGTGACTGAAGTAGTTATCGGCAGCGGCACTTCCAGCAATGGAACTTCCATTGCCTGTCCGATCAATGTGTATTACGAAAGCCTGCACGGACAGGCAGTTTATACAGCGGCTGAACTTAATGCCGAGGGGGTGAACGGACCTGTTATTATCGCTCAACTCGGTTTCAACGTGACCGGATTGCCGACCTTGGCAATGCCCAATTATGTAATCCGCATGAAACACACGACAGCTTCAGATGTGGCAAGCTGGGTGGATAATACGAACCTTGTAACGGTTTGGAGTTCTGCCTCCTACCTGCCCACCTCCACCGGCTGGAATATGCTGACACTGTCCACGCCCTTCACGTGGAATGGCACAGATAATATTCTCATTGACACGGCTTTTGGCGACATCGGGAGTTGGACACAAAGTGGCACGACTCAATATACCTCAGTCACCAATGGTTATCATTTTACGAGAAGTGATACAGAAGATCAAACAAATGTCTTTGTTGATGGTTCTACTTATTCTTACGGGCCAACAGATTACCGTCCCAACGTCAAACTGACCTTACAGCCTGCTGTCAGCGGCCCTTACATAGTTGTGAATCCGACCTCGGTGGATGAAACGGTATATGCAGGCGGCAACGCCACGCCGACCGTGACTATCCAGAACACAGGGACAACCACACTGAACTGGAGTACCAGCGCCAGCTTTGCCAGTTGGGGCACGGTTACTCCCACCTCAGGTTCCATCGCCGCCGGCGGCAATGCCGTCTTGACCCTGACCCTGAATTCCACCGGCCTGGCCGTCGGCACCTATACCGATGAAGTAGTGATCGCCTCCAACGCCACCAACAATACCAGCCTCAGCGTTCCGGTCAGCTTCACGGTAGAATCCGTGCCCGTGCCTTCCGACATCCGCTTCATCGCGGAATGGGAGCCGGCTGTCGGGTCCATTATCTGCTACGACGGCGGTTTCGGCCTGCCCTATGCCCTGCTCGCGGACCTTTCCACCCGCGGCACACTCTATGTGGTGGTCACATCCGGCAGCCAGTCCACGGCTAATTCCCTGCTGAGCAGTAACGGAGTCACCATGGGCAATGTACAGTACATCAATCCATCGGGAGTCGATACTTACTGGACCCGCGACTACGGTCCCTGGAGCATCTTTGACGCGGATGGCGAACTGGCCATCGTCGACTTCAAATACAACCGCCCGCGTCCCTATGACGATTCCCTCAACGCCCTGCTGGATGATGAACTGGAACTGGGATACTACTACCTGCCCCTGGTTGCCACGGGCGGCAACGTCATGACCGACGGCAACGGCAAGATGATGTCCACCAGCCTTATCCTGAGCGAGAACGACGGCGTTCAGACTGCCCAGGTCACCGAATATGATTACACCCAGGCCGAGATCGAAGACCTGGTCTTTGATTACCTGGGTGTCACGGAATACCAGTTCTACTCCGATCCGCTCACTACTTCCAGCATCGACCACATTGACTGCTGGGGCAAGCTGCTGGATGTGGACAAGGTCATGATCGCCCGCGTGCCTGTGGGGCACAGCAACTATGCCGCCCTCGAGGCGGTGGTGGATGAATGGGAAGCCCAAACCTCCAGCTACGGCACGCCCTACCAGGTCTTCCGGGTGGACCAGAGTAGCAATAACGAACCCTATACCAATGCCTTCATTTTTAATAATAAAATATATGTGCCGCAGTGGAACTCAACTCCCTCCAGCTACGACACCGCTGCCATCGCGGCTTATCAGGCTGCTATGCCCGGCTACACGGTTGCCGGATATTATGACTCTTCCTGGCTGGATGACGACGCCCTCCACTGCCGCATCAATACCATCCACGACGAGCAGATGCTCCACGTCCGGCATGCGCCTCCCGCCTCCGCCCTGGCCAACAGCACCGTGACCATTAACGCGGAGATCAGTCACCGCAACGCCCTGGCCGGAGCCGAAACCTATGTGGCCTACAAGCACACCGCCGGTGGCAGCTGGCTGACCATTCCGCTCTCCCTGGCGGCGAGAGACGCCTGGACTGCCCAGGTGCCTACCCCGGCCTATGGCCAGACCCTCTACTATTACATCCTGGCCACCGATATCACGGACCGGTCAGCCACCCTGCCCCTCTGCGGTTCCAATGATCCTTTCGAACTGCTGGTCAACCAGCAGAGCGGCAACACCCCACCCACCATCACCCTGCCGGCCAGCTTCAGCTTTAATGAGAACGGCTCCCTGGTGGTGGATTTCAGCGCCTATGTGGATGATGAGGACGACGATCCCCTCACCCTGAGCTACAGCGGCAACACCGAGGTCCAGGTTTCCATCGATGGCCTGGTGGTCACCTTTACCGCCGCTCCCGACTGGTATGGCACGGAGAACCTGACCTTCACAGTGGACGACGGCACCGATGACGCCAGCGACAATGTCGACGTGGTCGTCAACCAGGTCTTGGCGCCGCCTGTCATCTTTGTGGACTACACTTCCATGTATGCCAATCTGCAGGTGGAAACCCAGGGCACGGACAGCTTCACCATCACCAATAACGGCGAGCAGGCCCTGACCTATACAATCGGGATAGAAGACCTGGCCGCCAGGACCGGCAAAGAGATCCAGGCGGCAGGCAGCGGCCGCAGCATCGCGGGTAGCACCCTGACCCTGGATACGGCGGAGTATGAGCCCGGCACCACGCTGGACTGGACCTTCACCGTCACCAACAACAGCACGGACACCGAATGGCTGGAAGATATCTATGTCACCTTCCCCGCCGGCGTCACCGTCAACAGCGCCACCAATTTCACCATTGCCGGCCAGACCCGCTACCTGGCACCCGACCAGACCAGCGGCAGCGGCATCACCATCAACTGGTATGACGCGGCGGGAGGCACCTATGGCGTGATCTATGACGGGGAAACCGCCACCGCCACGGTCAACGTGACCATCAGCTCCGGCTTCTCCGGCGACCTGACCCTGCCTTACCAGATCGACGGCGATATCTGGGGCTCCGAACCGCACACCCTGAGCGGCAGCATCGTCCTGAGCGAAGCTATTCCGCCGGTTGACTGGTGCTCCGCCCTGCCTCTGAGTGGAACCATCCCCGCCGGGCAGAGCGAGACAGTCACGGTCCATTTCTCCGCTGTTGGGAAGCCGGCCGGCACTTACCAGGCCCAGCTTACCATCAATTCCAACGATCCTGTCACTCCCGCCCTGGGCGTCGGCCTGCTCATGGAAGTCTGGGAGCAGAGCAACACCCCGCCCACCATCACCCTGCCGGAAAGCTTCAGCTTTGACATGAACGGCAGCCTGGCGGTGGATTTCAGCCCCTACGTGGATGACGAGGAGACGGAAGACTCCGGCCTGACCCTGTCCTACAGCGGCAACACCAGTGTCCAGGTGGAGGTCGATGGCATGGAAGTCACCTTCACTGCCGCCGCCGGCTGGTTTGGCGCGGAAGAGCTGACCTTCACGGTGGACGACGGGACCGATGACGCCAGCGACCAGGCGAATGTTATCGTCAACCTGAACTGGCTGGCCGTACCCGAGGTCTCCATCAGTCAATTGGATGCCGAAACGGTGAGGGTTTCCTGGACGGAAGTTGCCAACGCCCTGTCCTACCAGGTCTGGGCCAGCGACGCACCCTACAGCGGCTTCATCCTGCTGGGTACCACTGCCGCTCTCTACTGGGATGACAGCACGCTGGGACTGCCCTATCAGTTCTACCGGGTGATAGCAACGGATACGCCGTTGGCGGCAAAGCAATGATATAGTTCAACCATATAACGGCCTTGCAGGCCATGCGGGATCCCCGTGGGGTCCATCCGGGCTTGGCCCGGGAGGACCCCGCGTGGAATCCGGGTGGAACCGGGTTGGGAGCAAGAGGAGAGTATGGGCTGATAGTTATGTGATTTGCATTTGGACGGGTGTGGAAGTGACTTTGCCTGCCACACGGGTTCCTCCCCGGTAATTCCCCGGATAGGCAACATGAAAATATGATGATGTTAAAACCGATAAATATGACTTACAAGGAGTAGTGTATGAAACAAAGCAAGTTTCTGCTGTTGCTGATCATACTTGGCATGATCGGCGTTTCCGTTTTGGCTGCCGCCCCGCGGCAACTGGTTGTCTCCGCTTCCCCTAACCAGACCTTGCTGGCAGGCAACGACCGCAACGGTTTCGAAGTCCGCTTCCGGGTCGGAGAATTAAACATCAATGAAGTCAAAACCAAGGGCGGGGCCTTTGACGAGCTCTCCATCGAGGGCTACGGCTTCACCAACCGCCTGGGCGAGCCGAAATTGCCCGTGGTCAGCAAACTCGTTGCTGTACCTCTGGAAGCCACTATCAGCTTTGACGTCCTGCAGCGCGATTACCAAAGCCTTGACGCTGAGCGTTCTCAACTGACAAACCGGATCATCCCGGCCCAACGCTCCGTCTCCAAGTCCGAAGACCCGGCCCTCGTTCCCTTTGAGTTGAAAGAATCAGCTTACAGCCTGGATACCTTTACGGACAACGAGATGTTCAGGGTGGAGGAGATCGGCATAATGCGTGGCGTGCGCATTTTCCAGATCTATTATGAGCCGGTTCGTTACAATCCCATAACTGGTGAATTGCAGGTCAGCAATGATGTACTGGTCAGAGTTGATTTTACGGGTTCAGATTTTGCCGCCACTGAAGCACTGCTGGCCCGGACCACCTCCTGGGAATTTAATCAATTGTATAGGAAGATCCTGTTCAACTGGGATAATGACCGTGACAGCATTGAACTTATTCCCTCGGGGATGGTGATTCTCTGCCCGGACGGCAGTTCCACCAATTCTTATGTTGAGGCATTCAAGAACTGGAAGGTCCAGCAGGGATTCATAGTCACGGTGCAGGAAGTGGGCGGTTCCGGTGACATCGCCAATACAACAACAGAGATAAAAAACTATCTCCAGGGCCTGTACAATGGCGTCAACCCTCCCACCTACCTGCTCATCATCGGCGATGAATCGGGGACCTTCAGCATAACTGAGAATACCGGCTCGACTGGTTCGCATCCGACCGACCTGAATTATGTCCGGCTGAATGGGACTGACTACCTGCCTGAGCTGTATTTTGGCCGGTTTTCGGTTAGAAGTGTTGCTGAATTGGCTAATATCGTCGAGAAGACCTTGCAGTTTGAACAGACGACCATGCCCAATACTGCCTATCTGGGAGAGGTGGTGCTGATCGCCGGCGTTGATGCTTCCTATGCTCCCACTTACGGCAATGGCCAGATCAATTACGGTCTTAACAACTACTTTATCAATGACACGCATGGATTCAGTTCCAACGGTGTCCACAGCTACTTGTATCCCGCTTCCGATGGTGCTGGTGTGCCTGCTGCAATCATTGGTTACATGAACTCCGGCATCGGATATGTGAACTATACCGCGCATGGCAGTCAGACCTCTTGGGCTGACCCTTATGTTGGTACTTCTGACCTGAGCTCTCTCTCTAATCTTAACGAGTACTTTGTTGCGGTGGGAAACTGCTGCGTTACCAATCAGTTCACTACGGAAACCTGTTTCGGTGAACAGATGATCAAGCTGCCCGACAAGGCGGCCGTTGGCTACATCGGCGGCACCAATAACACCTATTGGGATGAGGATTACTGGTGGGCCGTGGGAGGCGGCAAGTCAATTGTAGCTGATGGCCCCCCCTACAATGCAAACGCGCTGGGCGCCTATGATGCCATGTTCCACAGCCATGGAGAAGGCCGCGCAGACTGGGCCACCACTTTGGGTGAAACGGTTTACATGGGCAATTCCGCCGTCCAGCAGAGTGGAAGTTCTAGAGCTAATTATTACTGGGAGATCTATTCCATCATGGGTGATCCCTCCCTGATGCCCTATTACGGTGTACCCGATGATATTACTGTCAATACGATTAGCCCTATCCAGGTCGGCCAATCCACCATCTCAATTCAAACAGACGCCCCCTATGCCAGGATAGCATTCAGCGTAGGGAGTACTCTTTACGCGACAGGTATAGCAAACGGGAACGGAGACCTGACTCTGAATAATCCCTTCAACGCACCAGTCACAGCTACTCTGGTAATTACAGCCCAGAATTATGTAACCCATATTGATAATTCTATACAAGTAATCTCAGCCAGTGGACCGTACATGACAGTTGTGGGAGATGAAACGGATTATGATGACGGAGGTAATGACATTCCGGAATACAACGAATCCGCTTACCTGGATGTCACTTTCAAGAATGCGGGCACTGAAACAGCCGCCAGCGTGACTGCAACTTTGACTTGCGGAAATCCTTACATTTCCTTAATTGATGACACGGATGGCGTCTTTAACCTCGGACCCGATGCGACAATCCTGAGAAATGATGCTTTCCGGTTCAGTATAGCTGACGGTATTCCCAATGATACGCAGATAGATTTTACTTTCAATATGGATACAAATCCAAGTGAGGGACCCTGGGAAGCACAATATTCTTTAACTGTTAAAGCTCCTGACCTGGAATTTGGCAACATTACCATTCAGGACCCGACCGGAAATAACAACGGCCGCCTCGATCCCGGTGAAACCGTGACTATCACCATACCTCTGAACAACGACGGCGGAGCCGCCTCCCAGTCCGGTTCAACCACAATGCAATGCACCACTGAAGGGATCACCGTTACGGACGGCTCGGATACATTCACAG
Source organism: Cloacimonadaceae bacterium (SeqCode) (assembly GCA_034678545.1). Classification (GTDB taxonomy): domain Bacteria; phylum Cloacimonadota; class Cloacimonadia; order Cloacimonadales; family Cloacimonadaceae; genus UBA5614. The sequence continues at coordinate 3,807 of JAXDBS010000006.1, read as the reverse complement.
CCATCGCCGCTGCCGGCAACGCCAGCCTCAGTTTCACTCTTACAGCAGCTTCCAATATGGACATCGGCACGGTTGTCTCCCTGCAGTTCGATGCTGTCGCTGGAGCCTATTCTGCTGAGAAGGATGAGACAGCTTCGGTCGGGATCGTGATCGAAGACTTTGAATCCGGAGATTTCAGTTCCTTTGACTGGACTTTTGGTGGAACTCTTCCCTGGGTAATAGTCAGCACCGGAGCATATGCTGGAACCTATTGCGCCAAGAGCGGGGCGATTACTCACAGCCAGACCTCCACCATGGAACTTGAGCGCACCATTTCCACCGATGAAGAGATCTCCTTCTGGTACAAAGTATCATCGGAATCGGGATGGGATTATCTGAAATTTTATATAGACGGTGTAATCCAAAACAGCCCCGGCTGGGCTGGTGAGATCGGCTGGACCCAGGCAAGCTATATCATCCCTGCCGGCACCAGGACCCTGAAATGGGAATATTACAAGGATGGATCTGTAAGCAGCGGCTCTGATTGCGCCTGGGTGGATGATATTCTATTTGAACCTTATATTCCTCCTACAATTACATGGAATCCGTCTTCCCTTTCTCAGGAACTCAATCCTGATGGGACTGCCAGCCAGAACCTGACCATCGGCAATACCGGTACACAGACGTTAGACTATACTGTCTCCAAGCCCACCAGCAGTACCACAGTTATGGACGAGACCTTTGCCACGACCAGCATACCGACCGGCTGGACCCAGGAGTATGTCAGTGGTTCCTTATCTTGGATTTTCGCCACCGGAGGATATAACAACACGCATCCTTCCGCTGCTTATGACGGAGCTTACAATGCCAGGCTCTACAATTCCAGCTCGTATACAACCAAGTTGGTTACTCCGTCCCTGAACCTGAGCGGCTCGAGCTCTGCCACCCTGACCTTCTGGCATACCCAGGAAGCCTGGTATAGTGACCAGGACCTGCTGAATGTATATTATAAAACCTCTTCCGGCGGTACCTGGACGCTGCTGCAAGGCTACACTACAAGTGTCGCCACCTGGACCCAGCGGACCATTACCCTGCCCAACCCGTCAGGCACCTATTACGTCGCCTTTGAAGGGATCACGGATTACGGTTACGGCGTCTGCGTGGACAAAGTAGTTGTCAGCAAGACAGGCGGAGTATCCGTACCCTGGCTGACTGTGGCGGGCGGCGATTCCTACAGCGGCAGCATCGCTAATGGCGAAGCTGAAGAAAACGTGTCCATCGGCTTCAATGCCACAGGTCTGAGCGTGGGGACATATAACAGCACCCTGACCCTGACCAGCAATGATCCGGAGAATCCTTCCATTAACATACCGGTAACCTTGAATGTAACCAACACCTCCGCTCCGGAGATCGTGGTCAGCCCGCTGAGCCTGGATTTCGGCAGCGTGGCGGTCGGTTCCAACAGCCAGCAGCAGTTCACCATCCAGAATACCGGCTCCGCCGAGCTGACCGGCAATATCACCACCCCCCTCGGCTACTCCGTGGCGGAAGCGGCCCGCTCCGCCAAATCAGAGCTGCCGGAGGACAGGCTGGCCACGGCCGGCCGCAACACCCTGAGCTACACCGTGGGCAGCGGCCTGGCCAAGACCTACAACCTCACCTTTACGCCCGGTTCAACCCTGAACTACCAGGGCAACGTGGTCATCACCAGCAACGACAGTGACGAGCCCACCACCAATATCGCCGTCACCGGCACCGGCTACATACCCAACCACGCTCCCTCCATAATTCTGCCGGCCAGCTTCAGCTTCGACAAGAACGGCTCCCTGGTCGTGGATTTCAGTGCCTACGCGGATGACGAGGACGACGACCCGCTGGAGCTTGACTGCAGCGGCAGCACCAATCTGAACGTGGCCATAAACGGGCTGCAGGTGACCTTCTCCACCGCCGCCCAGAACTGGACCGGCGCCGAGACCGTCACCTTCTCCGTCACCGATGGGACGGACACCGACTATGACGACGTCGGGGTCATTGTCAATCCCACCAACGCCCCTGCCTGGCAGGTGGTGACCTATCCCAACAACTCCGCCACCGTCTACGGCGTGGCAACCCTCGACTGGACGGCCTGCCAGCTCAATGACTGGGTGGGCGTTTTTGTCGGCGGCGAATGCCGCGGCCTGGCGGAAGTGACAGTGAGCGAAGGCGTGGCCTATGTGACCCTGCTGGCCAACCTGGCCTCCTCCGGTGAAACTGCCAGCTTCATGGTCTATGACTACAGTACTGATACGATCTATCCCGTGCTGGAAACCTATGCCCTGGAATTCGGCGAGGAACTGGGCCCCATTCCCGTAAACGGCGTCTCCACTGTCGAACTGGACGCTCCGGTCGTGACCATCGAGCGCGCCGAAACGGGAATCTCCCTGAGTTGGGAAGCGGTGGATTACGCCGATTCCTATTACGTGTTCCGCTCCACGTCCGATCCCTACAGCGGCTTCACGCAGGTGGCCACGGTTACGGGATTAACCTATAACGACACGGATGCGCATGACCGTGCCTTCTACTATGTGAAGGCCGTCCGCAGCCTGGCTGCCAGGCACTGAGGTAAATGATGAAAAACATCATAATATTGACCGCACTGGTTCTGCTCTCCCTGCCCCTGCTGGCGGGGGAGTGGACCCAGTATTATTTCCAGTTCAAAGTAAATGACCACTCTGAGCTCAGCACCCTGACCAAGATCATCTCCATTGACAACGTCAGCGGCAGCTTGGTCAGGGCTTATGCCAATGACAAGGAATGGGAAGCCTTTCAGCGTCTGGGTTACGAGGTGGAAATGCTGCCCAGCCCCGCCTCCCTGATTGTCCCGGATATGCGCGGGGCCGGCCAGACCACCCGCGATTGGGACTACTATCCCACCTACGACGCCTACGTGGCCATGATGTATCAATTTCAGGCCGATTATCCGGGCCTCTGCCAGATCATTGACGCCGGCACCACGGTAAACGGCAGGAAGATCCTGTTCGCCAAAATCTCTGATAATATCACTCTCCATGAGGCTGAACCGGAAGTGATGTACACCTCCACCATGCACGGCGACGAGACCACCGGCTATATTCTCATGCTCCGCCTGATCGATTATCTGCTTACCAATTATGCCGTTGACACCAGGGTCCAGGGCCTGGTCGACAACCTGGAGATCTGGATCAATCCCAACGCCAATCCGGACGGGACCTACTATGGCGGCAACAGCACGGTCAGCGGCGCCCGCCGCAACAATGCCAACGGAATTGACCTCAACCGCAGTTTCCCCGACCCCTGGGGTGACCCCACCCAGGCCCACCAGATCGAAAACACCATTATGGAAAACCTGGCCAATGCGCACCATTTCGCGCTTTCGGCCAATTTCCACGGCGGCGCTGAAGTCTTCAACTATGTCTGGGACAGCATCGAGGACCTGCACGTGGACAACAACTGGTGGGTCAGCCTGGGCACCGCCTGGGTGGCCCTGGCCCGCACCCTGAACAGCAGCTATATGACCAGCGTCACTTCCAGCGGCATCACCAACGGCTGGGACTGGTACGAAGTGGACGGCGGCAGACAGGACTGGATGAACTTTTACAGGCAGTGCAGGGAGGCCACGGTGGAGATCTCGAATACCAAGATGCCCGCCGCTTCTTCCCTGCCTACCTATTGGAACTATAATTTCGAATCCCTGATGACCTACCTGGAAAACGCCCTTTACGGCCTCCAGGGCGTCGTTACGGATGTTTACGGACCCCCCCTGGGCGCCACCGTCAACATCGTGGGACTGGACGACGCCACTTCCAAAGC
>JAXDBS010000005.1:0-3018 GCA_034678545.1 Cloacimonadaceae bacterium (SeqCode) | reverse complement strand
TTCATCCGCATCACCAAAAAGACCCTGTCCATGAATTTCTTTGAGCTGCGCGATTACATCGACAGGCTTAAAAAGGTGGGCGATGACTATCACAAGGAACTGGTGGACCTGCATGTGAAATTATCCTTCCCCCTCACAAACCTGATCGTGATCTTTTTCTTCATCCCGATCGCCACTTCCAATGTCCGCAGCAAAGGACGCGGCTGGATATTCATGTTGGGATTGCTGGTCTGCTTCATCTATCTGACCGTAATGCGGATCTCCCAAAGTCTCGGTTACAACGAAGTTCTGCCGCCTGTCGTTGCAGCCTGGGCTCCAAATCTCTTTTTCTCAGTCCTGGGCTTTTTCTTCCTCAAAAAAGCAGAGATCTGACAACTCCTTCCCCAAAACTTTTACCGCCCTTGCATCCCTCCCTATAGATGTAGGATAGATGACCGTCAGATAAGGGCATTTTTGGCTTCATCTGAGGTTGATATATAGGTGATTAATGCCTGGTGGTCAAAGGAGCAAATAATCGGATCAGTTCCAGCTTATTTTCGTGGAAATATCCTCTCCCGGGCGCATGTATTCCACTTCACGCCAGTGCATCCTGAACAGCATGAAAGCCGGATCGGACGGTTCATTGAAGTAGTTGGAGATGAACTGCGCCGCCTCGAAAACATCCTTGCGGATGGACGCGTCAGTGATCTTCTCGATCACTCCCCTGGCTCTGACATAGCCGGCATGATCACCTTCCCTATTATACAGGCAAATCTCTGCCAACGGGTTTGCCTCAAGCTGGCCGGTCTTGGCGTCGGACGAGCCTGTAGCAAAGAAATACTGACCCTTGTGGACGATCAGGGTCATGGGCCGCACGAAGGGCTGGCCATCCTGGCTGGTGGCCAGAAAGACCATCTGGGTGGGTTTCAGCAAGTTTAGAACGGCAGTTTTAATGTCTCCGGACATGGCTTCCTCCATATCAGTTTTGCGTTTCAAAATAAAAGGCTGGCCCGGGCAGCCAGCCTAATGAATCTGATTATCAATCAGCCTTTCTCGAGACCCGCCTGCAAGGCGCGGAAGTTGGCTTCCACCACAGTCTCGCCTTTGCGGGAGAAGATGGCCGTGATGGCCTGCTCCAGCTCTTCCCGGCTGAAGCCAAGGTTCCTGGCGGCTGCGCCCAACATGACAATATTCATGGAACGGTTCGCTTTGACTTCCTTGGCGATCGCGTCCGCGTCCAGCAGGATATGGTTCTTCCAGGCCTTTATACTCTTGTGGACAGCTTCCAAATCGGGATATTTGGCAATGTTGTCGAAGGGATTGGAATTCGTGATGATCCAGCCGTCCGGTGCCAGGTAAGGCATGTAGCGCAAGGCTTCCATGGGCTCGACGGAAAGGATCATGTCAGCCCGGCCAAAGGGAATCAGGTCTGACCAGATCGGGGTTTCGGAGAGGCGCAGATGGGATTGGACGTCTCCCCCGCGCTGGCTCATGCCGTGCACTTCCGCCTGCTTGAGATTCCAGCCGCGCTTGAGAGCCGCGTAACCGATCAGGGTGGCGATGGTCAGGATGCCCTGTCCGCCAACTCCGGCGAGAATTATATCCTTTTTCATCTTAGCCCTCCATCTTGTATTTCTTCTTCAGGATCTGGACGCATTCGCGCCTCGGGATAACAACTGAAACGCCTTTGTAGGCGATCTCCTCCTTATAGATGCGGACCATTTCATCCCAGTTCTTGGGTAGCGGAACAAAGGTACGGATGTGTTCCTTATCCACCCCCAGGCCGGCACAAATGTCTTCCAGCTTGCCAAAGCCTGTGTAGTCCTGCCCCCCTGTCATGCCGGTGGTGGAATTATCGAGGATAACGATGACCACGTTAGACTTGTCAAAGATGCAATCCAGCAGACCGGTCATTCCTGAATGTGAAAAAGTGGAGTCGCCGATCACTGCCACGGAAGGGAATAGTCCTGCGTCCGCCGCACCCTTCGCCATGGTGATGGAAGCGCCCATGTCCACGCAGGAATTGATCGCCTGGTAGGGCGGCAGGAAGCCCAGGGTGTAGCAACCGATATCACTAAACACATGGCCTTTTCCATATTCTTTAATCGCTTCGTTCAGGGCTTTGAAGGAATCCGCGTGCGGACACCCCGTGCAAAGCTGTGGGGGGCGCGGGGCTACGACCTCGGGAATGGCCGCTCCCGGCGTATCGGGCAGGCCGAGGGCTTTGGCCACCAGGTTGGGATTCAGTTCGCCGTCGCGCGGGATGGCCCCGTCCAGCCTGCCCTTGATCCTTTTGGCGCCGTCCCAGGCGAGTCCTTTGATGATATCCTCGGCCAGCGGCATGCCTTCCTCCAGGACCAGGATCTCATCACACTGCTGATAAAGCTTCTTAATGGACTGTTCCGGCAGCGGGTATTGGCAGATCTTGAGGAACGGATACGGGACCTTACCATCCGGATAATTTTCCATCAGGTAATTGTAAGCCAAGCCGCAGGCTATTATCCCCAGCTTGTGATCGGGCGCAGACAAATATTCCGTATTAAATGGGGAATTTTGAGCTTCTGACAGAAAATCTTTTTGCAGGCTGATCAGGTTCTTATACTTCTTTCTCGCGAAAGCGGGCAGCAACATGAACTGGTTTGGATCGTCAGGAAACTTCAGCGGGTTTTCCGCCTTGGGATCCTTTCTCTGCACTCCGGCGCGGGAATGGGACAGGCGGGTTGTCAGCCTGAGCAGGACAGGGACATGGTATTTTTCGGAGATCTCCAGGCCATGGAAAGCCATATCATAGCATTCCTGCTGATTGGAAGGCTCCAGGACCGGGATCATGGCGAACTTGCCGTAGAAGCGGGAATCCTGCTCATTCTGGGAAGAGTGCATGGAAGGATCGTCAGCCACCACTATAAGCAGGCCGCCGTTGGCACCCGTAAAGGCGGAATTCATGAAGGGATCGGCTGCCACGTTCAACCCTACGTGCTTCATGCAGGCGATCGCCCTTTTCCCGGCGTAGGACATGCCGATGGCACTTTCCACGGCCGT
>JAXDBS010000004.1:0-4727 GCA_034678545.1 Cloacimonadaceae bacterium (SeqCode) | reverse complement strand
CGGTCAATTGCTTTCCATGCCGCGTCAACCCGGCTCGCGGTTTCAAATGACCCAAACGGGGGTCGTTGGTCGGAACAGGTCCTTCGGAATGTGAAGTGCCGGCAATGGACGGTTGTGTCAAACAGCCGGCGCATGCCGGTTGTAAAATACCCGTCAGGAAAATCCTCTCTGGTATGGATCGGTTCCTTGATTTTTGTCTGTGCGGGTAAAGGGAAACCCTTTACCTGTGCTGGTTGGATTTGAAAAACTGGTCGTCCTTAAGCCGCCAGGTCCAGCCTGAGCTTTCTCTTCGGAAGATTTTCAATGGAATCAGCGATGGCGTTGCTTAAAACGGTCATGGACCCTTTGATACGGTCTCTCATCTGGGTATTGTAGTTCAACCCGTAGGGAGAGATGCCGCTGATGGTGTCTCTGGCAATATTGGCCAGCTCCGTCAGCTTCACGTCATCAAAGATGTTTCTGGCTGTTAAATCTGCAATAAATTCATGCAGCTTATTGAACATCGAGCTCTTGATCGCCTTGGGCTGCCCGTTGTCCTTGCTGAGTTTTTCGACCAGATTGTTCACGATTTGGGCAAATTCCTCACGCAATGTGATGGCGGCCATGTCTCTGGCTTCGGTCATCATGGATTCGAACTTTTTGACCTCCCGCTCATACACTTCGGGGGACAGGATCTTCCCCTTTCCGGGAACGTCGATGGTGATGTAGCGCCAGTCAAAACGGAACTTGGAATCAATGTCCAGAGGGTAGTCGGCCTCGTTGAACAGTTCCCCCAGGTGACGGGAGGCTTCCTCCCTGGCCAGGTCATAGCAGGCGACAAAGGCGTTCACTTTGTCCAGAAATTTCTCCTTCTGCATCGTGAGGCGCTCGTCCACAAAAGCCAGCGAATCCTTTGGAATCAGGTAGAGGCTGGTGATGGGAAACGGCAGAGAATACTGTTTGACCAGATCCCTTGCCTGATGCGAACTCGTGTGCAGCGGCCCGAGCAGTTCCGGGTTGACGAGAAATTTTCTTCCCCTCAACCACTCCGAGTTCTGGGCCACTTTCGTCATGTGGCTCTGGTCCAGCATCTTCGATCCCATCCAGATGCTCGTCGTCAGCTGAATCAGGCACGCTTTCTTGAAGACTTTTTCGTAATCACTCATTTCATTTCCTCCTAAATTGATTGGGTTCATGTTATTATCCGCACAGCTGCAGATACTTCTTGATTTTCTGTTTCCCCATGTAATAAGCGGGCGTCAGTTGGTTATGGACTTCCTTTCCCAGCAGGTCTTTCAGAAACTGTGTTTCCTCCAGGCATGCCTTTCCGGAAAATCCCCTGGTCTCGATGCGGATTTCCCCGTCATCGGAGACATCAATAATGATTTCTTTCATGGTTTGTACCTCTTGGTTGCCGATTCATTATGGTCTGATCAGGCCGCTCTCGCTCATGGACCAGAAACCCCGATGCGACAGGATCAGGTGATCGTGAAGTTTGACGTTCAGCATGATGCCGCAGCTGACGACTTTCTTCGTAAAAGCGATGTCTTCCGCGCTCGGCTCCAGCGATCCCGAAGGATGGTTGTGGCAGAGGATGATACAGCTTGCATTGCTTAAAATGGCGCTTTTGAAAACTTCCGTGATGGTTGATCCGCAGACGTTAATACTGCCCACGGCGACGGTTTCAATGCCGATCAGGTTCAATCCTGTGTCCAGCATGACGGACAGCATGATCTCCCGGTCGGATGACGCGAGTTCGTCCCTGACCAGTTCATAAACCTTTTGGGCGCTGTTGAGTCTCATCTGCGGCAGGTGGTTGTTCTCCCTGACGAGACAGACCCTGCAGCGGGCGCCCCTGTAAAGGGAGGGCGGCTTTTGGTCCTGTGGTTGATTTCTATGGGCATAGACTTTTTTAAGGATGGAGTCTGTCAAAGTTCACCTCCTTTCTTTTCAGGCTGGCTTATATTTTGGCAATGATGCGGCGTGATGTCTTCCACTGGCTTCTCTAGAAGATCTTGCCGGGTTTCAGAAGACTGTCCAAATCGTGCTTATCTTTCGGCCAATTTATCGTGACACTCCTGTGGACAGCTTTTTTGATTTGCTGAATCAGCCGGTACTGGCTGACGAGGATTTGGTAATCGATACTCATCAGTTTATCATTTTCAATGTGCCTGATGATTCGGCTCTCGAACTGATCCATTACGGAAATCAGGTCATCCAGGGTCATCTTTAGCGATTCACCTCCTTTCTGATGGAACAACATTACAGTTCATGGACTTTGATCTTCAGATGTTCGCCGAGCCAGTCGGCGATCAGTCTTCGATGGCAATTCCGCCCAGGTTTCTCCCAGCACAGGAGGATGGCGTCTTCTCCCAAGTCGGAAAAGACCTTTTCAGGATTCAGATGATCCAGAATGTCGTCCTGATAAATTTCAACGTACTTCCGCCAGGATAGTTCCTGTTTCTTGTAGCTCTTTACCAGAGCCCATCCGGGACAAAGTTTGCGATACTGCCTTGCATTTTTCAACCAGGGCAGATGCCGGGGATAAGTATTGGATACGGCAATCAGGTTCAGACCCGGCGATCTGATCCGGTTGGAGAAGTAGTATGATGTTTTCATATATGGTCTTTCCTTCCTGATCTTGCCGGTTTAGGAGAGTCTCAAAACCAATCGCATGGATTGATCTTGCTTGATCTCTCTGACCTGGTACTTCTTCCGTTTAGCTTCCCTTTTGATACGCTCAATGGTGTAGCCTTGTTTCAATAGGCCGGCGTCTTTGCCGATTTTCTTTTCCAATCCGCCGGCGTGCCAGCTATCCCAGAGAAGGATGTATTTTGATCCTCTTTTGACGACACCTATTTCATAGGCGCATTCCGGGGTAATGGCATGGTCGCAGTGGCCGAGAGCATCGACAGTGATTCCCTCGGGCAGGGGATAGTCGCCGACGGATCGGCCATACCATTTGTAGGTCTGCTGGTTTTCCTGAAAGATGAAGCCTAGCCTTTTACAGGCCAGCTTCAGGTCCTCCAGGGATTGAATCTCCAGTTCGATTTTACTGACATGACTCATATCTTTTGTCCTTTCAGTCTATTCTTGATCTATGCCGCTTTGTTGCCGTTGAATCCGCAGATGTCACAGGCGGACTGGTCCTTGCAGCTTTCACAAACTTTCTCTTTCTCAATCATTGTCGGCAGCTTGAGAAATATCGCGTTGAGTGTCCTGGTCATGGGTTGGCCAAGAGACCAGGCGATTCTCCGCAAGGTTGCCGATGCCGATTCACTCATTTCGGGTGTGTAGGCCATATGGTTTTCTCCTTTCGAATGTATTGTCCAGAGCTTGCCGGCAAACATTCACCGGCAAGGGACATATTGGTTTATGAAGTTGACTCGGTTGCCTTGATCGGCCTGATCTTCCTTTGCTCGTCAGGCTCTTCATCCGGCGTATTGGCCAGTCTGGCTCTTGTTTTTGCCCATTGTCTCAGGGCATCAATGTCTTCCCGCATGGTACGGGATAATGGAACTAAGGCGTCAAACGCCTGGTCGAGGCCATCATAAAGAGAATCCTTGCTCAATTGCTCGATCTCTGCTCCGGTATAACCCATGAGACGGTCGGCAAAACTGAGAGGAATGTCTGAATTCCATTTACGATTCTGGATTTTGATGATCTCTGTTCTTTCTGATTTTGTAGGAAGGTCGACGAAAAACGTTGCGTCAAACCGACCTGCTCGAATAAACTCTGGTGGAAGTTGAGAGATGTTATTTGCTGTCGCCATAACCAGGACGCTGGAAGTTGTTTCCTGCATCCAGGTAAGGAAATGGCCGAACATGGCGGCGGATGTTCCTGCATCGGTTTCGCCGCTTGATCTTGTTCCTGCAAATGCTTTCTCTACTTCATCTATCCAGACGACTGCCTTACCAAAAGCATCGATCAACCGGGTTGCTTCTCTCATGCGTCTTTCACTTTCGCCCACTAAAGAATTTTTGAGTGAGCCTATGTCCAGACGGATCAGAGGCCAGCCCAGTATTGATGCAGTCGCTTTTGAGGCTAATGACTTTCCGGTGCCGGGGATGCCGACTAAAAGGACTCCTTTAATTTGTGGTAGGTTTGTGCTTTCAGGATTGAATGCTTGTGCTCTGTTGGCGATGAATGATTTAAAGTTGTTTAGTCCTCCTACGTCGGCGATGTCCGCCGGCTCCCAGAATTCCATTAAGCCTGATTTGCGTATCATCTGTGATTTTGCTTCTGATATGACCTTGGTTGAAAAGTAGCCCTTTCGAATGAGCGATAAGGCGAAAGCCGTTTCTGACTCGAACTCTGTCAATCCTTTGGCTGCCCGGGCCGCTTTCCGGTTGGGTTTAATATTATGCGGTTTGCCCAGTTCGTTTTGAAGAGTGAATAATTCTTCGTCGTCAGGCAAAGGCAGGTCCACCAGATGGAAGAACTTTTCCACTTCAGGCTTAAGCTGAATAATGGGTGAGACCATGATTAACGCGCAACCGGTGGATTTCCACCTGGCAACGCCATTCTGGATGGCCTGAATGACTTCAGGGCTGTCCAGGAACAGATGCAGATTATGGCAGATCAGGACAGTATCCTGGTAGCCATTGAGCCAGTTTAAGGCTTCCACCGGGTCTTTGATTTCGTCGATGGGCTTCATTGTGGATGCTTCCCTGAGTCCGCGAAGGCAGTCCCAGATAATAAATTGCCAGCCTTCACAGGGTAAGGTTTCTTCAGCACGATGCGGTTCC
>JAXDBS010000003.1:0-38468 GCA_034678545.1 Cloacimonadaceae bacterium (SeqCode) | reverse complement strand
GCCTGCCGGCTGAAGCCGGCGTTCCTTTCGGGGATCAATAAGGCAGGTAGTTCTGGATGTAACTCTCCGGGCCTCCGGACTTGTAGCCATCAATGCTGCTGCGCAGGTTGCCGTAGCTGTCCAGGATGAGGACGGTCGGGAATCCGGTCACGCCGTATCTTTGCTGCAGGGTATAATAATCGGACTGGTCAGGCGACCCGGATTCAGGATTGTCATACCTGAGCAGGATGTAGCGGGAGTTGACATAGCTGTAAAAGGTGTCGGTGTCGATCACTTCCTCCGAGAGCTTGACGCACCAGGGGCACCAGGTACTGGCTGACCAGTGGAAGAGGATCGGCCTGGAATACTGGCGGGCGACGGCGACCGCGGTGGAGTAGTCGTCCAGCCACTGCCCGTAGTAATTGTATGTGTTTTGAACGGGGCTGGCCTCCGTATCGGGGACAGCCGGAACCACCACTTCCACCGGCTTGGCAGGCTGCTTTTCCGGTTCCGGCTCCACATCCTCTTCCTCTTCGTCACGTTCAGAGTAATAGGATGTATCCTCGGAGCGGGTGCAGCCGAATCCGCCGCTCTCTATCACATAAAAACTGGCGGAGCCCAGGAACAGCAGCCCGGCGAACAGCAGCAGCACCCAGCCCCAGGCAAAGCCCTTTTTCCTGGGCGGCGGGGATTGGAACTGTTTTTCCGGAGGCGGTGCGTCCGGCCCTTCCGTTTGTTCCTGAAGAGCGGCCTGGCCCTTTCCGGCCAGGATATCCAGGCTGGCGTCCAGGCTGGGGCGCTTGTCCGTTTCCTTGTCCGTCATCCGGAAGGCCAGGCTGGAGAGCTCGCCGGAAGCCGATGGGTAAAAGGTCTGGGGGTGGGGCAGCTGGTTGTCCACGATCTCGCGCTGGATAACGTAGTCGCTCTGCGTGTCGGTGGAAAATGGCAGCTTGCCGCTCAGCATTTCATAAAGGACGAGTCCGGCGGAATAGATGTCGGTGCGGTGGTCCACCTGGGCGGGCGTAAGGATCTGCTCTGGCGACATGTAATAAAGGGTGCCGAGCTTGACGCCGGTGCCGGTCAGGCGGCTGTCCCCGCCCATCAGGCGCGCGATGCCGAAATCCATCACCTTGACCTCGTCACCTTCGTCCACCATGATGTTGGCAGGCTTGACGTCGCGGTGGACCACTCCCTTCCCGTGGGCGTACCGCAGAGCGCCCAGCAGCTGGGCCATGATCCTCCTGACCCTGGCCTCGGGCAGCGGGCCCGTCCGGGCGATCAGCTCCCGCAAAGTAACGCCGCCGGCGTACTCCAGGACCATGTAGTAAGCGCCCTCCAGCTCAAAGAACGTGTGGAGGGCCACGATATTGGGATGCAGCAGGCCGGACTGGACCCGGGCCTCGTGCAGGAAGCGCTGGCGGAAATGCTCGTCCCGCGTCAGGGCGGGATTCAGCACCTTGATGGCCACCTTCCTGCCCAGCAGCTCTTCCTCGGCCAGCCAGACCTCGCCCATGCCGCCGGAGCCGATGCTCCTGATGATCCGGAAATTCCTGATCACTGAACCGGCTATAATCTGCATGAATTCCTCTTTGACAGTGCTTTCAAACTTTCCCTTTCAGTCTCGAGATAAAAATCAGGTTTTCGGCCAAATACTACTCACCTAAAACCAATACTTCGACACACTAAGCATCAGGATGCAAAACTGGGCTATCTGATGCCCGCCCGAAAAATCCGTTCGGACTTTCCGGTTCCGGCTTGATATAAACACATAGCATTGCTGACCCGAAACCCAATGTTGTTGTTGCTGTTGTCGGGTTTGTTGTTGTTGCGATTGGACACCCGGCAGTTGTTGTCATTGTTGATCCAGGAACCGCCACGCAACAATCCTTATTGTTTTACACCCTATGTCAAGATCATTCTCCAGCGTTTTGTATTGTTGTGGAAGTAAATCTCATCGAAAATTCGGTTAACAATATGTTTGGTGTGGCCTCCTTTCAGAAAGCCCAAGTGTCCGTTTATACTTTGCAGGAATGCGCGAAAATCCTCAACCGTGACAGAACTCTTTGCTTTGAGTTTGCGCTTGAATCTGACCAGGTTTTGAGTGCGAAGTTTGATCCTGTTATCATGCAATCTGAAACCCAGGAAGTCAATTCCCTGTTTATTGCTCTGAATGTGGTCTTTCCGTTCATTGACGTTCAATCTCAGTTCTGCGAGCCGATCAGTTATTTTAGTCCGTGATTGTCTGAGGTAATTCCTGTCATTGCTAAACACTATAATGTCGTCCATGTATCTGATGTAGTAAGGCAAATGCAGCTCTTCCCTGATGTAGTGGTCCAGTTTGCTCAGGTAGTAATTAGCCAGCCATTGACTGGTCAGGTTGCCGATCGGCAATCCCCTCTCCCTGATCAAATCCAGCAGATCATCCTCTGGAAAAGGAAAATAATATTCATGACCGGTTTGATAAGTTCCAATCAGCTTTGCCAGCAGATTCAACAGCTTAATGTCTTTGAATTTTCTGTTTAACATGCTTAGCAAGATCTGATGGTCTATGGTATAAAAGTATTTCCTGATATCCAGACGGTAATGATATGCAGTATTCCTGTAGAACCAGAAAGCACGCCTGACCGCTTTGTGCAACCCCTTGCCTTTGCGGCAGGCATAACTATCCACAATCATGGATTGCTCCAGAATGGGACTGATGATGTTGCAAATGGCGTGATGGACAATCCTATCGCTAAACGGAGCACAGGAAATAATCCTTTCCTTGGGTTCAAAGATTTTGAACTGACGGTAGCCGCCAAACCCATAGCTTTCTTCTTGCAAGGCAGCCTGGATGGCTAGCAGATTAGTTTCCCAGTCATATTCAAACCTGTCCAGCTCAACCGAGTGTTTTCCCCATCTTGCCTTGTGATAGGCGCTCAGGAGATTGTCCCAGGCATAGATTTGCTCATACAGGTAACCGATGCGTTTCATTTAAGCCTGCAAGGATTTTATCCAGCCCCCCAATTGTTTGCCAAGATTATTAATCTGGGAGATGAATGCATAATGCTGTTGCATCGAGATCAGCTTCAGTTCAGCAGCCAGCCTGACCAGAAAGCGCAGGAATTCAAGTTCCAGATTGGCTTCAGTCAGCATACTCTGTTTGTCTGAGTTGTATCTGGCCCTGATCAGGTGATGCAGAAGGTCATAGATTGAGTTTTCGATTCTACTGCCCAAGCCATACCTGTGATTGCGGGGGAAGGTCTGCAGCACCATTCCATACCAGCGCATGAGTTCATTCATGTCATTGATTATCTTAATATCTTTCATGGCTGAAGGTGTAAAAAATCCGGCCGGCTACGCCGGCACCAAGGGTAAAAGAGTAAAAAGGCCAAGTGTAGTGTCATTTAGCCCTGCTGACCCGAAACCCAATGTAGTTGCGGCTGTTGTCGGGAGAGTTGCCGTCGCGAAAGGACACCCGGCAGAGGCTGTCATCGACGATCCAGGAACCGCCACGCAACAATCGGTAAGAGCCCGACCCTGCGCCCTGCGGGCCGGCGCCAGGGCTCTTACCATAATATGCGCTGTCATACCAATCCCAGCACCATTCATAAACATTACCGCTCATATCATACAACCCGAGCTCATTGGACAGCTTCTGTCCTGCCGGATGGGTATGACTTCCGGCATTGTCAGCAAACCAGCCAACTGCGCCCAAGTCATTACTGCCGGAGTAGGTGAAGTTCCTGCTGCTGTTGCCGCCCCGGGCGGCGTATTCCCACTCGGCCTCGGTGGGCAGGCGGTAGCCGTTGGCGGTGAAGTCGCAGGTGATACTCGTGCCGCTGCCTGAGTAGCAGGGGGTCAGGCCTTCCTTCAAGCTTAGCTTATTACAAAATTCCACCGCGTCATACCAGCTGACCTGTTCCACCGGCAGGTTATCTCCTTTGAAGTTAGAAGGATTACTTCCCATGACCGCCTGCCACTGGGCCTGGGTCACTTCGTATTTGCCCATGTAAAAGGAGGACAGGGTGACCGCGTGGACCGGCTTTTCATCTTCATCGCCCGAATCGGAGCCCATCTGAAAGGTGCCGCCTTCGACCAGGACCAGGTCATCCAGCTCAGAGACATCAACTGCTGGTTCAACTTCTGCTGGCCCTTTTTTGGAGGAATCAATCAGCCACACGATACCGGCCGCAATGAGCACCAGCAGAACCACCGCGATCACTCTTGAATATCTGCGCCTGTGCGGTTTTACCGCCGGCTCGGGATTTTCGGGGGCAGCAGGCACCGGTTGGTGCCGGGGCGGTTCCTTTTTTTCTCTTGAAGGGGGGGCTGATGCCATTTCATCCCGCTTCTCCTCCAGCAAGCTGAGCGAACCTGCTATATCCGGTCTTACACCGCTCTCCTTGCGGGTCATTTCTGTAATAAGACTGACCGCCCGGCCGCTGATGTGGGGATAGACCTGCCGCGGGTCGGGCAGGGCTTTGTTAACGATGCTGACCCGGATGTCATAGTCGCTGTCCGTGGCCTCGTCATAGGGGGCTTTGCCGGTCAGCATCTCATACAGGGTCACGCCCAGGGAATAGACGTCGCTTTTACAGTCCACATGCTTGCTGTCCCTGATCTGCTCCGGGCTCATGTAGACGAGGGTGCCCATCTGGGTGCCGGTGCGGGTCAGGCCCGGGCTTTCCGTCATGCGGGCGATGCCGAAGTCCATCACCTTGACTGAATCATCCTCACCTATCAGGATATTGCTGGGCTTGATGTCGCGGTGGATAACTCCCTTGCCATGGGCATAGGCCAGCGCTTCAGCTATTTGGCGAAATATCTTGAGGGCCCGCTCTTCAGGGATGGGCCCTGTCCGCCTGATCAAATCCTTCAGGCTGCCGCCCTCCACATACTCCATCACCAGACAAAACTTGTCATCCGGCTCAATATAGCTGTGCAACTTTACAATGCTGGGATGATTGAGTGTTGCCATGATTTTAGCTTCGTGGCGAAAACGCTCCTTAAAGGTGGGGTCACGGGTCAGATTGGCCGATAAAACTTTCATGGCAAACTGCCGGTCCAGGTTATCCCGCACCAGGTAAACCTCGCTCATGCCGCCGGAGCCGATGCTCCTGACGACCCGGAAGTTCTGGACCTGTTCGCCCGTCTGAAGCATCATGCCTTTCACCTTATCCGATAAACCAGTTATGAAACGAGCCCATCAATCTAACGAAAACCGTAAAATCCAGCCCGGGTTGTCAGCCTGAGAAAGTCATGTAGAAGGTGTAGTCCAGGGCGTTGGTATTGTCGAATTTCCAGCCGCCGGTGAGGTCTTTCACCTGCTGCAGGAATTCGGGATAGAACTCGCCGCTCTGGGGAGCGACCTGGGACGAGATCACTTTGCCGTCCGCATTGACGCTGAGGTCAAACCTGAGGGTGCCCTTTATGCGCTTGATCTGGTTGTACTGCAGATAGAGCTTCGTGATCTGGGGTTTGAAAACCGATACCTTGCGTTCCACATCGTTGAGGTCGGTCCTCAGGTCGGTGGGCTGCCGGCTGGCTTTGGCCGGTTCCCCGGCTGACCTGTCACGACCCTGGTCTGGGGCCCCCTGGGGCTGTCCAATTTGGGTGCCGGCCTCTCCATCGGGAATCTGCTGCAGGCCGTTCTGGCCGTTCGTATCAATCTTTCCGGACAGGGAATCAGTAATTGCCGGGCCGGCCGGCCCCTGCTTGCCGCTGCTCAGGATCAGATAAAGTCCGACTGCCAGTGCAATTGCCAGTATGGCAAGCAGCAGGATAATGCGAAGCCTGGAACCGTTATTCGGTGTCTGTTTATTGTCCATGTCAACCTCTTTGGGTTTTATTTTTAATGTGATCTACTCAGTTCATCACACAGGCTCGGGCAAAGCTGCCGCGGCTGATATCTTCCCTGCTCAGCCATTGCCCGGCTTTGGATAGACACTTTTATAACGGGGCTTGAGCAGGTCAAGAAACAAATTGGGCCTGATCAGCATTTAAGGATAGGCCCTGCGCTGATCCGCGGTCAGCGGCTTTTTCACAAAGCTGGCATCAGTTTTAATCACAGCTGCTGTATCCATATCCCTGCCTGTTTCATCTGGTCTTTCTTTTTAAGGCGAAAAAGGACAGCGAGATGAAGAGGCAGATCATCACGGCGAGCATGGCCAGGTCAAGATAGAGATAATCCTTGTCAAAGCCGATCTTCCGGATGATCATCTCCTTGTCTTCCAGCAGAATCAGGAGTTCGAAGGCCCAGCGGCTGATGGTCAGCCCGGCCAGGATGTCCACCCCTTCGGGCAGCTTGCCGAAGGGAACGATCATGCCACCCAGGATCAGTTGCGGGATGAGGGTGACAGGCACCAGGGCCATGGCCGCCTCCCCCGTTCTGACCAGAGCGGAAAGCAGCAGTCCCATGCAGAGCGAAGCCAGGGAGGTCAGGGTCAGGACCAGGAACAGCAGGCCGAAACCCAGGCCCAGGTTCAGGGACCAATCCGCAAAGACGGTGAGGATGAGGCACTGGAAGGCGCTCAGCAGGGTAATCACGGCGATCTTGGACCAAAGGTAGGCGGAAGCGCTCAGGGCCGCTTTCTGTTCCCTCTTGAAGATGGTCTGCTCCAGGACGATCTCCCGGGCCGAATTGGAGCAGCCCAGCCAGATCGCTGCGATGATGAGGACAAAGTACATGGTGGCCAGATGCTCATCCGACTTGAAAACCAGATGGATGAAGAGTCCGATGATCGGCGCCTGTAGCAGCAGGATGGCGGCGTTGAAGAAATCCCGGTACTTGACCAGGAAGGTGCGCCGGCAAAGCACAAAAAACTGGTTCAGAATATCAGAATGCCTGAGAGCGGGCAGCTTGCTCCCGCTGTCCTGCGAGCGCTCCAGGCCCGGTCTCACCCAGCCCTGGCAATAGCTGCTGCCCAGGTATTTCTCCTTGAGCTGCCGGCTGTCAGTCTTTTCCAGAACGTCAAAGATGTCTTCCGGCCTGTCGACCCCGAAGAAGCTGACAGCGTCCCGGGCGGGGCCGTAGTAGGCCAGCCTGCCGCCGGGGCTGAGGACGATCAGGTGGGTGAGGATGGAAAAATTGAGGGCGTCGATCTTGTGGGTCGTCAGCAGCACCACGTGCCCGCTGTCGGAGATCTTCTTCAGGAGCAGCATCACCTCGCGGTCGCTGCGTGGATCCAGGCCGCTGGTGGGTTCGTCCAGATAATAGAACAGCGGTTCCGTGATCAGTTCCTGTGCCATGTTGACCCTTTTGCGCTGGCCTCCGCTGATCCCCTTTTTTTCCGGCGAGCCGATCAGGGTGCGCTCCGCCGGCTTGAGATTGACCGAATTCAGGATCCTGTCGATCTGCTGTTCCCTTTCCGGAGCGGAAACCTGCCGGCCCAGGCGCAGCTTACTGGTGAATTGGAGGGATTCCCTGACTGTGAGTTCGCGGTGGATGATGTCGTCCTGGGGCACGTATCCCATCTGCCCCTGAAAAGCCTGCAGATTGCGGTACAGGGATACACCATTGATCGAGACCTGGCCGGCGGTTGGCTTAAGGTATCCGTTCAGCATCATCATCAGGGTAGTCTTTCCGCAGCCGGAGGGGCCGATCAACCCGACAAACTGGCCGGGTTCGAAACAGACGCTGATGTCATCCACGATCGTTCTGCCCTGCACCCTGAAACTGAGGTTGCGGCCAATCAGGCTGACATCGGCGCTCCAGTCGGGCATGGCCAGGCCGAAGATCCGCTTCAGGTCGAGCGGCACGCCTCCCACCGTGATCTGGTCGGCTGCGCTGATTAGGGCGGTCTTGATCTTCCTGCCGTTGACATAAGTGCCATTCTTGCTGTCCAGATCTTCGATCTGCCAGGTTGTCCCGATCCTGATCAGCCTGGCATGGTGGCGGGAAACCCTGATGTTGCCTATGACGATGTCATTATCCTGCTCCCTGCCGATGGAGAGCAGATTCTTATTCGTGTCCGGATCCTGGCAGGATGCTTCATCAGACGGTTTTGCCGGGAACCGTGAATCCACGGCGCAGCGGGCCATAACCTCATCCAGATCCAATCTGATCCGGTTGGCCACAGATACCTGGTCTCCCTGTTTAAGACCGCATACCGTGATCTCCCTCCCATTCACCTGGGTGCCGTTTTTCGATCCCAGGTCCCTGAGCAGCAGGCTGCCGTCACTGTTAACAGTCAGTTCGCAATGATGCGAAGACACGGTCATGTCCGGAATCACATAATCGTTATCGGCGGCGCGGCCGATCCTGATCCTGCGGGGTTCACGGGAAGCAGGCTCTATGGCCTTGCCGCAATGGATGCAGAACCTGGAATCACTGTCCGTTTGGCCGGAACAATGTGGACAAAGCATATTTTTCCTTGATTGTGATTTTTTTCGTAAACCTGAACACCCTGGCAGTCACGGCACCTTCGACCCTGAACTCCGTACTAAGCGCTTTGCCCAAGTCACGCAGGTCAATATCCAGATACATATTCAGAGGCAAGTCAGTCACGCCCAACGGTTTGATCCTGGTCTTCTGAATATTCGTGATCCGGCTTACTGGCTTGCCGTTGACCGTCACAAACAGGTCGCAGGATTGGACAACAAACGGGAAACAAGTCGGATTATCAACATACACGGTCAATGTGGACTTACCCGACTCCAGGAGCTCCAGGGGATTTATTCCCTTGAACCCAATCCTGATCTGCTGCACCTTCCTCAGGTTCACACCCAAAACCAAAGCCAATACAGCAAGCATTGCCGATATCAGCAACGCGCAGATCTGGCCTTTGCTCAGCCTGTATAGCTTTAATCTTTCCAACAATATTGCGTACTCCGGCAAGCTACATCTGTTCTATGTTTTTGATTCTTTCCTCGGTGGCAGGGTGGGTGGAGACAAAATCATTCAGATCCTGGATATTGGAATCCTCAGATTTGATATCGATCTTGCTCAGCTTCCGGAAAAAGGAAATGGCCCCCTGCTTGTCATAACCGGCCTTGACCATCAGCTCCACCCCCAGCTTGTCAGCCTGCCGTTCCTGATTTTTGGAAAAGGGATACTGGTAGGTGGAATATGCAACCTGGACAACCGCGGCGAGCGTGGGATCGATCTTGGAAGCCTGATAGGCATGCTGAATCTTGTTGATGCAGTGCTTCAGCTCGTTGTGAGCAACTTCGTGAGCGATGACAAAGGCAACTTCATCCACATCATCCAGACCATCCAGCAATCCGGTGTTGATGAAGATCTTGCCGCCTGCCACTGCATAGGCGTTGAACACGTCGCTCTCAAGCACCGTCACTTCGTAATCCAATGACTTGCGGTTGCAATTCCTGACGATCTTCTGCAGGATCAGTCCAGTGTTAAATCTGGAATATTCGGCGGTATTACAGTCGTTTAGGATCTCCTTCCTGAGTTCACTGCCGATCTGGTTTTCCTCCTCATCGCTCACACTGGTCAGATCAAGCAGCATCTGGTCAGCCGCCCCGACGGTGTCCAGGCCGCCCTGGAGCAGGTCCTCAAGGAGATCGCCGCTCAGGCCTGCCGGAAAGAGGAACAGGGCTAACGCAGCAAGTTGAATAATTCGCTGGGATTTCCGGAATTGAAAGTGCATTTCCAGTCTCCTTTGTCGTCTTTCTTAAATACCATTTTGCCCGGCAGGTTGGAACTGGGCAGCAGCAGAAAGGGCTTGTTCAGAGTAAAGGAATAATCCACCACGTATTCGGTCTTCCCGTCATCGGTGTATCCCTCATTGCTGACATTGATCTCCTTGACCTCGTAGCCTTCGCCCAGGATCTGGGTAACATTGGTCCTGAGGACATCAAACTGCTCGTTCTTTAATTTGGAGAATTGGTTGAAACAGCCTGTCAGCGTCAGGAACATGATCAACAGAAAGGCTGTTTTGATTGTGTCAGGCATTTTCATAATCTATCCTCATTTCTTTATGGTATTATCGGATGCCGGCTGCCGGCCAGCTTTAGGATTCTGCAGTTCGGCCTCCCCAGAAGTTTGTTTGTTATTGTTTTCCAGCACTTCAATCCCTTTTTTTTGATCGTCCTTTTCACCCTCTTCCTGATCCGTTGAATCGGGAGGTGTCGGCTTCTTGATCCCGGTGGTTTTGGTTGCAGGTTTTTCCTCAGGCTCATTTCTGATAACTTCGGTTTGGGGTTTGGGCTTGTGTTTAAAGAGTTTGTTTACCTTGCCCTTGAACAGCGGATTCACCGCGTAAGCCACAGCCAGGGCAATGATCAGGACGCAGGCAAGGATTACGTAGGACCAGGGCATTTTATGCAATTCCAGCTCTGTTTCAGGAGGCTTGTCGCCAATATTGGACCTGATGATCTGGACCGTGATGTTGTCCTCGCCGCCTCTGTGGTTGGCCAGTGCAACCAGTTTATTACAGGCTGGCTGGGGTTCTTCCGCCATGATCTCGTTCAATTCGTTCAGGCTGAAGTATCCATAGAGGCCGTCCGTGCACATCATGAACACGTCATTTCTGTAAATTGTGAAAGGGCCGCTGACATCAGGCGTGGCATCCTTGGCCCCCAGGGCTTTGGTTATGATGTTGCGCTTGGGATGGTCAGCCGCCTGTTCCGTGGTCAGGATACCGCTGTCCACCATTCCCTGGACGAATGAGTGGTCCTTGCTCAATTGCCGTGTTTTACTGTTGCGGCGGAGATACAGCCGGCTGTCTCCCACGCAGGCAAACCAGTAGCTGTTTTCCCTGATCAGCATCAGGATCACGGTGGTTCCCATCCCCTGCTTTTCGGGATTTTCCTGCGCATAATCGAGAATGCTCTTATGCGCAAGCAGGATTGCCTGTTCGATTTCATATCTAACGTCGTAATGGCTGCCCAGCTTTGCGAAGTGGGAGTAGATTGTTTCCACCGCCAGCCGGGAGGCAATCTCGCCCCCGGAATAACCACCCATCCCGTCACATACTATGATCAGTTTGCCAAACTGCTCATCATATCTGCCAAAGTAATCCTGATTTTCTGATCTGACCCGGCCCACCTCAGACAGATTCCCAAATTGGAAATCATCTTTTTTGCTTTTCATCCGCGCTCCTAAAACAGAATGATGTTTCCTTCTTCCGAGCCCATCTTGAATGTGCAGGCGCCTTCTATCCTATAGATCTGGATTTTGTTGCCGTTGATATAGGTGCCGTTCATAGAGTTCAGGTCTTCTATAACATAAAAACCGTCTGTGTAATATATCCTGGCATGATGTGATGATACTGTTTTATCCGGAAAAACAATCTGGTTGTCAGAGGCTCTTCCGATTGTAGACCCCTGCTTATCGATGCTGAAGGTCTTGCCCTGGTTGCTGCCGAATAGGACTTCCAGCTTCAGGTACCCGGTTGAGGGGGCCGGCTGCTGGGCTGCCCCGGATCCGGCACCCAGGATCATGGTTCTGTCCCTGGGCCTGTCAGACGGCTGGCTTGGTCCGGTGAATTGGGTGTTGTCGGAAGACTGGGACCGTTTCTGCTGCATTTCATTTTCCAGAATCTGCAGTTTTTGCCTTTCCGCTTCCAATTCGCTGTTTTTTCTGGCTTCAATGTTCCGGATCTCTTCCTCCCTTTTCAGCCTCGCTTTTTTTGCGGCGCGCAGGATCAGAAAAACCGCCAGTGCAAGCATCAGTGCCGCTGCGGCAATGATAATGAGCAGCAGAGGATTTATCCCTGAATCTTCTTTGGCTGCCTTCTCACTGGGTTCCACTGCTTCTATCCCAGTGGGTGTTTTCAGCTTGGCATTAACCTGCTGTGTGCCCTGGTCCGTCTTGACTATTATACCAAGGTTATGCTCATTGCCGTCCCCGGCGACTCCTACAACCGTATAGCTCAAGAGATTGATGTTCATGATCTGGCGGTAGAGCTTTTCAAAATGCTCTTTCAGTTCATCCGCACCGGGCGCATAGTAGTAATTGCCGCCTGTGCTTACCGCCATCCGTTCCAGAGATTGCAGATAGATCTCCTCCACCTTGGTATAGCCGATCGTAAAGATTGGGATGTTGTTTTCCTTTGCTTTGCCGATCACATCATTTTCCTGGTAGGACCTTGTGGGATTTTCATCCTTGCCGTCTCCCATCAGGACCAGGATCTTCCCGGCCCGTTCGTCCAGGTTGATCAATTCCTCCAAGGCCTTGTCCGCTCCATAGTACAGGGACGTATAACTGCCGCGGGGAGAAATGCCTTTGACTGTGCTTGCAAGCAATTGCTTGGAATCGGTGAAATCCGCGAGCAGTTCATAATCATCCGCATAGATGCTGATTGCGACCTTATCTACCGAGCGCAACCTGTCAATGAACGGCAGGACAGCTTTTTTAACTGTCTCAATCGGCTCCCCCCGCATAGAACCGGAAGCGTCAATGCACAGCATGATGAAGACGCCTTCCCCGGTCTTTTCATACGTTGTCACGGACAGGGAATCAACCGGTTTGTCATCCACGGACAACTTGAAGTTCTTTTCGGTCAAATCAGTATAAGGTTCGTCTGAACTGTTCAGCACCTGGACCGATGTTATTACCAGTGGATAGTTATCTGAATCAGACTTGACGTGCCTTGCCGTAATGGCGGCGGACGATAAATGCGCCGCCAGGCAGAGCAGCGCGACAATGAATGAATACCGGCTCATAGCTCCTCCTAAATGACTTTCAGCTTCAGGTTGACACACCCGATCCGGACCATGTCGTCGTTTTTCAGGACCGCCTTGTCTTCGATCATCTCATCGTTGACGAAGGTGCCGTTGGTCGAAGACATATCCTGGATCGTGATCTTGTTATCCCTGTAAAGCAGTATTGCGTGCTCTTCCGAGACGCCGGGCTGCTGCAGTTGGATATCGTTCCCAGGCCTGCTGCCGATCTTTTGCCTCCCCACAAAAAGCTTGTAATCAGTACCAACGGGGCTGATATCATAACTCACCAGCCAGCCGATCAGTTTCCGGACTCCGGCTTGGGGAGAGGCAGGGGCACTGGCGCCACTTTGTTCAGGACTGAAGATCATGGTCTTGTCTGAATCCCCTGTCCCCTGTTTTCCCGGATTGAGTTTGGGAGGGGAGTTGTCCACCACTGTCTTGTCGCGGTTGTCCACCCAGGTTTCGGCTCCGCCGGAGCTGAGCTCGTTTCTGGGGCAAAACGGGCAGGCCGGCAAACTGGAATCATAGTTGTGCCCGTTTTTGCATGTCGAGTAACTCTGCTTTAAAGGCTGGCCGCAGCCCTTGCAATAATCCGCGTTGCCGGGATTGTCCTTTCCACATTTTGAGCATTTCATAACTTACTCCTTAATGATTTTTATGATTTAGTAGCTGTTACCAATAGAGCCTATCACTGACAAAATTCCTATGCCGATTCCCAGCCAAAATGATATTGTTACCCATTTCTTGGCTTCCCGCGAACATTTTTCGGCTTCATCATATTCGCTGTTTGCCAACAAGTTGCTAACTTTGGCCGCATTAACAATAGCAATTATTCCAAATGGCAAACAACAAAATAGGGTAACCAGAATCGCCTGTGTCAGATAGGTGGGCACCTTATGTTGGGGTACGTAATAAGACCTATTCTGACTGCCGGTGTTTTGTCTGACGCTGGAGCCGGAAGCAACCTGCCTGGAGTTTGAAATGGTTGATTTGCTATCTGACAATTGGTCCGCATCAGATACATTGGAAGGTAAGCTGACCGGCATCGCGTCCCGATCATGGATCAGGGTGATGATTTCATTTGCCGATGCAAATCTTTTTGACTTTTCCTTTTCAAGCATCTTGTTAAGAATCGCAATCGTTTTGTCTGTTATGTGCGGATAGTAAGATCTGGGATCAGGTAATACCGAATGCACTATGCGATCCATGATTTGATAATCGCTGTCAGTGCTTAGATCATACGGCAGCCTGCCGCTGAGCATTTCAAACAGGGTGATGCCCAGGCTGTAGATATCGCTTCTCCCATCGATGTCTTTTTGGGCCATGACCTGTTCGGGACTCATGTAGGTCACCGTCCCCAACTGCTGGCCAGTCCTCGTCAACCCGGCTTCGCCCATGATCCTGGCAATGCCGAAATCCATGACTTTTACTGTATCGTTGCTGCCGACCATGATATTGCTGGGCTTGATGTCGCGGTGGATAATCTGTTTCTGATGCGCGTAGGCCAAGGCATTAAGGCTTTGTTCCAGGATCTTCAGCGCCCTGGCCTCAGGAACGGGTCCTTTCTGGCGGATGATATCCTTCAAAGTCTGCCCCTCCAGATATTCCATCACCATATAATACTCGCCCGAATCCTCAAAAAAGGCGTACAGGCTGACAATATTGGGATGGGTGAGTTTGGCCTGGAGCTGAGCTTCCTGCCTGAATCTCTGGACGAAATTGGGATCGGTGGTCAGCAGCGAATTCAGCTCCTTGATGGCCACGACCCGGCCCAGCATGGTGTCTTCACATTTATAAACCGCTCCCATGCCGCCCTTGCCGATCAGCGACAGGACCTTGTAGTTTTGGATCTTCTTTCCCGGATTTAGCATCTGATCCTCCCTCTTTCTCAGATCTGGATGATATTCCTTACAACTGTGAATAAGACGAGTACGATAATGAAAACCTGTATGAACGTCCTAGCTTGCGGCCGGCCGAACAACCTGTCCTCACCGCTGAGCATGCCCAGGATCAGGCTGACCAGGATCACGGGCAGGAGCAGCACACTCAGGCAGTTCATTCTGAAAGCAGCAATTACTTCACCATGCAATATCAGATGCAAGGCCCGCATAGTTCCGCAGCCCGGGCAGCGCAGGCCGGTCAGGGCTGCCACCGGACAGCGGAAAACTCCCCCAGTATCAGCAGGATTGAAAAAAGCAAGCAACGCAAGCATAAAGCCCAAACCCAAAAAACTTACGATAGATATGAAACGGTATGTCACATTAATATCCTTGAACACAACTACGTATTGCCAACACAATCAGCACAAAAAACACAAATATAAATGCGGGAATAGTATAATTACTAAAATCTTTGTTTTCGCTCTTTGCAGCTTCTGCTTTTTGATGCCTTAGTTGGGTTTCCACATCATCATGATGATTTGACATGGCAATGTCCAAGGCCGTCTCACCATTCACAGCTTTGATATCTGCTTTAGCTCCCTTTTCCAGCAGCAATCGGACACAATCTGTGTATCCTTTGTCTGCCGCATACATCAGCGCTGTCCAGCCATCCGGATCCTGAATATCAACCGGCACCCCTATTTCAAGCAGGCTTCTCAGCTTGCTGGCGTTGCCTTCGGATGCTGCCCAGAACAGCTCTTCATAAGCACTGTTGCCGACCTTATCGCTCTGATTGAGCTCCTGATGCGATCTCACCTTCGATTCAGGCTCCGAAAGAAAATCATCTGCCTGCCGGATCTCACTCAGATTAACTCTGTCTTTAACGTCTTTATGAGTCATCTCGGTGACCAGATCTGCCATGCCGCCGCTGATGAACTGGTATATGTCCCTGGGGTCCGGAACAGGATTTTCCATGATTTCCTTCATCACGATAAAATCGCTGTCTACGTTTGTATTGTAAGGCAGGCGGCCGGTCAGCATCTCATACAGCACGATGCCGGCGGAGTAAATGTCGGTGCGGTGGTCGATGTTCTTTTCTGCCATGATCTGTTCCGGGCTCATGTAGTAGAGCGTGCCCAGCTTGGCGCCGGTCCTGGTCAGGTGCTTGTCGCTCAGCAGCCTGGCAATGCCGAAGTCCATTACTTTGACGCTGTCAGCCTCGTCGATCATGATGTTGGAGGGTTTGATGTCGCGGTGGATGATCTGTTTGCTGTGGGCGTGGCTGAGAGCGTTGATCACCTGCCCGAAGATATACCGGGTCCGCTGTTCCTGGATGGGCCCGGTTTTGGAGATCAGCTCTTTCAGAGTGATGCCTTCGGCATACTCCATGATCATGTAGTAAATGCCAACTTCAATAAAAAAATTGTACAAAGCGACAATGTTGGGATGGATCAGCCTGGCTTGGATCCGGGCTTCGTTGACGAAGCGCTCCGAGAATTGGGCATCCCCCGTAAGTTTGGGATTAAGGCGTTTGACGGCAACCTTTCGGCCCAGCAGGGTTTCCTCCGCCAGCCAGACCTCGCCCATTCCGCCTTCCCCCAATAAAGATACGATCCGATAATCACGCACCAAAACGCCGGGATGAAGATCCACCAGACATCCCTCCCATTTTATAACATTAATTTATTATTTTATGTTATTCTCCACTGTCAAGTACAAAATGAAACGTGACTGCATACGTGAGGTTTTTCCCCCATGTTGTTTCAATTAAAATGCTGGCCTAATCCCCGAGGCTGATGCCAAGGCCGCGGGCGGTGCGCACCAGGTTGGAATTTGGGTCGACGTAATTGTATTTGCTGATGGCTTCCAGAATTGGAACGGCCACGATGTCCGGGTGGCGGTAGGCGGCCATGCATCCCCACTTTTTTTCCAGGACAAGTTCGAAGGCCTTGATGCCCAGCTGGGAGGCGAGGATGCGGTCGAAGGCGTTGGGCCGTCCGCCTCTTTGCAGGTGGCCGAGGATGGTTTCCCTGATCTCGAGGGGGCAGCCAGCTGCTTTGAGTTCAGAGGACAGGCGCAGTCCCGCTCCACCCAGGTGTGCTTGGCCGGCGCCGCTCCCGCTGCCGGGGGAGAAAACCATTTCCCCCTTTACGGGGTGTGCCCCTTCCGCGATCACGATGATGGCAAAGCCTTTGCCTGATTCGATGCGGCACCGGATGGCATCCATGACGCTGCCGATCCGGTAGGGGATCTCCGGGATCAGGCAGACTTCCGCGCCTCCGGCCAGGGCGGCGTGGAGCGCGATCCAACCTGCGTAGCGCCCCATCACTTCCAGGATCAGGACCCGGTGGTGGCTGGCGGCCGTGGTGACCAGCTTGTCCACCGCGTCGGTGGCGATCTCGGCGGCAGTCTGGAAGCCAAAGGTGAAATCCGTTGCGGAAAGGTCGTTGTCGATGGTCTTGGGCACACCGATGATGGGGCAGCCGAGTTCGAACAGCTGCTGGGATATGGTCTGTGAGCCTTCGCCGCCGATGTTGATGACAGCCTCGAACCGCATCTGTTTTAACCGGTCCATGAGTTCGGCGGAGCGGTCCACCTCGGCGGTTGAGCCGTCTGCCTGCTTGACCGGCCAGCGGAAAGGCCCGTATTCATTGGTGGTGCCGATGATGGTGCCGCCCTTGACATGGATGCCTGCCACCCGTTCCAAGGTGAGTTCCAGCAGGCGCATGGGGTCGGACAGGATGCCGTTGAAGGCGTCCAGGCTGCCCCAGACTTCCCAGCTCCCTTCCCGGGCCGCGCGCTTGACGATGGCGCGGATCACCGCATTGAGGCCGGGGCAGTCCCCCCCGCCGGTGGTAATCAGCAAACGCTTGTTCATTCAGATCCCCTTTTATCAGATGCATGAATAATCATCCGATAGGACTCTGAACCGGCAAGCGGGTATTTGTCAAGCCTTGTTGCGCTTGAGGAAGGAGACGAACTGCGGGTTGAAAAAAAATTTGCAGATCGAGATGCCGTTCACGTTAAGCTGCGAGGTTGCCTGCCGCCCCAGCCACTCCAGGTGCGCTGCTGAAAGCGGGCAGCCGCAATCCCAGAGCAGGGCGGCCACTTCCTTGATGGGCGGGAAATTCTTCTGCACGGGATTTTTCAGATAAGTCGCCAGCTGGAAATCATGGTTAAACAGCATCAGGGTGTCGGCATAGAGATTCAGATCGGCGCGGGCAAAGCGTTTGCGGATCTTGGCTCTGTCCAACGCCCGGAGCAGTCCGTGGACGGTGGACCTGAACCTGTGCTTCCGGCTGATCCGGTAGGGAGCAAGGAAGTTTCCGCGCAGGGTGGGCAGTTCCCGCAGGGGAGCGAGCTCTTCCAGGAAGTAATGCTTGCGGAGGTAGATGAAATAACCGGTCTGGTCAATCTTCTCGCCAAAACGCAGCCGCGAGAAATACTGCATCAGGCAGCGGTCGTAGAAGGGCAGATAGAAACGGAAACCGCGGGCTTGGTAAAAGGAAAGCGTGTTCAGGATATACTTGCGCTCGTTGTGGTGCTGGTTCCACTGCTCGGCGGAGGCCACGGGATCCGGATTGTAGGGATAGTAAGTGGTCTGCAGCAGATTGGCCAGGCGGCTGTAGAGCAGCCGCTGGAAGCGCGGCGAGGACTGGCAGGTGAGATTGAAATACTTGTCGAAGAGGTAGCGGGTCATCTCCGCCTCGCCCTGCAGTTTCAGCAGGGCCGGGGTGATGTAGCGCCCGCTCAGCCAGTCGCCCCCGAAGCCTTTGACGATGATGTCGCGCCCGGGATCGAGGGCGCGGGAGGACAGCAGGTCCGTCTCGTTGGGCAGGCTGCGGCCCAGGGTGCAGTTGCGCAGTATGAAATCAAGGTCGGTTTCGTTATAAAGATCCCTGCAGGTTTCGGGAGTGAAGTCGTGCGCAACGTGTTCGATCCCGAAGCTGGAGGCCAGTTGGGCGGCGATCTGCTTGTCCCGGTTATGTTCCGACCCGAAGGAATAGGTAAAGAACGGCAGTTCTTTCTTTATCAGTACGCCGAACAGGAGGCGCGAATCAATGCCCCCGCTCAGGCTGAGGGCATACCTCCCCGCCTGCGGAACTGGAAACAGGTCATCGAGCAGTTGCGTAACCTTGGCCGGCTCCAGAGGCTTTTCGTTGGTGGAATGATAGCCGAACCAGCGGCGGCTGTTGAATCCGCCCGTTGCCAGGCTGAAGCTGTACAGGGTTCCGGGGTGGCATTCCTGGATCTCCCGGAAGAGCGTATCCTGCGCCAGCGTGAAGCCGGATGCCAGCAAAGAGGCAAAGGCAGCTTCGTTGAGGGGGCCTGGCTGAGCCTGGGCCGGGGGATTGTCAAAGAGTTCGAGGAAGTCGCCGCACAGGCGGTAGAACAGGGCGTGCCCGCCAAAGTGATCGATGGAAAAATAAAGGATGCGTTCCTGCAGATAAATGAACTGGAACGAGCCGTTGATGTTGCGGAAGAGCTGTCCTGGCGGAGCGGAACTCAGGGCGCTGCTGATGACAGCAGCGGCCTCCGAGTCAAACAGAAGTTTCCCTGCGTGGCAGATGTAGCCACGGAAGAAGAGCTGCTCCTCTTCCAAAGCGGCGGCACACCCATCCACCTTGATTATGTAATTCATTGTAACTCCCAAGTCGGGAACATGGGAATATGAAGCGCCGGTTTTTGGCAAGCAGAAAGTTTTAACCGGTCTCCGCAAGCTTGTTACCTAAAGCCATTCCGCAAGAGGACAAATGCAACAGAAACCGATTTGCTTGACTTGTTACAAACTGTTACCCTGTTTATCCAATGCCTGGCAGCGCGGAATCTGGCCTGCCGTTCCCGCATACTTCACTCGACTGACAATAAACAATGCTACATGATAGTTCGAAATGGTTTTCACCCCCTGTTCCCTGCTTGCACTACGGACCCATTACGGACCCAATACGGACTTTGTCCGTAATGGGTAAGTAGTGCTTTTAAGAAAGAACCGGGATCGGGGACGGTTTTTTGGGCAGGCCAAACTGCTCTGGAGGAATGCCCAGCCAGGCTTTCTGCCGTGAATAGGTAAAAAGACAGCGCGATTGAATGGTATAGTCAAAACAATTAAGGCACAATTTCACGCTAAGTGGGTGATTCAGTTAATTATAAAAATGATGCAGGATCATGTTTTGCCAAGCCAAGTATGATTGATTTGGATAAAAAGACCTGGATTCCCGTGCCCGATCGGGTCGAGGACAGGCTCTGCGCGGGAATGACAGATTGTAGAGTGCCATGGTATCAACTAAGAATGAAAGAGAGCAAGAAAAAGCCCTGCCGTGAGCAGGGCTTTTACGCAATGTATGTTTTGATTGAGGAGAGATTTACTCTTTATCCTCAGCTTTGGTATTTTTATCCTTAAGCAGGTCTTTGGCCTTGATGTCCTGCTGCTCGGCAGCGCCGACATCGTCTGCTTGGGCTGCTTTCTTTCTGGCACGGGGCTTCTTTTCCAGTTGGGGAGTTTCCTCTTTTTCTGTATGTTTGGTCTCTTTGGCTTTTTTAGCGGGCTTGGCCTTTTTGGCCGCCTTCTTGTCTTCCTTATGCTCATCCTCGCGTTCGGGCGCGCTGACCAGTTCCAGGATGGCCAGGGGGGCGGAATCGCCTTTGCGGAAGCCGGTTTTATAGATACGGGTGTAACCGCCGTTGCGGTCCTTGAGCAAGGGGGCGACTTCATCGAACAGCTTCTTGACCAGGGTGCGGTTGCCCAGAACGCTGTAAGCGAGCCGGCGGGCGGCAACTGTATCTTTTTTGGCGTAGGTTATGAGCCGATCAACCTGGCTGCGGATCTCCTTGGCTTTTGCCTCGGTGGTTTCGATCCGCCCTTCCTTGCTGTCGATCAGGGAGCGGACCAGATTGCGGAACAAGGCTGTGCGATGGGCTTTTTCCCTTCCGAATTTTCTTCCTTCAACTCTATGTCGCATTTATTTCACCTTCTTTTTTTTGACGCTGGGAACCGGCTTGCGGGGCGGGGTCACGGCAGCTTTAGCCTTGGCAGTCGGTTTTTCCTTTTCCTTGGCGGACGACTTGATTTTGGGGGTCGGAGCGGGAGCTTCCTCCTCCTGGACGGCAGGCGGGGCGGAAATTGGAATGCCGCGGCTGCGCGCTTCTTTGATCCGGCGGTAGATGCTGTCTATATCCATACCAAGTGTCAATTCGTATTTCTTCAGCTTCTGCACGATCTCTTCCAGGGATTTTTTACCGAAGTTGCGGAACTTGAGCATCTCTGCTTCCGACTTGCCGACAAGTTCGCCGATGGTGAAGATGTTGGCCTGGTCGAGACAGTTGGCGGCGCGGACGGTGAGTTCGATCTCCTTGACGGACATCTTGAGGATACGCTCCAGTTCTTCCAGTTCGGGGTCGAGGTGGACGTCGCGGATGTATTCGGGCTCCACTTCAAACAGGCAGAGCTTGCCGAACATGTCCTTGAGGATCTTGGCGGAGAGGAAAAGCGCGTGTTTGGGCTCGAAAGCGCCGTTGGTCCAGATCTCGAGGATGAGCTTGTCATAATTCATCTTTTCCTTCACCCGCTGGTGCGTGACGGAGAAATTGACCTTGAGCACGGGTGAATAGACCGAATCGATGGGGATGGTGCCCACCGGTTTGTCTTCCACGTTCTGCTTGTCAGCCGGAACATAGCCGCGTCCGATGCCAACCCAGAGTTCGATATGGAGGTCGATTTTTTCGGTGACTTCGAGCAGGTAGAGGTCCTTGTTGATAATTCTGACATCGGCGGTTTCCCGGATGTCGGAGGCGGTGACCACGCCCTTGCCCTTGTGCTCGAGTTCGATCTTGATCTCGTCCACGGAATTGGTCTGGACGATGAGTTGCTTTAGGCGCAGGATGAGATCAATGTAATCTGAGTTGGTGCCCGGGATGGGCGTGAATTCGTGATGCAGTCCCTCGATCCGGACATGGCGCACAGCAGCGCCCTGGATGGAGGAGAGCAAAACCCGGCGGAGAGTGTTGCCGACAGTGGTCCCGAAACCGGGTTCCAGCGGTCCGATCTCAAACTTGCCATAAGTTCTGGAATAAGTGGATTCCTCAGCTGCCACGTTGTCTGGCATTTGCAACTGTTCAAGAAACATCATAGACAGACTCCTTTGTTCCTAAAAATGCATCCGGCACCAATTACTTGGAGTAATACTCGACGATCAGCCTGACGTCCACCGTGGTCGGGATCTCTTGGGCGGCGGGGAGGGACAGGAACTGACCACTCATTTGCTCTTTATTGACACTCAGCCAGGAATAGGGTGAGGTGGTTTCCGTACGTTCCATGGCATCCAGCAGCATTTTGTTGCCGCGGCTTTTTTCGCGGACGGCGATTATATCCCCGGCCTTTACTAGATACGAAGGAATGTCCACTTTCTTGCCATTGACGGAAAAATGTCCGTGGCTGACAAACTGGCGGGCCTGCATTCGCGTGACGGCAAAGCCGAGGCGGTAGACCACGTTGTCGAGGCGGCGCTCCAGCATCAGCATGAGGTTGTCGCCTGTGACTCCGGCCATTTTGGCGGCCTTGACGAAGTAGTTGTGAAACTGCCTCTCCAGCAGGCAATAGATGGTTCTCAGTTTCTGCTTCTCGCGCAGGTGCAGCCCGTAGTCGCTGACCTTGCGGCGGAAGGATTTGCCGTGCTGGCCGGGCGGAAAGTTGCGCCGGGAGAGAACCTTGTCATACTTGGCGGTGCCAAACAGGTTTTCTCCGAAACGGCGGCAGAGTTTAGCCTTTGGTCCTGTATATCTTGCCATATCGTTACTCCTCAGATCCTTCTCGTCTTGGGCGGACGGCAGCCATTGTGCGGGATGGGGGTTTCGTCCTTGATCATGGAGACCTTGAGTCCCGCGGCATTGATGGCCCGGATGGCAGACTCCCGTCCCCCCCCGGGACCTTTGACGATCACGCCTACCTTGGAGACGCCCATTTCCAGGGCTGCTTTGGCCACTTCCTCAGCCGCGAGCTGGGCGGCGAAGGGGGTCGCCTTGCGGGATCCCTTGTAACCGATCTTGCCGCCGCTGGACCAGGCCAGGATGTTGCCTGCTTTGTCGGCAAAGGAAACTATGGTGTTGTTGAAGCTGGAATGGACAAAAACCATACCCTCGTCATAAGCGAGACGCGTTCTTTTCTTTTTTACTCTTGTCTTTTTAGCCATTTATCCTGCTCCTATTTTTTCTTCTTCAAGCCGCCGGCCCTGGGACCCTTGCGGGTGCGGGCATTGGTGTGAGTGCGCTGGCCGCGGACGGGAAGACCGCGCTTGTGCCTCATCCCCCGGTAGCAGCCGATCTCCATCAGGCGCTTGATGTTCATGGCGGTTTGGGTCCGCAGCGAGCCTTCCACCACGTATTCATGCTGGATCAGGTCCCGCAGGGCTTTTTCCTCTTCCGTCGAGAGCTCGGAGATCTTTTTATTCTCGTCGATATCGGCTTTTCTGACAATTTCAGCGGCCAGGGACCTGCCGATCCCGTAAATGTAGGTCAGACCTATGACCACCCGCTTTGTCTTGGGCAATTCAATACCAGCTATGTGTGCCAAATTTATCCTCCTCCCCTTAACCCTGGCGCTGCTTGTGCTTGGGGTTCGAGCTGCAGATCACCCGCACGACGCCATGGCGTTTGATGATTTTGCAATCCTTGCAGATCACTTTGACAGACGCTTTGACTTTCATTCTTGACTCCTAAATGCCGGCCGGTATGGTAAACCGGGCTCAAGCCTCACGGACCGCATTGATCCGCGTTATTTATACCTGTATGTGATCCGACCTCGGGTCAGATCATACGGCGATAATTCCAGTTTGACCTTGTCCCCGGGCAGGATGCGGATGTAGTTCATGCGCATCTTGCCGGAGCTGTGGGCCAGGATCTCGTGCCCGTTTTCCAGTTCCACCTTGAAGGTGGTGTTGGGAAGGGCTTCTTTTACAATGCCTTCAACTTCGATCACACCTGATTTTCCCATAAAACCTCTCAGCAGTCAGCTTGTCGAATCATGCCACGGTTAATATTTCAGGTTGCCCGTCAGTGACAAGCACCGTATGTTCATAATGGGCGGACAGGGATCCATCGGCGGTGGTAAATTCCCAGCCCCGTTCACTGACCCGGTTGGTGCCGACATTGACCATCGGCTCAATGGCCAGGGTCATGCCTTTTTGCAGGCGGGGGCCCTTGCCCCTGGCGCCTGTGTTCGGTATTTGAGGTGCTTCGTGCAGTTCCCGGCCGATGCCGTGTCCGGTCAGGTTGTCCGCCGGAAAGAATCCCTGGGCTGTCACGTATTCCCCGATGGAATTCGAGATGTCACCGACCCGGTTGCCCGCGATCGCCATGCCGATCCCTATCTCCAGTGAGCGGGAAGTGGCACGCAGCAGCTTCTGAGCCAGTTCGGAAACCTGGCCCACTGCATAGGTC
The DNA here is from genome assembly GCA_034678545.1 of Cloacimonadaceae bacterium (SeqCode). Taxonomy (GTDB): domain Bacteria; phylum Cloacimonadota; class Cloacimonadia; order Cloacimonadales; family Cloacimonadaceae; genus UBA5614. Next base: position 14,571 of record JAXDBS010000003.1, on the reverse strand, counting down.
CGAGCGCCGTCGCCGTGGTAACCGTTCAGGTAAACGCCCACGTCAACGCCCAGAATGTCTCCTTCCTTCAGAATTATCTCGCGGGAAGGGATCCCGTGGACTATGGCCGAGTTTACCGAGGCGCAGATCGCTCCGGGAAAGGGATTCAGCCCGGGCACGCTGTATCCCTTGAAAGACGGAACAGCTCCCTGCCTGCGGATGAAGGCGTCGGCAAACTGGTCTATCTCCCAGGTGGAAACTCCCGGTTTGACCAGGGTTTCCAACTCGCCAAGCAGTAGCCCGATGATTCGGCAGCTTTGCCGCATCTTATTGATTTCCTCGGGAGACTTGATATAGATCACGCTTAATAACTCTGCCTGCCGCGCAGCTTGCCCTTCCGCATAAAGCCGTCGTAATGCCTCATGACGAGATGGGATTCGATCTGCTGCAGGGTGTCGAGCGCCACGCCGACCACTATGATGAGCCCGGTCCCGCCGAAATAGAAGGGCAGGTCAAGGCTGGACCTGAGGATTTCAGGAATAAGGGCGATGATGGCGTAGAAGATGGCACCAGGCAGTGTGATCCTGGTTAAAACGTTGTTAATGTATTCGGCAGTTTTTTTGCCCGGTTTTTTACCGGGGATGTGGCCCCCGTATTTAACCATGTTTTCCGCCATTTCCGTCGGGTTGAGGACTATGGCCGTGTAAAAATACGCAAAGAATATGATCAGGCCGACATAGAGCACCGTATATAGGATCGCTCCCGGCGACAGCCAGTTGATCAGGGTTTCCCACACTCCGCCTTTGCGTCCTAAAAATGACGCTATGGTGGCAGGGAACATCAGTACTGACTGGGCAAAAATGATCGGAATGACGCCGGCCGTATTCACCCTCAACGGGATGAAAGTGCTTTGCCCGCCATAGACTTTCCGTCCCACGATACGCTTGGCATATTGGACCGGGATCTTGCGCGTGGCTTCGGTAACCAGGATCACGGCAGCGGTAACGGCCACCATCACGGCCAATGCGAGAACGGCCTTAACAGGGGAAAGAGTTCTGGTGTTAAACACCATCTCGAACATCTGGATAAAACCCTGCGGATAACGGGCCACGATCCCGGCAAAGATGATCAGCGAAATCCCGTTTCCTATTCCGTGTTCCGTGATCTGCTCGCCCAGCCACATTACGATCATGGTTCCCGTGATCAGGGTGACGACACAGGTAAAAAAGAACAGGAAATCCGGGTTAACTACGACACGCCCCTGAGCGCTGGTCAGACCGGCCAGCCAGGTGGCAATGGCGATGGAGTTGAAAGCGGCGATGGCCACTGTCCCGTAACGGGTGATCTGATTAAGCTTCTTCTGGCCATCCGCTCCTTCCTTGCGCAGCTTTTCAAAATAGGGGATGATGCTGCCCAGCAGCTGGATCACGATCGAAGCCGTGATATAAGGCATGATGCCCAGCGCAAAAACGGAAGCACGCTCAAAATTGCCGCCCAGGAAAAGATCCATCAGCCCAAACAGGCTGTCAGATTTAACTCCTTCAAAATACTGCGAGAGCGCTGCGGCATTGATCCCCGGAGTGGGTATGAAGCTCCCCAGCCGATAAAGCACCAGAAACAGGGCGGTGAACAGGATCTTTTTCTTCAGGTCCGGAACCCGGAACACATTAGCAATTGTCTGAAACAAGCTAGATTACCTCCGCCTTGCCTCCGTTCTTTTCTATCAGTTCCGCGGCGTTTTTGGAGAAAGCGTTGGCTCTGACAAGAACGGCCTTGGTGAAATCCTTGCTGTTGCCGGCCAGGATCTTGACGGGACAATTCATCTTCTTGCCTTTGGAAGAGATCAGCCCCATGATTTCAAATTTCCGGATGTCCCATTCCTTTTCATCGTAATCCTGCAGGCGGGCCAGGTTAAGGACGCGGTATTCCACCTTGAAGATGTTCTTGAACCCACGTTTGGGCAGGCGTCTCTGGATCGGCATCTGGCCGCCCTCGAACCAGGCGTGGACCGTTCCACCGGAACGCGCCTTCCTGCCCTTGTGCCCGCGGCCGGCCTGGTGGCCGTGTCCGGAACCCTGTCCCTTGCCCAGTCTTTTCTTTCTTTTATAACCTTCGGGTCTTTTCAGATTGCTTAATGTCAACATTATCCGCTCTCCTTTCAGTCAGACACGCTTTCCTGCTCAGCCGGTTCGACCTTGACCAGGAATTTGATTTTCTCGATCATGCCGCGGATGACGGAATTGTCATCATGGATCCGGCTCTTTCCTATCCTGCCGAGCCCAAGGGCTACTACGATCCGCTTGTGCCTGGACTGCCGTCCGATCTGGCTGCGGATCTGGGTAACCTTGATCTTCATTTATCCTCCTCAGGCAGATCAGTGGATTCAGAAAACTCCGGAGTCGTGATCTGCACGCGGGTGGTCGAGTTGTTTTCCCTGCCTGTCAGTTCCGCTATCGTTTTACCCCTCAGGGCTGCCACTTCGGCGATTGTCCGCATGGACTTCAGGCCGTCGATGGTAGCCTTGACCACATTGCAGGGCGTGTTTGACCCCAATGATTTACACAGTATGTTCTCGATCCCGGCTACCTCGAATATGGCCCGGGTGGTTCCGCCGGCGATGATGCCGGTACCTTGGGAAGCGGGTTTGATCATGACTCGGCTGGCGCCGTAGCGGGCCACAAACTCATGAGGCACTGTTCCCTTGACTATGGGAATGGTGAACATGGATTTGGTGGCTTTTTCCTTGGCTTTCCGAATGGCGTCGACAATCTCGTTGGCCTTGCCGGTGCCTACGCCCAGCTTGCCTTTCTTATCGCCCACAACCACTATGGCGCTGAAACTGAAGTTGCGCCCGCCTTTAACCACCTTGGCCACGCGCTTGGTCTCGATTATCTTTTCGTGCAGTTTTTCTTCTTCGTAACTGTTCTGTTCGTAATTCATCCTTAACTCCCTTAAAAGACCAAACCGGCTTTCCTGGCGCCTTCGGCCAGGGACTTGACACGGCCGTGGTATTTGTAGCCGGCCCGGTCAAAGGCGACTTGGGTAATTCCGCCGGACAGAGCTTTCTCGCCCAGCTTCTGCCCGATCTCAAAACTGATTTCAGTCTTCTTTTTGCCGGCTTCCGGCTTGAAGTCCTTGCTTACGGTGGAAGCCGAACACAAGGTCTGTCCTTTGTCATCGTCCACGATCTGGGCATAAATATGTTTCAGGCTGCGAAAGACAACCAGCCGCGGTCGCTCTGCCGTTCCCCACAGATGTTTGCGGATGGCGGCGCGGCGGCGGTTTCGCTTTCTGTTCTTTATCTCATGGCTTGTTTTGACCATCTTACTCTCCCCTTATTTGGCTCCGGCTTTTCCGGCTTTGATCACGACTCTCTCGTCGTGATAACGGACGCCCTTGCCCTTGTAGTTTTCAGGTGGCCGCACGGCTCTGGCCTCGGCTGAGAACTGCCCCACCAGATGCCTGTCTATCCCTTTGATCCGGATGATGCTCTGCAAGTCTGCCTTGGTGCCTTTGGACCTGGGTACGGCTTCCGCCTCCACGTTCAGGCCATTGGGAATCAGCAGCATTACGTCATGGGAATAACCCAGGGAAAGCTTCAGCCACGGGCCGACCTTTTCCGCCGAATAACCGGTGCCGATGACATGCAGGATCTTTTCAAATCCATCCGTCACGCCGGTGACCATGTTTTGGATCAGGGCCCTGCTAAGCCCGTGAAAGGCCCGCATTTGCTTGCTGTCATCGATCCGTTTGACATTCAGCTTGCCTTCAGCCAGTTCAACCGATATCCCCGGCAGCAGCTCATACTCGAGGCTGCCCAGCTTGCCTTTAACGGTCAGACGGCTTTCCTTCAGGTCAATGGATATGCCGGCGGGCAGGTTGATCGGTAATTTTCCAACTCTTGACATCGTTATCCCCCTACCAGACCTTGCAGACGTATTCTCCGCCGACATGTTTCAGCCTGGCGTCACGGTCTGCCATTACTCCCAGGCTGGTGGAAATGATCGCACAGCCTGTATTGTTATAAACTGAAGGCAGGTTGCCGGCCTTGACATAGACTCGGCGCCCGGGTTTGGAAATCTTCTCGATCCCCTTCATGACCGGGTCTCCCGTGTTGGTGTAGCGCAGGTTGACGGAAATGCGGCGGTAGTTGATCCGCTGTTCCCTGTCCTTTTCCAGGACTTGGTAGTTGTTCATGTAGCTTTCTTCCGTCAGGATCTTGATGATATTCTCCAGCAACCGGCTGTGGTTGAGTACAACCTGCGTGTGTCCGGCACGATATGCATTGCGGATCTTGGTCAATGCATCAGCTATCGGATCGCTTACGCTCATTCTTTTTCTCCTTGTCTAATGTATCTCTAATAATAAAAAAACTTACCAGCTGGCCCTGGTCACGCCCGGAATCTGTCCGCCGCTGGCATATTTGCGGAAGCACAGGCGGCACATGCCGAATGTTCTCATATAAGCCCTGGGGCGGCCGCAGATCAGGCAGCGGTTATACTTTCGGACCTTGAACTTGGGTGTCCGCTGCTGTTTGATTTTCAGTGATGTTTTAGCCAATTCCTGCTCCTTTAATTCTCCGGTTTCTGGAAGGGCATGCCCAGCTCGGATAGCAGCTCGCGGCATTCCTCATCCGTTTTCGCGGTGGTCACGATGCTGATGTTGAGGCCGCGAACGGTATCTATCTTGTCATAATCTATCTCGGGGAAAACAGTCTGTTCCTTCAATCCGATCGAGTAATTGCCGCGGCCGTCAAAGGCATGGATGGATACGCCCCGGAAATCCCTCATGCGGGGGATCACGATTGAGGTCAGGCGGTCAAAGAATTCATACATGATCTCGTCCCGGAGCGTAACCTTGCAGCCTATCGGCATTCCCTGCCTGAGCTTAAAATTGGATATGGACTTGCGGGCCTTGGTAATCACAGCCTTGCGGCCCGTGATCTGCTCGATGTCCTTAACGGCGTTGTCCAGCAGGGCTTTGTTTTGGGTGGCTTCGCCCACACCCATGCTGACTATGATCTTGTTCAGCCGGGGAACCTGATTGACGTTCTTGTAACCGAACTTTTGGGTCATCGCAGTTTTGACTTCGTTATTAAATTTTTCCTTGATCCTGTTCATGTCAGTCCTCTATAATTCGTCACCGGATTTCTTGCAGATCCGGATGCGCTTGCCTTCCCGCTCCACGTACACAGCCTTGGAAACTGTCTCCAGCTTCTCGTTCCACAACATCACGTTGGAGGCGTCCAGGGGGGCTTCCTTATGGATGATCCCGCCCTGCGGATTTCGTTGAGAGGGCTTGGCGTGTTTTTTGATCATGTTGACTTTTTCGACAATGACCTTGCGGGTCTTGGGAAAGGCTTTCAGCACGCGTCCCTTCACTCCCTTGTCCACTCCCGAGATCACGATGACCAGATCCCCTTTCTTTACGTGTAAACCTGCCACAGCTTCCTCCTAAATTACTTCCGGCGCCAGGGAGATGATCTTGGTGAAAGCGTGTTCACGCAGTTCCCTGGCCACGGGCCCGAAAATGCGGGTGCCCTTGGGTTCATGTTTATCATCGATGATCACGGCCGCATTGTCCTGAAACCTGATGTAGGAGCCGTCCGCGCGTCTTACTTCCTTGGCCACCCGGACTATTACTGCGCGTTCCACTGTGCCTTTCTTGATCTTGCCGCCGGGAGAGGCGGACTTGATGGCCACCACTATGATGTCTCCCAGCGAGGCATACTTGCTCCGGGTCCCGCCCAGCACCTTTATACACTGCGCTTTCTTGGCTCCGGAGTTGTCGGCTATGTTTAAAATTGTCTGAGCTTGGATCATGGCCTTACCCCTTATTTCCTTCTCTCGATAATCTTGTGCAGGATCCAACGCTTGCGGGCGCTCATCGGGCGGTACTCCGCTATCTGGACAATGTCGCCCTCATGCGCCTCGTTGTTCTCGTCATGCGCCATGAACTTTTTATGGCGGCGCACGGTCTTTTTGTACAAGGGGTGGATGAACTGGCGCTCGACCCTGACCACGATCGTCTTGTCGTTCTTGTCACTGACCACGATACCCTGGTTGATCTTCTTTCTGGATGCTAACATTTCCTTTTCCTCACTGCGAGCTTTGCTTCTGTTTCATAACTGTGAGCACGCGGGCTATGTCTTTTCTCACGTCCTTGATCCTGTCCAACCGGTCCAGCAGGTTCTTGGATTTCTGGAAGCGCAGGTTAAACAACTCGGTGCGTAATTCCTCCAGCTTGTGGGTAAGCTCGGATGCAGTCATTTCACGAAATTCTGAAGCCTTCATAACTCCACTCCTTCCCGTCCGATAAAGCGTGTCCGGATCGGCAGCTTGTGGGCCGCCAGTTGCATGGCTTCCCGGGCTGTTTTGAGGTCAACGCCCTCCAGTTCGAACAAAATCCGGCCGGGCTGAACGACGGCCACCCAGTATTCCGGGGCACCTTTGCCCTTGCCCATACGGGTTTCTGCCGGCTTCTTGGTTACCGGTTTATCAGGAAAGATCCTGATCCAGACCTTGCCGATACGTTTCATGTGGCGGGTGATGGCGATACGTGCGGCCTCGATCTGGCGGCTGGTCAGCCATGCGTCTTCCAAAGCTATCAGTCCGTAATCGCCATAATTGATCTCCGAGCCCGTCCAGGCCAGGCCTGTGCGCCTGCCCCTCATCTGTTTGCGGTATTTCACTTTCTTGGGTGCTAACATTTCTCTCGTCTCCTCAGCTCAGGATATCGCCCTTGTAGATCCAGGCCTTGATCCCTATCACGCCATAGGTCGTGTTGGCTTCCACCAGCGCGTAGCTGATGTTGGCGCGGAGCGTGTGCAGAGGCGTTCTGCCCTGCTGGTAGCGTTCCGTCCTGGCGATTTCGGCTCCGCCCAAACGGCCCGAAACCTGCACTTTCACTCCCAGGGCGCCTTCCTTCATCACGTTCCGCATGGCCATTTTCATGGCGCGGCGGAAGGAAACGCGCTGTTCCAGCTGTCGGGCGATCTCGTGCCCCACCAGTTTGGCGTCCAGCCACAGCTTGTCGATCTCCTGGATATTGATGGAAACCGTGATCGGAGTGGTCCGCTTCTTGTTGATCAGCACATTCAGCTCGTTGCGCAGCTTGTCTATATCCTCGCCTTTCTTGCCGATCACCATCCCGGGCCGGGCCGTATGGATATCGATGATGATGGAATTTGTTTTGCGGAAGATCTTGACCTGGGAAATCATTTTATCGGCCAGTCTTTTGTTTATGTATCTCCTGACCTGGATGTCTTCCTGCAGGGCCTCCACATAGGCCGTGCCCTGCGCATACCAGACAGATTCAGTTTCCTGGTTGATTCCGAGCCTGAACAAGGTTGGGTGTATTTTCTGTCCCAAGTGGATCCTCCTATTCGATGTTTCTGATCTCAAGGGAAATATGGCAGGTCTGTTTGCGGATCAGATATGCTCTTCCCTGAGCCCGGGGCATATATCTTTTCATGGCTGGGCCGATGTCGGCGACTGCTTTGGTGACATAAAACTCGTTCATGTCAAGTTTGGGGTCCTGCACGTGCGCATTGGCCACGGCCGAGGCCAGCAGCTTGCCGATGTTGACTGAGGCTCTTTTGCGCGAAAGGTGCAGAATGTGTTGGGCCTCAGTAACGCGCCGGTTGCGGATCTGATCCAGGACCAGGCGCGCCTTGCGGGCTGAGCCGCGGGCAAAACGAAGGGTTGCTTTGGCTTCCATTTCACTCTCCTATTTGCCTGGGGTGGCACCCTTTTTCTTTTCTTTGTGGCCTCGGTAGGTGCGGGTAGGTGAGAATTCCCCCAGCTTGTGGCCCACCATGTTTTCCGTGACATATACGGGTACGAACTTATGCCCGTTGTGTACGGCAAACGTGTGCCCGATGAAATCCGGCAAAATGGTCGAACGTCTGGACCAGGTCTTGATCACAGACTTCTTGTTCTCCGCATTCAGAACTTCCACTTTTTTCAGGAGGTGCCCGTCAGCAAAGGGTCCCTTTTTAATTGATCTTCCCATTCATCTCCTCCTTATGCCTTTTTCTCAGACTTCACGATGTATTTATCTGAGTACTTGTTGCGTTTGCGGGTCTTGCCGCCCTTGGCGGGCTTGCCCCAGGGTGAGACCGGATGGCGTCCGCCCGAGGACCGGCCTTCGCCGCCACCCATGGGGTGGTCCACCGGGTTCATCACCACGCCGCGCACGGTGGGCCGGATACCCAGCCAGCGCTTGCGCCCGGCTTTGCCCAGGTGGATCAGGCTGTGGTCGGGGTTGCTGACCTGGCCGATGGTGGCCAGGCATTCCTTGCGGATGAGGTGCACGTCGTTGGAAGGCATCTTGACATGGACATAGTTGCCGTCCTTGGCCACTACCTGGCCGTAGGTCCCGGCGCTGCGGGCCAGCTGGCCGCCTTTGCCGCTCTTGAGCTCTATGTTGTGGACAAAGGAGCCCAAGGGTATGCGGTCCAGCGGCAAAGCGTTGCCCACCGAGATCTCCACGTTCTCCAGGCCGGACATGACCTTGTCCCCCGCCTTCAGTCCGTCGGGAGCCAGGATATAGCGCTTTTCCCCGTCCACATAATGCAGCAGGGCGATGCGGGCGGAGCGGTTGGGATCATATTCGATGCTCGCCACTTTGGCGGGTATGTTGAACTTGTTCCGCTTAAAATCGATAATGCGGTAATGGCGCCGATGCCCACCGCCCCTGTGGCGGCAGGTGATGCGGCCCGTGTTGTTGCGGCCGGCCGTCTTGCGGACGGGCTTCAGCAGGGATTTCTCCGGCTTGTCGGTCGTGATCTCCTCAAAGCTGTATCCGGTGCGGAAGCGTTGGGAGGAGGTTACTGGTTTGTATTTCTTTACTGGCATCTTGCTGCTCCTACGCTTCAAATTCCGCTATTCTGTCGCCGGGCTTCAGGGTCACGATGGCCTTCTTCCAGTCAGGCCGTTTGCCGCTGTAGCGGCCCAGCTTCTTGGGTTTGCCCAGCATGTTTATCGTATTCACGCTCAACACGTGCACTGAAAAGATCCGTTCGATCGCTTTCTTGATCTCCACCTTGTTGGCGTTGACACTCACCCTGAAAGTATAGGAGTTGTTGCTGGCCATCTGCAATCCGGATTTTTCCGTGATCAGGGGGGCTATGATGATTTCGCGCATGCCGATCATGATGTAAACACCTCCTCCACCTTGTTGAGAGCGTCCCTGGTCAGCAGGATATAACTGCTCTTCAGGATCTCATAGGCATACAAGCCGTCCGCCCGGTCGGTCATAACATCCGGCAGGTTGGCAAAGGATTTGACGGTCGGGACGTTGTGCCCTTCCGTCACCAGCAGCTTCCAGCCCTTCTCGGGAAGGATCTTTTCCATCAGCTCGCGGGCGGACCTGGTGCTCGGTTTTTCAAAGGAGAGGGATTCGATCACGAAAATGCGGCCTTCCCTCGCCCTGTCGGTCAGCGCCACTTTCAGCGCCATGCGTTTCTTTTTCTTGGGGATGTGCCGGTACCAGTTCTTGGGCAGGATGGCAAAGGCGCGGCCGCCATGGGTGCGGACCGGGGTCCGCCTGGTGCCCTGGCGCGCGTTGCCGGTGCCCTTCTGCTTGAACAGTTTGCGCGTGCTGCCCTGCGTCATGGAGCGGTTTTTCTTCTGGACCGTGCCCTGTCTCTGGTTGCCGCGGTACATGGTGATAACCTCGTGCAGCAGAGCGTTGGGATTATCCACGTCCACTTCGAAGATGGCTGCCGGGAGTTCGATCTCGCCTGTCTGGTCGCCCAGATGATTGTACGTTATTGCTTTTGCCATTTCTCTCTCCCGTTAAAACTCTTTCTTGATCACGACCAGCGAATTGCGGTGGCCGGGGATGCAGCCCTTGACCAGCATCAGGTTCTGCTCGGGGTCGATCTTGACTATCTCCACGTTGCGGACCGTGATCTGGGCATTGCCGTGATGGCCTGCCATGCGCACGCCCTTGAACACCTTGGACGGCTGGGCGCACTGCCCGATCGAGCCGGGGCCCCGGAAACTCTCGTGCACGCCGTGGCTCTGCTCAAAGCCGTGGAAGTGGTGGCGCTTCATCACGCCGGTAAAACCGCGTCCCTTGGACTTGCCCGTGATGCTGACCAGGTCGTCGGTCGAAAACATGCCGACCGTGAATTCGTCGCCTTCCTTGTAACTGTCCAGTGACTGTTCCCGGGCGGGCCGGAATTCCCTGACGAACCGGTAAAAAGCTGAGTTGTGTTTCTTGAAATGACCCTGCAGCGGTTTGCTCGTGTGCTTTTCCTTCTTGATCTCGAAACCTATCTGAAGGGACTCGTACCCGTTTTTGTCCTGCGACCGTTTGCAGATCACCTTGCAGGGACCTGCCTGGATCAAGGTCACGGGGATCACTTTGCCGTTTTCGTCAAAGATCTGGGTCATCCCGATTTTCTTGCCGATCAGTCCCAACATCTTTAACTCCTTGTATTCGCCTTGATCTCGACGTGCACGCCCGAGGGCAGGGATAGCTTTTTCAGCGCCTGCGTGGTTTGGGCCGTCGGGTTCACGATGTCGATCAGCCGCTTGTGCACAAGCATCTGGAACTGGTCCTGGCTCTTCTTGTCCGCGTGCGGCGAGCGCAGCACGGTATAGACTGACTTGTCCGTGGGCAGCGCGATCGGGCCGACGATCTTGGCGCCCGTGTTGCGGGTGCTCTTCACGATCTCGGCCACCGACTGGTCCAGCAAACGGTGATCGTAGGCTTTCAGCTTGATGCGGATGCGATTATCGATCTTACTCAATGATACCTCCACCTTGCAGAGAAACCTCTCCCAGGGACATTAAGCGGATGCTTGCCATGCCAGCCTGATGCACTGACGGGTGGTTTGACTGCGTTAACCGGCCGGATTTACAGGGCCGGCCTTCCTGGCGCCGAACGACAGCGCCGTTTGGATTACAAAACATTCGTTCCTCCAAAGAACTATAAACCCTGCTTATTTCAAGGGTTTGTGCTACGCGCTAAAACCGTTTTTCTTAGTGTGTGCCACTCTTTTTGCGGCCTGAAAAATTGTCAAATGGAATTTTGCGGATCCCGCCCGATCTTTGTTTTCAGGCTCGGATCCGTGTTTTTAATTGTATATATATAAGGATAAGGAAATCTTACAGCAGCAGGATCAGCAGCAGTTCGCCCAGCAGCGCCAGGCCCAGGGCCAGCCAGCCCTTCCAGCTTGGGCGCAGGATGTTGTGGTGGGCGGGCAGCAGCACTTCCACCCGCAGTGAGTAGGCATTGCCGCTTTTGATGTATTCCTCGCCCCTCTGGTTCATGAATCCCTTGATCAGAAAAAAGCTCTGAACGGCGGTCACGGTCTGGATCAGGGCCAGGCCCGGGATGATCTCGTTCATGTAGGATTTGCCGCTGAAGGCATAAATAAAATAAAGGAAGAACAGGATGTACTTGGTCCTGATGTGGACCTGCACCCGGATCCCCAGTTTTTTCTGATACACGATCAGCGAGATCATGGCAATGTAGATCGTGATGTAGAAAGCGCCCCAGGTGGGCAGCAGCAGCTGGTAATAAATGGCGCACAGCCCCACCACGATCAGTCCGATCTGGTCGCAGACAATGTCGGTCAGCGCCCCGCCTTCGGTCTCGGCGTCCTTCAGCCGCGCGTAACAGCCGTCGATCCCGTCCAGGATCACGTTGAACACAATCAGGATGCAGGCCGCCAGGGGATGTTTCTCAAAGAGGAAAGCCACCGGCAGCAACAGCGACAGCGAGATATAGCTGATCAGGTCCGGCGTCAGGCCCAGCGCGTCCAGCAGCGGCACCAGAAACCGGAAAAACCGCGTCCGCCAGCGGGCGAACCGGTCAAAATACTTGTTGTCCCAATGGCTGAAATAATTGGCCTGATGTTCCGTCAACTGCCACTTCCTCATTTTAATCTGTGTTTATTTTTTGTTAAGTTCTTAGTTTATGCAAGCAATGGTTTTGTCAATGTTATTCAGAATTCCATTCCCGATTTTGCTCTGGCCCTGTTTTCATCGACCAGTCTGCCATACCGGCCAAGGCAATTAAAACGGATATGGATTTTATATCATAATGATAAGAAACAGCCTTCCGGATACCTCCCCCGCATCCCCCTAATTCATGATATCTGATTGTGTTTCAGCGCGTTATAATTCTCCCTGGATTTGGCTCTCTTCTTGATATTTACCAGAGCGTAAGCGGCAACGCTTGCCTGTCATAGAGTGAAACCCAAAAGAAAAAAACAAACTCCCGGCAACGGGACAAAAAAAGGAGTTTACCATGAGAATCATCAGGATCTGGAAAGCCTACAAAGCCAACCGCATCAAAACCAACGGTCTGAATTTCGTCAAATAAATGTGGCGGATCAGGCCCGCGGCGCCAGCCCGGCTTTGATCGAAAACACAAAAGGACGGGGCCTCCCGTCCTTTTTTCGTTTTTGATTGATCATCCAATGAATCAACCCGTGCATAACCCCGTAGAGGTTTTGTGTTGGCAGCCAGTGGTTTCAACCACTGGATAGAGAGTGATTGACATTAACCGCGTTTCGGTTTCCAGTTTCAGTCCGGGCGGTTTTAACCGCCGGACAAGATAAAACCCCGCCGGGGTTCAGATGGATTGCCTCTTACCAGTGACTGAAGTTTCTGGCTACCATGCTGAAATCCCGAAGGGATTACCCACGCCAAGATTGTTTATTTGAAATTCTGAATTTTGACCATTGCTGCTCCTTGGCCCGCCTGCATGATTAATCCTTGACACATTGCCCCCGATAAATTCCTATCCTGACAGTCGCCTTAATCTTTAAACCCATAAGGGGAACCGATATGGTCTCATGCAAGCATTTGATTATCTGCCTGGCGCTTATCTGTGCCGCGGCATCCGGCCTTTGGTCCGAAGAGGCGGCCGCTCCGGCGGCTGAAACTCCTGTGGCCGTCCGCTATTTTATCGAAGGCCTGAACACCCGTTCCTACGCTACGGCCAGGCCCTATATTTCAAAGGATTTCAGCATCGAGGGCGTGCCCCCGGAGTTCACCCAGCAGGCCCTGGCCCAGCTCTTCAGCGTGTTCCCCGTCACGGTGGAAAACCAGGTCTACAGGAATCACCGCCCGGTCACGTACGGGGCTGTCTACACGATTTCCCTGATGACCGGCGGCCGGGTCGTGGACGTTGATTTTGAAGTGGATAAGGAGGGCAAGGTGCTCAGTTGTTCCCTGTTTCAGATCCAGTCGGCCCAGGCCATGGCGGAAGCGCAGGGCGCCGGGCTGGAACTGGTTGAGTACGCGGAGGTCGAGTTCGAACTGGTGAACGGGATCATCCTGCTCCCTGTCAAACTGAACGGCGAGGACGTGAAATTCATCCTGGACAGCGGCGCGCCCGTTTTGGTGGTCAATTCCGTGCCGGACACCACCTCCTCCCAAATGGCGGTGGCGGCCGCCCAGGGCATCGGGGGCAGCATCAGCGGCACCGGCTTTACCACGGTCCAGAGTTTTGCCTGGGCGGGCGGGACCAACCGCGATTTCGAAACCGTTAGCATGGACCTCAGCCATTTGGAACAGGAACTCGGCCAACCTTTCCGCGGCCTGATCAGCAAAGCCGAACTGGAGCCCTTTGAAACCTGGATCGACTATTCCACCCGCAAGCTGCGCCTGTATAAACTCAAGGACAACGGAGCCCTGCTGGAGCCGAAACGCCTGCCCAAAGCCGGCTCCACCTATAAATTCAACCTCAGCGCCCATATCGCCTGCCTGAAAGCGACCGTCGGCAAACGCAAACTCATCCTCGGCCTTGACACCGGCGCCCAGACCAATCTCCTCGATGACGACTATCTGCAGGACTTCAAACCCGCCCTGCAGGAAGTCCAGACCGATACCCTGCGCGGCGCGGATTCCAACCAGTCCGCCATCAGCACCGGAATCCTGCCGCTCACCAAAATCGGGAAAAACTCCTTTCCCGACATGCGTTACGCCTTCTCCGACCTCTCCGTCATGAAGCAGGCCTACCTGCTCAAGATCGACGGCCTGCTGGGCTATCCCTTCCTCTCCAGCCGGCCCTTCAGCCTCAACTACAGGAAGAAAACCCTCCGCCTGTATTGAGGCGGCCCCTCACAACGAACAGGCTCGCGGACAGCTTTAGGGTGGCATGGACACCTGAAAACAGTGATCTCCATCCGTTTTTTCCTTTTTCGCCAACTCCCTGTTTTTGAGCATTTTCCCTGCCTCTCCCTTGCTTGCACTACGGACCCATTACGGACCCAATACGGACTTTATCCGTATTGGGTAAGTAATGCTTCCCGGGGCGAAGCGTGAAAATCCCGTAGGGAATTTATCCGGCAGCCAGTGAATTTATTCACTGGTAAACAAGCCCCGGCAATAACCCCAGTGGGATTTGACATACGCGAGAGGATAGTTTTAAAACCATCCCTCCAAACAAAAGAACCTCTACGAGGTTATATTCTGTTATAATTTATTATGGAAGAGCCAGTCGTTGGTCATCCGGAAACCTGCTCCGGGCAAACCTGGGCGGAATGAAAAAAGGCTGCCCGCAAGCAGGCAGCCTGTTTGTTTATTTCAGAATTGGTTATTTCATGAGGACGACTTTCTTGCTGGA
>JAXDBS010000002.1:0-3918 GCA_034678545.1 Cloacimonadaceae bacterium (SeqCode) | reverse complement strand
TGGTCATATTACGTCATCCTCATTTTATGCCTGCTTTTAGGACCGTCCCTCATCGCCGTCGCTCGTGCAGCCGAACCGATTGAAATTGTCATAGAAGGCGTTGAAGGGGACGCACATAAAAATGTTCTGGAAGCGCTTGTCCTTCCTTATGGCTTGGTGAAAGATGGAAAAGTGGACAGGCTCTGGCTGGAACACTTTGTCCGTCAGGCGGATCAAAAAGTAATCGAGGCACTCGAACCATTTGGTTATTATTCCTCCCGCGTCATAATCATTATAGAAACACCCAGAACGGATGAATATCTTTTACGGGTAAAAGTGGAAGTCGGTCATCCGGTTATTTTAGCTAATGTCAGTATCTCCCTTACTGGCCAGGGCGCATCCGAAGCCTCGCTTGCAGCGTTGATCAACAGTTTCCCCCTGAAAAAAGGCAACGTTCTCTTGCATCAATCCTACGAGGAGGCCAGGCGGTCTCTTCAGGCCAGAGCGCAGGAGATCGGATATCTGGACGCTGAATATGCCGTCCACGAAATTCGTATCGAAGAAACCGCCCGCTTCGCGCACATCACCCTGGTTCTGCAAACCGGTGAGAAATATTTTTTCTCTGATGTCGCCATTGAGGGCGCTCCTGATTACCCCAACGCCTTTCTGCAGCGATACATCACCTTTGCGCCCGGCGACGTATTCTCTTATACCAAGCTTGCCGAATCACAGATCCAACTCAACAATGCAGAGCGGTTCCGCGAGGTAATTGTTTTAGCAGAAAAGGAACAAGCTCAAGACTTTAAAATACCCGTGCAAATCTTGCTGAAACCTATGCCTCGAAGAGCCCTGAGGCCGGGAATCGGTTATGGAACAGACACGGGTGCAAGATTTTCTCTGCGTTACCGCGATGTCAACATGTTCCATCAGGGTCAAGAACTTAGTTCCAATCTGTTTATTTCAGAAAGGCTGCAGGGACTCGCTACCAGCTACATCATTCCGAGTGACAAAGACATCCGGACATTTACCTCCGCCCAGATTAATATCCAAAGAGAGGATGTCACCACATACAACAGCCAACTCATTTCTCTGGAGTTGGCTCAAAGCAGCAGTTTCGGCAACCAGAAACAGGGCACAGCTTACGTGAAGTTTCAGCAGGAAGATTATACCATCAGCAATCAAGACTCTTCTGCGCGTTATGTGTTGCCGGGCATCCGGTTTTCCGACAATCATTATGACAATATGATTAGACCCGCAAGCGGGTTTCGTTACGCCCTGGATCTTCGCGGCACGAGCCAGGCGATGGGTTCAACCACCCAATTATTGCAATTGCTCACGGAAGCCAGCCATATTCTGTCACTGCCCTGGCGCCTATCTCTTGCGACCAGCGCCAGAGCCAACATTACTTTTTTTTCGGATCCTTTGAGCGATCTTCCCCCGTCCCTGCGCTTCTTTGCCGGTGGCGATCAAAGCGTCCGCGGCTACGCCTATCAGTCGCTGGGACCCCGCGACGCATCAGGAAATGTCGTAGGAGGTAAACATCTCCTGACCGGCTGCGTGGACTTGCAACGCGCGATATTGGAAGATTGGGCTGTTTCAGTATTTTATAACGCAGGCAACGCCTTTGATTCTTTCACCCATGTAACCCTGTTTCAGGCTGCCGGCCTCGGTGTTCATTACTTCACACCGGTCGGTGCCTTGAATTTGTCCTTGGCCAGAACCATCGGCGTAGATGATCCCGATTATCGTATTCATTTCACGGTAGGGTTTGAATTTTGAAACGTGTGCTGAAATATTTTATCATCACCATTGTTGTGGCAACGGGGCTGGCCTGCCTTGCTCTCGCCGTTTGGTTTTTCAATACTGATGCAGGCACACGCAGTCTTTTAGGTCATGTTTCCCGCTATACGGGCCTGAAAATTTCGGCGACAAAAATAGAGGGACGGCTGGCGGACACACTGCGTCTGGATAACCTGGAAATTGAATTCCCGCAAGCACATGTCAAGATACAACACCTGGAGATGACCTTGCAGTCACTTGATCTGATTGCGGGCACGCTGGATATTCGAAATCTCTTCATGAGGAACGTATCGATTTCTGATAACTCACCGGATAAACTGCCGGTGCTTGACTGGCCACAGGTATCAGGCCTGCTCAAATTTTTCAGCGCCAAAATCGACCGCCTGGAAATCAGTGATCTCACCTATCGCCACCTAAAAAAACAACCGCTACAGGTCCAAACAATCGCCGCTTCAGTTGACTGGGAAAATTCACATCTGTCCATAGGCCTTCACAAGATGGTTTCGGAACTGGGTGTTGTTCAGGGAAACATGGTGGCTGGATTTAGCCAGCCCCTTCTGGAAATGGATCTCATCGCAACGCCTTCCCGTCCTGTAGCCGATATGAAAATTTTCCAGCTGCGCGGAAAATTCGAGTCGGGGCAAAGCCCGCAAAAGCTCGCCGGAAGCTTTCATCTTTCCGGTCGTCGGACGTCAGCGGATGAAAAGCCGCTCTGGGAAATGGCTATAGATGCCGGTATGACGTCCGAGGGGTTCCCTCTTAAGAACATTCGCCTGAATCGACAGGGAGCGGGACTGATCACCGGAGAAGGAATGCTGACCATGAGCGGGCCTGAACCTTTCTTGTCCATGCGAGTCAACATGGTTGATTTTGATCTTTCCGCCGAATTCAAAGTGCCGACCAATCTCTCCGCATCTTTGACATTCGCAGGGACCATTAAGCAATACGGGGGGCACATCCATCTCATCAACAAGGGTATCAATCGGCAATCCATCAGAATGGAAAGCGATTATTCGGGGAACAGCCAGAGCGTGACCCTGAAAGCGATACAGGGAAAGGCGCTCAATGGCGAGCTTGGCGGTCAACTAAATATCAACTGGCAGAATGGCCTGGCGATAGAAGGAAATCTTAACGGCCGGAATCTCAATCCGGCCAATATTGATCCCGGCTGGGCAGGCGTCATTAATTTTGATCTATCAGGTCATGTATCGGCCTCGCAACAAGAAACAATGAATGGCAAAGTAACGGGCACACTGCGACAAAGCCGTCTGCATGGACAACAACTGACCGGAGATCTCCGCGCAACTTTTGTTGAAGACGATGTCCGGATTCAGCACCTGGCCTTTCAGGGAAAAGGTTTTCAGATCACAGCCCGAGGAAGCGTCAAGAATAAAGTGGACTTTACAGCATGGATCAGCGATCTTTCCCGGCTTCTTCCCAAGACCGCAGGTAAGATGAAGGCGAAAGGCTGGATGCGCTGGCATAAAGGCAGGCCCAGCGGCAGCGTCTCCGCTCAGGCCAGTGGTTTGAACGCAGGCGGTTTGAAGATCGCTGCGGCAAATTTCACCGCCTTCATCGAGGACCAAGACGCCTCGCCCATGGACATAAACGTTGCCATAAGTAAACTTCACTATCAGAGTTTTGCAGCAGACACCTTAACCCTGCGTTTAAATGGAACGGTGACCCGACACACGCTCGTCGCAGCGCTTCACTCCCATCTTCATGAAATGCATCTGGCCCTGTCTGGATCATATCATAATCAGAGCTGGCAGGGAGAAATTGCCAGATTGGATGGCACGGACGGCGTCGGCACCTGGAGACTTGTTCAACCTGTAGGGCTTTCCATTAGATCGAACAACATCTCT
Source organism: Cloacimonadaceae bacterium (SeqCode) (assembly GCA_034678545.1). GTDB lineage: Bacteria > Cloacimonadota > Cloacimonadia > Cloacimonadales > Cloacimonadaceae > UBA5614. The sequence continues at coordinate 274 of JAXDBS010000002.1, read as the reverse complement.
ATTGAACCAATGATGCTCACGGGCCGGCATTCTGAAACACTCAGGCTATCCGGCCGGCTGGCCGGGGAACCTCTGACCGGTTCACTTGCGCTTAAATGGAATGACTTGAATCTAGCCCGAGCCAATGCCTGGACGAATTCAGAGCTGGTCACGGGCTCAAGCAGCGGAAATGTTCTTTTAAAACTTCTGCCTCAAAAGCGCCTGTCTGTTAACGGAAAAATGTTCGCCAGGGGAACCCTTCAGGCACAGGGACAACCTGTCACCATCAGTCAAA
>JAXDBS010000001.1:0-23334 GCA_034678545.1 Cloacimonadaceae bacterium (SeqCode) | reverse complement strand
AGGTCATCGGAGTCAACGCCGCCATCACCAGCACCAGCGGCGGCAACATCGGGATCGGTTTCGCCATCCCCATCAACCTGGCCAAGCGCGTGGTGGACGACCTGCTCGAATCGGGCAAGGTGGTCCGTGCCTACATGGGCATCACGCCCCAAGAGATCACCAGCGACATGATGGAAGTGCTGAACCTGAAGGAAGTGGCGGGCGTGCTTGTCTCCAAAGTCGAGAAGGATAGCCCGGCGGACAAGTCCGGCCTCAAAAACGGAGACGTCATTGTAGAATTCAACGGGGAAAAAGTGCCCAATGTTTCCAAATTCCGCATTTCTGTCGCCACTGCCAGGATCGGGATCAATATCCCTGTCAAGATCCTGCGCGACAACAAGGAAATCTCCCTGAACGTGAAGCTCGACCCCTATCCGGAAGACGTGGTGGCCTCCGGCAAGGAAAAGGACACCAAGAGCAGCATCGCCTCCGGCATCACCGTCGAGGCCAACGACAGCCAGTTCGCCAAACGCATGAACATCAATTCGGACAAGGGCGTGGTCATCAGCAAGATCGAGCCCGCCAGCCCCGCAGCCAAGAGCGACCTGACCGTGGGAGACGTCATCCTCGAGATCGAACGGGTGGAAGTCAATACCCCCGCCGATTTCTATAAAGAGCTGAACAACGCCAAGGACAATATGGACAAATCAGGAAAAAAGGCCATCATGGTGTATGTCCAGGACAGGAATAAAGTCAGCAAATATGTCGTCCTGAAATTCGAATGACAGTGACCCTGATACTGGCCTCTCCGCCTGCATGTAAATAATCAAATCTGAAAATAAAGCCGGCTTCTCTGCGCAGGGGCCGGCTCTTTTTTGCCCCCTGATTCCTGCTCCGCCCTTGCTTGCATTACTTACCCATTACGGATAAAGTCCGTAATGGGTCCGTAATGGGTAAGTAGTGCTTTTAAGGGCGGGGAGGAAAAAGAGTAAGGGAGTGAGGTAGTGAAAAAAGTGAAAAAGTATGGAGCGGCAAGGCAACGTGTGTGGCACAGACATTCCTGTCTGTTTCTGCATCGCGGGCAGCATTACCCGCGCCACTGACATCGGTGAGACCATGGAGCAGATACCGGGAATGAGACGAAGCCCCATACCATAAAGGGTGGTGGGTGGGAAAAGATAAAATGGATACCGGCTTTCGCCGGAAAACCTGAATACCAGCCAGCGTCTTTTAAGGAAAACAGGTTAGGTTCCTGCCTGCGCAGGAATGAAGCCCCGGCTGGGGTTCCCCGATCAGGTCGAGGACAGGCTCTGCCTGCGCAGGAATGGCGGCCTGGCTATACAGGCAGTCGGATCATTGAATGTAAAGCAGGACTATCTCGTTGAGGTTCAGGGTTGAGTTGACTCCGGGGATGACGGCGTCAATTTCCTTTAGGGTGGGATAGCTTTCGTGCTTGTCCAGGCTGGCCACGGGGTCAATGCCCCGCTCCTGCAAAGCCTGTTTGGTTGTGTTGTCGACGCAGGCCCCCGCCACGTCAAAGAACACCTCGGTGCCGCTGGTGTTATAGACCAGAAGGCAACAGTTCATCAGCCCGGAGATCCCCTCCACCGCCGCTAAAGCCAGTTCGGTGCATCTGCCCACATTGCCCCTGCCCACGACGTTGGCCGTGGTGATCCCGCCGAAGATAAGCAGGCAGGGAGTGGCGAATCCGAAGGTGCTTTTCTGTTCCGGGTCAGTTATCATGCGGGCGATGTCAGCGATCTTGCGCCCGTTCAAGGCTGCGTCCCCGAACAGGCTGTCCGGCATCACGTGGATGAGGTCCGCGTCCAGGAACTGGAGCTGCTCGGCAGCAGTCTGCCGCACCGCTTCGCAGAAGGTTCTGTTGTTGGCGACGATCTTGTAGAGGACCGCTTTCTCCTGGGGCTTGAACTTTTCTGCGGTCAGGTTGTCGTAACGGTGATAATAATCCAGCCCCAGTTCGTTGTCTTCGCCTTCGGCGTCTGGGTAAAAGGGGTTGGAGGCAATGAATTTGGGAATGTCATTGGGCACTTCGGACATGGCGTAGATGAAGATTTCCCTGGCCTGCACGTAAGAAGCCAGCTTGCCGCCCTTAAGTTCGGACATGTGCTTGCGGGCGGCCTCCACCCTGTCCAGGCTGGCACCCTGATTGTACAATTCCTGGATCAGACTGTTAAGCTGCTGCAGGGTGTAACCGGGCGCGGGCTTTTCCATCAGGCTGGAGCCGCCTCCTGACAGCAGTACGACCAGGATGTCGTTCTCGCCGACCTGTTGCAGGAATTCGATGGCGGCGTCGCCGGCCTTGAGGCTGTTCTCGTCAGCGATCAGGTGGTTCGCTTCCAGGACGGTCATGTTGGGCAGGGGGCCCTTGTCATTGCCGTAGCGGGTGATGACCAGCCCGCCCTTGATCCGGATGTACTCCTCCTGCGAGGCGTGGTAAAGCACGGCTTCCGTCATTTCATAGGCGGCGGTGCCCAGGGCGAAGACGTGGATGGGACGGTTCAGCGGCAGGTTCAGGAGCTGCTCATACAGCAGGCTGTAGGGGGAAAAGCGCTCCAGGGCGAGCCGGATCACCTGCAGCAGATCATCTTTGACTCTCATATCAGGTGATCAGCAGCAGCGCGATGTCATTGACGTTGATGCCGGTGTATTCGCCCGGGATGATGGCGTCCACCGCCTTGAGGGCAGTGAAGCTGTCCCCGTCGGCCAAAGCTTCCTGCAGGCTGACGCCTTTGAGTTCCAGTTCGGCTTTGGTGTGATTGTCCACGACCGCTCCGGCCGCTTCCGGGATGCCGTCCAGGCCGTCCGTGGCATAGATCAGCATGGCGGCATTTGCCACTTCGGCCAGCTTGTCCACCGCTGCCAGGGCCGTTTCGGTGCATCGGCCGCCCTTGCCGGGACCTTTGGCCAAAGAATTAGTCGTTCCGCCCAGGATCAGCAGGCAGGGCGTCTTGAAAGCTGCCTGGCCCGAATCCCGCTGGCTGTCGATCAGGGCGCTCAGCTCGGCCAGTTCCCGGCCTGCCCTGGCAGACTCGCCGGTCAGGTCAGTGGCAATGATATGGATGTAATCGGATTGCAGGTCCGGCACGAGGTCGTGGGCCGCCTGCTTGATGATCTCGCAGAAGTCGTGATTGTTGGCGACAATCTTGTAGGTGACCGCCTTGCCCAGAGGTTGGAATTTTTCGGCGGTCAGGCTGTCATAGCGGTAAAAATCATCCGCCGCCATCTGGGAGGCGTCCTTCTCCGCGTCAGGCAGGAAGGGGTTGGAGGCGATGTACTTGGGAATGTCACCCGGGACGTCGGACATGGCATAGATGAACACGTGCTTGCATTTCACGCAGGGGAGCAGCTTGCCGCCCTTGACTTCGGACATCCTGCGGCGCTCGGTTTCCAGTTCTTCCAGGGTGGCGCCTCTCTGCTGCAGCTGCTGGATCCGGCGGTTGTATTCCTCCAGGCTGATCCCTTCCACAGGCTTCTCCATCAGGGCCGTTCCGCCGCCGGAGAGCAGGACGAGCAGGATGTCATCCTCGCCCAGTTTCTGCAGGAATTCGACGGCCGCTTCGCCCGCCTTGAGGCTGTTGTCATCCGGCCTCAGGTGACTGGATTCGATGATGTTCATCCTGTCCAGCGGGCCTTTGACATTGCCGTAACGCGTGATGACCAGCCCTTCCCTGATGCGGATGTATTCTTCCATCGAGGCGTGGTAGAGCACGGCCTCCGTCATCTGGTAGGCCGCCTTGCCCAGAGCGAAGATGTAGATGGGCCGGTTGAAGGGTAGATGGACCAGCTGTTCATACAGAATGTTGTAGGGGGAAAAGCGTTTCTTGCTTTCCTCCAGGATGGCGCGCAGAGTTTCCTTGTTATTCATGGTTCCAATCCGTTGATTTAATGTAATCCTTTCCCAAAAGCTGTTTTCTCCCCGTCACTGGATGTAGAGCACCACCATGTCGTTGACATTGATGCCGGTGAATTCGCTGGGGATGGTGGCGTCAATGGCGTGCAGGGCTGTGTAGCTGTCGTTGTTTTCCAGGCAGGCGGCGATTTCGATGCCCTTGTCCTGCAGGGCCTGCTTGGTAAAGTTGTTCACGATCGCGCCCGCCGCGTCGCAAAAACCGTCCTTGCCGTCCGTGGCGTAGGCCATCAGGCTGCAATAGGAGAGCTCGGCCAGCCCCTCAGCCGCCGCCAGGGCCAGTTCCGTGCATCTGCCGCCCACACCGCTGCCGCGTACGTTGACAAAGGTTTCGCCGCCGAACACGAGCATGCAGGGTGTCTTGAAGGAGGAGAATCCCTTCGTCCGCTCCCGGTCGATCAGCCTGGCCAGGTCGGCGATCTCCCTTCCCGCCTTGACGGATTCACCTTTCAGTTCGGTTGAGATCACATGGATGCGGTCCGAGTTCAGGTTTTGGAAAAATTCCAAAGCGCAGTTTTTGAACACCTCGCAGAAAGAGCGGTTGTTGGCTATGATCTTATAGACGATGGCCTTGTCCTGGGGCATGTGGCGGTGCGAGGTGAGCGCATCGAAACGGTGGAAGCTGTCCTGGCTCATCTTGTCGTCGGCAAACTCCGCGTCGGGCAGAAAGGGATTGGAGGATATGTACTTGGGCTTGTCGCCCGGAACGTCGGACATGGCGTAGATGAAAAGCACCTTGGACCGGACATGCTTCAGCAGCTTGCCGCCCTTGAGGGCCGAGATCTTCTTGCGCTCGGTGTTGACGACTTCGATATCCACTCCGGAGCTGAGCAGCTCCTTGTTTATCCTGATCAGCTCCTCCATGGAAACTCCCGGCATGGGTTTCTCCATCAGGGAGGAGCCGCCACCGGAGAGCAGGACGAGCAGAATGTCGGTTTCCTTCAGGTTTTGCAGGAAATGGAGCGCCGCCGTCCCGGCTTCCAGGCTCTTTTCGTCCGGGATGGGATGGGCCGCTTCCAGGATGGTCAGGTTTTTCAGGGGCTTTTTGGCATGGCCGTAAGGAACGATCACCAGGCCGCCCACAATGCGGATGAATCCCTCCTGATCGGCATGGTAGAGTACGGCCTCCGCCATCTGGTAGGCCGCCTTGCCCAGGGCGAAGACATAGATGGGGCGGTTCAGCGGCAGGTGGGTCAGCTGTTCATAGAGCAGCTTGTAAGGCGAAAACTGCTTGTGCGCGCTGTTGAGGCTCTGCAGGACGGCTTCCCGGAAGTCCATGCCTATCCCCTTTCTTTGTGAGTTCTGCCGGCCAGCGTGATGGCGATGAAGCTGGCCACGTCGGTGGCATAGGTCCCGCTGCCGAAGCCGGCGTCGTAACCCAGCTCGATGGCCAGTTCATGGCTGATCCTGGGACCGCCGCAGATGAACAGCATCCTATGGCGCAGCCCTTCCGCCTCGGCCAGCTCGATCAGCCGGGTCAGGTTTTTGACGTGGATGTTTCTCTGCGTGACTATCTGGGAGACGAGCACGGCGTCCGCCTTTTCCCTGCGGGCCCGCTTGAGCAGGTCCTCACAGGAGACCTGGGCTCCCAGGTTGATGGCCTTGAAATATCTGTAACGCTCCAGTCCGTAGCGGTGATTGTAGCCCTTCATGTTCATGATGGCGTCGATCCCGACCGTGTGAGCGTCGCTTTCGATGCAGGCGCCGATCACTGTCAGCGGCCTGCCGATCCGGGTCCGGATGTATTCGTCGGTGTCTTCCAGGCCCATCACGTCCGTCTCCACGGTCTTGACCCTGATCTTACTCAGGTCAACGCTGACCGGGCAGCCCGCATAGGCGATGAAATGGGTGAAGCCTTCCTTCAGGTCCCGCATTCCGCAGACCTCGACCTCCTCAAAGCCCATCTTTTTAAGCAGCGTCCGGGCGGCCTCCTTGCCCCTCTCGTCCGGCGGCACAGGCAGCGAGAATGACAGCTGCATTTTACCGTCGTTCAGGGTGTCGCCGTAGGGCCTGATCAGGTGGTCCTTGCCCTTGCTCATGGGACCTCCAGCTCTGTCTTCATGGTTTCCAGGAAGGGATTGAGGTAGCCCGGCTCTTTCATGAACACGCCGTCATGGCCTTTGCCTCCTGCCTCGGGGCGCTTGATCCCGGCGAATTCACCCTTGGCCAATGCCACGAACAACCCTTCCTGCGCCACTTTCTCCAGAAACACGGTCGCCTCCTTCAGCACCTGGTTGGCCCGTTTATTGATAAATCCGTTGGGACTGAGCTGCAGTTCCCGGCCCAGGTCTCTGGCCGTGTTGAAGATGTACTGCGCGTTCTCGATGGCCAGGGAGCGGTCCGCCAGGTGCGGAGTGTGGATGGCTTCCGTCATCATGCCCAGCAGCTGCACGCCCTGGTTGGTCATTTGACCTGCCAGGTTGAACAAGGCGTCCATCAGGTGGGTCTTGAAAATGTTGCCGGAAACGAATTTGGTCGGAGGCATGTATTTGACAGGCGACTTGGGGAAAAGCTCCCGCGTCAGCAGCGCGTGCGCCAGCTCGTACAGGAAGCCGTTCTCCAAATCCGGATCGATCTCAAAGGCGTGGCCCAGCCCCATCTTTTCGGGTTTCATCCCGCTGGCCAGGGCGAACTGCTCGTTGATCAGCTGCGAGGCTGTCACGGTATAGGCCTTTTCCACCGCATCCGAAGTGGTGAGGTAGTTATCCTCGCCGGTCTGGATCTCGATCCCGGCGCAGGCGTTAATCATCCTGGAAAAATACTGGTCGAGCAGGGTGCGCCTCGGGTTGATGTCCCGGAACAGGATGCCGTACATGGCGTCGTTGAGCATCAGGTCCAGCCGCTCCAAGGCTCCCATGGCCGCGATCTCCGGCATGCACAGGCCCGAGGCGTAATTGGTCAGGCTGATATAGCGGCCTTCTGCGGCGCTCACCTCATCCAGCGCCCGGCGCATGATGCGGAAGTTTTCCTGGGTGGCGAAGGTGCCCCCGAAGCCCACCGTCGTAGCGCCGTAGGGCACGTAATCCAGCAAAGACTGTGCCGTGGACCGGATCACCGCGATGATGTCCGCCCCCTCTCCGGCCGCCGCTTTGGCCTGGGTGACGTCCTCGTAAATGTTGCCCGTCGCCACGATCACGTAGATGGCAGGAGACCGGCGAGGCCCGTATTTGGCAAACAGCTCTTCCCGCCTTGATTTCTGCTTTCTGATCCGGTCGAGCCCGGCCCGGGTCTGCTTTTCCAGCAGGGCCATGACCTTGGCGTCCGGCTGGGCGGGGCAGGCTGTCAGGTCCAGGCCGTTTTGGCACACTGCTTCAGCCGTTTGCTGGGGCGTCAGCTTTTTCGCCGCGCAGGCGTTGGCCATCCACCAAGCGGCGCCGCGGCCCAGGGCCTGTTTGTTTTTAAGGTGATCTATGATCAGGTTGGGGAAAGGCGTTCCGTCCCGGCTGGCCCCGTCGACGCCCAGAAGGCGCAGGACAGTGCGCTCGACGGTCACGGAACTGAACCCGTCGAACAGCCATTTCTGGGCGCGGACGATCTCCCTGGCGGCCCGGCGGGCCCGTGTGATCAGGTCGCGTTGCAGTTGCAGTTGCAGCAAGCATCCTCCATCCGGATTCAGGAATGATTTTTCTGAACTTCAGTTTCTCCAACCCGATTTTGAAGTCAAGATAAAACTCCGGCCAAATTTCTGTTGACGGCCCGCGCCCCCTGCCCAGACTGACATGAGCAAGGCTTTGCGGGAGGTTAACATGCATCTCTTCAATTTATTGGACCCCAAGCTCGTCTGGTTCGAGGACCAGGGGCTGCCCAGGGACGAGATCCTGAAAGGGCTGATCGCCAGGATCTGCTCCCACCATCAGCTCAGGGAGAGCCCGGACCAAATATTCCGGCTTGTGGAGCAGAGGGAGAAGGAATCCCCCACCCTCTATCCCACCGGCATGGCCATCCCCCATGTCCGCCTGGAAGGCCTGGACGACACCATCATCGCCGTTTGCGTGCCTCGCACGCCGCTGCGGGACAGGGAGCAGGAAGTGAAGATCTACATCCTCATCCTGACCGACAAAAACGTCTCCAGCCTCTACCTGAACACTGTGGCGGCGTTTCTGCGGATCTCCCGCGACCCCGGGCTGTATTCCGCCCTGCTCGGCGCCCGCGACCCCCACGCCTTTGTCAAACTGGTCAGGGAAGCCGTCATCAGCATCAAGGAAGAGGTCACCGTTTCCGACATCATGACCGCCGACCCCATCGTCATCAATGAGAACAAGACCATAAAAGACCTGGCCGAGCTGATGCGGGAAAAGCACCTCTACTACGTCCCCGTCATCAACGACCAAGGCGCATGGGTGGGCGACGTCAACATCCTCCACTACCTGGCCGCCGGCCTGCCGGACTATATGAAAATGATGAACAACGTCAATTTCCTGCGCGCCTACGAGCCCTTCGACCTCCTGTACAGAAAAGAGGAAACTGTCACCGTACAACAGGTAATGCAGAAGCCGGAGAGGCTGGTGAGGCCGGATTTCTCCATTATCGAGGCGCTCTTTGAGATGGAAAGGCAAAAGAAGCAGACCTTCTCCGTGATCAGGGACGGCAAAGTGGTCGGCATCATCACCGCCATGGACATCTACGCCAAGGTGGTGCGCGCCTGATGCTCAAAATGCTGCTCGCCCTCGCCATCTTCGTCGTCACCTACGTCTGCATCATCACCGAATGGATAAACAAGATGACCATCGTCCTGCTGGGCGGCTTCCTGGTCATCCTCTGCCGCATCATGACCCAGGACAAGGCGTTCTCCCATATCGACTGGAACGTGATCTTCCTCCTGATCGGGATGATGATCATCATGGGCGTGGCCAGGGAAACGGGCATCTTCCAGTATGCCGCCATCCGGACCGCCAAGCTCGCCAAGGGCAGCCCCCTCCGCATCATGCTCCTCATGTTTGCAGTCACGGCCGCCATCTCCGCCGTCCTGGACAATGTCACCACGGTCATGATCGTCATTCCCGTCATGATCCTGATCGCCACCGAGCTCGGCATCTCGCCCGTCCCCTTCATCATCACCCAGATCCTCGCCTCCAACATCGGCGGCACCGCCACCCTGATCGGAGACCCGCCCAACATCCTGATCGGAAGCGCGGTCGGCCTTTCCTTCCTGGACTTCCTGGCCAATCTCACACCCGTCATCATCCTCGTAGCCCTCTCCTCCATCGGCATCCTCTACCTCCTCTTCCGCAAACGCATGCGCGTCAGCAACCAGCGCCGCGCCCGGATCATGGAATACAGCGACAAGGCCCTGATCACCAACCGCCCACTCCTGATCAAGTCCGCCGTCATCATGGCCCTTCTCCTCACCGGGTTTCTCACCCAGGAACTGACCGGGCTCAACTCCGCCACCATCGCCATGTCCGCCGCCCTCTTCCTGCTCGTCATGAGCAACCGGAAAGAGGTGGAGCACATCATCACCCAATCCGTGGACTGGGTCTCGCTCTTCTTTTTCATGGGGCTGTTCATGATCGTGGGCGGCCTCAAGGAATCCGGCGCCATTGCCAAAGCGGTGCCTGTGGTCACCCGGGCCACCGGGGGCGATTTCCGCCTCGCCTCCCTGGGCATGATCTGGCTCTCCGGGGTTCTCTCCTCCGTGGTGGGGGCCGTGCCTGTCACCGCCACTTTCATCCCCCTGATCAAAGGCCTGGCAGGAAGTTACCGGGTGGCCTCGCTCGATCCCATGTGGTGGTCCCTGGCCCTTGGCAGCTGCCTGGGAGGAAACTTCACCTCCCTCGGCACCGCCGCCAACATCGTCTCCCTCGGCATCGCCAAGCGCAACGGCTATCCCATCTCCTTCTGGCGCTTCCTGCGCTACAGCTTCCTCGTCACCTTCGTGTCCCTCGTCGTCTCCACCCTCTATGTCGGGCTCCGCTATCTGCTCTGAGTTTTTTCCCCCCGGTTTTAAATGTTTGTTGTTGACAGATTTCCCCACCGTGCAAAAAAGCGACTTTGAGTGATTTATCATTCCCCAGGGCCGTTTCCAGTTTTATTTGGGATGCCTTCAGACAGAGTGATTAAATCCCGCAATAAAACCAGGAGGCTGACATGCCCGACAAAACATTGATCTGCAAGGATTGCAATCAGGAATTCGTATTCACGGAAGGCGAACAGCAGTTCTACCAGGAAAAAGGCCTGCAGAACGAGCCCCAGCGCTGCCCCGAATGCCGCAAGGCCAAACGCCGCCAGAGAAACTTCGACCGCGGTTACGGCCGGCGCGACTATTGATCGCACGGTAATGCATTGCACCGGGCTGCCAGAAACGGCGGCCCGTTTTTTTTCCGCCGTCCCCCGCCCCGGATTTTTTCATTGACAGGATTTTGCGCGCCGGTTATCCGTGCCCTGATGTGATTTAACATTGCCCTGTGCCGATCCCTTGCCTTTTTCGGGAGGCCTCCAGTCCACAATGCTTAAATCCCGAAAAAAGACAAGGAGACTCACATGCCTGACAAAACTTTGATTTGCAAGGAATGCAACAAAGAATTTGTATTCACGGAAGGCGAACAGCAGTTCTACCTGGAAAAGGGACTGCAGAACGAGCCCCAGCGCTGCCCCGACTGCCGCAGGGCCCGCAAGCAGCAACGCTACTCCCGCCGCCACTCCGACCACACCGAGGAGTAAACCCGCCCAACCAACCGAATCATTTTACCCCCCCTGCAGGCTGCCCCGACCGGCAGCCTGTTTTTGTTTCACGCCTGCCCCAAAATACGGGGTCACCAAGCCCAACCGCGCTGGGACGGCAGATCAGTCCGGCAGGACGGCACACTGTAACCCCGCAAGTCAGGGGCGGCAAAATCCGTTTGCCGCAACGTTTGGAGGACGTTTCCCTCAGGCGGCTGCGCCACCTCTGCCGAACGGATTTCGGCAGCCCGTTGATCGTCGGCGCCGGCATTCCCGCGGAGGGGTTCCGTCGTTCCCGCGCCCGGGGTTACCTGACAGCTTGCCGGCTGGGCGGACGGGCAGGAACCCGGCCTGTTTTCCCTTACCGTCGCAGGCCGGTATCCAGTTTCATCTTTTCCCGCCCGCCACCCTTTATGGTACGGGGCTCCGCCCCATGCCGCGCATCTATCCGAAGTCATTCCCGGGACGTAACGACAGACGCCCCCGTCTGTCGACCCGAACCGTACAGACGAGGCGTCTGTACTTACTATCCTTCTTTCCTGCCCGCGATGCAGAAACAGACAGGATTGTCTGTGCCACGGACTTTGCCATGCCGTTCAATGCTTTTTCACTTTTTCACTTCCCAACTCCATCACTATTTTTGTCCCTCTCCCTTAAAAGCACTACGGACCCATTACGGACCCATTACGGACTTCATCCGTATTGGGTAAGTAATGCAAGCAAGGGCGAAGCAGGAAACAGGTCCGTAATCTATTTTGGATATATAAGATAGCATTCCAGGACTGAAGAGTGAGTTTTTCCTGTATGCCTTGCCTGCGCGGAGACCGGGCATTTTTTCCCTTGACACCGGTAAACAAAACCGGAAAGTTTGAATTGTAACTATTTGATTCAGAAGCCAAGACAACGCGTTAGGAACATAGTTATACAGGGGGAGAAATGTCCAGTCCCAAGCTCAATCAATCAAGGAAGGAGTCAGCACAATGAAGACAGCATCCATCATCATTTTCCTTTTGCTTTTCAGCTTTTCAATTCTAGGGCAGACCCCGCCTGTCTGGCAGTGGGCCACAGGGGCCGGCGGGATGGATCCCGATTACGGTTATGCAGTGGATACGGACGGCAGCGGGAATGTCTATACAGGAGGATATTTTTCTTCCACCGCCTATTTTGGAGCCGATTCCCTGGTCAGCGCCGGAGATTATGACATCTTTGTCACCAAGACCGACCCCGGCGGCAACCTGCTGTGGGCGGCCCGGGCCGGGGGAACGGATCAGGATTACTGTTACGGCCTGTGCACGGACGCCTCCGGAAATGTATATGTCATCGGCGAATTCTACGGAACCGCCTATTTGGGGGCCGATACCCTGGTCAGCGGAGGATACAGCGACATCTTCGTCGCCAAACTGGACGCCGGCGGCAACTGGCAATGGGCTGTCCGGGCAGGCGGAGCAGGCATGAACGCAGGACGCGGCATTTCCCTGGACGGGGCGGGCAACATCTGCGTGACAGGGTCTTTCCGCCTGACAGCCAATTTCGGAACCTTTACCCTGACCAGCATGGGCAATTCCGATATCTATGCCGCCAAACTGGATGCCGGCGGCAACTGGCTTTGGGTCGCGGTTGGAACGGGAGCAGGAACCAACCACGCCAACGGCATCGCCACGGACTCAGCCGGGAACAGTTTTATTACCGGATACTTTGGCTCCACCGCCACTTTCGGCGCTTATTCGGTTTCCAGTTCAACCAATTCCGACCGAGATGTCGTCATCGCTAAAATCAATTCCAGCGGCGTCTGGCAATGGGCCAGGGACGCAGGAAACACACAGGGGGACGAAGGGTTCGGCATCGCTTTAGACGGCAGCGGAAACTGCTATGTGTCAGGATTGTTCCGCAGTAGTACATCCTTCGGAGGCCTGGCGCTGACTTCAAACGGCTATGAAGACATCTTCATCGTCAAATACGATGGGAACGGAACCGCATTATGGGCTCGCAACGCCGGCAGTACGACCGGGGACAGGGGCTTCGGCATCGCTGCGGACGCCGACGGAAACTGCTATGGCACGGGCTGGTTTACCGGAGCCTGCCAATTCGGCCCCCAAAACCTGACCACAACAGACCTGGCTGAGGTCTATGTCTGCGCCCTGGACGCCGGCGGCAACTGGCTCTGGGCCAAAAGCGCCGGCGGCGATTACAACGATTACGGCACAGGGATCACAGTGGACGGGAATGCAAATATCTACTGCACGGGATACTTCTGCAGCGAGACCGCAAACTTCGGGTCCCTGCCGGTCGGCAATCCCGGGTATTCCTACCAAGAGGTCTACCTGGCCAAGCTGGCGGTCTCCGCCGCTTCCGGAATACCCCTGCCGCCGGAAAACCTGGTCATCAGCAGAAACGGCGCTGACATGGTTCTGCAGTGGGACGCCGTGACCGAGGACACCGACGGCCAGCCCATCACGCCCGATTACTACGAGATCTATTACCATCCCACTGATCCCTACGCCACGCTGTCAGCCATCGCCCAGACAGCTTCCCTGTCCTGGACGCATGCCGGCGCGGCCTCCGGCACTCCCGGATTCTATTACGTCAAGGCGGCGACAGATTAGATAAACTTCAAGATTCCCTATTCCCTTTTGTCCGAATTTAATTGACGGCAGCGGCGGCCTCCGATAGGCTGCCATCAAAATTTAGCGGGAGTCTCTGATATGCGCAAAGCCGGATTCGTCCTGGTTTTCCTGGCCCTGTTGTGCCCGGCCGCTCTGCCGTCCCGGGCCGCGGACCCTTTGTATGATAAGCTGTACGGGCAGGCCCGGGCCAACCTGGCCAACCTGCCCAAACCGGCCAAAACGGAATACACCCGGCTGCTTCGGCAGTATCCGGACCGGCTGATGGCCTTTCTGCTGGCCTACGAGGAAAGCGGGAGGCTGCTGGAGGCCGATCCGGCCTGCGTGGAAGGGCATTACGAATCCCTGGCGGAACTGATGGAGGAGCAGGGGATCACCCAACCGGACGAGTTCTTCCTCTCCTACGTAGCCAAAATCACCGTGAGCGACGAGCCCATCACAGGCTACAGGCAGGTCTTTGAAACGGAGGAGGATGATTACGGCTCCTTCATCTGGCCCAGCCTCGGCCTGCGCCGGCTGCGGCAGGAGATCCGGGACCCCGTCGAACTGTACAGGAAGGTTTGCCTGCTGGCCACGGAACTGCTCGTCTACAAGCCCACCTCCGGGCGGGACCAGTCGCCTTTGGACATCGCCTGGGGCTCGCTCCACGGGCGCTGCGAAGAATCACAGATCCTGTTCGCCGCCCTCTGCCGCACGGCGGGGATCCCGGCCCGGGCCGCCAGTACGCCCTGGTGGGCGCACCAGGACGACAACCACGCCTGGGTGGAGGTCTTCCTGGACGGGCGGTGGCACTACAGCGGCGACTCCGACGGCGGCTACTGGCCTGACCAGACCTGGTTCTCAGGGCTGGCGGGCAAGATGGTGATCATTACGGCGGACGGGAGCCTGCCCGCCCCCGATGACGAGGTCCTGGCCCGGGACGCACACGGGGCCTTGATCAACAGCATCAGATACTACGCCGGGGAGAACACCCGCACCCTCAAAATCAAGGCCGTGAACAAAAAAGGCGAGCCCGCCTCCAACTGCAATCTGGCCATTGAAGTGTATAATTACTATTCGCTGCGGCCCCAGGCCTTCCTGTCCGCCGACCACAAGGGCGAGCAAACCGTCACGGTGGGAACCGGCGCCTTTTTCCTGCTCGCCTGGCAGGACAGCCTGGCCGCCCTCCAGTTCGTCCCCTCCAACAACCTCAAAGAGCTTAACTACACCCTGAAACTGGAAAGCTCCCGGCTGCCGGAACGCTCCGTGCTGATGGAATACCCCAACCGCAAAACGGATTTCAGGGACGCGCCGCAAAGCTGGAAGGACGAGGTCCGGGCCGCCAAGCAAAGCTGGCAGTCCAAGCTGGACCGCTACCGCGGCATCACCAGCCCGGAGGTGTTCCAAACCTTTATCCGGAACGATTCGCTCTCCTATTGGGAACTGCTCGAGCCCTGCTGGGGAAAGGATTTCGAGGACGGCGACCTGGAAGCCGACCAGCTGGAGATCCTGGTCTCCGGCCTGCCGGAGGAACTGCTGGCCGACAGCCTTTTCTTCCAAATCTGCCGCAAGGCCAACCTCAACCTGATCAGTTGGCTGGAGGCCTGCCACCTGATCGCAGGAAGCGAATGGTTTGAACGGATCGGGCGGATGCCTGCGCTGTTCCGCGAGTGGCTGACCGTCCTGGACAAGAACGACGAAAAGGACCTCTGGCAGGCGGACGCGTATCTGCTTTACAGGATGTTCGACTGGTTCCGGCAAACCTATCCCGGGGTGAAGGACCTGCCCGAGGCGGAACTGCTCAACCTCTTCGAGCCGACCGTGTTTTACGAGAACCTGCCCTGGCTGAGCCGGCTGGCTGAGTTATGCGGGTCCGACGCGCCGGGCCGGGCAGAAGCTCCGCCGCTGACTTCGCTTTATCCCGACAGAATGCGCCCGGTCAAACCCGCAGAGCCCTCTGTCCGGCAGGTGATCAGCCATTTCAGGAAAAAGCACAAAATCAACGTGAAAAAGGCCGTGCCCGGCCTGCTGCCGCTGGAGCTCGCCCTGGAACGCAAACACCTGACCGGGTACCAGTACAAGATCCTGGCCTGCTATTACCTGCGCGCCAGCCGCATACCCGCCAACTACACCCGCATCCCGAACGTGATCTCCGTCTACGCGGACGGGGCCTGGCAGTATTATGACCTCTCCGCCAACGACTTCTACCGCTTTGAAAAGGGAAAGGCGGAAACCTTCCGCAGCGTGGCCTTTGAGTTCAAGGACGAACTGGGCCAGCCCGCCGCGCTCCGGCCTGACCAGGTGAATATCTGCTTCCTGAAAGACGGGCAGTTCTTCCCCGCCGGCGAGCAGCCAAATTACCTGGGCAGCGGCAGGTTCGAGGCGAAGGTCCCGCAGGCGGGGACGTTCTACGCCCAGATCGGCTACCGCAACAGCGACTCGCTCACCGTGTATTTTTTACGGCCTCTGTCTTGGGCGGGCGGGCCGGTCAGCAAGGTCAGCCTCAGGCTGGATTATTACAACCAGGCCTGGCAGGCGGCGGAGGACTTCCTGAAGCCCGTACTGGCGGAGCTCGACAGCCTGGGCTACGTGTACGCCGTCCTGGGCAGCTTCACGCGGGAAAACAGCATCAGGATGGCCGGCAAACTGGAAGAAGCTGGCAAAAGGTTCCTCTTCGCCGGCTTCGAGGACGGGATGGTCGAGAGGTTCGAATACCGCCCCCTGGCCTCGCTGAAGCAGCTGGTGAAGGAGACACCCTCCCTGCAGGGCCGCACGCTCACCCTGGCCAAACATCCGGAAACAGGCGCTTGGCAGATGTATGAAGGGATCTGGGACCGGCTGCCGTAAATTAGCATTGACAAAAATATAAAAGGAGAGGATGAGGTAAAGTCTAACTTTGTCCTGAATAATCCCAAAGGGAGGTCTGCCTATGAGTCACATTCCGGCAATCTGGTATCTGACGCCGCTGGGGGCGGTCCTGGCGCTGATCTTTGCTTATGTATTCTTCCGCCAGGTGAAAAAGCAGGATCCCGGCAACGCCCGCATGCAGGAGATCGCCGATCACGTGAGGGAAGGCGCTTTCGCCTACCTGAAGCAGCAGTACAAGGGCGTGGGCATGTTCTTCGTGGGAGCCTTCATTGTCTTTCAGATCATGGCTTTGGGGCTGGGCGTCCTGCACTGGCTTATCCCCTGGGCGTTCGTGACCGGCGGGTTCTTCTCCGCCCTGGCCGGCTACATCGGCATGAACATGGCCACCCTGGCCTCCAACCGCACCACCCAGGCCTGCACCGAGAGCCTCAACAAGGGCCTCAAGGTCGCCTTCCGGGCCGGCAGCGTGATGGGGCTGACCGTGGTGGGCCTCGCCCTGATCGATATTTCCATCTGGTTCTTTGTCCTCAACCTGCTGAAATTCCCGCTGGAGCGCATCACCGTGATCATGCTCAGCTTCGGGATGGGGGCCTCCACCCAGGCGCTGTTCGCCAGGCTGGGGGGCGGGATCTTTACCAAAGCGGCGGACGTGGGGGCCGACCTGGTCGGCAAGATCGAGTCCGACATCCCGGAGGACGATCCCCGCAACCCCGCCACCATCGCCGATAACGTGGGCGACAACGTGGGCGACGTCGCCGGCATGGGGGCTGACCTCTACGAATCCTACGCCGGGTCCATTCTGGCCACGGCCGCCCTGGGCATGGGCGCGGTCGCAGCCATGGGCAACCTGGTCAACGACATTTGGATGATCAGGTTTGTCACCGCTCCCATGGTTTTAGCCGGGGTTGGCGCCCTGCTTTCCATTTTGGGCGTATACATGGTCTCCACCAAGGAAAAGGCCACGACCAAGGAACTCATGTTCGCTCTCAACAAGGGCGTATACGGCAGTTCCATCCTGATCGCCATCGCGGCTTTTTTCATCACCTGGCTGATGCTGCCGCCCAATTACTTTTTCGGGGTCTTCATCTCTGCCATTGTCGGATTGGCAGCCGGCATCCTGATCGGCTATTTCACCGAGTTGGACACCTCGCACAGTTACCAAAGGACGCGGGCCATCGCCGAACAGGGCGAATACGGACCCGCCACCGTGATCCTGGAGGGCCTGGCCGTGGGCATGCGCTCCACCGCCGCGCCAGTGATCACGATCGTGGTGGGCATCATGCTGGCCTTCATCAGCAGCCACGGCTTTGAATCCATAGAAATGGGTCTTTACGGCATCGGCTTCGGCGCTGTGGGCATGCTCGCCACCCTGGGCGTGACCCTGGCCATGGACGCCTACGGGCCCATCGCCGACAACGCCGGAGGCAACGCCCAGATGGCGCACCTGCCGGCCGAGGTCAGGGAAATGACCGACAACCTCGACTCCGTGGGCAACACCACCGCCGCCACCGGCAAGGGCTTTGCCATCGGCTCGGCCGCCCTCACCGCCCTGGCCCTGCTCGCCGCCTATCTGGAAGAGGTGCGCAACGGGTTCCACCTCCTGTCCGACAAGCTGGGCAAGGTCCTGGTCCTGGACATTCATTACAGCCCCAATTCCATGGCCCAGATCGAGGCCACCAAGGCCACCATCGCCGATTACATAGCCTTTTACAAGATCCACGTGCTCAACCCCAAGTTCCTGCTCGGCATCTTTGTCGGGGCCATGGTCACCTATGTCTTTTCGTCCCTCACGATCAAAGCGGTCGGCCGGGCGGCGGGCAAGATGGTGGAAGAGGTGCGGCGGCAGTTTCACGAGATTCCCGGGATCATGGATCATACAGCCAATCCCGATTACGCGCGCTGCGTCAGGATCTCGACCCAGGGCGCCCAGAGGGAGATGGTCCTGCCCGCCATGGTGGGTATTTTGACACCCATCATAGTCGGCTTCGTATTGGGCGTGGCGGGCGTGCTGGGCGTATTGGTCGGCGGCCTGACCTCAGGATTCGTGCTGGCCGTGATGATGAACAACGCCGGCGGCGCCTGGGACAACGCCAAGAAATATGTCGAGTCCGGCCTGCACGGCGGCAAGGGTTCACAATCCCACAAGGCGACCGTGGTGGGCGACACCGTGGGCGATCCCTTCAAGGACACGGCCGGACCCTGCATGAACATCCTGGTCAAGCTGATGAGCATGGTCTCGATCGTTTTCGCCGGACTCATCATCACCTATTCCCTGGAACTGGAAAGCATCAACCCGCCCGTCAGCCATGACAAGATCAACATAGCCCAGATCAACAGGGTGAAGAAGATGACCAGGGAAGAATGGACCCGACTGAAGGCGAAGGAAAAAATACTGACCGAGGAGGGCATACCCTGCGTCTGCCTTCCCGATTCAACGGAGCAGGTGAAAAAATAATCCTTAAGCGTTGCATTTGATGGTATCAAGGACTTTGGCCCTACCAAAGTCCTTTTCTTTAAAATGCGCCAAGAGTTGACGGAGACAGTATGATAATGATGGTCCTGAAGATCATGGGCTCGCTGGGAGTTTTTCTCTACGGCATGAAAGTAATGAGCGACGGCCTGCAGAAATCGGCCGGCCAGAAGCTCCAGTCCGCGCTCAACTTCATGACCCAGAACCGCTTCCTGGGCGTGCTGACGGGTTTCATCATCACAGGCATCATCCAGTCATCCTCGGCCACCACGGTCATGGTGGTCAGTTTCGTCAATGCCGGCCTGCTCTCCCTGACCCAGGCCATCAGCACCATCATGGGCGCCAACATAGGCACCACGGTCACGACCTGGATCGTCTCCTACCTGGGATTCAAGGTCGATATCGCCACCCTGGCAGTCCCGATCGTGGGCATCGGCTTGCCCTTCATGTTCTCCAAGCAGAAAAAGCGGAGGGATTTCGGCGATTTCCTGATCGGTTTCGGGCTGCTCTTCATCGGCCTCGGCTTCCTGAAAAGCTGCGTCCCTGACGTGGCGAACTATCCCGCCACGCAGCAGTGGCTGAGTAATCTTTCTTCCTACGGGATCTGGTCTTACTTGTTTTATGTGGCGGCGGGATCAGTCCTCACCATGATCATCCAGTCCTCCAGCGCCATGATGACCGTGACCGTGGCCATGGCCTTCAAGGGCTGGCTGGACCTGCCCAGCGCCGCCGCGCTCTGCCTGGGCGAGAACATCGGCACCACCATCACCGCCTACCTGGCCTCCCTGGGCACGAACGTCAACGCCCGCAGGGCGGCCCGGGCTCACACGCTGTTCAACGTCATCGGCGTCCTTTGGATGAGCTTTGTCTTCACGCCCTTCCTCCGCTTTGTGGAAATCATCGTGCCCTGGGATTTTGGCGCGCGCGTCAATTTCCCGCTCAACCTCGCCGTCTTCCACACCCTGTTCAATATGGCGAACACGATGGTCCTGATCTGGTTCGTGCCCCAGTTCGCCTGGCTGGTGCAGAGGCTGGTCAAGCCCTCCTCCCGGGACAAGGTCAGGGAATACAAGCTGCAATACATCTCCACTCCGCTCCAGGACACGGCCGACCTCAACATCATCGAAGCCGGCAGGGAGATCGAAAAAATGGCCGCCATCGTGGTCGACATGTTCAAAGAAACCATGCACGTATTCGGCAATCCGGATAAAAAGCTGGGCAACTTGGTGGAGCAGATCAGCGAAACGGAAGCACTCACGGACCAGATGCAGGTCGAGATCACGCGCTACCTGCAGCAATGCGCCACTGAAAGCCTGAGCGAAGCGAATTTCAACAACCTCAACTTCCACATCCGCGTCATCCACGAACTGGAAAACATCGGCGACTGCAATTACAACATCTCCAAGGCCATCCGGCATAAATACGACAAGAACATCCAGCTCAGCCCCCAGGCCCTGGCCGACACGGACAAACTGGCCCGCCTGACCGGCAGCTTCCTGGAACTCATGCAGGCCAAGATCGGCGCCTGCGTCAGCGGGGAGGAACTCGCCCGGGCTGCGGATTTGGAACGGGAGATCAACGACCTGCGCCGCACCGTCAACAAGGCCTCCCGCACCCGTATGCAGCAGGGCCAGGATGTGCGCGGCGAACTGCTTTTCCTTGACTTGGTCAAGTACCTCGAACATATTGGCGACAATTGCCTGAACATCATGCAGGCGCTCAATCAGATCAAAATGTAAACAACGGAGCAGACTATGCAGATAGAGGAAATCCACCGGCGCGTCCTGGACACCAGCGAGGTGCTGGACGAACTGAAAAAAGAGATCGGCAAGGTGATCGTGGGGCAGGAAGCTGTGATCGACCGCCTCCTGATCGGATTGCTTTCCAATGGCCACATCCTGCTGGAAGGCGTGCCCGGCCTGGCCAAAACACTCATCATCAGCACCCTCGCCCAGACCATGCAGGCCTCCTTCAAGCGCATCCAGTTCACGCCCGACCTGCTGCCCGCCGACATCACCGGCACCATGATCTACAACCAGAAGGAAAGCGCCTTCTATCCCAAACAGGGACCCATCTTTGCCAATTTCATTCTGGCCGACGAGATCAACCGCGCCCCCAGCAAGGTGCAGTCCGCCCTCCTGGAAGCCATGCAGGAACGCCAGGTCACGATCGGCGACACCACCTTCGCTTTGCCCAGGCCGTTCCTGGTCATGGCCACCCAAAATCCCCTGGAGCAGGAAGGGACCTATCCCCTGCCGGAAGCGCAGGTGGACCGCTTCATGCTCAAGCTGCGCATCACCTATCCCGGCTTTGAGGAGGAGCGCCGCATCGTCAGCCGCATGGTCCGGGACGAGGCGATCGAGGTGCAGCCCATCCTCAGGCCCCAGGCGATCGAAAGCATGCGCGGTGTCATCCGCGACATCCACATGGAGGAAAAACTCAACGATTATATCCTCAACCTGGTCTTCGCCACGCGCCATCCGCAGCGCTACGCCAGGCTCTCCGGACTGCACGGGCTGATCGAGTGCGGAGCCTCGCCACGCGCCTCCATTTACCTGGCCCGCGCCGCCAAGGCCCACGCCTACCTGGAGCACCGCGGCTACGTCATCCCGGACGACATCAAGGCCATCGGCCGAGACGTCCTGCGCCACCGTATCATCCTTTCCTATGAGGCCGAGGCGGAACAGCTCACCTCCGAGGAAGTGGTCAACAAGATCTTTGACGAAGTCGAAGTGCCTTGACCCAATGCAGAGAGCGGCCTGCAGCCATGGAGCAAAAGACTTTCCTTCCCAACGCAGCTGGCGCAAAAGGCGCAAGGGATCAAGACCCCGGCTTTTCCCGTTTGAGCATGAATGCATTAAAGACAGTCATTCTCGCGCAGGCGGGAATCCAGCCTGTTTTGCATGATCCTGATCCCCCTCTCAAAAGTATACGGAGGATCAATCCTTTTTGCATATCTGGCGGTTAAGAACTTATGCCGGTCTCTCCAGCTGAGATCCTGAAGCGCGTCCGCCGCATCGAGATCAAGACCCGCAACCTGGTGGAAGAGGTCTTCACCGGCGAATACCACGCCCTCTTCAAGGGCCAGGGGCTGGAGTTTTCCGAGGTGCGCGAATACCAGCCCGGAGACAGCTACCGCGACATTGACTGGAACGTCTCCGCCCGCTTCGGACATCCATACATCAAGAAATTCCGCGAGACCCGCGAGCTCAACGTCCTCTTCATCATCGACCTGAGCGGCTCCACACGCTTCGGCACCCGCGGCCAGCTCAAGGCGGAATTCATTGCCGAACTCACCGCCGTGCTTTCCTTTTCCGCCCTTTCCAACCAGGACAAGGTGGGCCTGCTGCTCTTCACCGACCGGATCGAAAAATACCTGCCGCCCCGCAAAGGGCGCAAATATACGCTCCAGATCCTGCGCGATATCCTCTACCTCGAACCGGAGGGCCAAAAGACCGACCTGGCCGCCGCTTTGTCTTATGCGGCCCGCCTGCTCAAAAAACGCAGTATCATCTTCCTCGTCTCCGATTTTCAGGCCCACAGCTACATCAAGCCGCTCCAGGTGCTCTCCGCCAGACACGACGTGATCGCACTGCAGGTGACCGATCCCGCCGAACTCGACCTGCCGCCGGGCGGACTGCTCCGCCTCGTCAATCCCGAAACCGGCGACTCCGACCTCTGCGACCTCTCCAACCGCAAACTCCGCCAGCAGTATAAAAAACACATCCTGATGGAAAGGGAACAGCTTGCCAAAAGAATGGCCCGCGCCGGCGTGGACCTGCTGCCCCTGCGCACGGACGAGCCCTACGTCCCCGCCCTGCAGAAGTTCTTCGACGTCCGCATCCGCCGCCGCAACCGTTAGTATCGCCTGATAAAGCAGCCCTCCGGCTCGGCTCCGAAGGCTGCCATACTACTGTTGACCGGTCAATCCGGCATCCGCCCACCATTGAGTATTTGAAACACACCCTATTTCACTCCCTTTTTCCCTTTTTTTTATACTACTGCCCATCTGGCTTATTCACATTATCTTACGCTTGCCTTCCCTGCTTCGCCCCTGCTGGCATTACTTACCCATTACGGATAAAGTCCGTATTGGGTCCGTAATGGGTAAGTAGTGCTTGCAGGAGCTGGGAAGGAAAAATGAGTGATGAATTGTGGGAACGAGGAAGTGATAAAGTAAGGAAGTGACAAGGTGTTGGATTGACATTGGCGGCACAGACAATCCTGTCTGTTTCTGCATCTCGGGCAGGAAAGACGGAAAGTAAGTTCAGACGCCTCGTCTGTACAGTTCGGTCAACAGACGGGGGCGTCTGTCGTTACGACCCGGGAACGGCATCCTGATAGATACGGGGCATGGGGCGGAGCCCCGTACCATAAAGGGTGGCAGGCGGGAAAAGGTGAAACTGGATACAGGCCTCCGATGGGAAGATAAACAGAATGGGTGACGACAAAGATGGAGCACCGGTTTCAGCCGGCAGAACCACCAGATTCATCTTTTTTTCAGATTGCAGGGTATAAAAAAGCGGATGCGGCAGAGAGGAAGAAAGTCCGAATTTCCGGCGGCGGAAGCGGGCTTTGGAGGAATCATGCAGGCTTCCGGATCAGCTTTGGAAATTCGGACTTAAAAAGTTATGCCCCACAAAGGAACGATGTGCAAAATACCGTTACTTAGTTACTACCTCAGACTGGAAGCAAGCCAGGAGCAAGGAGTCGCCCGGTCAGACCGAAGGCGGACTGACCGGCAGGTAAATCAGGGATTGGGAAAGACCTGGTTCCAATCCGGCTCTTTCAGATCGTCCACGCCGAAGCCGTGGAAGCCGTTGCTGGCA